>CAZJEN010000016.1:0-75955 GCA_964545045.1 uncultured Lachnospiraceae bacterium | reverse complement strand
TCTCATATGCATATGGTATCACAAACGAGTATCACATTTCCACCGCATTCCAATCATTGCTTTTCCATATACAAACAAGGCCACGCATCTCTGCATGGCCTTGTCATGAACTCCGTATTTTTATTGTTTACCGAAATATTAACTTTGCCTCAAACTCCGGATCCGCATTCTGCGGGAGGGCATATAAGCTGGTAGTCAGGTCGGAAAGATCCTTTGCCGGCTCCTTGCCGTACAAATGATAATCCGCAAAATCCAACAAATATTCCAAATCGGAATCCGTTACCATATGTCCCGTTTCATGTAAGCACACCGCCAGATGGTCCGCGATGCCCATGTAATCAAACAAATCCTTGGAAGCGAGGTAATTCATCCACATAGCCGGAGCATTTACCCAGTCCTCATCACAGTAGGAGCCGGAGATAAACAGATAACGGTCACCGCTGCCGCAAAGAGCGGACAACATATACTGTTCAAGCGGCAATACCGTCTCATCCTTAAACTCCTGGAAATTATCGTTGAACCAATGGCCCTCCGCACTACTGCGCAGACTGCCGAGCGGCTCGTTTTTCCCGAAGGTATACGCATCTCCCCGATTAATTTCCGTATAGTCATAAGCAGTTCCCTCGGACACATAACGGTACAATGCCATACCTCCTGCTCCGGAACAGGACGGAGCCGTAATCTTGATGCGCTCCTCCAAAGCTCCCGTCACCGCGGTTGCCTTACCGAAACGGGATACCCCCGTCAGCAAAAAGTCCGTGGTGGTCAGCCCAAGCTCTTCCGCCGCGCCATTCTCCAACGCATCGATGGCCATGGATACGCTCCAGCCCCAAGCCGCCAGCGCGCCGGTCTGTTCCTCCCAGGTATCCCCGTACGGGTACAAATCGTAAAACACGCCGGTTCTGGAGGAATTGTCCGCCGCAATATCCGTCGGAGTAATGGACAATACCGCATACCCCCGTTCGTTGGCATAATCCGTCTTCATCAAACCGAAGATGGAAAACAGCACCGGAGCCTTTTCATACACCTGATTGGTCGGTAATGCCAAGGTCACCTTATAAGACGCAGACTTCTCGCCCACACTTACCGTCACCGTCATTACATTGCCCTGTATACTGTAGGTTACCGTCTCCCCCGCTGCATCCGGCATCGGGCCGTACATGTAATACTCGTACATATGCTTGATTTCTTCCAGCCGTTCGTCAAACTCCTCCGGGCTCGTCACCTGACGTCCGTCCAAAAAGGTATACGGGTCCGGCATCTCAATGCTCTCCGTAAACTTAGCCGGATTCGGAAGACCGTACTTATTCACTAAAGACGCAATCGTTGCATTCAATTCTTTTAACATATCGTTGTATTCCTGCTGGGAAACAAGTTCCGTTTCCCCCTTAGCCACCAACGCATCCGCCTTGTCAAAGGCCGCCTGCAGCATATCACCGTTTTGAAATTGGGAAAGGTCCGAATATTCCTCCTTCATCAGCTTCATCTGCCCCAATAACAGCTGCGGGTTTCCTGCCCCTGCCGGACGCTTTGTCGGCTTTGCAGATTCCTCCTGTTCCGCTTTATTCTCCGGCACCGGAGAAGGTGTTGCCTCCGCCGGTACCTGTGTCACATTCTCCGGGGGAGTTATCGTCGGTTGTGCCTCTGTGTCCCGGCTCGTGTTACAACCGGCCAGACAAAGCACAACCAACCATACCCCCAATACATATTTCATTTTCATTTCATTTTTCCTTTTCCTGTAGCCTTCGCCCTTTTCTGTTCCGACTGCTGCCGTGTCCCCCCACAGGACATTTTACTTTGCAGACTTCTTAATAGCCTCCCAAAGGCCTTCGATATAAACCGCACCTAACGCTCTGTCGTATAAGCCGTAGCCCGGTCTTGCCTGCTCGCCCCAAATCATTCTACCGTGATCCGGACGAATGACACCGTCAAAGCCCATCTCCTGCAGAGCTTTTACGATTTCGTACATATCGAAGCTTCCCTCGGAGGAAAGGTGTGCACTTTCATGGAACTCGTCATCGGTGATAAACTTCACGTTACGAATGTGTGCAAAATGGATACGCTCCGCAATCTTCGGGTTACGGATAATCTTCGGCAAATCATTCTTACGGCTGCTGCCGAGAGAACCGGTACAGAAGGTAAAGCCGTGGAGCTTGCTCGGATGAAGTGCAGCCACCTTAAGCAACCACTCCTCGCTGGTTACGATACGCGGCAATCCGAAAATATCCCAAGCCGGGTCATCCGGGTGTACTGCCATCTTGATTCCGTACTTTTCACAGGTCGGCATAATCTTCTCGATAAAGTAGCCGTAATTCTCCAAAAGCTGCTCGTGGGTCATACCCTTATACTTCTCGAACAATTCCTTAATCTCATCCTTACGGTTCGGCTCCCAGCCCGGCATTACAAAGCCGCCGCTTTCCTTCTCAATCTTTTCAAACATGGCATCCGGGTCCATGCCGTCAATGTGCTTCGCATCGTAGGAAAGCACGGTAGAACCGTCTGCAAGAGGCTTCGCAAGATCCGTTCTGGTCCAGTCGAATACCGGCATGAAATTGTAGCAAACCAGCTTTACGCCAGCCTTACCTACGCTCTCCAAAGAGGTAATGTAATTCTCGATTAACTTGTCTCTGGTCGGTGCACCGAGCTTAATATCCTCGTGAATGTTGATGCTCTCCACACCCGCAAGGGTAAGACCTGCTGCCTCTACCTCATTCTTTAACTCCATTACCTGCTCATAGGTCCACGGCTCGCCTGCCGGGATGTCATGCAGTGCCGAGATAACACCGGTCACACCCGGAATCTGGCGAATCTGCTGTAAGGTTACACTGTCATTTTTACTACCGTACCAACGTAAGGTCATTTCCATAGTTTTGTCCTCCTGATTATTTCTTAAATTAATTCTGTTTCTTTTCCATTCATAGTTTCGTCCGCAGACTGCGAAATCCTAGAAGAATTCTCTTCCCTTCTCATCCTCGATACCAGACTTACGCCAGAAATAAGAATTCACAATATCTCTCCAGTCCTTGGAATGTGCTGCCTGATGCTCGAATCGCGGCAGGATACGCGCATACATATCCTCCGGAATCACATCCTTTAAGCTCTTAATCGTTTCAAGGAACTGCTCTGCCTGCTCCACACCCTCAAAATGGGTATCGTAAATATGCTGAATCAACGTCTTTCCACTCTTCAATACATAGTCATAGCGGATGTAGTGGAAGAACAGCAACAACTCCTCAGGACAGGTAGCCGGGTCTTCGTACATCTTAAAGTTTTCCTCGCGATACTGGGTAGTATATCCGGTACCCTTGGTGGTACGGTCCACACCGATACCGTGCAAGTCCGCACGATGGTAGGTACCCCAACGGTCGTACTCGTAACCGTCTACATTCGGGCCGTAGTGGTGGTTCGGATTTACCATCCAGCCGATTCCTAACGGAGAGGTGTACTTTTCATATACTTCTCTGGAACAAAGTGCCATATCAGTCAAAGCCTTCACAGCCTTCTCATCCTTTGTTACCGCAAGCTTAATCCACTCCTCTGCGATTTCCTTCGCTGAAAGGGACGTGGTAAATGCCAAACGACCGAAGCCGTACCAGTTCATTGCTGCGAAATCGTGACCGGTCCAGTTTACATCGTTACCGGTGTTAGTCACCGCTGCCATACCACAGGAAACGTTTCCGAAGGTGCGTCCTGCCACAATATCCGCCACCGTATCATTCTCCGGTGCACAATAGGTCTTGAAATCAAGAACCTCCTTCCACATCGGAATCAGGTAACAGAAATGTCTCTGCTGACCTGTATACTCCTGCGCCGCCTGTACCTCCAAAATCTGGTTCGTCTTTTCCAGGCCGCCCAAAAGCGGGGAAATCGGCTCACGAATCTGGAAGTCCATCGGACCGTTTTTAATCTGGAGTACCACATTATCCGCAAACTGTCCGTCAAGCGGCTTAAAGTGGTCATAACCCGCACGGGCACGGTCCGTCTTACGGTCACGCCAGTCCTGGGTACAGTTATATACAAAGCAACGCCAAATAATCTTACCGTCAAACGGCGCCACCATCTCAGCCAACATATTAGCGCCCTCGGCCTGGGTTCTGCCGTAGGTATGCGGCCCCGGACGTCCCTCGGAATCCGCCTTTACCAAAAAGCCTGCCAGCTTCGGAATTGCCATGAATACGCTCTTCATGGTATCCTTCCACCATGCTCTGACATCCTCGTTGAGCGGATCGGATACAGGCAGTCCCGCCAGTTCCATCGGTGCCGCAAAGTTTAAGGAAAGGTACAAATCCACGCCGTACTCCGCAAAAATCTCGGACATTTCCTTTAATTCCTTCTCATAACGCGGGGTAATGAGATAGGTTGCCGCATGCTTTACATTCACGTTATTGATGATAGAGGAGTTGATACCAACGGAAGCACACAATCTCGCATACTCTCTCGTACGGTCGTTTACCACAACCTCGTTATTCTTAAAGAAGAAGGACTCGCCGGAATAACCACGCTCAATGCTGTTATCCATATTGTCCCAATGGTTCATCATACGAAGCGGATTGTCCGGGATAATCTTCTTATCACATACCGCAAGCGCATCCTCAATAATCTCGGTACGAATCAAATCAAAGGCTCCGTATAAGATACCGCGTCCGGTTCCCGCAACCACATACGCCGCCGTCTCGGTCACCACAAGACGGTAACCTTCTTTATACGCATCCTTCAGTGCCGGAAGATACACCAACACAATTCCCTCGTCACAGCCGGTCAGGTTCTTAAGCTCCACTGCCGACGGCTCTGCGCCGAAAAAGGATACATTCTTTCTTTCATTTTTAAGCTCTGTTCCGAATAATTCCTTTGCCGCACGAGTCAGTTCCTTCACCGCCGTATCCACGGTCTGCGGTAACGGATCATTCTTCTCGTCCGCTGCTACAATTACTTTTTTCCAAAGTGTCGAATTTGTAAGTGCTTTCATTTTGTACGAAAGCCAAGCCTTGGTATAGTCTGCCATAGGGCACCTCCTACATTCTGTTACCCTCAGTATACCTTATCTTTTCCTTTTTTGCAACGGTTTTCTTCCATCATTTCGCCATTTTAATCAGGCTTTTTTGAAAACGCTTTCATAATTTTCGCTGCTTTGTTCATATTCTTACAACCTTGCTCAGATGCTTTCCTTGACAGAAACCACCGTCTTTGTTACGATATTATTATGAGTTAGAACGCTAATCTATGATTAGCACAGTATATGGAGGAGGTTATTATGGCACAAAAAGCAAAAATCACGGTTCATCCGTCCTTTACCATCGGCGAGATTTCCCCGCGTCTGTTCAGTACATTCTTAGAGCCGATCGGTACCATGGTAAACGGCACCATGTTCAATCCGAAGCATCCGACCGCAAATGAATTGGGCTTCCGCCAGGACTTTATCGACGCCCTGAAAAAGACCGGTATGCCGGCTTGTCGTCTTCCGGGCGGTAACTTTGTTTCCGGTTGGGAATGGAAGGATTCCATCGGTCCGAAGGACCAGAGAAAGAAGCACTTAGACCTTGCCTGGTATCAGTACATTACCAACGAGGTCGGTCATGACGAATACTTACAGTGGGCAGAGCAGGTAGGCACCGAAGCAATGTACACCATCAATCTCGGTACCGGCGACATCAAGGATGCCCAGCACATCGTAGAATACACCAACCATCCGGGCGGCACCTACTGGTCCGATTTGCGTCGCCAGTACGGTCACGAGAATCCGTACGACGTTAAGACCTGGTACTTGGGCAACGAAATGGACGGCCCGTGGCAGATTGGTTCCTGGGGACAGAACCCGAAGGGCTACGGTATTTTATGTAACGAAGTTTCCAAGGTAATGAAGTGGACCGATGCCCGCATCGAGACCGCAGTATGCGCTTCCTCTTCTCTTTGGATGAATACCTATCCGCAGTGGGAGGAGGATGTATTGCAGGAGTGCTACGACACCGTAGATTACATTTCCATGCATCACTACCATGCCGCACCACCTGGAGATTACAAGGCGTTGCTTGGCGGTTCCCACTACTATGAAGATTTCATCAATACCGAGATTGCTCTCTGCGACTTAATTCAGGCAAAGCACCATTCTCCGAAGAAGATGATGCTGTCCTTTGACGAGTACGGCGGAATGATTCGTCCGAACGAGCCTCTCCATCCGGGATACGGCCCGTACAACATGCCGATGTCCCACTACCGCTTCAATCCGGACAGAAAGTACATCCTGCACGACCCGGACAATATGCCGGAGCGCAGATTCCCGGGCAGTGAGATGCTGCAGGCTCTTTCCATGGCATCCATCCAGCTGGCGTTCCTGCGTCACGCAGACCGCGTAAAGATCGGCTGTATGACCGGTGGCCTCGGCGCACTTTGCGCATCCAACCATGACCATGTATGGAAGTCCGCTTCCCACCACATCTTCATGCAGATGATGCAGTACGCAAAAGGTACCTCCCTGCAGGTAGATACCGCATGTGAGACCTATGACATCCCGGGCTATTTCGTAAACGACACCTCCCAGTACATGGAGAAGGAAGGGGTTCCGTACGTGGACACCGCTGCCGCTTACGATGCAGACACCGACAGCTTAACCATCTTTGCCATCAACCGTAACGCCGAAACCTCCTACCCGGTAGAGCTGGATATCCGCGGTTTCGAAGGCTTTACCTTTGAGGAGCAGATTGTAATATTCTGTGAGGATTTGGCTGCCGAGAACAGCTTCGAGAATCCGAATGTGATTTTACCGAAGACCGTTTCCGGGCAGACCTTCGAGGGCGGAAAGCTTACCGCTGAGGTACAGCCACTGTCCTGGAATGTGTTCCGGTTTAAGAAGATGTAATAGCCCCGTTTTACTATCTGGGGTAGGTTAACTAACATCGGCCCGTCCGAAACTATATTTTTTTGCATGTCGCAACGCTCCGTCAAACTTCCTCTAAGAACGACTAGGACGCTCGGGAGCGACCTCGCGCCCAGTCTTTTCTAAGAGGTGATTTCGACTACGCTAAAAGCGCGGCCCTTCGGGCAAATGACAAAAAATTATAGTTTCGGACGGGCCGATTTATATTACACTTCCGACAGATAGTAAAACGGGGCTTCGCAACTTGCGAAACCCCGATACTATTATCCGTTTATTTTATTATCTTATTCTTCTCTATCTTCTATGTTCTAAATTTAATACTTTCATCAATGCTTCCTGCAATACCCGAGATACGTTTATTCCGGCATGTTCTGCCTCATAATTCAGCCAGCTTGGCAAAGCGACATTTCTTCTGACTGTTTTTGTATCGATCTTTCTCCGATACTCTCCGGAATCAATATCCACAAGAGAAATGACCGTAGCCCCTTCTCCGGCAAATGTCGCCTGGGAAACATCCAAGACACTGATATCCGACGGCTTCGGAATTACCTCTTTCGCATCCTCTCTGGATACGCAGTTCAGTTCAATCGCATCCCGTGCCATCTCAATGGCATCCGACATATCCTTTCCTTCTGTGAGTATTTCCAAATCAGGAACTTCTACCAATACACAGTTTTTAGCTTTTGTAAAAAATACAGGATATACACTTCTCATTCTATCGCCTCCGATTACCGTTCCTCATATACACAACCTTGTAAGCGACCGTTATAACAGACCTCTTCGTCTCAAGATTGCTTTTGCCAACATCTCGTTAACTTCCTTGTGCCGGGGAATTTCCTCTCGTTCTTTACACACTTTATACACAATCTTTTATTTCTCATATTGATACGGCACATACGGCAAAATTCCCCAGGTGATTTCATCCGCATAATGTACCTCGGTATGTATCATAGAACGGTAATCAGCAGACGTAGCTTTGATGCACGGAAACTCTTTGCACGCCCTGCACTCGGCAAGCCCTTTCTTCGTCGCACACCCCTTTGCATTACACGGATCATCTTTGCAATAGCACTCCGAACTGTAACAGCCGTTACAACGCATGCTCCAATCCGTTATGCCCCACATCTTCTGCAAGTGAGGCTCCATTATCGCACGCTGTTCATCGGTTGTTCCGACATAATGCACACACAAATCGCACCGCTGCCCACACATGGAATACACCGCATTCTCCTTCGGGAACGACTTACGGTTCGGCTTTTTCTTTATGAGAATGAGCTTCTTAACCTCTTCCAATTGTTCCAGTGTCGTCACATCGATAAACATCCATTTTCCGTCATGATATGTCTTGGAGCCGTCATAATAGTCCAATATATACTTTGAGAACTCATCACGTCTCGCATCAAATACTTCCCGTTCCTTCTTTCCGAATATCACAAGAAACGTATATTTGTCTTCATGAAGATATATTGTCAAAATCGTTTTTGCACCCTGTTTAAACTTCAACTCATCCTTACCGTCACCAATTTCATCCAAACGATATTTGCCACGCATAAAAACCATAGTTTCATAACTGATTCTCTCAAGATTATTCATATATGCCCTCCAATAAATTCCTCATCAACTATCATTTGGTTAACTCAACTCCATAATCTGAGTATACCATACCCTCACACGCCTTGTCAAACATACGTTCTCTTTCATATATTAATCATCTATAACATTAAAAAAAAAAAAAATGAAAAGGTACCCATTCCACATAGGCACCTTCCCTGTCCGTGTCAATCACATTCAATCAAATTGTTTAATACCCAAAACTTCCCTCCAGAGACTCGTCATTCTCAATCCAATCCTGTACCTCAATGACACGGTACTCGTTCTCCGTATCCCGAATGACCACCTGCTTAATTCCGGCATTGATCACCATACGCTTGCACATGGAGCAGCTGTTGGATTTTTCGATATACGCTCCCGTGGAGACTTCTTTTCCTACCAGATAAAGCGTACTGTCAATCATTTTCTCCCGCTCCGCGCTGATAATGGCATTGGCCTCCGCATGTACACTGCGACAAAGCTCATACCGTTCTCCCCGCGGAATATTTAACTTCTGCCGGATACAATAGCCCAAATCGCTGCAATTCTTTCTGCCGCGCGGCGCGCCTACGTATCCCGTAGAAATCACCTCATCGTTTTTCACAATCACGGCTCCGTAGTGTCTGCGCAGACACGTACAACGCTTTGAAACCACTTCCGCCAAATCCAAATAGTAATTTACCTTATCCCGTCGTTCCATATGATACCTCCTCTACGCACTAAGCTTCCGCGTGCTCCATCAACGCCGCATAGCACTCCGGAAACTCTTTCTTCACGGAAATAATTTTACCGTTTGCGTCAAGAAAACCATGCTCCGAATGTCCTTCACAGGCAAGGGTTCCGTCTTCCTTGTACATGGCATACTTTATTTTCAGCTTCACCCCACGGAATTCTTCAATCCCCACTTCAATTCGGATTCGCTCCGGGAATTTTGTACTCACCTTGTACTTACACTCCACACCGGTCACCGGAGATACCATCCCCAGTGCCTCCAACCGGTCCATGCCCCAACCGATTTGCTCCAGGAAATCTACTCTGGCCTCTTCCATCCAGCGGATGTAATTGGAATGGTGTACAATCCCCATCTTATCGGTTTCATAATACTGTACCTTGTGTTCATACGCTTTCATCGCCTTACTCCTCCCATGTACCTTTTTATTCAACTTTTCTTCTTTTCACTTATCTCTTAACTTCTGTTTTTCACCAAACGCTTATGAACGCCGACTATTTCTTCAGCAACTCCGCCAGCGTCTCAAACACAAACTCCGTTGCCGCTTCTCGTACTACATTTCTTCCAAGGTCGCCGAACTGCTTTGTCACCGTAGTCACTTCTCCGTCCACGTAAAAGCCGAAGCAAACCATGCCCACCGGTTTTGTAGCAGTTCCTCCGGTCGGTCCCGCGATGCCGGACACGCCAACTCCGACCTCCGCGTTCTGCGCTTTCGCCACACCTTCTGCCATCTGTCCCGCTACCGGTTCGCTGACCACTCCATAGTTTTCGATGGTCTCCGGCTTCACTCCGAGATACTTTATCTTCGCCTCATTTGCATAGGTCACCACACCTGCATCAAACACCGCCGATGCACTGGCTACACTTACCAACCGTGCGGAACAAAGCCCGCCGGTACAAGACTCCGCAAAGGAAATGTGATAGTTCTTTTTTTGTAAGAGGGATACAACTTGTTCTTCTAAGGTTCGTATCTGTCCACCGTTTCCCATACAACAATTACTCCTTTTCTCCTCTTTAATTTATTCAAAATCCATCGTTTTTCACTAGAACATTAGTTCGATTTGCGTTATGATAAACTTATGGAACAATCGTGTTACAGGGTGCGTTGACCTTCATTCTCAAAGAATGGAGGTGGAGCTTATGAAGAATCAGAACAAATTTGAATTTCGAGATTTGTTGTCCTTCGGACTCTTTCTGTTAGCTTTACTTACATTCGTTTTTACGTTCTGTAAGTAATTGGACATAGAAAAACCGCCCTCATAACTTTGCCCGAAGTGTGTTGGCGGTTTTTCTGCATTCACATTAAGGTCAACCCACCTTGTGGGCGGTTGTTCCTTTTTCTAAGTTTAGTTTATCACACTTTTTCCGCTTTCGCAATCCTTTTTTCTGCGCACAATCTGCAACAATAGTTCCGATACTAACGGCACCACATACTGCGGCCTTACTCCGTTAAAAAACATCCGCCGACCACAAGTACTCTGCGTTGCGCCTTCAGGATCTCTTCCTCCGTACCGTTCCACCGGTCAATATCCTCGCTCACAAAGTAGAGCAACCGGTCAGACAAATTCATCAGAAATCTTGCGACTATTTTTCCCGAAGCCCCCCTTAGTGCTGCCGTTAAGGTTTCATTCTCCAGATTTCGCAAAATCACCTGAATCTCAAAATCTCCCACCACTTCAAAGAGTTCCAGCAAATCAGTCTTCTCCGAGAACATTTTTTTCTCCCTGTACTTCCCTATAATTTCTTCCCTGGTTCTTTTCCCTTGTTCGCCTCTTCTTACAGCCTCCAGCTTCTCCCAATAGCCCACACCCACATAGGATGCAATGATTTCCCGCAACAGCTCGGGATGCGCTCCGGAAGCAATCTCTCCCAGTACATGCACAATCATATGACCTTCTCTTTGCTCCTCAACCGGCAGTGTCGTCACATAATTTCCCAACAACTGAAATATCATTTCATTATCTATTTGCTTTAAAAGCGACTGCAAGAAAAAGTGAATGGCAAAAGGTAAAAACTTGCTTTCTCCCTCATATCTCTTCATGTAATCGTCTAATGCCAACAAGCCTTCCTGTCTGCTGATTTCACTGCACTTAAGCAGTTCTTCTGCCACTTCCACCAGTCGCATTTTCTCACTGTTGTAAATTCCGACTTTTTCCAGACGCTTTTCTTCCCGACCTACCAGTTCATCCATGCTGCACTCAAAATAGTCTGCCAGTTCCCATAGCATTTCTATACTGGGATTAGCAAGGTTTCGCTCCCACTTCGAAACCGCCGCCGGACTTACGCAAAGGATCGCCGCCAATTGTTCCTGTGTCATGCCCTTTGCCACACGTAAAGAATATATCTTTCCGCCCATTGCAACTCTGCGATGCTCCATATGTAACCTCCTCCGCACATAATGCTTCCGATCACTTCTACACTGATTATACCTGCCACAGAAAGTCTCGTCAAAGGATAAAACAGCAAGTTACAAAACCATAGGTTTCGTAGCAAAGCAAATCCCTCTCGCCCGATTCACACACATAATGATTTCCTCCTTCCGTATTTCATCAAACCACCACCCCCGGTACACCGGATTGGATGTCATCTGCTCGTTCTCCAGCTCCACAAATAACCGCTCCAGATATTCTTCCCCAACGGCATTCAGGCATTCCGAACTCTCTTCTTCCTTTGAAAGTAACTTTCTAAATACCCAGGCAAGGGAATGTAACTGTTCATTACTCTTTAAAGACGGAACCAAGGTCATATCCACGGAATACTCTCCGCAAATAACTTTTTTACTGTCCTCGGTACAAACCGTCTGCAACAGCAGGGATTTTGCCCCTTCCCCGTTCAGCAACACCGTCCGCTCAGTCTCCACAAATGCTCCATACTCTCCTTCGGAAACCGGCAAATTCAATTTTCTTACTTCTTCCGTCACATCCGTCGCCACATATTGATGCATCAGAATCACCGTATCCGCAATCTTTAAATACTCTCCCGAACCTCCGATCACAAGAATGGTTGATACGTCTTTTTGCTCCGTTATGCTCCGGATTCTGTCCGTAAACGGAATAATCACCTCATCCTTTACAATCCTCCGCATCAATTCATCGCGAATCATAAAGTTCGTCGCACTCTTATCCTCATCGATGGTCAACAAACGGCTACCGCCCGCAATTGCTTCAATGATGTTTGCTGCCTGGGAAATACTTCCGCTGGCATGCTTTGTGGTAAAGTTCCGGATGTCCTGAAACGGAATATCAGAGAAGAACATGGAAATATCCTCATTCGCCACATATCTTCCGTCCTCTGCATTTGTTACAGCAAGGCTTTGCTCCGCCACTACATACTCCCTTCCGTCCCCCGGCACATGATTGTAGATACCTGATTCAATCGCTTCCAAAAGTGTGGTTTTCCCGGAAAATCCGGCTCCGGTAATGACCGTAATTCCTTTCGGAATCCCCATGCCAGAAAGCACCCTTCCGTCCTCCATAGGAACCGTCACCCGCATCGTTTCCGGTGACACAAAGGGTACCGCCGTCTCCAGAGGCTCCTCACTGTCACCTTTTCTCGGCAAAATACTTCCATCCGCCACAAATGCCACATAGCCCTTTTCCCGACAAAACTCCCGCAACGCCATCTGCTGTTTATAAACAGCCAGTCTCTCCCGTAACTGCTCCCTATCAAGGAATGTACAGCCTTCTTCTACGGTCTTTAAAATATCCGTTATCATTCGGCTGATTCGTTCTCCCAGAATCGACACTCCCGCTCCCGTCGGAAAAAGTACAAACAGCTTCAACACAAAGGCCTGCGCTTCCTTGTTGTAGAGCAATCCGCTTCGCCTCAGAATCCGACAATCCGGCTTCTGACACTGGATTTTCGATAACAAGCGTTCCAGCTTGTTGTTTTGAGTGTACTTTTCGCTCAGTTCCTCAAACAGATAACTGTAATCCCGTAGCAGGTAATCCTCAAAAAATGCCGGATACCGCTTAATTTCTTCCTCCTCCGTTCCTAAAAAGTCTGCATCCAAATTAATGTACATTGCCACATTGACCGGATACTTCGGATTCAGCGGTACAAACTTTACGGTAATCCCGTCTGTATACTCGTAGGTATCTCTCCATCTGCTTAACAAATAGGAAATCGGTTTCCCGTTCAAATTTGTCTGCCCGTTTGATCGTAATACTTTTTTCAATTCTCTTATTCGTGTATAATTATTCTCCATTGCAGCTATCGCCCCCATTTCGTTCGTTGCACTCGCAACCGTGACCTTCATCTCTCAGTTCCTTTACAAACACCTGTGTCTCTTCGCCCCACAGGGTGTGCATCCTCTTCAAAAATACAAATCCGTACTTCTCGTACAGTTCGACTTCATTGGAGGAAAGATACACTTTCTCATATCCATCCTTTATTGCCAGTTCACAAGCGTACCGAATCAACTTTTCCGAATAACGGTTTCCCCGATGCTCCGGATAAGTATACACAAACCCAATCCACGGTTTCATATCCGGTTCCATCTCTTCTTCAATGATTTCATCCCGTTCCGCCAGGGTACAGAAAGCAAGGATCTCCGACTTCTTCTCTCCTTCGGACTCATCCGTCCCCGATACCGCCTGAAAAAACTCTGGCGAAGCCATCATAAGGGCATCTTCCACCAGCAACAGCAGCCTCGTACATTCCCCGTACCGTTCCTTTAACGTTCCCTGCTCCAGTACTTCATACAGATACTTTGCTGCCCGCCAGTCGCCCTGTACAATCTGCTCCCGCAGGTATTTTTGCAGTTCATTTGTTTGTTCAAAATACTCTATGATTCTCATAAAAACCTCACCTTCCTCATCCGATTCACCGCTGCCAGCACATCTTCCTTCCGCGGTAAATCCATAAATCGTTCGCAGTCCGTAAAATAATTGGAAAAGATGCAGTCAAAGCCTTCCTCTTCCATTCTGCGGTACAGTACTTCCAACTTCGCCCCAACATCAAACTTCGTTTCGTTCAAGGACACCTCAAGGTATCGTATCAAAAAGCCCACCGCATTTCGTTGGGCCTGGGTAATCAGCCCGGACAACATCCGCAAATCAATGGCCTCCTCGCCCACATAGATAATACCTACATCCGTCACCGCGAGACGTTCCATGCCCGTTTCCGGTACAAAGGAGGTAAAGCCCTCTCCGCTTAAAACACGGCTTTGTTTCCAGTTTGCCTCTCCTGTCGGTTGCGGCATTTCAATCGTCTCTCCCAGCCTCTTCGCACCTTCGGTCACGTTATGTATCCGGTAATCCTCCATCATGTACACCCGGTCCGCCACCGACAAATATTCACCGCTTCCGCCGATAACAAGCACGGTGGACACCCCTTCTTTTTCATACAACACTCTGACCCGTTCCGTAAACGGTGTAATCGGTTCCTTCTTTACCAGCTCCCGCATCCGGGCATCCCGTATCATAAAGTTCGTGGCGCTTCGGTCCTCGTCAATGAGAAGAAGTTTACTTCCCATGCTGACCGCTTCCATAATGTTTGTAGCCTGGGATGTGGAGCCGGAAGCCCGTTCCGTGGAAAAGTGCGCCGTATCCTGTCCCGGGATCCACTTGATAAACGGCGCAATATTAACATTTTTTACACTGCGTCCGTCCTCCGCCACAATCCCCATGGCGGTAGCATCCGTAATACAAAGTTCTCTTCCGTCACCCCATGCATGATTATAGGTTCCTGCGGAAATTGCCTCAAGCAGCGTGGATTTTCCCGAATATCCGCCACCGGTAATCACAGTGACTCCTCTCTTGATACCCATACCTTTTACACCGCATACCTCGATTTCCTCCTCCGGAATCGCCATAAACGGCACCGCATTCTTCATCGGCAGATCATTTCCTCCCTCTCGCGGTAAAATGCTTCCGTTGGCCAAAAAAGCACAATAAGGGCTGTTCCTAAGCCACTTGCGAATATCCATCTGAAGCCTTTCCAGCTCCATTGCATCCGCATATTCATGCTGCTTAAACTCCGCAATGTACCGGTCCACCGTATCCGGCAAATCCTGGGTCAGCATCCGCAACGTCTTTCGCATCTTTTTCGCCGGTAACTGCACCTGTATCATCATACATAAACAAAGCTCCGGTGGTCCCACCTCTTCCGGTGGAATCAAATATACCCAATCACCGCTACCGATGGTATAATCCTTTTTCGGACACATCTTGAAATACGCAGAATTCCGGGCTAGTACCTCTCCTCCCGGACGATAACAGTAATACTTTCCCTTCTCAGAGTCCGGACGGTTCCGGTTGTACAGCGGCTCGTTTAACTCATCAATGTACGGCAAAAATGCCCGTAAACAATAATCTGCTCCCGCAATACTTGTTTCCATGATTCCAAGATGCTTTACCGGAATGGATACGGTAATGGTCGGCTTATCCTGGGCCAGCTTGTGGGTTCGCTCAATCCGATATCCAATGTCTTCCCTGTAATAGGTGTTGTCCATATCTTCATACGGGTCCACTGACCAATCTCTCTGATACGGTTGTACCCACATCCTTCCCTCATACATCTCCTTATAGGTTTTTGTGTTTTCTTCCATACGTAAAATGGTCTGCTTTAATCGTTTTATGGTATCATACCCCTTTCGTTTGTCCGCAAGGCAGAGTTGACCCGGTGATTTTCCTCGGGATACTCCTTGCTGCTTGTTTCATTTGATTTTGTTACTGTTTTGTTGGGAAATAAAAGAGAAATTCTTATTTAGATCGGCTGTGGATTGAGATGTAATACTCAAATAGAGTTTCGCTCACGAAACTCCGCGCCGACGCGCAGTCACGCAGTGACATCTACCGCTTGCGCGCCGTGTGCAATCTACATTCCTTTTCATTTACCGGTTTTCCGGTAAATGAAAAGGGCACGTCCGCGGACGTGCCCTGAAAACTCACCAAAAGATTCCCTGTGCAATTAGAAATTGGACAGAGCTACGGCGACCGATACAACATCCGACTTAAATAAGATTGTCATATAAATCGCCTCCTAACCATAAAAAGCCAAAAACATTCGTTACAATGGTCATTATAACCAACTCATTCATCACTGTCAAGAGAAAAATATTAAAAGTTATCTTGAACATTTGTTCTGGTTGTGTTATAATAGTCTTAGGGAACAATCGTGTTACAGGGTGTGTTGACCTTCATTCTCACAGAATGGAGGTGGAGCTTATGAAGAATCGAAACAAATTTGATTTTCAAGATTTGTTGTCCTTCGGACTCTTTCTTATAGCTTTGCTTACATTCGTTTTTACGTTTTGTAAGTAAAAAACATAGAAAAAACCACCCTCTTAACTTTGGCCGGTTGATAGGGTGGTCTTTCTATCCAATCATCAAGGTCAACCCACCTTGTGGGCGGTTGTTCCTTTTTCTGATTTTAGTTTATCATACTTTTTCTGCTTTCGCAATCCTTTTTTATATACGTCTCAAATCTTACAGCACAAACTCCTCTTCCTGCTTCTCACTACCCATTACCTCAAACGGTCCCGGAGTTACGTTGCCTGCCGGACGCTTCTTACCGAAGAAATCCGTATCGAATACAATGTTGGTGCCGTCCGGATTCTCGTAAGCCATTTCCGCATGATAGGATGTACCGAGAGTATCTGCGGACAGCAGCTTGGAGCCTTCTCCGCCAAGCAAATCTGCATTCGTAATACATACCTTTACACTCTTCTTATCCTCGGAAACCGTTACCGTAATACCCGGCTCCTCACATACCTTGGCATCCGGCTCATGACTGCAGCCTACAGCTCCGCCAAAGTACGCGTTGTCTCTAATCTGCACCGGAATTGCCCAACGGCCCAGCTTAAAGATGCTTCCGTACTTCTCGATGCGTTCCTTACGCTCCTCTTCCGTGTACTCCCACGGCATCTTCTCCTCACCGTCCGGATACTTGTCGTAGCAGGAAAGGCCTGCCGGATGCAAATAGCAAATGGAATCCGCCGGTACACCGTCCATCACCGTACCACCGTCCTCACGCTCCTTACGCTCCGGAAGCGGCAAATGCTCGAAGAAGGTCATAGGCTTTACTTCCTTATCTCCGTCTCCCAGGAACAGGTTGTTCACATAACGGTCATCTCCGCCGGAGAAATTGTTGTATCCGGCTACCGCAGTTTCGTGCGGGAAGTGATACGGGGTTGCACGGTTCAGCTCTTCCTTCGGCAAAATTCTGCCTGCAAACAAGTTATGTACAAAAGCTCCGCCCTGAGACAGATTTCTAAAGTTCATCGGGGACAGGAACAAGTTATGGTCCACAAGATACGGTCCGTGACATACCTCCACGAAGAAGTCCTCGGAAAGATTGTCAAAGAACACATTTCTGCTGATACGGGTGCCCTGTGCCTGCCAGTCTAACCATACCGCACGATAGCAGCCGTAAATCTTGTTGTTCGTAATCTGGGTGTCCAGGGACGCATGCAGCTTAATACCTGCCACTTCCGCTCCGTGGAACACACGCTTATGATGAATTCTGTAAATAGTATTTCCGGTAATGGTACTGAAGGCGCCGCCCAAATGGCCTACCACACCGGCCTGCTCGCAATCATGAATGATATTGTTGCGTACCATATGACTGCCGATATTATCCTTATACCAGTTTCCGTGAAGAGCGCGGAAAATAACCTCCTGCTCCCTCTGGGTACCTCCCTTTCCTTTGCCGCCGGTCCACTCGTTGTGACCGCTGCTGATGTCCTTTCCGAGGCTGATACCCACGCACTTAGAGCCAAAAACTTCATTATCCTCAATAATCCAGCCCTTGCTCCAGTGTGGCCCGATAAGACCTTCCTGAAGCGCCGTCGGCGGTGCCCACTGGGGAGCGCCCTGACAAATGGTAAAGCCCTTTACCGTAATGTAATTCAAGCCTGTCTTTTCCGGCCAAAAGCAGAACGGTCGCACCGTAATTTCTACATCCTCCTTGGTCGGGTCCGCATCACCGAAATTCGCCCAAATCTTCGTGGTTTTTTCGCCCGCTTCCGCATACCAAACCAGCTTCGATTCCTCCGGATACTTCGCCTGCGGCCAAACCTCAGGGTTTGTCAGCTTTTCTACAGATTCCGCCTCGTACATCGGCATTTTATTCAAATACACATCGCCGAGATGCGGCACAAATGCTCCCTTAAACAGCCAGTCACCGGCCAAATCTTCCTTGAACGGATTGCGGTCCGTAAATAAGCTGTTATCTACCTCGGTACTCCATACCTGACCGCCTGCGTTTTTCCAGTCCTCCACCTGCTCCGCACCGGAAATCACTACCTCACCGTCTCCCGCGGACTGATATGTAATTCTTGCATCCTCGGTACCGCCGTTTGCCGGCTTCACCCATTCTCTGTACACTCCGGCGTGTACCGTAACCGTATCCCCGGCTACCGCAACCTGTGCCGCACGGGAAATGGTCAAAAACGGCTGTTCCTTCGTTCCCAATGCGCCGTCATTTCCTGTTTTTGCCACATGATACTCCATAAAAAAATCCCCCTCTTTATTTTACTTTTTCAATCACTATATTCTGAAAATCAATTCCGCTCTGGGCAAAAGCCAGACGCACTCTGGTCGGCAGGAAGGTCAGCATATATTCGCCCGTAAAGGACATCGACTCCCCGTTTGTTCCGTGCCAAGTAAAAGTATCGTGTACCGTTCCCATAAAATACAACGTCACCGGCATCTGTGCCAATTCGCTTGCCACAGAGCTTGCCGTAAACGTAAAGCGGTACTTGGTTGGCTCTTTCAGATTTAACATAAAGGTGTAGCTTCCGCCCTTTTTGCTCTGTACACCGGTCATATCGATTTCCAGATAATCGTCAAGGTTGTAGGTATAGCTTTCGCTTGAACCGTCTTCCTCATCCTCTGCCCGATAATTGATACGCTCAATCTCATCATCCGTACCCTGCAAACGCTTTAATGCATGGGTGCTCAGGATAAACCGGCAAATATTAGCCGCGTTTCTCTGTAATTCCGCCCTCTTTAAAGAGCCGTCCGCCAATGCCTCCATTACATTATCGTCATGAGTCAGACTGTCGGTACATACCATGTACACGTCGTTCTGGGACATGGCCATTGCCGCAAAATCCCGCTTATCCACCGACTGATTCCGTCTGTTAATAGCAGCCCACCAGTCAGTCATTACCATACCGTCAAAGCCCCAATCGTCGCGCAAAATCGCCGTTGCCAGGTCATAATTACCGGCGGTCCAAACACCGTTCAAGGAACCGTAGGTAGTCATAATCGTCGGTGCCTTACCATCCTTTACCGCAATTTCAAAGCACTTTAAGTAAATCTCTCGAAGAGCTCGCTCGGAAATCACGGAATCGGAAGTATGACGTCCGGACTCTTGGTCGTTTCCGCAAAAATGCTTGATGGTACCGGTGACGCCTGCGGAATGGAAGCCCTTCAGCTCCGCCGCCGCCATGGTTCCTGTCAAATACGGATCCTCGGAAAAATACTCAAAATTACGTCCGTTTAGCGGATGGCGATGCAGGTTCATTCCCGGTCCCAGCATACAGTCAACCTTATGGTAAGCCGCCTCCAAGCCGAAGCAAGTAAACAACTCGGTAATCAATTCCTTGTTAAAGGTAGAGGCAAGCAGCGTACCGTTCGGAATACTGAAGGCCTTGGTTCCGCAGTCCATACGAATACCTGCCGGGCCGTCCGCGCAACATGCACACGGAATACCGAAGGCAGCCAATTCCTCCGTTACACCGCCGAAGGTGGATGCGGTACCCGGTGTTACCTTCGGACTGCTCATTCCTTCGCCGCGGATAATACAAGCCAGATTCTCATCGGAAAGCTGGGCAATAAACTCATCCATGGTCGCCTTTCCGTCAGCCACATCCACCAGCTTAATGCCCTTATCGCCGGTATAGACAAGCTCCTGCGGCATACGCTCCGATCTGCGTACAGAATCCAACGGTTCTACCGCCGGAACCTCTTCAAAACATACCTTATAGCCGTCACCGTCTTTTTCCGGCAACATACGGGTAAAGGAGCGGTCCGGTGCCAACACTTGCTCATGCCCGGATACCACATAGGTCTCCGGCACATTAATAGACGCAACCTTCTTCGCACTGCGAACATCCATACCCACATAGAAAATATATTCTCCCGCTTCCAGTACAAAGCAGGACTTATGTCCGGTCTTTCCGAAGTCATCAAAGGAAGCAACATCTTCCGTCTTTACTGCCACGGTCAGTACCTGCGTTTCCTTCGGAGCCAGTTCCTTCGTCTTTTCATAGCCGCAAAGTACTCTTGCCGGCTTGCCCAGCAATCCCTGCGGGGCTTCACAGTACACCTGTACCACTTCCTTGCCGGCGGCATCGCCGGTATTGGTTACTGTCACTTCTAAGGTGACACCTTCCTTTGCTACAGTGACAGACTTGGTCTCCACGGAAAAAGTTGTATAAGACAAACCAAAACCGAACGGATACATTACCTTATCTTTCGCAAAGGTTTCGAAATATCGATAGCCCACGTAAATATCTTCGGTATAGAAATTGCGCTCTCTGCTTCCGAAATACGGATGGGACGGATAATCCTCAATCGTATAGGCAATGGTATCCGGCAACTTACCGGACGGACTTACCTGACCGGTTAACACCTGTGCCGTACCGGTTCCTCCCAGCATACCGCCCTGCCAGCAGTACAACACCGCCTCCGGCTCATATTTAGTCACAAAGCCCATATCAATCAGACCGCCCACATTCAGAAGTACCACCATTTTCTTGAAATACTTCCGCACCTTGGCAAGCATCCCATCCTCACCGTCGCTCAGGAAATAGGCTCCCTTTTCTGCTCGATTGTCCTGGTCCTCACCTGCGGTACGTCCGAGAATTACAAGAGCCACCTCTGACTCAGCCGCAGTCTTTTCACAAAGCTCGTCGGAAAGAGGCATCTCTTTCTGGCTCCAAGGCTCTGCGCCCCAACCGGTTCCCAAATCAAACGGGTGCTCCATACACCAGTCTTCGTATACCTTTAATAAATCGCGGTTAACCTCTACCTCTCCGCTCTCAAGCAAGCCTTCCGTAATACCCACCACACGGGATACATTTACCATACCGCCGGAGCCGGTTCCGCTCTTATAATAATCCAGCTGAATTCTGCCGAATACTGCTACCTTTTCACCCTTTCGGAACGGAAGCACCTTTCCTTCGTTGCGAAGCAGAACACAACCTTCCGCTACGGAAGCAATCGCCTTCTCCGAGTAATACTGCCAATCCAATACTCTTTTCTGTCCCATAAGTAATCCTTTCTGCCGAGCCTTCGGCATCTCCATCCTTTGTACCACGTACGCCTTTCGCACCGTTTCAGGCACCCGGACGTCACTCACACCCTCTCATAGTTTATATGCGTTTCTTCAAAAACGCCTCTGCCAACACCAAATCCTCCGGTGTGGTCACTTTTATGTTGGTATAGCTTCCCCGAACCATTTGAATCGGAATATCGTGATACAATCCCACAACCATAGCATCATCCGTTACATTGATCTCCGACTCCCGCATCAGCTGCTCGTAAGCATCGTAGGCCAAAGAAAACTCAAAGCTCTGCGGTGTCTGAGCCGTCCACAGACTGTCTCTCTTCGGTGTCAATGTAATAGTTCCGTTCTCGTCCGTCATCTGAATGGTATCCTTCACCGGCATCCCGGCTACACAAGCGCCGTACTGCCCCGTTTCCGTAATCAGCCGGTTAATCAGTTCCGTGGTCACCAAAGGACGGGCTCCGTCGTGAATCAAAACATAATCCGGTTCCTGCTCCTTCAAACATTTCAAGCCGTTCCATACAGAGGCATACCGTTCCGCACCGCCGGCCACAATAGCCACTACCTTCGTAAATCCAAACCGTTCTACCAGTTCTCTTCTGCAGTACTCCTCATCACCCTCTGCCGTTACCAGCACTACCTGCTCTGCATCACTGTCCTCAAAAGCTCTCAAAGAATAATACAGAAGCGGCTTTCCGAGAAGCTCCATATACTGCTTCGGAACGTCGCTTTGCATCCTGCTTCCTTTTCCGCCTGCCAATACAATCCCCGCTGCCGCCATAGTCCTCCTTACCTTTCACCGAGCTGCAAATTCGGCACTGCATTCAAATCCAAACCGTGCCGTACACCCTTCTGATACTCATAATACGCCGCCGCGCCGATCATGGCCGCATTGTCCGTACAAAGAATCGGTGACGGGCGATAAAGCGCAATTCCCGCTTTTTTACACGCTTCCTCCATGCCCGCACGAATGGCGGAATTGGACGCTACACCGCCGGCCAGCGCCAGCTTCTTCATCCCGGTGGCCTTTACCGCCGCCATAGTCTTTTCCACCAATACCTCTACTACCGACTGCTGGAAGGACGCCGCCACATCCGCAGGGTTGATTTCGATACCCTGCATGGCCGACTGGTTCAAATAATTCAATACCGCCGACTTCACGCCGCTGAAACTGAAATCGTACGGAGAATCCGCAATCTGTCCCTTCGGAAATGCAATTGCCTTCGGATTTCCTTCTTTCGATAATTTATCAATCTTCGGACCACCCGGATAGCCGAGGCCGATGGCTCTTGCCACCTTATCAAAGGCCTCTCCCGCCGCATCATCGTGGGTCCGTCCCAAAATTTCATACTCGCCGTAATCCGCTACCCGCACCAAATGGGTGTGACCACCGGATACCACCAGACACAAAAACGGCGGCTCCAAATCTAAATTCTCTATGTAATTTGCGGAAATGTGTCCTTCGATATGATGAACGCCGATGAGAGGTTTTCCTGCCCCGTAAGCCAATGCCTTCGCATGAGCCACGCCCACCAAAAGAGCACCCACCAATCCCGGGCCGTAGGTGACTGCCACCGCATCTACCTCTGCCAAGGTCATCCCAGCCTCGGTTAACGCCTGGTCCACCACGTTATTAATACGCTCCGTATGCTTTCTGGACGCGATTTCCGGCACCACGCCGCCGTATAAGGTATGGATATCGATTTGTGACGAAATCACATTGGACAGCACCTTACGTCCGTCCTCCACCACCGCTGCCGCGGTTTCGTCACAAGATGATTCAATTGCTAAAATTCGCACGATTGTTGCCTCCGTTAATTCACATTACTCCGTTCTCCACCCTATGGTATCGTTATTCCGGCTGTCCGCGTTAATTTCTGCTTACTCTGCTTCTGCAGTTTCCCAGCCTAAAATCTTATAATTCCCTTCGGAATCCATTCTCATAATCAGATTGCGGTAGCTTCCGCCACTGCCCTTATCGGAGCGGCTCATAAGCTGAAACATAATAGACGCATACTCATTGCCGTCCTTTTTCCACTTGGACACGTTACTGGCCTTATCCAAAACATACCCGGTAAACACCAGTTTCTTTTCCTTCGCAATTTCCAAGTCCTCTTTCGTTGCTGCCAGCAAGGAATCAAAAGAATTAATTGCCGCAAATTCTTCATCAAACAACTCCCGTTCCTTACGAACCAGTGCCGCCAGTTGCTCCTCCGTGGTATCCTCGTTGTAAATGCATTCCACGATTCCGCAATAGAACTCTGCCACGGAATACGGGGTCGGCGGATAATTGGTATCCAAATTTTTGGAAAGAATCTGCTCCGCCACCGTATTGACCGGCTCTTTTGCTTCCTTGCCGGAACGGTCGATGTACATGTACAACGCTACAATGGCACATGCCAGCACCAAAATCACGCTGATACTAACGATTTTCTTTTTCGTCTTCATAGGAACCCCTCCTTTGCACCGCAAACCGTATTACTCGTTTTTATCAAACTCCAGCACCGTTGTTCTGCCGTCCTTAGCCGCATAAGTAGCAGGAAAAATCTTCCGGGTCTTCGGAATAAATTCCTCCGGGCGAATGAGGGACGGGCTGTAGTGAGTCAGCCACAACTCCTTTACATTCGCTTCTTTTGCAAGCTTAGCCGCCTCGTAAAAGGTCATGTGCTTGTGCTCCAAAGCCTTATTCATCTTGTCATCTTCACCGTACATTCCCTCGCAGATAAACAAATCCGCCTCTGCGGCGTGGGCAACCATACTCTTTGTCGGTCTCGTATCCGTGCTGTAAGCAAGACGGATGCCCTTTCGCGGCGGTCCGATTACCATATCCGGGGTATAGCATACACCATCGTCTTCAATGGTCTCGCCCTTTTGCAATCGGTTCCAGTACTTCTGCGGAACATTGTTCTCCGCCGCCTTCTCAGGGAAGAACCGGCCGCCCCGGCGTACTACTACGGAATACCCATAGCACAGCACGTTGTGATTTACTTTATAGGCTTCGATTTCATACCCGTGGGTAAAAATCGTCTCCTCCGCCTCGGTTAATTCATGAAACTCTAACGAAAAGGGCAGCTCCGGCGCAATGGTCCGGAGTGCGCCTACTACCCGTTCCAACCCCTTCGGTCCGATGAGGGTCACAGGCTCCTTCCGCTCAGCATTTCCCATGGACAACAATAAGCCCGGCAAGCCGCTGATGTGATCCCCGTGATAATGGGTAAAACAAATCACATCAATATCGTGAAAGCTCCATCCTTTTTCCCGAATCGCCACCTGAGTGCCCTCACCGCAATCAATCAGCAGACTACTGCCGTTTAACCGCGTCATCAAAGCGGTCAGCCAACGATTCGGAAGCGGCATCATTCCGCCGGTCCCTAACAAACAAACTTCTAACATAAAACCTCCTGCTTTTTTTCTATCTTCACAGGTAACTTAAACTGCTTTATCCATTCATCATAGCAGTCCTCACACACCACAATATGATGAATCTGTAAATCTTTTTCGGAAAAATAGCCCCACTCCTTGCGGATATACACCGCATCCTCTGTTACGGTTTTGCCGCTGTCGGAGGTCGCAAGGGCTCGTCCGCAACAATTACAGAGTACCTTCTGCTTCATCCGTTCCACTCCTTTCAATCCCTCACGGACATTATACCGCATTTTGGATGAAATGGGTAGTGGTAATTATTTTCTTCCAACCACCAAATCATAGCTTTCCGCAATCATTCGTTTTACGTCCGTCTCCGGCACCGTTCCGTTCAGAATCACCGTGTTCCAGTGTTCCTTGTTCTGGTGATACCCCGGCTGTACGGAAGGGTAAGCACTCCTCCAAAAATCCCGCCACTCCGGGCTCACCTTCACGTTAATGCACGTGTTCCCGTTTCTTTCATAGGTCCAGAGAAATACCTTTTTGTTCTTTTTGACTCTTACCAGTTGCCAGTTTTCATCGTGAAACGGCGCATCCTGATAAGTATTTGCAAGCGACAAACCGTACGCCAATACTTCCTCTCGTGTGGTCATAAGTCCTCCCCTAACTTTGCATAATCTCCAAGTTCACGTCCGAATGCTCCAACTCTCTGGAATACCGGTACACAATTCTTTGGATATCCTTTGTGGATAAATGTCCCTCCTGCTCTGTCCATTTCGCCACAAACATTTCATACAGAACCGTTACGCTGTCTACTGCCATTCTTATTTTGCCTATGACATTGTCATCGTACACCGCGCCACAGAAATAAGCAAAGACGAAGTATACCAACAGCTGCTCCAACATAATATCCATGCTTACACCGTCAAGCGTCGTCTGCATACAGTATTTTTTAAACTTTTTCTGAAGTTCCCAATAGCCTCTTGCGCCCACGCCGTACAATGTCAGCCAACACTTGTTCAGATACTCTTCCCAATCCTCACTTAAAAATTCCAGCCTGTATAACCGTTCAAACGTCATTCTTGCATCTGTGAAACTTTCCGTCTCGTTCTCATAAAATGCTTTTAATTCTTGTTCTGCCGTCCCGACGGCATTTGCAAGATTCTCTTCCTCGTAACTTTCAAACACATCCGCTAAATCAAACAATTCGCTTACTTCTATAACATCCTGCATTTCCACTGCCATCTTTTTCACCAAGGCTACACGCACCTCTAAGGACAAACTACGATTTTGCAGAATGGCAATCATAATCTCTCTGGCATCCTCCAAATAAGAGAAAAAGAAGGGGTCAAAGTCTTCGAATTCTTCCTCGTCCTCCCCTGCCTCCTCTTCGACAAAGCTCACCGGCTCCTTCTGTTCCAGCAGAATCCGTGCCACCTCCGGGCAGGACACCGTCAGGGTAATCTCCCGCAGATTTTCAAATTCCTCGATATGTCGCGGATAATTGGCACAGGTAAAGCTAAGGCTCTCCTCCCCCAACCGCTCATACATCTCACAAAGATTGTTCTCTTTCAAAAAGGCACAGCGTTTCCCGAAAGTTTGCTTAAATACGCTTTCCTTCCAATCAATGCGCTCCCGTAAACTTTCTCCGTACTCTCCCGCTTCGGATTGATATCGTGCAAGCGACGCTTCATCAATCACAATCTGCCATCCGGCACAGCAGGTGGCTTCACACCGGTCCGCCACGCACTGAAACTTATCATAATAATTCGGTCTTACATAGAGCATGAATTACGGACCTCCTTTTCTTAAGGTAATAAAAAAATCAGTATCCGTTCCCTCGGATCATTTCCTTCAAACAAATCACCGAAGGCAATTTCATCATAAAATTCCAACTCATCCACGGTCATAAGATAAGAGATGTATTCCTCCGACGGATAATAGAAAAACAAATACGCCTCCCGCGGATTCTCATAATAGGACTCCAGAATCCGTGCCATGACCTTTCGAAGAAGCTCCACGGAAAAGGGATTGAAAAAGTAGAACCGGTTCACCTCCGACGGTACTTCATACGCCTCCGCTCTCGCCTGTACAAACTCCGTCCTTGCCCCCGAAACAGCCGTCTTCCGATTTTCTATTGCCCCCTGATAAATCCGCTCGTCATACTCTATCCCCAAGGTACCTGCCTTAGTCTGGTAGGACAAAAAGAAGTCCACCCGGCCTTTCCCGCATCCGTAGTCCAGCACCACATCTTTTTTCCGAATCAGGCCGCTGTTGGCCAACCGTTCCAAGACACTGTAGGGTGTAGGTTCGTATGGATAACGATATTGGTCGGAGTTGGAGTCGTCCCGGCCGGTTGTTTTTATTTGCAGGAGCTTGTCCCATGTTGTTTCGTTCTCGCTCATCTTCTGCTCCTACCATACAAACGGTATCAACCGGTATTTCACCTTCTCTTTATACTCACTGTATCCCGGCAATTCTTTCTCCAAAAACGCTTCTTCCCCCTTAATCCTCTTTGCAATCAAAAACGGATACACAAGGAAAATCACAAAGGAAATCACAGATCCAAGCACCAACGGCATCGCCAGGAATAACAGCACCGTGGCAAAATACATCGGATGCCTTACCATCCCGTACAAGCCGGTATCAATGACCTTTTGATTTTCCTGTAGTTCAATGGTACGGGATAAATAGGTATTTTCCCGAAGCACCTCTGCGTAAAGCACATAGGCCGCCAAAAACACCACTGCCGCACCGACGGAAATTCCCTTCGGCAGAGTCAACCAACCGAACCGGAAATCCAGCCCCGCCACGATAAAGCCTACCAGAAACATAAGTCCGGAAAGCTTTACCACAAGACTCTGGTCTGACTGCTTTTCCTTTGCATTCAATCGGGACTCCAACAGCCCCGGATTCTTTGTCATCATCACAAGTCCCGCCGCAAACATCGGGATAAACAGGATACCCATAAAAAGCCAGCCTTGGAAGAACCGGAGGGTTCCCGCCGGAAAAAAAACAAGTAAGCCGACCAAAAGAATACCAAAAAGAAATTTAATAATTGCTTGTAAGAATAGCTTTCTACTCATAACGGACCTCCTACTTCTGCACAGCCTTCCATTTCCCGTCCTCTATCACATACTGAAACTCACTCAGATTTTCATCCAACATAACTTCCAATAATTCATGAAAATCATTTACAAGATTCACCTTTTGTAAATCCTCTTTCTTCACCCAGTGCATTGCTCCCTCTTCCGAAGAAATCACCTCTCCCGAAAACTGATCTGCCACAAACAAAAATACGAGATATCTGCCTCCGTCTATCGGAAACTGTTTCACACCGCAAAGCTTCGGATGCTCCACCGTAAGCCCGGTCTCCTCCTGCATCTCACGGATTACCGCATCCACGATGGACTCACCCGGCTCCACATGACCTCCCGGCAGAGTAAATCCTCTCCAGTCCTTTTTGATTCGGTCCTGCAACAAATATTCGTCGCCTCTTCGGATGAGGCATAGTACCGTTAATTCTGCTGTTTCCGTACGACTCATTTTATCCTCCGGTATCTATAATCTTTTTCTCATAACAATGGCATTGCTTTTCTTATTTCCCCATTCCAAGGTTATAGTTTCGTTTCCGACAAATCCCTGCTTCTCCCAAAAAGGAACCACATTTTCCGGATAATCATTTACCACATCAATTCGAATCGAGGCTCTTTTCTCTTTCCGCATTTTCCTTTCAAACATAGAATATATGTCTTTGCCTATCCCCTTTCCCTGTAGTTCTTCTGACAACATAAGCAAAGAAAGATATACTTCTTCGTCCGACTTATAATCCAAAACTCCCTGTACTGTTTGTGCTTCCCCGTCCACAATAACACATGACTGAAATCCCACCTTCTTCATCGTTACCCCTTCTGTCAAAATAAACGCTTCATCTGCTGCTTCGGTTCCTAAATGATTTCGTAAAAACTCTCGATTGGAATTATAAATCGCTACAACACGCTCGTAGTCAGTCGGCTTTAACTCTCGAATATAAAATTTTTCCATAGAATCCCCCTAATAAAATTCCGATTCCAAATCCAATCAAATGCACCACAATCGTCCCTATTCCCAGAAAACATCCGGCTATCACATAGAATACCAAATAGCCCTTATCATATCGGCTTAGTGCAATCGTTTGCTTCTCCCTCTTTGCAAAAAGCATGACACACATCATCCCGAGCAACACAAAAATCCCGAGAGAAGCACCTGTAATATCCCCTTCCGGAAATATGAGACACCATAAAAACGCGGTCAGTATCGTTCCCAGGTTGTAAATCAAAAGCAGCTTTACCGGTCCGATTTTCTTCTCTATTTTGGTACCTATTATCTCCAACGCCGCCATATTCCCTACCAAGTGAACAACACCCCCATGGAGGTATCCGCAGCTCAGAAGCCGCCACCATTGTCCCTGTTCCGTTACCAATGCAAGAGAAGCCGCGCCCCATTCCCTGACATAGCCGCCGCCTGTCAGAAAAATCCAAAAGCGGTTTCCTCCGCCCAGCACAACATTTATAACCAATATCAGCACATTAATAATTGCTAAGTAAAATGTTACTGATTTTCTTTTATTTTTCATTTCTTTCACACCCTTTTCGCCGATTCAAATGATGAAAACACATTACAGTGCCTTCTCGCAGTGCTCATAGCACCATTCCGCCTCTTCTTTTCCGAACCAACCTTCCCCATCTCTCACACGGGGATAAAGCTTATGTAACGCCTCCAGTTCGTTCTCTGTCAGCTCCGCATAATCATTTATTTCACGACTTGCTTCCACCACAATATATTTGTGGTCTCCGTCATTCCGCTTAAACATTCCGATGAGTTTTATTTCCACCTCATCTCCCAGGTTATATTCCTTCGTTGACATCAGCATACAGTCGCAATGAGGGGCAGGCGGTGTGCCGGATTCTTTCACCCAGCCATAAGGATAATCAAAGCCTCTGGCATGGGCCAGTGATTCTTTTTCCGTTTCCGAAAAGGTATTTGTTGCCGGGTCATACACCATACGCCTCGGATAGTCTTTGGTCTGTTCGATTATCATTCTCATACCGCAGTCTCCCCTTTCTTCATCAACACCGCGTGCTCCTTCGGCTCCTCGTAATAATTCTTTCGAAGTCCGATTTCCTCAAACCCCAGCTTTGTATACAAACTTCTTGCCGGTACGTTTCCTTCCCGTACTTCCAAGAAAAACTCCGCAACTCCCCTGTTCTCGCCTTCCTCCATAAGAGCAGTCAACATAACCGTTGCCACGCCCTTTCCCCGGGCTGCCGGTGCGGTACATACATTGGTAATGTCCGCTTCTTCGCCCGTACAAAGAAGGACGCAATATCCCAATAATGCGTCCGCGTCCTTTGCTATGATTACAATATAGTTTTCATCCGACAGGGTTTTGTAAAAGGCATCGTAGCTCCACGGGCGGGAAAAATTCTCCGCCTCAAGGGCCGCTACCGCCGCCACATCTTCCTCTGCCATTTTTCTGATGGTTAACGTCTGTTCCAAGCACATACCTCCCTACGCCTGTTCTGCACGTTCCTTCTCTTCCCGTTCTCTTTCTGCCTGAGACTTCCGAAGGTAGGTCGGTACAAACTCCGCTGCACTCACGAGCTTTCCTTCCTTTGCGTACACAAAGGCACAAGCTGCCAAAGATGCCGCCCGTTGCTTACTCATATGTACCGGTGCAAAGGAAAACCCTACCGTCGTCTTCTCCGTAAGTACCGCTTTGTACGCATCCGCACCGTCTCCCAGGAAAATCACCGGCTGCCCCAAACGGTTCACTTCCGCGATAATATCCTCTACCGCCATGGCCTCCTGGGCAAACAGGCAATCCATGGTCTCTGTTTCTTTGTTCCAACGGTACAAGCCCGTATACACCTGGGACCGTCTGGCATCCATTAACGGACAAATCACTGCCTCAGAGCCGCAGAAATTCCAAGCCAACGCTTCCGTGGTCGGCACCGCAATTAATGGCTTGTCAAGAGCCTGTCCCAGCCCCTTTGCCGTAGCGGACCCGATACGAAGGCCCGTAAAGGAGCCCGGTCCCGCCGTTACCGCAATGGCATCCAGCTCCGAAAGCTCCGTCTCCGTCATCTTCACGATTTCATCAATCATAGGAAGTAAGGTCTGGGAATGGGTCTTTTTATAATTGGTTGTGTACTCGGCCAGCAACGCATCCTCCGTAGCAAGTGCCGCGGACGCAATGAGTCCCGAGCTGTCGATAGCTAAAATCTTCATATAATTTCACCTCTCAGAGTAAAATCCTTTATTCCCCTACCGTAATCAAACGATAGTCCGTCCCCTTTTGTAAATCCTTGCTGATGCACACTTTTACCGCATCCTCAGGAATCAGTTCCTCAATCAACTCTGCCCACTCGATCATACAGGCACCGTCTCCGTAGAAATAGTCCTCGTAACCGATTTCCTCCATCTCCTCCGGTTCCTCGATACGATATACGTCAAAATGATAAAACGGCATCCTTCCGTTGTACACCTGCACAATGGTAAAGGTCGGGCTGTTCACCGTATCGGTGACACCGAGGCCCACCGCAAACCCCTTGGTAAATACGGTTTTTCCCACACCAAGATCACCGGATAAACAGTACACAGCACCCGGCTTTGCCTCTTCCCCCAGTTTTTTTCCAAGGGCATATGTCTCTTCTGCCGAAAAACTTTCAAATTTCATAATTGCTCCTTTAATCAGACTTTTCATGCATCTGATTTATCTGTGTTCTATTCGTCATTTTCCCTTTTTCAACATCAGTACTCTTTACTTCACACTCTTTCCTGCAACCTTCTCCGACAAGTGCTTCTTGAATAACTCTCTTACCTCCGTCTCACACTCGGAAAGTGCACTCTTCGGCCAAATAAAAGCATACACACGACCGGTATATACCAAAATCTGAGACTTGTATTCCTTCACCTGATACACATCCGCCCAGGTAATGGACTGGCTCTGTTCTCCCTGACTCAAGGTGATACCCTCCTCCGTCAACACATAATCCAACGGCAATTTGAACACCTCGTTGTTCTTTACCTGCTTTCTGGCTTTGCTGTAAAGCTGTAACGGATGGATTACCGTAAACAGCATTGCCACAAAAATCAATGCCACAGTCTTGACCGGGTCTCCTTTTCCAAAGCCCGCAAGCAACAACCCGATGGCTCCGAAGGTAACGATGGCATCTGCAATCAAAGAACCTCCGCGGTAGGAATGATGCATCAAAAAAGAAAACATATCCTTTACGGTTACCTGTACCGAAAACTTAACTTCCTTCATGAAACCTTACTCCTTTCAATTCCCCTTCTCCCACAACACACTTTTATACCTGTAAAATCCAACCGATAACGCCTTGCGGAAGTCTCTCTTCCATCGACGTTCCGTCATCAAACATCAAATTGGCATGCATGGCATTCACCAAGCAATGCTGTCCCATTTCTACACCGAAGTTAATGGAGGAAATCCCTCCGTCCCCGTTCTTTGTCCACTTCGGAAAATAGAGGAACTTATGCTTCATCTGCTCCAGACGCGGTACTCGCGGGCGAATCTCTGTTTCAAAATCATGGAATTCGTCATGGGTGGAAATCGCGAAAAACAGATGTACATCGTTGTCATCAAATTCATCCAATACCGCATCCTCCGGAATCGCACTTGTTCCGATTGGTACACAGCCGTCAAAAAACGCCGTATCCTGCGCCACCACCTGAAAACAGAAGGTCGCTCCGCTGGAATTTCCCATCACAATCTTTTTCCCGATGGTTTGCTCCCGCTCCTTTACAAACTGCTTTATCAGGTCTGTCACCGGTTTCGTATATTCTCCGGTATGCCAGGTCCCACTAACGGAACCGTCCGTATCTCTGTATTCGTTTGCAAGGGGAATCAGCACATACGCTCCGCCCAGCTGCTTTTGATACGCCGGAGATGCAAACAGCTCACCGCCGCTGTAGTTGATACAAATATCTCCCTCCAACGAATTGGAAGTACCATGTAGGAAAACCAAAAGCGGATACTTTTTATCCTTCGGATAGCCGTGCTCTGTCGGGTCGTAGAAATAATATCTTAAATTCCCGATGGACGGCACCTCAAAAATTTCTTTGTGATAAAGATGAAAATGCTCACCCACTTTATAGGTAGCGGCATAACTGATAAATTCCTCTTCCGTAAGCTCATTTGCCCACGGTGGGGTCGGTTGATTTTCCATCGGCGTTCCTCCTTATCTGTTCAATTGCAACACCCACGGCTTGTTTCGCTACTTCGTAGCTCTCGCAAGCCTGCCAACATTGACTTATAAGATCATCGTCAACTGAATTCTCTTCTTCTGCAAATCCACGCTCATAACCTTTACATCCACGATGTCGCCGACACTGACTGCGTCAAGCGGATGCTTAATGAAACGCTCCTTGGACATCTGGGAAATGTGAACCAGACCGTCCTGATGTACACCGATGTCCACAAAAGCACCGAAATCGATAACGTTACGCACGGTCCCCTTTAAAATCATGCCCTCGGTCAAATCCTTCATTTCCAATACATCGGTACGAAGAATCGGCTTCGGCATCTCCTCACGCGGATCACGGCCCGGCTTCTCAAGCTCTTTAATGATATCGGTTAAGGTAATCTCACCGATACCAAGTTCTTCTGCCAATGCGGTCTTATTCTTAATCTGACGGGAAAGTCCGGACAATCCGCTGCCGGTTGCAACGTCCTTGCCGCTTCCTGCATTCTTATCATTTCCGCCAGTCTTCTTAGCACTATCATCCTCAGCCGGTGCAGTAAAGTTGCCACCGTTCATGGCAGCCATCAACGCCTGCGCCATCATGGTGTTGCCACCCTTGACACGGAGACGGTTGTCCTTTTCCCTGTTGCGCTTCGGAGTCTCTTCCTTCTTCGTCGCCTTTTCCGCACGAACCTGCAATTCCTTCTGCTCCGCCTGTACCTTCTTAATATCCGCTGCGGTATAACCGAGCTTCTCTAATAATTTCTCTGCTGCCTCATAAGACTCCGGATGCACACTGGTAGCGTCAAGCGGATTGGTTCCGTCATTGATACGAAGGAATCCCGCGCACTGTTCGTAAGCCTTCGGGCCAAGCTTTGCCACCTTTAGAAGCTCTTTACGGGTCTTGAACTTTCCGTTTTCCTCACGGTATGCCACAATATTCTTCGCAATCGGCTTGGAAATACCGGACACATACTCAAGGAGCGGTGCCGAAGCGGTATTGAGATCCACGCCTACCTTATTTACACAATCCTCAACCACGCCGGACAGGGTCTCGGACAACTTCTTCTGGTTCATATCATGCTGATACTGACCTACGCCGATGGACTTCGGATCAATCTTCACCAGCTCCGCCAGCGGGTCCTGTAAACGACGGGCAATGGAAGCCGCACTACGCTGTCCCACGTCAAAGTTCGGGAACTCCTCGGTAGCCAGCTTACTTGCGGAGTACACGGAAGCACCGGCCTCGTTTACAATCACATACTGAATCGGCTTATTGAGCTCCTTAAGAAGCTCTACGATTACAAGCTCGGACTCTCTGGAAGCCGTACCGTTACCCACAGAAATCAGGGTAATGTTGTATTTCTCGATTAACTTTTTCAAAATCTTCTTGGACTCTTCCACCTTGTTCTGCGGAGCGGTCGGGTAGATAACAACGGTATCCAGCACCTTACCCGTCGGGTCAACCACCGCCAGCTTGCAGCCGGTACGGAATGCCGGGTCCCAGCCAAGCACGGTCTGTCCCGCAATCGGAGGCTGCATAAGAAGCTGTACCAGGTTCTTACCGAACACCTTAATGGCACCGTCCTCTGCCTTTTCCGTCAGGTCATTACGGATTTCACGCTCAATCGCCGGAGCAATGAGACGATTGTAAGCATCCTCTGCCGCAAATGCCAAAAGCTCGTCCGTAAACTCATTCTTCTTTACAATAATCTTCGTCCGCAGGAACTGCAAAATACGTTCCTCCGGCGCACTGACCTTAACGGTCAAAATCTTCTCATCTTCACCGCGGTTTAAGGCTAAAATACGATGTCCCGGAAGCTTATTAAGCGGCTCCTCAAAGTCATAATACATCTCATACACGGACTCGGTCTTTGCTTCCTTTGCATTGGAAACAATCTTACCTTCCTCCATGGTAATCTCACGAATATAACGGCGGTACTCCGCGTCGTCGGAAATCTGCTCTGCAATAATATCAAGGGCACCTTCCACCGCTTCCTTGGCGGTCTTTACGGAAAGAGCGGCATCCTCTGCTTCCTTCACATACTCTGCGCCCGCTTCCTCTGCCGGCTTGTCCAGAGCCTCGGTAAAGATAAGCTCTGCCAAAGGCTCCAGGCCCTTTTCCTTCGCAATGGTGGCACGGGTTCTTCTCTTCGGACGGTACGGACGATACAAATCCTCCACCTCCACAAGGGTGGTAGCCGCCAGAATCTGCGCCTTTAACTCATCGGTCAGCTTCCCCTGCTCCTCGATGCTTCCCAGTACCTGCTCCTTCTTTTCCTCTAAGTTTCTAAGATATACCAAACGCTCGTGCAAATTACGAAGCACTTCGTCATTTAACGAACCGGTGACTTCCTTACGGTAACGGGCAATAAACGGAATGGTGTTGCCCTCATCAATCAACTTTACGGTAGCCTCTACCTGCTCCAAACGAATCCCTAATTCATTTTTCAACTGTTCATAGATATTCATGATTATGTCTCCTCACATCTGTCATAGTGCCAAATAAAGCCATAAAAGCACATAGTATAGTGTAGCATATTTTATGAAAAAAGAAAAGGGGGAAGAATAGCTTCTATTCTCCCTCCTCCGCTCTCATCTCCATCAAATCCTCCATCCTGCACCCCAACGTCCTTGCCAGTGCCAAAAGATTTGTTCCGGTAGCTTTATTGATATCCTTTGCTCCCTGCTCGTACTGCTGTATCATGCGAAGTGATACCCCTGACTTTTCCGCCAACAGATGTTGCGAATACCCTGCGATTCTTCGCATCCGTTGCAACTGCGTCGGTAAACCCTTTCTACGTTCCCATTCAACCATCACTTCGATAAACTTCTCTTCCGAAGCCTCGTGAAGTGTAGGATACATTCGCAATATTTCATCCATGGTAATAATCTCCCGGATATTCCGAAAAGACTTCCCGGTATACCACTGATAATAGGCCAAAATCCAACCGCACCAATACTCCGGTGTCGCCTCATATTCAATCCGCGCAGGCAGAGTTTCTTCCTTTGCACCGTTCCGAAACAAAACCTCCCAAACCAACTCTGTCCCCGAAGTCCCGGCCACCCATTTCGGCACCCCACCACCAAACTGCTCCGCCAAACCTTCCGCAATAAACAGCTCCATAAACTTATCCATGGTCATCCCGCAAGAAAGCACCGCATATTCTATGGCTTCACCCAAATTTTCCATAGCATCGTTTAAATACAACTCCTTATATGCGCGCATCCGGTCTCACTCCTCCCTTTATCAAATCTCTCAAATAAATCCCCTTCTCATCCTCTTCTTCCAGCACTTTGCAATACGCCTCCCGTGCAGCTTCATCCCTTATCATCCGCAAAGAGAAATATACCGTTGTATCCGCAACCTCATCGGATACATATTGTACTCTTTCAAATGCCTCCCGGCTAATCAATACAACCTGCTCTCCCAACTTTCCAAGTCTCATGGCCAAAGACAATTGTTCCAATGAAATCTGATTACTCAAAAAAGCTCTTGCAAAAGAAAAATAAGAGTCATCCGCCCGGTACCCGATGACAATGTCGTACTCCTGCACATCAATAAGGTAATTGCTCAACAACCACTCCGCACCACGGCGCATTAATGGAGTTGCCAAACGCATCTCGCGATGCTTTACCAGAAGTGCAAGCCAATGCAACACATTATAACCGTTCTCCGAAAGATTCAGAATCTTCAATCCTGCCATATCCAGCACATATCGATTTGCATAACCGTCCTGTCCCTCAGTACAAGCCCATTCCTTTGCAAGTTCAATGTTCTCGGTACAATAGAATCCGGCACCGTAATCATTGTTTTTTTTTCCTTTTCCAAATTCCGGTTTTTCTACCACATCAATAGATCCGTGATATAGTGTCACTCTTAGCACGCTCCTTCCTCCTATCTCTATAGAGTCACCTTTCAATATTATATCTCTATAGAAATACTTTGTCAAGGTATCGTCATCACCCTTCCGTAATCAGTTTCTTCTCTTCCTTCTCCTCCATCTTCCGAAACCGTTCTTCCATCTTCCGCCTCACATCCTCCTGAATGTCATCAAACTTCTTAAGAAGCTTGTCCCATTCTTTCTCCGTATAAGACTCTCCCCCAATAGGATACGCCACCTCCGTCTCTCCGTTGCGAAGCTTTTCCAAGATTTCCTCGCCCTTTTCCCGAAGGAAAGCCATGCATTCTGCGGTTTTTTCCGTTCCTGTTGCCGCAAAATCCGTTCCTAAAGAACTCTTCCCCGTTCTTTCCGGTCTCACATTTTCTCCGCTCCACGAAACTCCATATCCACTCTGCACCATACCTATTCCCATCACAAACACTCCTTTCCAAAACATCCCCAAATAATAGATAAAGCGCTACAGCCCCAACGTACACTCCATTGAAACCATAACGCTATCCGTAAGTTCGTATTCATTTCCTTTGCTATATATATCGGCAAAATCGCTCAAAAACTTGATACAACTCCACGAACAAACTCAATTTTCCTTCTCCGGGACCATCCTGCCAATCTTTTTTTCAATCAGCCTCTTGCTTTTTAAAAATATATGTGATAGTATCTTCTTAGACGTAATGTAGTTTTCAAAACTACATGTGGTATTTTGAAATAACACAATGCATAACATTATCAAACAAATACACCCGGTGAATGACATTCCAATGGATGCATACACTATCACTAAGACATGCGTATTTTAAGAAAGGATGGGATTTATGGAACTTACAACAACAAAGGATTTAACCCTACAACAACCGATTGATTTGTCCAAACACCGGATTGTTCCGCGTCAACCGAGCAGCGCTTACACACATCTCGCCGGTGTGGTATTTGCGATTCTCGGTGCATATCCTCTGATTCAAAGAGCAGCCGGAACATCAAGGCTTTCCCTATTCTCCTGCATTACATTCATTGCAGGAATGTTTCTGCTCTATGGTGCCAGCACGTTGTATCACACCTTCGGCAGAACCTTACGAAGCTATACTAACTTAAAGAAGCTGGATCACCTGATGATTTACGTTTTAATCGCAGGCACCTACACTCCTGTTTGCCTATTGGCATTAAAGGGTACCGCCGGTAAGCTTCTGTTTGCTCTGGTTTGGGGCATTGCCTTTATCGGCATTTTCCAGTGCCTGTTTTTCATTCACTGTCCGAAATGGGTATCCGCTGTGATTTATATCGCCATGGGCTGGTGTTGTATTCTCGCATTCCCGCAGCTTATCAAAAGTATTCCGACCGGTGCCTTTGCTCTTCTTTTGGGCGGCGGCATCGTATACACCATCGGCGGTGTAATTTACGCCTTAAAGCTTCCGATTTTCGACAACAAGCATCCGAACTTCGGTTTGCATGAAATTTTCCACTGCTTCTGCCTCGGCGGAACCCTGTGTCATTATTTATTCGTATTCTGCTATCTGGCATAAAAAAGTTTCTCAACAGAAGCTCTTCATCAATATCTTCAAATCCAAAAGAGGCACCGTCGTAGCCGGACCCAAATGTCCCACACGACAGTGCCTCTTATTTCATTTCTTACTTTTATTCGCAGCTCAAATGGATTCTTACACTCATATTTCTGCAATCACACATTTCCGTTTTTACTTCCCATATACCAGAGAAATCAGATAAATACAAGGAGAATTCCAGTAAATCGTAATCTCGTTGGTGGAATAGCTTTCCTTATGGTCCAGATAACGCTTATTTAACGGTTTATCTTTTAACTGTGCCTTCGCCGTCGGATCGTCCAACTTGGAGTTGACGCCTCCTGCTAACATTCCCGGCATTGCCTGCTTTAATGCCATGGACGGTCTGTGATGCGGATTCTTCGGAGATACGGTACCGTGACCGGATACGAAGCAGTAATCCACCGGATTTGTTCCCAACAAATAATGCAGATTCGCCTCGGCGGCATCAAAATACTTCTCGTCCCCGGTCAATTGATATGCAAGTCCCAGAACCACTCCGTAATTGGATACGGTCATGTTACTTCCCCAGCTGAAGGAGGAATTTGCGGTACCGTATACATTACTTGCGGAGGTCTTCGCAAAGCGTTCTGCCTGATTCATGATTGCCTTATAGGCATTGGTATAAACCTGAGACTCCTTATCCATCCCCTCCATGGTAAGAATTGCGATATTTCCGTAATCACCCACTGTACTCCAGTCGAGACCGTTCTTTGTGGCCATACCTTCCAACGCGGTCAGATACTTTGCATCCTTTGTCGCGCGGTACATCTGTGCCGCTGCCCAGTAACGCTCGTCCTTATCGCTGCTGTCCTCATAAGAACCGGTGGTAATCTTTGCCGGATTCTCATAGATTAAATTCGGATTCGCTTCTAAAAATGCCCAAGCCTTTTCTGCCGCCGTAAGGCAAGCATCCGCAAAATCACGGTCCACATCATAGTAGAATTCATATGCCAGTGCCATCGCTCCGCAGAAGTCTGCAGTAGCCGTCGTAGTCACCGGAGTTACAAACAACGGACTGATTTCTTTTTCCGGCATAACATAGCCCGGGAAATTGGAACAGCTGACCTTATGATACACACCGCCGTTTTCTGCCTGCATCTTAAGCATCCATTCCAGCTCGTAGCGTACTTCGTCAAGCAAATCCGGAATACCGTTTCCGCTCTCCGGAATGCCTATGCTGTCATTGTACGGATTCTCCATAGTTTCGTATGCATAGAGTAAATCCGCAACGGACTTTGCTGCCGGAACAATGTATCTGCCGTAGTCACCTGCATCATGCCAGCCACCGCTGACATCGATAGTATCCTCGGTACCGTAAATCTTTGCGATACCGGTGTGACAAGCCGCATGGCCAAAGGTATCATCTACTACTTCACAACCGCAGCGCTGCAAATAGAACATTCTTACCATATCCGCGATAAGCTCGTCGTACACGGTAGCTTCAATTTCAAACACATGGGACTTCACATCACCGCAGGCGATATAGTAACGTCCCTGCTCCTTTACGGCAGTGAACTCACCGAAGCTGTTTACCTCGTTTACATTCTTTGTATACTTTTCTCCGTAAACCTCACCGGTATATACCACTTCTTCGGTATCCGCATTTACAACGGTAAATTCCTTCTCACCCACAAGGTCAGCAAACACTGCCTTTTTCGTACTGCCGGTCTGATATCCGACCTGGTCGATGCGGATGGCCGGCTCGTATTCTTCCGGTGCCTTGCTGTAATTCGTATTTTCCACCACGGACACTGCCACATTATCCAGATAAATGGTATGCTCCAGAACAGGCTCGCCCTGAGTACCGCAGTTTAATACAAACTTAACATTATCATCCGTCACACTGTCCATGGTAAAGGTATAGTCAAGCACCTGCGTCTGCGGCGTCAGGTCTACCTTCTTCCAGGAATAGCACTGGTAGCTTCCGCCGTTTTGCTGAAGCATTACCTCAATGCTACGCTTCTCCGTACAGGAAATCTCGTATCTGATGCGGTATTCCCTGTCCTTCTCGATTTTCATAATATCCTCGGAATAAATCTGCACAGCGTAATTTAACGTACCGAGGGACGTAATGTTTAATGCCAGCTTACCGTCCTCATGGGCTACGGTTCCTTCACCGCCGCTTTCCGAATAAAAGCCCCACTTTTCCGTGGATTCGTCAAAGGTGGCGTTCTTAACAAAATTGTGCTTCTCGTCCGGAAGCGGATCCGGCGTCGGCGTGGCTGTCGGTGTCGGTTTCGGCGTTGCCGTCGGACGCGGTGTAGAGGTTGGCTTCGGAGTAGCTGTTGCTTCCGGTGCCGGTGTCTCAGTCGGTGCGATTGTAGCTACCGGAGCCTGCGTCGGCGCATTTTCTTCTTCCTGCGTATTGCAGGCCGGGAGAAGCACCAGCATTGCCGCTGTTGCAAGCAACACCGCACCTTCAAACAGCGGTAACAGGCCCTTTCTCAGCTTTTCGTTCTTCATAAATTCCTTCTCCTTGTACAAATATCCTTTAGTATACCATATTTTCCCACTTAAAACAACTCTGTAGATAAATACCGGTCTCCGCTGTCCGGCAATACCACAACAACGGTTTTCCCTTCGTATTCCGGGCGTCTGCCCACTGCTACCGCCGCTGCCAGTGCCGCTCCCGAAGAAATTCCCACAAGCAGACCTTCCTTCTGTATCATCATTTTCGCATATGCAAAGGCATCCTCATCGGACACGGTAACCACTTCATTATAAATCTTTGTATCCAGTACCTCCGGCACAAAATTGGCTCCGATGCCCTGAATCTTATGGGCGCCGGCCCTTCCTTCTGACAAAAGAGGGGAAGAAAGCGGCTCCACTGCCACCACATAAAGCTCCGGAATATGCTCCTTTAAATACTTTGCCGTACCGGTTAAAGTGCCGCCCGTGCCGGCAGTTGCCACATACACATCCACCTTGCCTTCCGTATCCGAATAGATTTCCGGACCGGTAGTCTTATAGTGTGCAGTCGGATTGGCCGGATTAACAAACTGTCCCGCCAGAAAGCTTCCCGGAATTTCCTTTGCCAGCTCCTCTGCCTTTTTCACGGCACCTTGCATCCCTTCCGCTCCCGGGGTCAGCACAATCTCCGCACCGTAAGCAGCCAACAGCTTTCTGCGCTCCACACTCATGGTTTCCGGCATCGTAAGTATGACATGATATCCTCTCAGTGCTGCCATAAAGGCCAGACCGATTCCCGTATTGCCCGAAGTTGGCTCCACAATGGTGGCCCCCGGTTTCAGTTTCCCTGTACGTTCTGCTTCCTCTATCATTTCCTTTGCCACGCGATCCTTCACACTGCCCGCCGGATTCAGGTATTCCGCCTTTACCAGCAATCTTGCCTTTACACCGTATTCTTTTGCAAACCGGCTCACCTCCACCAAAGGAGTATTTCCGACTAACTCACTCGCATCTTTTACTAACATCCTTGCGCTCCTTTCTGATTCCTGTCCCATTTCCTTCCTATATTTTATGCCTCATCAAGCGCTTCGTCAACCACCTAACATCTCCTTAGCGTTATTCCACCGAAAACGCCTCACCGTTTACAAAGGCATAAATCATCCGTTCCTTTACGTGCTTTCCGGTAATCTGACAGAGTGCCTGCTCGTAATAAATAAGCTGCGTCCGGTAACGTTTTGTCAGCACTTCCTTTACGTTCTCCGGCACGGAGTCCGTCTTGTAATCCACCAACACCAGTTCTCCGTTTTCCTCAAAACAGGCATCGATAATTCCCTGTACCATAACAAGCTCATCCGCCCCCGCTTCTTCGCCTTTGTACACCTCCGGGTACGGAATTCCGATAACAAAAGGCTGTTCCTTCTTTAAAGTACCGCATCGTGCCGCCGCCTGCATTCTGCCGCCCAACTCACTCCGGAAAAACTTCAATATTTTCCCGGGTGCCACAAGCTGCACCGCATCCTTCCGAATTCGTCCCTTTGCAATCAATTCTTCCATTTCGCAACAAACATCCGCCTCTGTTTTATACTCCTTACAAAAATCCAGACATTCCATAATGCGATGGTACAGTGTTCCCCGTTCACTGCCGGACACACCTTCCGCTTTTTCGTCCTGCATAAATCTCGGAATCGTTTTCTCCGGAAGCACCTCCGGGAACAGTTCCTCCTGTTCTTCATCCTGATAGGCTGCTTTTTTCAATTCCGATACGGACAGCTTCGTTTTTCCTTTGCACAATGGATACGGATATTGATAGTTTTCTCGCTTCGCAAGCTCCCGCGCAAGTCCTTCGTCATACACCTCATCGGTTCCCGATGCCAAAAGTCTGCGATACCGTTCCTCTCGTTCCGCATATTCCGCCTCTTTTTTCAGTACTGCCTCTTCAGCCTGTACCTCATTTTGTTCCTTTTGTACACACTTGATACTTCCCTTCTCCAAACAATGTGCCAAAGGAAGCTTTAAAAAGTCAAGGTACGAATTTGCTCCCAAAAGCTCCGAATAGCTTGCCGTACCGGCTCCTACGGTATTCCTTCCCAAATCCGCAAAAAAATCCTCCTCCGATTTTACCGTCGCGGACAGTATCAGTTTCTCCCTTGCACGTGTCAATGCTACATACAGAATACGCAATTCTTCTGAAAGCATTTCGTAATTCAGCTGCCCCGCAATGACTTTTTTAAATAAGGTCGGTGCCTTTACCCGCAGTACCTCGTCCCGGAAATCCATTGCCACACCGTACTCCGGATGCAGAACCAGTCCCGCATGGACATCCATACGGTTAAACTTTTTGGAAAGCCCAGCCACAATGACCACCGGTGCCTCCAGTCCCTTACTTTTATGAATACTCATGAGACGCACCGCATTTTCTCCCGACACAATCTGAGCCTCGCCGGTATCCGTATCGTACTTGATTAACCGTTCGATGTAACGGACAAAATCAAAAATACCGGAATAACTACTCTCTTCAAACTTCTTTGCTTTTTCCACCAGCATGGAAAGATTTTCAAAGCGCCGTTCCCCTCCCGGCTTTACCCGTACAAAGGCCGGATAAGAGGTTAGCTCGTATAACCGCTCCAACACCTCGGGAACACCGGCATATACAGAAATTGCCCGCAATTCCTTTAAATGGGCCGTAAAACGAAGAAGCTTTCTTCTTGCCTCCTTTGCAACCTCCGCTTGCTCCCCATCTCCGTCATCAAATAACCGTGTCACATCCCGGTCCTCGTTTGTAGTCTCTAAAAAAACTCCGATTGCTTCATAAAAAGAACTCCGATATTCCTTCTCTTCCAACTTCGCCACAATGCGAATAATCGCCAGCTCTTCCTCAGTCATACCCACCATTTCAGACCGCAACACCGAAGCAAGCGGGATATCCTGTAACGGATTATCGATAATACGAAGGGCGTTTAACACCACCGCCACTTCCTGGGCAGAAAAGTATCCGCTCTGCTTTTCCACCACTGCCGGAATGCCAAGCTCCGTAAACACCTCGGTAAAAGGTTCCGCATACCCGCTGAGTGCGCGGAACAGTACCGTAATGTCCTTATATTCCACCGGATGGAACTTCGGTCTTTTTTCTCCGTCCTCCCCGGTTTCTTCCCCGTCATAAATCAGTAGCTTGCTGTCAATCAGACACTGAATTCGGGCACCGACCGTCATGGCTTCTTTTGCAATGCGGTCAATTCCGTCATCCTCGTCTCCCTCTGTCTCAAGCTCCGTCAACAAAAGTTCCGTCCGATAGGCCTCCCCTTGTTCAGATACTTCCTCGTCCCAAGGATAAGATGCCCCCAAATACAGCTTCGCTCCATCGTCATACGCAACGCCTCCGAAGCGCTTCTGCATGATGCAGGCAAACACATCGTTGACCGCATCCACCACAGCCCTTCTGCTTCGGAAATTCCTACCGAGGACGATTTTACAATAATCTTCACCCTCTTTGTATTCTCCGTACTTTTCATATTTATCCATAAAAAGCTCCGGCTTTGCCATACGGAACTTATAAATACTCTGCTTTACATCTCCTACCATGAAACGGTTCGGACGACCGTCCTCTTCTCCCGAAATACTCCGCAACAGCAAATCCTGAATTTCATTACTGTCCTGGCACTCGTCAATCATAATCTCGTCGTACCTGCTCCGAAGAAGTCGTGCGGTCTCCGTCGGACGGAAGCCTTCTTCCGTCTCTTCTACCAAAAGGCGTACCGTCAGATGCTCCAGATCGTTAAAATCCACTAAGCCACGCTCCGCCTTTTTCTTTGCATAACGCTCTCCGTATTCGGCACACAAGCCAACCAATACCTGCAAAAGCGGTGCCATGGCCGCCATATCCTCCGCCATCTGCTCCGGCGTCGCAAAGAAATAATCCTTTTTCAGCTTTCCCAGAATATCCTTATAAGAGCCTCTGAGAGCCTTTACCAGCTCCTTTTTCTCCTCCGTAGTATCACACTTTTTCCGAGAAAGAGCCTGAAAGGAAAGCTCTGCAAAGCCATCCCACAGTTCTCCGTAGGTACTCTTAGACAGAAGTGTGGTAAACAACTCTCCGTCCGAGTCCAGCGCCTCCAGATACGTATAAGGTCCTTCCTTCCCTTCACAAACCGCCACTGCCTTTTTGCGCATTTCTTCGCAGTCCGCAAGCAACGTTTTTACCCGCTCCGTCAAAAGTCTCATACAAGGACTGTCCTCTGATAGGGATTCCCCGTTTTTCTGCTCCTCCAGCATCTGTTCCGCATTCTTTAGCCAGCTTTCCGGAAAAGGAGCACTTTGGGCAAATTTATAAAAATTCTCAATATGCTTTACCAAACCCTCATCGGTCTTTCCGCTGCCGATACACTCCGTCAGACGAAGAAACAGTTCCTCGCCCTTCTCGTACCGGTCTTCCAAAAGTTCCTCCATGACATCGCCCTTAAGAAGGGTCAGCTCCGCCTCCTCCGCGATCCGGAAGCCCGGATCCAAGTCAAGCTCGTAGAAAAACTCTCGTACCAAGCCAAGGCAAAAGCTGTGTATGGTCGTAATAGAAGCATTACGCAACAACAGCACCTGCTTCTGCAGATGTGTATTTCCCGCATATTCCTCCGTGGCAAGACATTCATTCAGCCGCAGTCCGATACGTTCCCGCATCTCTGCCGCTGCCGCATTGGTGTACGTTACCACCAACAGGCGATTGATGTCCTGAGGAGTGTCCCGATCCGTCAGCTTCTCAATAATGCGTTGTACCAAAACCGCTGTTTTACCGGAGCCTGCCGCCGCAGACACCAGCGTCGTACAATTTCTCGCCTCAATCACTTGTCTTTGTTCCGGTGTAAATCGAAGCTTACTCATGACACTCCTTTCCGAACTCCGCCCAGAGCTCTTCTTTCGTTCTTTCCTTCAGCTCCCGATAGGAAAATTCCGGGAGTCTGTTATCAAAACCGCACACATTCTTAAAGCTACAATATTCACACGGCGTCGCCTTTTTATAGCGGTACGGTTTTGCCTCCGTCTCTCCCGCCAAAATCTCCGCCGCTTCCTGCTCCAGCTTATGATATACAAACTCTGTCAGTGCCTCAAAGCCTTCCTCATGAATTCCTTTGGAGCTTGCCTTTAACTGTCCCTCTTTATCGGTCTCCGCAAAGATTAACTTGGAGGTTTCGGAAGGCTTCAACCCTCCGTTTGCCGCCTTTAAAGACACATCCAGTGCCGTAACGGACCCGATGGAATTATTAAAAATACCGTCCGGCCGGAATTCCTTTTTTACCGCATCCTCGGAATACTTTTCTCTGTCCAAAAAAGGATCTGCCACATGGAAGTAAAACATGCCCGCCGGCACAGGGGATACACCGTCCTCTGCCGCCGTCTGCCGCAGGGCCGCCGCCAGATATACCTCCAACTGTACCTGCAAACCGTAATATAACTCCGTTAAGTCAAACTTTTTACTGCCGGACTTATAATCCACCACCCGCAAATACCACCTATCATTACTGTAGCACACATCGTACCGGTCGATTTTTCCGTGAAGGGAAAGATACTTTGCGGTATGCTCAAACACTGCCTCACAGTGCTTCGGTTCAAAGAGACTTCCCTTAATCTGCTCCTGCAGCATTTCTACCGTCTTTTTCAGCACTCTTGCCGCCTTGGTGACCAAATAACCGTTCCGCTTCGTGCCGTCAAACACGCCGTTTTCAAAGGTGGTAACCGCCTCCGACAAACTTTCCTCACACAGCGTATCCCGCTCCGTTTCCGTTAAAGTATGCCAGGAAAGCTCCTTCTCCCGTACCTTCTGCGTAAACAGTTCCAGTGCCATATGATATAAATTACCAAGCTCCGGTGCCGCCACCCGGTACTCTGCACGTTCCTCCAAGGAAAGACCATACTGCAAGAAATGGGCAAAGGCACAGGCCGCGTATTTTTCCAACCGGGTGACACTACCGTACAATACCACTCCGTACAGTCGTTTTGCCACTGCTTCCGGGATAGAACCGGTGGGATTTCCGAAAAATGCCGTCCGTAAAATTCGTTTTGTCTCCGCTTCCTCCTTTAACATAAAACGGCGATACAACTCCCAAAAGGCCGTATCCTCCATCGTTCCTTCCTCCGCAAAACGGCGAAGGCCGTCCAGTAGATACGTCCTTCCCGTATCGTTTTGCAACAGGGATACATAGGAAGCTTCTTCCTCTTCCCTCACGGAAAAATCGGTAAAAAGCTCCCCGATTCTGCGCACAAAATAGGACGGCTGTAGTGCTCCTCCCTCCGCAGATAACCGGCTGTAAGTCATAATCAGCCGTTTCGCCGGCTTCGTCAGCATGGCATACAAATAAAACTGCTCCGTATATACCGCTTCTTTTCTCGTCGGAGCCAGCTCCACATACTTTTCCTTAAAAAATTCCCGTTCCGCCTCGGAAATCAAACCACCCGTACCTCCCGGTGCCGGAGTCACACCTTCGTTCACTCCCACCAGATACAACACATCGATATCCGTCAGACGGGTTCTTGTAATATCACCAATCACCACATAATCCGTACCGGTCGGAACAAAGCCCACCTTACATTCCCGAAGGGCCGTCTCCGCCAGCTCGATATATTCCCGCAAGGACACCTCTTCCCTGTCCAAAAGCTCCATAAAACGGTCCAAAATCTCCAATACATTCCGGTATACCTGTCGGTACTCCGCCGACCGTACCAAATCTCCCTGTTCCGCAAAAGCCTCTTCCATCTTTCGCAGCTTTTCTTCTACCCCGCGGGCCTCCAAAAACGCATACAACGCACGGGTACGCTCTCCCGCAGTCTTACCTGCTGTGAGCGTTCCGCCGATTTCGGAAAGCTCCTTATAAATCCGCTCACGCAAGGTATTTAGATATGCTAAGTCCACCTTCTGTCTCGTACGGTAACGGTATTTCCACTCATTTTTCCACATCCGCTCGCCCCGGATGCCGCAGGCAAGACAATAATTCTCCAGTACCTCCACTTCCTCCGGCGCATAGTCCGTCAATCCGCATTTTAAATAACGAAACACGGAATCGTAAGAAAAACCGTTTAATGCATTCTGCAGCACCGCCCGTATGAGGGCAATGCACGGATTATGGAACATTTTCCGCTTACTGTCCAAAAATACCGGCACTCCCGCTTTTTGGCACTCAGCTTGTAACAATTCCCCGTATCCGGCAATGTCACCGGTAACCACCGCAATTCTGCCGTAACGAAGCCCCTCCGTGCGCACTCTGCGGGCAATGTCCGCCGCCACAAAGGAAGCCTCCGCCTTCCGGTTCATTTTTGCGTAAAGTAAAATAGCATCATCATTTTTCTGTTTCGCCGGTACCGGATACCGGAACAAACCTCTCTCCAAAGCCTGAAGAGTCTCATTTCCCGCAAACCGTGGCAGAGCGCTCTCCGTGCCTAATACTTCTGTCTCCACCGGACAGCCCACTTCCTCCGCCAACCGCGTAACTACAGCCTTTGTCCGAAGCGTCAGATAAAACAACCCGTGCTCCGCCTCGACCGCCTGCAATGCCGCCTCGTCTGCGGTGAGAGTCATAAAACAATGTCCCGCATGCTGCAACAGTTTCTTTAACAACCCATACTGGGACGGCGTAAATCCGGTAAATCCGTCCAAAAACACATCACAATCCTTCATCAATGCCGACTCTCCGATAACCTCCGCCAACACATCCGAAACCGTCTCCGTCGCCAGATATTTTCCTTCGATGCTCTCGGCAAAGCCCTGATAAATCACCGCAATGTCCGACAGTTTCTTATACAAAACCGGCTCATCCTTGGCAAGCAAACGCATTTGTTCCAAAGATTCCGGCGTAATTCCGTATTGATAAAATTCCGAGATTAAAGACTTCATTTCATCGATAAATCCCGCTTTTTTTGCATTTGCGGCAAACACACGCAGTTCTCCCGCCAAACGCCCCACCACACGCTTAATCAACAGGCTTTTTCCCACATCGCTTAACAATTTCCCCGGCACAATTCCCAGTTCTTCAAACACACGATAAGAAAGGCGCAGAAAACTAAGCACCTCAATGTTTGACATGCTTTTTGTTTCACTGCGCGTAATCAAATCCTTCATGGTCTGCAAAGAGAACTGTTCCGGCACAATCACCAGAACCGTCCGGTCCGGATGCTCCTTAGCGGTTCGCAACACTCTCTCGTAGAGCCGTTCGGTCTTGCCGGAACCGGAGGCTCCCAAAATAAATGTAAGCGACATACGAATAAAACCCCCTTTATTTGAATATCTTATAACAATAACGCAACACCATAAAACCTATAGGAGGCTTCTATGGCAAAAACGCGAATCATCGTTTTAAAACTAAAAAAACTCCTTCGTATCGGTATCCCGGTTGCACTTGCTCTGGTACTTTTTGTTCTGCTGTTCGTCCTGTTTATTTCTCCGAAAGACGACGGCACAAGCAACGGTGAAAGCATCGCCCCGACCGCGGCAACCTACCGTGCCGGCGTCTACAACTCTGTCATCGAACTGGGCGACTCTTTTCTCAATCTGGAAGTCGTTGTAGATACCGACCATATCAATTCCGTTCGTTTGGTCAACCTCGACGAGGCCACCTCTGCTATGTATCCGCTGATGGAGCCGGCTGTTGCGGACATCAGTGCCCAACTTGCCGCGGGAACGTCCCTGGACGACGTAACTCTTTCCGAAAGCAGCAAATATACACAGACACTGCTATTGGAAGGCGTCCGGAGTACATTAGAGAAGGCAATGGTAGAGGAGTAAGTACATAATCGTGCAAGCGGTGCTTCGCACCTGCCCCCGTCTACACTTCGTTTCGGTCGGTCCAGTACCAACGTCCACCGGACGTTGTGGACCTTCGTGACTTCGTCACTCAGTCGTAGGCGCGTTCGCATACTCAGAGATTTTCGGAAGCACACTTCCAAAATCTCTTCTATGCTCACTTTGCCTTCACGGAAAAAGCCGCGCAAAAAATGCGCGGCTTCTTTCTCATTCGTATTTTGCAATACTCGTTTGTATATCACCATGCTCTTTCGTACGCTTCCGTGCTCTTTTGTACTTCGTCGTAGTCTTCGCTTTGGTACTTCATCCTTATTTTCTTTTGTAACTATCCCGGAATGCCGTTTCCTGTATTTTGACTCCTAGCCCAAGCTAGGTGGGTAACCGCACACAGGCTTTTGCAGTCCACTCATACGGAGGCATTGCAGCCACCTGTAAATATAGGAATCCCTTTTAAAGTAATGTAGGTTCAAAATAACAGGGAGTGTCGTACATCCTAGGATAGTTGACTTCCTATGTAAGTTCAAAGAAGGCTCTCGCCCTTCGTTCTTTTGTACACTCTCATTATATCAAATTCCCGTCCGAATTACAAGTAAAAAGTATCTTATTTTCGTTCCTATATTTGGTTTTTTTTGTGCGGATTGCCATTTTCAAGTTTTTTTTATTTTCCCTCTTTTCTTTTTCGGTATTATGGTATACAATAAAGGGAAAAAGGAATTTAGAACATAATAAATAGGAGGGCACATCCATGCCAAAGCGAACAGATATCAACAAAGTCCTCATCATCGGTTCCGGTCCGATTATTATCGGACAGGCTTGTGAATTCGACTATTCCGGAACACAGGCTTGTAAGGCGCTGAAGAAACTCGGTTACGAAATCGTCCTGGTAAACTCCAACCCGGCTACCATTATGACCGACCCGGAGACCGCAGACGTTACCTACATCGAGCCGTTAAACGTAGAACGTTTGGAGCAGATTATTGCAAAAGAGCGTCCGGATGCGTTATTACCGAACCTTGGCGGCCAGTCCGGCCTTAACCTTTGTTCCGAGCTTGCAAACGCAGGTGTTTTGGACAAGTACAATGTACAGGTTATCGGTGTTCAGGTAGATGCCATCGAGCGCGGTGAAGACCGTATCGAGTTTAAGAAGTCCATGGATGCTTTAGGCATCGAAATGGCACGCAGTGAAGTTGCTTACAGCGTAGAAGAAGCACTTGATATTGCAGATGAGTTGGGATATCCGGTTGTTCTCCGTCCGGCATACACCATGGGCGGTGCAGGCGGTGGCCTCGTTTATAATAAGGAAGAGTTAAAGACCGTATGTGCAAGAGGCTTACAGGCCAGCCTTGTAGGACAGGTTCTTGTAGAAGAATCCATCCTCGGTTGGGAAGAGCTTGAGGTTGAGGTTGTTCGTGACGCAGACAATAATATGATTACCGTTTGCTTCATCGAGAACATCGACCCGCTGGGCGTACACACCGGTGACTCCTTCTGTTCCGCTCCGATGCTGACCATCTCCAAGGAGTGTCAGGCTCGCTTAAAGGAGCAGGCATTTAAGATTGTTGAGTCCGTTGAAGTTATCGGCGGCACCAACGTTCAGTTCGCACATGATCCGGTTTCCGACCGTATCATCGTTATCGAAATCAACCCGAGAACCTCCCGTTCTTCCGCACTTGCTTCCAAGGCAACCGGTTTCCCGATTGCTCTTGTATCCGCAATGCTGGCGGCAGGTCTCACCTTAAAGGATATTCCGTGCGGTAAGTACGGCACCCTTGACAAGTACGAGCCGGACGGAGATTACATCGTAATCAAGTTCGCACGTTGGGCATTCGAAAAGTTCAAGGGCGTAGAGGACAAGCTTGGTACTCAGATGCGCGCCGTAGGTGAAGTAATGAGTATCGGTAAGACCTACAAGGAAGCTTTCCAGAAGGCTATCCGCAGCCTTGAGACCGGTCGTTACGGTCTCGGTCATGCAAAGGACTTCGATACTAAGTCCAAGGATGAACTCCTCCAGATGTTAATTACCGCATCCAGTGAGCGTCACTTCATTATGTACGAGGCACTTCGTAAGGGCGCTACCGTGGATGAGATTCACAATATTACCAAGGTTAAGCACTACTTTATCGAGCAGATGAAGGAACTGGTTGAGGAAGAAGAAGCACTTGCAGCAAACAAGGGCAGCCTTCCGTCCGATGAAGCTCTCATCTCCGCGAAGAAGAACGGCTTCTCCGACAAGTACTTAAGCCAGATTTTAGGTGTTTCCGAGGATTCTGTTCGCGAACGTCGTATTGCCATCGGCATGGAAGAGGCATGGGAAGGCGTTCATGTAAGCGGCACCGAGAACAGTGCTTACTACTACTCCACCTACAATGCAGAGGATAAGAACCCGATTAACGCCGACTCCAAGAAAATCATGATTCTCGGCGGCGGCCCGAACCGTATCGGTCAGGGTATCGAATTCGACTACTGCTGCGTACACGCTGCTTTGGCGTTAAAGAAGCTCGGTTTCGAGACGATTATCGTTAACTGTAATCCGGAAACCGTTTCCACCGACTACGATACCTCCGATAAGCTCTACTTTGAGCCGCTTACCTTAGAGGACGTACTCAGTATTTACAAGAAGGAAAAGCCGTTAGGTGTTATCGCACAGTTCGGCGGCCAGACTCCGCTTAACTTAGCTGCTGACCTTGAAAAGAACGGCGTTAAGATTCTCGGTACCTCTCCTTCCGTAATCGATTTAGCTGAGGACCGTGACTTATTCCGTGAAATGATGGATAAGTTAGAGATTCCGATGCCGGAGTCCGGTATGGCTACCACCGTTGAAGAGGCTCTTGAAATTGCTCATAAGATTGGTTACCCGGCTATGGTTCGTCCGTCCTACGTATTAGGCGGCCGCGGCATGGAAGTGGTTTACGATGACGAGGCTATGGTGAACTACATGAATGCTGCTGTAGGCGTTACCCCGGATCGTCCGATTTTGATTGACCGTTTCCTAAATCACGCATTAGAGTGTGAGGCAGATGCAATCAGCGACGGTACCCACGCTTTCGTTCCGGCTGTTATGGAGCATATCGAGCTGGCAGGTGTTCACTCCGGTGACTCCGCTTGTATCATTCCTTCCGTACACATCAGCGAAGAGAATGTAAAGACCATCAAAGAATATACCAAGAAGATTGCAGAGGAAATGCACGTTAAGGGTCTTATGAACATGCAGTACGCAATCGAGAACGGCAAGGTTTATGTGCTCGAGGCAAATCCGCGTGCATCCCGTACCGTTCCGCTTGTTTCCAAGGTTTGTAACATCCGCATGGTACCGATTGCAACCGATATTATTACTTCCGAGTTGACCGGTCGTCCGTCTCCGGTGGCTAACTTAAAGGAACAGGACATCCCGTACTACGGTGTTAAGGAAGCTGTTTTCCCGTTCAACATGTTCCCGGAGGTTGACCCGATTCTCGGACCGGAAATGCGTTCCACCGGTGAAGTATTAGGACTTGCTCTTTCCTACGGCGAAGCCTTCTACAAGGCACAGGAAGCTACCCAGTCCAAGCTCCCGCTTAGCGGCACCGCACTTATCTCCGTAAACCGTAAGGATAAGGAAGATATCGTAGAAGTTGCTCAGATGCTTTCCGACAGCGGCTTTAGACTTCTCGCTACCGGCAATACCCACAAGGTAATTACCGATGCAGGCATCGAAGCAGAACTGGTGAAGAAGCTTTCCGAGGGTCGTCCGAACATCCTTGACATGATTACCAACGGTGACATTGATTTAATCATCAATTCCCCGGCAGGCAAGGATAGCGTAAACGACGACAGCTACCTGCGTAAGGCAGCCATCAAGGGCAAAATTCCGTATATGACTACCGCTGCTGCGGCAAGAGCTACCGCAAAGGGTATCCAGTCCGTACGCAAGCACGGTAACCGTGAGATTAAGTCCTTGCAGCAGTTACACAGCGAAATTAAGGATAAGTAAAATAGGTATTCTAAAGGCCATCGCACCGAAACAGTGGGGTGGCCTTGTTTTTTGTGTGCTTCTGTGTAGGGCTCTTATGCAAGAACTCCGGTGCCATTACTGCCGTTCTCTCCTGTTACGGATATAAGTCTTTCTAATTACTTCGGGGAAATATATAACAAAATAACGCAACCGCCCTGATGCAGCATCCATGCCTTATGGCGGGCTCACTCGGACGTCCTGTCCGAGCGTTGCTATTTACTATCGAAGTAATAAGAAAGTCTAATATCCTGCACAAAGTTCGAACAACAGTAATGGCACCGGAGTTCTTGTTCTTATAGTCCTCAATAAAAGCACACAAAAAGACAAGGCCTGTTCTACTCTTCTAGGCGATGGCCGATTTTTTCCCATAATAATATCTCTGATTCCATACACAACTTCCCGTTGCTTTTTCCACCCCTTCCTATACTTCACGGTTCTTGAATCGTTCCCCTTTTCCCGCTATAATATAGTCAGGTTAAGCGCTTACCATTCAAAACAGAAAGGTGATTTTATGATGGAGATTATGATAAAGGACAAGCTGCGTACTCTACGTCAACAGAAAAATGTTACCCAGGAGACTCTTGCCAATCATCTGGGGATTACGCCGCAATCGGTGGGCAAATGGGAACGGGGTGAGGGCTTCCCGGATATTACACTGTTACCAAAGCTTGCACTGTACTTTGATGTGACCGTGGATGAGTTGCTTTGCGTGGACAAAGCAAGAATCGACGATGTCATCAACGGTTATATCACAGAGAGCAAGGTCTACAAACATACCGGAGAGAATGCTAAGAATCTTGCACTTTGGGAAAAGGCATATGCAGAGTTTCCAAACGACTGTCGTGTGTTGTTGGAGCTGATGTATGCCATCAACCGGGACGGGGAATATCCTTGTCCGCCGGAAAAGGCCGAGCGCATCATTGCCCTCGGCGAAGCAATTTTACAAAAGTCCACCGACACAAAACAACGTGAAGACGCAATTCAAGTTTTATGTTACACCTGCAAGGGCAATGACAATGAAAAAGCCCTACAATATGCAGACATGGGCGGAAGCTTTTATGCGACAAGAAAAGAACTTCGTTCCTATGTTCTGGAAGGGGAAGAAGGTGTGAAAGAAGGTCAGGAATATCTGATGTCCCTGATTCAATCTGCCGCAATGACCGCTTTACAGATTGCTACAAAGGGAAACTTTTCCCCGGAAGAAACCATTGAAGCCCATCAATTTTCCATTGATATTTATAAACGACTGTTTTCGGACGGAAATGTGGGCTTTTATGCAAACTATATTTCTCAGCATTATCGTTGCATTGCTCTTTTGTATGCGGAGCTTGGCGACGCCGCACACACACTGGAAGCATTAAAGGAAAACTGCTACTATTCCGTTACGGAAGCAACCCTGCAAGACATGAACTACACCGCTCCGATGATCAACCGTGTTCAGCACAAGCAAGCAGACACCTTAAAAAACTATACAGGAAATTGCTGCAACATAAGTCTGAAAACATTGGAAGCGAAACGCTTCGACTTTGTGCGGGATATGGAAGAGTTCCGGAAGATTGTTGCCGAGTTAAAAAAGTACGCAGAATAACGTTTACAGGAATCCCCGAAAACACTGACTTTCTGCATGTTTCCATAGTGTCAACACGCCAAAATCTCAGGTGTTGCTTTCCTTTTTGCACCAGGTGCGGTACAATGAGGATGCTGCAGCAAGCAACAAAAAAAGTATAACACGGAAAGGAAGTTTTTTATGGCTGAATTCGGAGAGAATTAAAAAAATGTAAGAGAACAAAAAGGATATACGCAACAAACCTTGGCGGATCATTTATATGTCACCAGACAGGCAGTGTCCCGTTGGGAGGGAGGCTCCCGTTACCCGACCTGATGACCGCAAAGAAGATGGCACAGTTTTTGGAGGTGTCTTTGGATGAATTACTGACGGATGATGATATGAAACTCTATGCCCAAAAGAGTGTAATCATCGAGAATTCCACCTCAAAAAGAGCTCAACTCATTTTACTGGGACTGGCTTTCATGAGCATGCTGTTTCTCAGTATGATACAGCTGACCAATTTTACCTTTGGTCACGACGGTAAACTGTTTTATAGTAGTGAAACGCCGAAATGCTTCTTACTTACCATCCTTTTTGGTATCAGCATGTTTACTGCACTGTTTGACCGCTTAAATGCCAAAACAACACTTGCTATCTACTGCGGATATTTCGGCATTCCTCTCTTGACGGGAATCTTATCCATCTTCTCCTTAAGAGGCGAATTCATTCTGTTTTATCTCGTAGGTACAATTATACCGAATTTGTTATGTTTGCTATTCTGTATCCGCTTTTTTGCAAGAAAACAAGCCACAAGTCCGGTTCCGCTTTATATTGCAAGCGGCATCTACGGTGCAATCGGTATCATTGCATGCTTTAACCGCTTCCTATCGTCCTTCCGGATGCGTGATTCCTTCTTGTTGATGGACTGCTTGCTTTCCTCGCTTGCAAGCTTGGCAATGTTAGCATTATTGGTTGTCATGACGTACACATTACACAGAAAGCGTCGACTGAGCGCGCAGTAACAAAACAAGAAACTCGGAAATGCGCAATTTCCTATAGAGCAAAAGCAGACGATGTCGCTATCCGGCACCGTCTGTTTACTCTTTTTTTCTCGGCGACAGAAGAAAATTCTTCTACGCCTCTTCCTTATAAAACACCACAGAACAAATCTCCCCTGCTCCCACTACGCGGTAAGAGTGCAGCTTCCAGCCTTCCGCAGAATATTTTTCCAACATTTCCTGCAAAACAGCCGAAAAGCGTTTTCCGGAAATAAGCCCACAAGCAAAAAAATCTGTGCAGTATTTCACATTTTTCATAGCAAGAGTCTCCTTTTTCGAATCAAGAATCTAGGGTCTGTTCGCATGCTCCCACTCAAAATGCGGATGCTTGCGACTATTATCCAGTTTATTCCCAGTATTCCTATTTTATGAGACTTTTATCCGACTATCTTACCCTGACCACTTCTTTCGAATCCCGGTACTTATCCATATCGAAATACTACAGTTCCCCAATCACATCCAGGCAAATATACAGTGCCTTTTCAATGGATTCCTCTCCCCAACCTCTTTCATCATAGGTTTCTGTATTTACCAACGTATCCGCCGTATATAAAATTTGTCCGAATTCCACACCTCGAAATTGTGCACATGCCGCCAACGCAGAGCATTCCATTTCCACCACGGTACATCCTTCTTCTCTTCGATACTCTACCAATGCTGCTGTTTCTCTGTAGAAACCGTCCGTAGTCCAAGTAACACACTCCGTATACGGAAGGCCAAGCTTTTTCATAGCTCCTTCTATGGCGTCCAGCACCTTCGGATTGATTTCCGCATATCTTGCCGGCGGCAAATAATGATAGGACGCACCTTCATCCCGCAAGGCTTTCGTCGGAACCAGAAACATATTTTCCGGTAAATCAATTAAAGCGCCGCAACAGCCTGTGGCTAACACCTTTTTCGCCCCGTATCCGATAAGCCAGTCCAGTATCTGTGCCGCAGCAGCTCCTACCGGTGCCTGACAGATACCGATTTGTTCTCCTTTGTACTCCGTCACATACACCGGATAATGCTTCGTTTCCGACACAAACTGTGCAACCGGAGTAAGCCCCAACTTCTTGGCATAGTTATCCGTCACTTCACCCAAGAACGCATATACCAGTTTCTCCGGCAGCTGAAAGCTCAACTCCTGATGGGTCGGCATAATCACCGAAACTTCACTGTCATCATACTCTAAAATCGGTATTTCATGTTTATGTAATGCCATTTTTTCACCTCCACAACTACGCTTTCAACTATAGGATGACCTTTGAGACAATATCTCCGGTTTCTACTCTCTGTCCGCCTTTAACAGTCCGTACCAAACCTGATCCATAATACCCTGATTGTTCCGTCCGGCGCCACGCAAGGTTCCCTCGTACTTCATACCTGCCTTCTGCATGACTCTGCCGGACTTTGGATTATTGCTGTCATGACATGCCGCCACACGGTTCATGCCTACCTCATCAAACAAGTACCGCATAACCTCCGTCAAGGCTTCCGGCATAATTTGGCGCCCCCACCAATCCTTCCCCATGCAGTACCCGATTTCGACAGCTTCTGCTCTTTCCTTTATCTGCACCACGGAAATGTTGCCCACAACCTCGCCGGTCTCCTTTAACTCAATGACCCAGTTATAATAATCCGGATTCTCATAACGTGCAATCCAGTCCATTACAAGAGACTTCGTCACCTCTACGCTGCTATGGGTAGGCCAGGTCAAATACTTGGACACCTCCGGGTCCGAGGCCCAGTTTTTGTACATCAGGTCCGCGTCACTCTCTGTGTAGCGACGTAAAATCAAACGGTCGGTTTCTAATCTCTTGGTTCCCTTATGCTCCATAGCTTTTTCCTCCTATAACTCAAATCTGTAAATACATTTCTCTTACTTTCTCTCTGCAAGCGTCAATATCATATCCGGTAACACCACACTTCTTCCCCGATTGTATCGCTCTTCTTCCTCCTCGGTACGCCCTACCAGAGCCGTACCGGTTGCGGAATTATCCGATACCACCAAAAGTGCCACGCTCGGCACTTCCAACAAATCTGCCATCAGGTAAAAGGAGGCCGTTTCCATCTCAATCAAGTCCGTATTAAACTCCCGGATTTCGTCCAAGTGATAGTATTCCAGTGCAATGGAATCCGTACAGAACACGGAAGATTTCCTGATATCATACCCCTTCTTCTTTCCTATGTCAACCACTTCATCAATAAAGGACATTTCCGGCACTACCTTTTCAAACGATACAAAATCCCTCAGGGATTCCTTCAGATAGGTATTGGTGTAACCGCCGGATATGGAATAGGACGGCGTACAAACATCTCCCAGTTCAAATTCCTTCTTTAACGCACCTACCGCACCGATAAAAATCATCGTTTTAAAGGTAAGCTCTGCACACACTGACACATGGTCAATCAAATTTCCCGCACAAGATGCGGTCTTCACCCAGGCAATCTTCAAGTCATCCTTCTCCACCAGATAACCCGCAATATAAGCGCCTTCTTTCAAGGTCGTCACCTTACAGAACCGCTCCATCTTCAGCTTGTACGGGGAAAAGCTTGGCGCCACCACCAGCGCATCATACTCCACATCATCCCGCAAACCGAATGCCTGCAATGCCATATGCTCCGAGTTATATTGATGGAACTTGTCCATAATCCGCTTCATTTTTTCTTTCATAAGCTCACCTCTATCCTTCAAATACGTTATACTTCCGAATCGCTACACATTCCTCTCCATCAAAGCAAAACTGCACCACCCAAGGCATCAGGCCTCTGATTTCCTCAAACTGCGGATGCCTGAAGGACTTATCATAATAATTGATAATTGTACTCAGGGCCGTTCCGTGGCTCCCCACCACAAGATTCTTTCCCTCATACCGCTTTAACACAGCCTTCAATGCCACAATATTTCTCGTCTGAACCTCGTGTAAACATTCTCCGTCCGACAGCTTATAAGAGAAATCCTCCCACTGTTTCTTACAGAAGCCTTTAAAATCCTCAATCCAACAGTTGTCAATGCGACGCTCTCTGAAATCCTCAATAATCTCGATTTCAAAGCCCTGCAACTCCGCAAACTCCCGCACCGTATCCACCGCCCGCTTAAACGGACTTGACAACACCACATCAATCTGTTTGTCCTGTAAAAATGCCGTCACCAAAGCCCTGTCCTTTAAGCCTTTCTCCGAAAGTTCTCTCGTCATATCGTCATGATTGTCGTAATTCGGTTCCGCATGGCGCACAAAATATATCGTTGTCATCCCATTTCATCCTTTCCCTGATATCGTCAAACAGCAGATAAATCTACTTATAGCAATGTTGAAAGTCCGTGCTCTTCGGTAGCATAAAAGCGCCTTTTTCCTTTATTTCCATAGTGAAATATTCTTTTAACACCGCCTCATGCTCCACCAGATACTTCTTTGCTTGCGGGTAGCGTTCAATCAAATATGCATATACTTCCGTACCGTCTGTATAGCGCATCCAGCTCTCCAGCGTCACATTCTCCACCTTGGAGAAGTACTTTGAAAGTAACTCCCGGAACTCCGTACGCTTCTCTTCTGCACGTTTCTTCCGTTCCACAAAAAAATCAGTCTTCATCTGTAGTTTTCCAAAGACATCCTGCCAAAACCCGTGCTCACGACTTACACTTGCTCCGTTTACGGAACACATTCCAGTGGGAGCCAGCGCATTTGCTGTCCGCGAAAGAAATGCTTCTCTGTCTTTGATAAAGTCCAGCAGATAGTGAGCAATTACAAGGCCATAGCCTCCCCTCTGTCCTGTTTTCCCTTCAATCTCCTCCCATGTGGTCTCTGACTCTATATCCTCAAACCATACCTCTACTTCCGTACCATCCGTCAAGTTATCCTTATTCTGCTCTACATAGCCTGCAAAATCGTCTGCCCAGCTTCCCTGCAGATCATATCCGTCCACGACTACTCCCGCCGGGATTTCGGACCAGTTATTACGCCAAAGTTTTCCATAGCCGCAACCAAGATCCAGAACCCTTGTTTTTTCCTTCAATTCCAGCGACTTATAAATTGTCACGTACCAATCCTGTCCCGCATTGTGTAAAAGTGCCTGAAAATGGTTTACATCCGACCTCTGGTCCGTCTGCATAGCTTTCACAATCTCCGCCACCGAATCCCAATCCGGCTCCGCTTCCCTAAGAAGTACGCTATTGATGCTGGCAATGGCCTTCTCGATTTCATAGCGTCTGGCCTCCAAAGCCTTTAACTGCCTTGTCAACACGTCTGTAATATCCACTTCCTTCTCTGCCGCCAGATTATCGTGAATCTCCTCCAAGGAAAATCCGATTTGCTTCAAGGCAATGATTTTCTCCAGCACCGCCAGCGCTTCGGTATCATACAGCCGGTAATTCCCTTGGGAATACCCGCTGGGTTTTAACAATCCTTTTTCGTCATATAAGCGAACCGTCTTCTGGGAAACGCCGGTTTTCTTCGCGATTTCCCCCGATGTCATTCTTTTTTCCATAGGCATCCTCCGTCACACATATCACCAAAACATCGTAGTCTTACCTCTAGTATAAAGGGTCCCCTTAGGGGAGAGTCAAGCAATTCTTCATTGTTTTTTCTCAAATTCGGATTTGGATTAACGGTTTTGAGAAAACAAAAAGAGCTTCCCTTCTGTACCGTGTCGGTCACAGAGGGCAAGCTCTTTCATACGCAGATATAGAGGGGATACTTACAGCGTGATTCACTCTTCATAATTTGTGTAATACTCATATCCGCCCATATCATTTAATACCTTGAAATCACACAAGTAATACTCTTTGCCACCTACAGTAAACGTGTAATATGTAACTGTGGAATCTATTTTTATCTCAGGATTTCCCAATACATAAACCACATCATTTATATCAACTCCCGTATCAGTAAAAGGATGCTGTTCTTTCCCTACATATACTGCTTTCGATGTGAGATTGGTAATTTTATCAATATAAAATAAGTCCACTTCCTCCTCATGTGTCATCCACTTTTCTTGTTGATAATGATATGCACCTAAATAATTGTCTTCCGAATCATATGCTTCTACATCCAAATCCTTCCAATACCCTCTTGTATCAATTGAAGTATATAAATCACTAACTTCTTTTGATACCACGGCTACATTGGACGTATCCGCCGAACGGTATTGAATCCGTGCAAAATAATATATGTAGGTTCCGTCGGATACCGAAAGTTCCACATCATACTCCTTCTCGATTTTTGCCAAATCATCCTTTACGACATCTACCATATAATTATAATATGCCATCTCAAAATCACTTGCCTTGCTCTCTGTGGCGCCAAAATCCGAGCCGTCTATCACAATATCATGCATATAGCTGGAAACATAATATTCAAAACCATATTCCTCGTCTTTAAAATAACACTTTCTATTCTTATCACTTAGTTCATCCGTTCGTATCAAAGTAGCTTCACCGTATTTTTCGTTCGCATATTTTTTAATTTCTTTTTCAGATGCCACCGAACATCCGGTTAACAATACACAAAATATAAAACTTACCACTAAGGTAAAAACTTTTCTGCACATAAAACTCCTCCCATAGCAACGTTCTTCAAGGCTCATTATACCATAATTAGATTTTTTGTAGCAACTACTTTCTCCCGATGCTCCTGTTCCTGCCCTTCTTTTATGCAAATTTATCCATAACTTTTTAGTTTATCAAACTCGCGACCTAATTTCAACGATAACTCCTTAAGCGGTCATTTAAGTCCGTGAACGGTCATTTTCATTCCCCGTCAAATCTCAACGCATCCTTTACCTCTCAACAAGGAATTGATAATTGTTTTCCTAAAATCTTATGCTATACTAAAATCACACCGGTGATAACAACAAACGGAGGACATGTTTATGGAGATAACCATTGGACAAAACATCAAAAACTTACGAAAAAGAGACAACCGGACCCAGGAGGATTTGGCAAAGGCTCTCGGAGTGACCTGTCAGGCCATTTCCCGTTGGGAAGCCGGCGGCGGCTATCCGGACATGGAGCTGGTGCCTGCCATTGCCAATTACTTTCATGTCAGCATTGATGAATTGTTCGGCTATCACGGAGACCGGGAAGCCCAGATTCAGGCTATCGCTGACAAAGCAGGTGCAGCAATCCGCTCCTTAGGCGGTTTCCTAGGAGAAGGGCACGGAGATTTGACAGACACCGCAGAGATGTTACGTAATGCCGTAGAAGAGTTTCCGAATGAGCCGGAGCTTATGATTAAACTGGCTGAATGCCTCTTCTATCTGGGCTGGCAGAAAAACGGCGTAAACCCGAAAATAAAAGAGGGGGACCCGTACTGGTACGACGATACGGAACACAATAAAAACAACAGCTACTGGCAAGAAGCCTTGCAAATATATGACAAGCTGCTTCATCTGGATATATCGGACATACACCGTGAGGCCGCCCGTTCCAATATGCTGGGAATGTATAAACGCATGGGAGAATATGAAAAAGCAAAGGCTCTTGCAAACGAACAACCTTCCGTTTACTCCTGTAAGGAAGTCTTGCTCTCTTTAGCAACCGTTGGAGAAGAAGAAGCCAAATACGCGGGAGAACTCATTATTGCACTTCTCACTCAGCTTTACAGCACCGCTTCCCGTTCTGTACTGATTAATTCCGACCTTTCTTCCTCGGAATACGGTCGGAAGGTTCTGCTTACGCTCATCCACATGATTGAAACCGTATTTCCGGACGGACGATTCGGACGGATGCATTGGGACTTACGCTATTTGTATCTTCTTATGGCAATGCAGGAATCCCGTCACGGTGACCGAGAGAAAGCTCTTTCCTACTTTGAAAAGGGCTTTGACCACCACAAGGAATATTGTCGTATTTCCACAAGTCCGAGTGCCTACCACTACTCTGCCCCTTTGGTGGCAAAGGTTTCCTTAGACGCAGGCCAATTCCAAGAAATTCCGGAAAACTTCTGGGCAATTACCATGCCGCAGTTTTCGGATGAGTTTCAGGAAGAACTGAAGAAGAATGAGAAGTTTAGAGAGTGTTTTGAATAACTTCTTACATCTCCCTCAAAGCAAAAAGTCCTTCGGTGTTTTCCCCGAAGGACTTTTTCTTAATCTTACAATACTATCAACAACGTTCCCGATTTTCTATTCTGTGCTTCTTATCTACTCTTTCAAAAGAGCTCCATAAAAATCTACCACTGTTTCACTGATACTTCTATGCGGATATTGTTCAAACGTCTCCCGCGTAGTCGTTCCCGTCAGCACTCCGGCAAACTTTATCCCAGCCGCTTCCGCCGCCTTGGCATCCACGAAACTGTCCCCCACATAAAGCACTTCTTCTGACTTCACTCCCAGTCTCTCCACGGCAAGAAGCAATCCTTCCGGGTCCGGCTTTACCTTTGTAACATCTCCCACACCGATAATCACATCAAACAAATCCTCGGCATCAAACTTTTTCATGATATTCCGAACACGATATGCGAATTTCGTGGTAACAATTCCAAGTCGGTATCCCTGTTCTCTGAGGCTCACAAGCATTTCCTTTACACCCGGATACAACGTGGCACTGTCTACCATCACCTCATCTGCCTTTTCCTTAAACAACTCAAAGAAACGTTCCGCTCTCTCCTCGTCCATATTTCCGGTCAACGCTTTGTAGGTTTCCGAAAGAGACAGTCCGATGGTTTTCTTTATCTCCTCATAAGTCCGTTCTTCCTCTTCCATCTGCTCCAGAGCATACTGTGCACTGCAAACAATACCGTTGGTAGTATCCCCAAGGGTATTGTCAAAATCAAAAATAACCGTATTCAGACCGTTGTGCTTATACATTCTACCGTTCTCGAAAGCATAATACGGGCGCTCACCGATCACTTCTACCGTTTCATCATTTACAAAAAGTGTAACCTCCTCCGGCAATGCCAATACGCGCCGACGCTTTGATACATGAAGCAAATACGCCTTGCTCTGCTCGTCCTCTTCCTTCTCTCTGTTAGTGAAGTGGCAAAGCAAAGAAATTCCCTGCAATACATCCATTCCGGCAGTATCCTTAAGCTTCACCTCGTTGGGATCATCCAATGCACAGGATTCCAAGTCCTCTCCGAAAATAATGGCACCTGCACTTCCTCCGAAGGCAACACCGCCATGCTCCAAATAAGCACGCAGTTTTTCAAAGGCTCCGCATTCCTTTAATTCCTTCAACAGTTTGTAAGTATTTCCGCCGCCGATAAATACGACACTGTAATCGGAGAAATTCTTCTCTGCCAGCTCCGCACCGCTCCGTACCATCTCAATATACGGAAGCTGCACATTTTTTAATTCCCCCGTAATCCACTGATAGCAAAGGTTATATGTTTCCGCCGGAAGCGCCAGCGGAACATACAAGCATGGCTTGGTATGATCGATTACTTCGTTTAATCGCCTGTTTGCCTCTATGGTCTGTTCTCCGGCTCCGCCACCGCATAAGAATACTTTCATCCGATTCTCCTCCGTTCTATATCAAGTGCCTTTGCGCTTTACCTTTCATTTTACCAATCTCACTTATACTTGTCAAACAAAAAGGCCGCCGCACACGCGACAGCCCTTCCTGCTCAAATCAAAATTTATTCTTCCCCGTTATTCACGGCTTCTTCCATTTCCTTCTGAATCGCTTCGTCATAAGAAAGCACCGGTGTTACCACCTTGCCTTTAATCTTACGATCCACGTAGTTGCGTACAATCTTAATCAGTACCGGAGAAAGTACCACAACACCGATTAAGTTCGGAATCATCATCATACCGTTGAAGGTATCGGAAATATCCCATGCGATAGAAGAACTCATCAGCGCACCGCTGACTACCAAGAGTACGAAGAACACCTTGTACACCTTCACTGCCTTAAGACCGAATAAGTACTCTACCGCCTTACTGCCGTAGTGAGACCAACCAAGTACGGTGGTAAATGCGAATAATAACATCGCAATTGCAATGAACCACTCACCCGGACGTCCGAATACATTACCGAAAGCCTTTGCAACCAAAGTTGCATCGTCAGTACCCTTTACCGCAAGACCGGTATTCAAATCGATAGCACCGGAAGAGAGTACAACCACAGCAGTCATGGTACATACCACCATAGTATCCGCAAATACTTCGAAGATACCCCACATACCCTGTTTTACCGGCTCCTTTACATTGGAGTTGGAGTGTACCATAACGGAAGAACCGAGGCCTGCCTCGTTAGAGAATGCACCGCGCTTACAGCCCTGTACGATTACGGTTTTAATTGCCACGCCGGCAACCGCACCGCCTACTGCCTTAATACCGAAGGCAAACTTAAAGATAGAAGCAAAGATAGCGCCGATATCACCGATATGTACAAAGAGAATTACCAAACAACCTACCACATAAGCGATTGCCATGAACGGAACCACGCGCTCCGCCACCGCGGCAATACGCTGCAAACCACCGATAATAATGAGGGCTGCAACCACCATAAGTACAAGTCCGATAATCAGTGCAATCAAAGAAGCATCTCCAACCACCGTCGGAGCCTCCACATTCTTAAAGAATGCAGACTCTACATTGATGACAATCTTGTTAATCTGGCCCATATTACCGATACCGAAGGATGCCAAAATCGCACAAATTGCAAATAAAATCGCAAGAATCTTACCCACAATCTTGCATCCCTTCATTTTTCCCAAACCGTCCTGCAGATAGTACATCGGACCGCCGGACCACTCGCCCTGCTTGTTTCTGCGACGATAGTAAATACCCAATACATTTTCGGAGAAGTTGGTCATCATTCCCAGGAATGCCATAATCCACATCCAGAACACCGCACCCGGTCCGCCGATGACAATCGCCGCTGCCACACCTGCAATATTACCGGTACCGATGGTCGCTGCCAGTGCCGTACAAAGCGCCTGGAACTGAGAAACGGAACCCTTTTCCTTCTTCTGTGCGTCCTTCTTAAATACACTTACAATGGTCTTCGTCCACCAGTGCTTCAAATGACTAATTTGGAATACCTTGGTTACAATCGTCGTAAGTAAACCGGCACCGATTAATAAAATCAAGCCTACCTGTACCCACACGAAATCGTTGATCTTACCGTTCACTTCGGTAAGAAGCTCCATAAAGCCTTTCATAAAAAAATCCTCCTGTCCTTTTGCCTGAGAGATCGGCGAGGCATTTCTTGTCACCTTACACCTTCGGCGTTCATTTGTAATGAATCTCTCCAAGATTTTACGGGCTTTCGCCCATTAAAATAATATAGTATAAAAGCGTCTTTGTCAAGATTCCTTAACATAAAAGGCTCCGCAAAATGCGAAGCCCTTATCGTTTACAAATACTGTTTCAACTTTTCCATAAAATCTTCTTCTTCCTTCACCAGACGCTCTGCCAGCTTCTTACTCTCCTCGGATGCATTTGCATACTGATGAGACTTCTCTACGATGGACTGAATACCCATGTTGCAACCGTCCATCATAATCTTTGCAATCTCGGTATCGCTTCGCTTCACCAGCATCTTCATCTCAGTGGTCAGCCAGGACATAGCGGAAGCCATTACGCCCGGGTCCTTCTCGTATTCACCGTTCTCCTCCAACAACTTTGCACTCTCCGCCTCCAGCTTTTCGTGACGTTCGGTGCTCTCTCTGATGAGTGTTGCCAGCCCCTCATCCGTCACATAATCCTGAATCTGATGCATACTGTTAATTGCCATCTTACAACCGGAATTACATTCTTGTAATAACTTTCTGGTATCTTCCTGCATAAAAAGAACCTTCTTTCCATTTTATTTTCATCCCTAGTATTTGGAAAGAAGGCCTCTTCTATACACGTTAATTCACTTTATTTTCCCTTACATTTCCGAAGCCAATAGCCGCAACACTCTTTTCCCTCGCCTATGTACTACTTCATCGCCACGGATAATACGATTCCTGTAATAATCACACCGGCACAAAACAGCTTATAACCGATGTTTTTCTCTTTGAAAATAAATTTTCCGGCCAGAATCGTAACGATACAGCCCGCCTGCTTTAACAACGTCATAATGGTCACCTTACTGTCCGGGGACTGGTTAGCAATAAACAATGCCTTGTCTCCGATAACGAAAATCAGACTCAGAATCCATATCCAGTAATTCTTCAATGCATTCCACAACCGGATTTTTGTCTTAGTCACCACTATGTACAGCAAATAGAACAGTACCAAAAACAACATATACCAGAACTGTAACTGAGTACTGCTGATTTTTAACATCAACACCTTGTCCATGGTACCGGATACGCCGTTTAACAAACAGGACAACAGTGCAAAGCAAACGATTTTGAATCCGACTTTCTCTTCCGGCTCTTTCGTCAGTAGTTCTCCGGATACGTTCTTTTTTCGAAAAAGGCGCTTTCCCCCGGTCTGATACCGGTACAACAAAAGGCCCGCACACACAAGTATCAATCCCACCGTCTGCCAGAAGGTCATTGCCTCTCGCAGAAAAATCACACCCATCAAAGTGGAAAATATAACTCTGGACAAATCCAGCAATCCGTATAAACTGATTGGCATCTTTTTAATTGCCTTAAAGCTGAAAATCCATGCCACAAAAATCACAAAGGATTTCACTGCAATCAACAACATGGTCGTTGCATCTACACCACCCGCCTTCGTCACTCCCGGTGTCACCATCAGAAAAGAAAGGAGGGTGTAAACAAACAACACCTCCAGTATCGAATTCTTTTCCATGGACTTTTTCTTAATAATCTCACGCGTTCCTTTTATCACGCCGTATAAAAGAGTCAGCCAAATCCAAAGCATAACATTCTCTCCTAAAGTAAATTCCCCATCCTTCGCTTATCCCAAGCAACAGTCTTCACCCTCGGAATGTTATAACATATTCACCCTAAAAAGTCAATGAACCGGTTACCTCCTTCTTTTCTTAAAACAACGAGAACTGTTCTACTTTCATCGACGTCAATTTCCGTTCCGTCACCTTGTCTTCTTCCCCTATCATACCACATAATATTTTAGAATTTACATCATACTTTCTTAAGTTTTCCTTTACCTGTGCCTCGCTGTGATTCGCATAACAATACACACAACCGTTTCCGCAGGTATGATAAGTACCGATATCGATGCTTTCCATACAACCGCATTCGCTACGCTGATTTTTATCTCTTGCGCCTTTCAACTTACAGCCGATGATTTCCTCAATCAAAGCTTTGTCGATACATGCATTGTGGGCAATTCCGCAATGTGCCAAATCAATCTGCTCCGCACAGCTTGCCATCATCATACCGTTTTCCCTTGCGATATCACACAGCTCCTTTGCAAAAGCTTCCAACTCCGTTTTCGATAATTCGTAAACTCCCAGAGCCTGCATATTCTTCTTATTTTTGGCATACATATCCACAAAACTAATCACACACTTCTCCGTATACCCTCGTAATGCCTCCGCCATCTGCCGAAATGCCTTCATGTGATACTCCGGCGTATACCGCTTTGTAAATAAAATCGGATCGTAGCGCCAGATTACTCTCTTACTTCCTATTGTCTCGGAAAGTCTTTGAAACACGGGAATCATAACCTCCCGTTTATGAGGTACATTCGCTTCAATGTCCGTTCCGTAGCTTGTCAGCGTAAACTGAAAATAATAGGGATAAGGCGCAAGCTCCGAAAGTCGGTCAAGCATCGGCTCCGGGTTCTTTGTCCAGAACACAATACAATCCACCGTCTCCGGCGACAGTTCCAATCGACTGATTTGCTTCGGATTCATCGGATTTCGTGTATATACAAACCCTTCCTTCAAACGTTCAAAGAACCATTCCGAATAATATGCCGGAATATCCGTCCTGCGACTGACGCTTAAAATCATAAAACCTCCCTATGCCTGTAACTTCTCTGCATTCGCCATCAGCTTATCCATAATCTCTGTTACATTTGCAATGCTTTGCAGGTTCGTGTTACAGCTCTGTAAGGTATCATTCGCCTCATCCATTACTCTCTGTGTCACCGTTTCTACATTTCCGATGCCATCAGAAACCTGGGCATTTGCTGCCGTTACCACGTCTACGGTTTCCTTTAACTGCGTCACCTGCTCCACAATATTTTGCGTACTGTTATGTATCTGTTCAAAATTATCGGCGGTATCATCTACATACTGATTCTGCATCCGACTGCTCTCAAGCAATCGCTCCATGGACTCCGTTACCGCACCGATAGAACTTACAATACCGACAATCAATGCATTAATTTCACCGGTTGCCGCATTGGTCTGAGAGGAAAGATTGGAAATCTCCGTTGCTACCACGGAAAATCCCTTTCCGGCCTCGCCGGCTCTTGCCGCCTCTATACTTGCATTCAGGGCCAACAAACCTGTCTGATTTGCCACATTACCGATCAATCCCATAATCGTCTGCATCTTATCCGCATTGGCCTTTAACTCTTCCATCTTCTCTGCTACCAATGCCCCGGATTCTCCGGATACCTGTACCTGATGCAGAAGCTCCTTCATAATTTCATTACCCTTTTCCAGATTTTCCTCTGCATTTTGTACCTCGGCAACAATGGAATTCACCGCCACATCTACCTGACCGACGTTTTCACTGATGGTCTCCGTATTCTGCTTCTGTACGGCAATTGCGGAAACACCGTCTTTTGCTCCTTCCGTTAACTCTTCCATCGCCCGTTGGGTCTCACCGATGGCCTCCTTCAGACTTTCTGCCTCCGTTACGGACGCTTTAATATTCTCCGTCATGGCCGCTGCCACTTCCAAGGTGTTCTGTAAAATGCTCTCCGACTGCTTCCTCTCCACCTCTGCCTTGTCAATATTCGCCTGATTGATACCGTTGATTTTCTTCAAGGCAAGGAGAGAGAAGAACATGGTCAACAAAAGACAAGCCAAAATAATCTCCGCTTCGGTAATTTCTGCTCCGACCAGTTCCCCTTTCATAAGCTTCATAGCCATCAGTACAATGTTGGTCAAAATTGCACAACCGCCTAATCCCAACAACAACTTAGTATCCATATACACCATCAAAATAACATAGGCAACAATTACATAGCAAAAAGCCAACGTCGTAGAAGTGGTAAACATAATATAGGCATACAAAAGTGCAAATCCCGTTGCAAACACATACTTCACCGCCAACGTATCCCGCTTCTTTAGAAACAGCACCACCGCCAGTACCGACGGCACCACGCAAAGAGCCAGTATCACCGCATAACTGCCGAAACTTCTGGCATCCTTCACCACCTCTAAGGCATACGCTAACGCAAGCACAAAATTCATGACAAGCAAACCGCTGATTGCGGTCTTATTCGTACTGGCCATCGCAACACTTTTTACAGATAAATCTTCTTTTTCTCTCTTCATAGGCAAATCCTCACTTTCACTTTGGTACATTAGACCTATATATGTCAATTTTCATTTCCCCTTTTATTATATTTTACAGTATTTATTGATAATATTCAAATAATTTTTATATAAATATGTTTGCATTCTGTTTTCATTCTTGTTATAATATTTATGCTTTTTATAACATTTTAGGGGGAAGTAATTTATGATGAATCATTCTGTTTTTGACAATTCGTTCGGAAGTAGCTTTGACGTTGGTTTTACGGTAGTTCCGATTTTAGGCACCATTATTTTTATCATTGTCATTGCATTTTTTATTGTCATTTTTGTAAAAGGAATCGGCCAGTGGAACAAGAACAATCATTCTCCGCGACTTACCGTGGATGCCACCGTCATTGCAAAACGTACCAACATCAGCCACAGCAGCGGACACTGTAACCACACCACCGGTATGCATACAAGCGGACACACCAGCACCAGCTATTATGTGACCTTTCAGGTAGAAAGCGGAGACCGTATAGAGTTCCATGTAAACGGAGAGGAATACGGACTGCTCGTGGAAGGAGACTTCGGAGATTTATCCTTTCAGGGAACAAGATACTTGGGATTTGTAAGAAAATACTGAAAAAGATACCTCATCGATTTTATCAAACCCGATACAAAAAATACGAAACATCTAAAAACGGCTGCCACGCGATACTTGTGACAGCCGTCATTTTTTTACTCTACTATTTTACCTTCAAACGAATCATATTGTAGGAGTGCGGCTCCAGCTCTACGGAATCTGCCTTTGCATTACCGTCACGAGCGATAACCTCTTCCTGATTTTCTACGGAATTGGTAGCCTTCATATCATCATGATTCACAATCTTGTGCTCCAGAACGCTTTCTACGGTAAATCCTTCGAAACCGAGATCTAAGGTAACGCTCTCCTTCATGTTTCTGTTTACTACAAATACAGCCACTTCACCGGCTTCCTCGTTATACACTGCGGAGCAGTCCACGTACGGGATGGCGTCCCACTTACCGGCAGCATACTTGTCACACTCACAAGCTGCCTTCAGGGCGGTACCGCGTCCGTAACGGGATGCGTACATATACGGATAGAAAATGGTCTGTAACCACATCTTACCGCCGGTTACGGTCATCACCGGAGCGATAACGTTAACAAGCTGTGCAAGACAACCGATCTTTACGCGGTCGGAATGGTTGATCAAAGAATTCACTAAGCTACCTACAACCAGAGCATCCTCCATGTTGTAAATATCCTCAAGCTGCGGCGGAGCAATACTCCAACGCGGAATCTGCTTGTCTGCCTCATTGGAATGGAACCATACATTCCACTCGTCGAAGGAAAGATGAATGTCCTTCTCGCTCTTCTTTTCAGCCTTTACCTTATCACAAATCTCTGCCACGGTCTCAATGAAATGGTCCATATCCAGAGAGCTTCCCAGATACTCTTCCGTATTATCGTTACGATTGCCGTAGTAGCTATGTAAGGAAATGTAATCGATATGCTCGTAGCACTCGCGAAGTACGGTCTCTTCCCACTCACCGAAGGTCGGCATGCCACTGGAAGAACTGCCGCAAGCAACCAGCTCGATGGACGGGTCGGTCCACTTCATAATCTTAGCTGCCTCACAAGCCTTTCTCGCATATTCCTTTGCCTCTAAGTGACAAATCTGCCACGGGCCGTCCATCTCGTTACCGAGACACCAGGTACGAATGCCGAACGGCTCCTCAAACCCGTTCTTACGACGCATATCCGCATAATAGGTATCGGTTACGGCATTACAGTACTCTACGAGATTTCCTGCTTCCTCTGCGCCTCTGGTACCTAAGTTAACTGCCATCATAATCTCACTGCCGGCACGCTTTGCCCACTCCTGGAACTCGTCGATACCCACCTCATTGGTCTCAATGGTACCCCAAGCCAGCTCCAAACGACGCGGACGCTTTGCTTTATCGCCGGTACCGTCTTCCCAACGATAACCGGATACGAAATTACCGCCCGGATAACGAACAAGCGGCACCTTCATCTCTTTAATTACATCCAATACATCGCCACGGAACCCCATGTCATCCGCAGTCTCGTGACCCGGCTCATAAATACCGCCGTACACCGCACGTCCCAAATGCTCAATAAAGGAACCGTACAGTCTGTCATCAATCTTACTCACAATGTTGTCTTTGTTTAAGCTTAACTTTGCCTTCATAAGAAACTCCTTCCTTCATTTAAATATCGTGTCCGCTTTGCAGACATTACAACCAAAGCCGCCACATACGCTCCTTTATGACCCTTCGGTATATTTCCATAGTTTCATTGTATCATACTTTTCCTTTCCGTACATGCACTATGTTGCAAGAAAACTAACATATTGTGCAATCTTTGTTTTTGTGTTATTCTAAAGCAAAAGAGAAGAGATATAAGAAAATGCAATATTTACACTGCATCCGCGCAGTTTCATCGCTACATGACATTAAAAAAATCGAATTAACAAAACGAACAACGCAATTCTTTATTTTGCAGAAAGGATGCCTATGAATATAAAGAAAATGGGCTATCACCACACCCACGATACCTCCTTCCATATTGACCGGCCTTTTGGCTCCGACGACTGGCTGTTGCTTCTCGTCTTTACTCCCTCCCGCCTGGTCCTGAACGGCACGGAGCGTATCACCACAGAGCCTTATTTCATCCTTTACAACAACGGCACCCCCCAACACTATGGAGCCACGGATACCGAGTATACCGACGACTGGGTTCATCTTACCTTTAATGAGCGGGACTTGGCTCACTTAAAGGAACTGGGCATTCCCTTTGACACTCCGGTGTTTATCAAAAACATGGAGCAGCTTTCAAGGCTTCTGGAATCCATTTCCTACGAGTTCCACTCTCCTCACCCGTTAAGACAGGAAAATTTAACGCTTTATCTTCGCCTGTTTTTCAACTACTTAAGTGAAGAATTCGAGGCAACAAAACACAGGGATCCGCATTTCCTATTATTCAACCGCATCCGGAGCCAAATGTACAACGAGCCGTACCTGTACCACTCCCCGGACGAGCTGGCAAAAGAGGCAGGCCTTAGTCGTTCCTCCTTCCAGCATATCTACCGGAAGCTCTACGGCACCGGCGTCATCGCGGACCTCATTCGCGCCCGGACGGAATATGCCTGTTATCTGCTGTCCTCCACCACGCTCCCGGTGTACCAGATTGCGGACACCTGCGGCTATCGCAGCGAGATACACTTTATGCGACAGTTTAAGGAGCAGACAGGGAAGACCCCGACGGAGTATCGTAGGAGTGTATCGACGGAAGATTAGTTTCTTCTCTTCCCAAACCGTCCGTTACGTTTTTTCAAAAATCACTTGCAATATTTTTTATTCCGTGTTATGATACACCTAAATTTTCCGAAAGGACAACTGCTATGAATATTTTCTTACAGAACAGCTTAAGACGCAGACAGAGACGTATGCTCTTGTAACCATGCTGATTATCGCACGGTTGCAAGAGAGTACGTCTTGTTGCCGTGCGGTGCTGTGAAAGAATTCATAGAGACATAGAACCGCAACGGATTTCGTGAACACGAGCCTTGCGGTTCTTTTTTGTTCCGAAATCCGGCCCGACATCTGCGATTCTGCGTTGCTTTGCCCCTTTCAAACATCAAAACTTAGGAGGTTTCATATGAAAACACAACTTTGTAACCACATCGCGAACGCGCTCCCAGACATTTCCGCGGACATCATTGCCGAACTCTTGGCAGTACCACCGGAGGCAACCCTGGGCGACTTTGCCCTGCCTTGCTTTTCCTTTGCCAAAGCCTTACGGAAAAGCCCTGCACTGATTGCGGAAGATATTAAGTCCGCTCTTTTGCCGGATTTAACCCCGCTGGGAATTGACCGCATCGAAACCGTGGGCGGCTACTGCAACTTCTTTTTTGACCGCACCGCTTACGCAAAAGACTGTCTTTCCAAACTGCAAACCGAGACTCTGGGCGTAGACCGACCGGGCACCGGCAAAACCGTATGCATGGACTACTCCTCTCCCAACATTGCAAAAAACTTCCATGTGGGCCATTTGCGTACCACCGTTATCGGCAATTCGCTGTATAAGATTTTCGACAAACTGGGCTGGCAGGTCGTTCGTATTAATCACTTGGGCGACTGGGGTACTCAGTTCGGAAAGCTCATCGTCGCGTACAAGCTATGGAGTAGTAAGGAACAGGTAGAGGAAAAGGGAATCGAAGAACTGCTTCGAATTTATGTGAAGTTTAATGCGGAAGAAAAACTACATCAGGAGCTTACGGAGGAGGCCCGTGCCTGGTTCGTAAAAATGGAACAAAACAACCCGGAGGCCCTTTCCTTCTGGAATTGGTTCAAGGATATCAGTATGATTGAATTCGAGCGGGTTTACGACCTGCTTCACATGTCCTTTGACTCCTACACCGGCGAGAGCTTCTTCCGTGAAAAGGTCCCGGCACTGGTGAAGGAACTGGAAGAAAAGAACCTGCTTGCAGAAAGTCAGGGCGCAAAAATCATCGACCTGTCCGCCTATGATATGCCGCCGTGCCTTATCCTGAAAAACGACGGCGGTTCCATCTACCACTCCCGTGACATTGCCGCTGTCTTGTACCGGAAGGAAACCTATGACTTTGACAAATGCCTCTATGTTACCGGCCTTGAACAAAGTCTTCACTTTAAGCAGGTCTTCAAAGCGGTGGAACTGATGGGCTATGACTGGACCGACTCTCTGGTACACATTCCGTATGGTCTGATAAGCCTTGGCGGCTTGAAGCTTTCCACCCGTGGCGGCCATATCATCTACGCCGAGGATATCCTAAAGGAAGCCATCTCCCGGGCTCTCGCTGCCATCGAAGAAAAAAATCCGAACCTGACCGACAAAAAGACCGTGGCACGTATGGTGGGCGTGGGCGCGGTTATTTTCCACGACCTCTTTAACCAGCGTATTAAAAACGTAGAATTCTCCTGGGACGAGGTCTTAAGCTTTGACGGCACCACCGGCCCATATGTCCAGTACACCTGCGCCCGGGCAAAGAGCGTATTGCGGAAAGGCTCTGCTTCGTCCTTCGATATTGTTTCTTCCGTTGACGCTGCTACCGTTGCAAACAACCTATCGGATATTGATTTCTCCGTTTTAACCGACGACTGTAGCTATACCTTAATCAAGACATTGTCGGGCTATAACGATGCAGTAAAGGCCGCTGCCGAGCGTTATGAGCCGTCCGTAATCGCACGGTATCTCGTTTCCGTCGCCGCTGCTTTTAATAAGTTTTACCATGAGTGTTCCATTCTGCACGCAGAAGACCACGAAAAAAAGGCCCGTCTTTTGCTGACGGACCTGGTACAAAAGGTACTGA
>CAZJEN010000015.1:51332-76402 GCA_964545045.1 uncultured Lachnospiraceae bacterium | reverse complement strand
TGGGCGCAGGATATTTGAGAGGAGCTGTCCTTAGTACGAGAGGACCGGGATGGACTGACCTCTGGTGTATCGGTTGTTCTACCAAGGGCATGGCCGAGTAGCCAAGTCGGGACGGGATAAACGCTGAAGGCATCTAAGCGTGAAGCCCCCCTCAAGATAAGATATCCCATAGCATAAGCTAGTAAGACCCCTTAAAGACGATAAGGTAGATAGGCAGAAGGTGGAAGCACGGTAACGTGTGTAGCTGATCTGTACTAATAGGTCGAGGGCTTAACCATAACGGTGTTTACAAAATGGATGGACTGGGAAACCGGGTCAATATACAGTTTAAAAAAGGGAAAAGGAAGAAGAACGAAGTAGTTCTTCTATACTTGTTTAAAGAGAATTTTCCTCGATAGCTCAATGGCAGAGCACTCGGCTGTTAACCGAGGGGTTGTTGGTTCGAGCCCAACTCGGGGAGCTGAATATGTAGGAACATTCTTGGTGTATCTGCATATAATATAGTATAAGGCGACATAGCCAAGCGGTAAGGCGTGGGTCTGCAACACCCTGATTCATCGGTTCAAATCCGATTGTCGCCTCTGAACGCTCTGATTCTTAGAATCAGAGCGTTTTCTTTATTGTAAAGAAGATTTAATGACAAAAATGCTCCGAGGATTATACCACGGAGCATAAGCTATTTCTTACAATTTTTTATCCAGATATTCATTTCGAATCATTTCTTCCAGTGCTTTTACTTCCTGTTCAAATTCCCCGGCGGATACCATGTGACAGCCTTGTCCGGTGATGATTACCTGTTCCAAACGGTCGGAAGTAGCGACTCTGACATAGTGTTTACGTCCGTGTTCATGGGCAAAACGTTCGATATAGGTGTCTGCGGTTTCTGCTTCCTTTGTGAAAACTACATGGATATTGTGATGATCCAAGCATTCCGTGGCGTGGTTTTGCACACGATAGGCATCAAACACCACGATTAATTCACATTTTTTCATGGCCTGATAATTACACATGACATCAAGGAGCTTGTTCCTGGCAGCATCTAAATTTGTTGCGGACAGTTCTTTTAGTTCGTTCCAAGAAAAAATAATATTGTAGCCGTCCACCAGGAGGTATGAGGTTCCGCTGTTTTGGACGGTTTCTTTGCCTTTGTAACCGTAGGATAATGTTTCCATACTTTTTGTTTTTGCAAAGGGACGATAGTGTTTTGCTTCCTTTGTATTGCTGTTGGCAAAGGAAGAACGGCGAAGAATGGCATCGATTTCTTCTGTGCCGAGAGCGGCATCCAGGGCGGATACTGTATTATGTTCCGGTTGCCTGGAGGTAGAAGCGCTATCTGATTTGCCATTTTGTCGCAGGGCAAGGATACTTTCAATATGCATATAGTGAAATACTTCATCCCATGGAATTACATCACCGGAGCCATGCGAGCAGAAGACAGAGGAAGACGGATTACGTGTATCCCTTTCGGCATCGTAACCGATGGCTGCGATGACTTCTTCGGCGTTATGACATGGCTTATAGCCGCCTTGGCCGAGATAGAGTTTTCCGTGACCTTTTGTATAAGCGATAAACTCCTGTTGATAATCGGTAAAGGCGGAGACCGGTGCACTTCCGCTGATAACAGCATAGTCAGAGGCTGCATCGCTTTCCTTTAATTCAAATTCGGCGTGCATCCGTTCCAAATCTGTCATGGCACGTCCCACTGTGGTCTGTGGGAGTTCTAAGGTAAAGCTGTAATAAGGCTCCAAAAGGACAGAGGTAGCCTGCATCAGACCTTGGCGTACGGCGCGATAAGTAGCCTGACGGAAATCACCGCCTTCTGTGTGCTTTTGGTGAGCACGACCGCCTACGAGAGTGATGACAACGTCTGTCAACGGGGACCCGGTCAGAACGCCCCGATGGGTGCGTTCGTGTAAATGTGTCATAATCAGACGTTGCCAGTTGCGGTCGAGAGGGTATTCGGTGCAGTCAATGTTGCAGGTAATACCGCTTCCGGGAGCACCCGGTTCCAAAATTAAATGGACTTCCGCATAATGACGTAAAGGTTCAAAATGCCCCACACCTTCTACCGTATCGGTAATGGTTTCTTTATAGACGATATTGCCGGCACCGAATTCTACGGAAATGCCGAAGCGTTCTGCAATTATGGTTTTTAGGATCTCGACTTGAACTGCACCCATAACTTGGATATGAATCTCTTTCAAAAATTCATTCCAGACCACGTGCAGCTTCGGGTCTTCTTCTTCCAACAGACGAAGCTTCGGAATTGCCAGCAGCGGATCGGTTCCGTCTAGAATAAGCAGTTTATAAGTCATGACCGGTTCCAATAGTGGAATATTGGACGGAATATCATTGCCTAAAGACTGGCCCGCAAAGGTGGATTCTAACCCGGTTACGGCACAGATTTGTCCGGCGTACAGTTCGTTTGCGGCAGTAAATTTTTCGCCGGAATAAATCCGGATTTGGTTTATTTTTTCGGTATCGGTAATTGGCATTTTAGAGACCAACGTACCGCCGGTAATTTTCAGATGAGTCAAGCGGTTGCCCTGGGCATCCCGTGTTATTTTGTAGACTTTTGCTCCGAAGTCCTCCGGATACTCCTTTGCTTTCATGTAGGTATCCAATCCTTGAATCAATTCATCGATTCCCTTGATTCTGAGGGCGGAACCGAAGAAGCACGGAAACAGCTTTCTTGCCGCAATCATGGATGAAATGTCGGCATCGGTAATCTCTTCGCCGGACAAATGCTTGTCTAGGAGGGATTCGTCGGTCAGGGCAACAGCCTCCATGTCAATGGAAGTCGGAAAGGAAAAATCTACAATGGAATCGGACAGCAGATTGCGAAGCTGCTCCAAAAGAAGTTGCCGATTGGTGCCCTGCTGGTCCATTTTATTAACAAAAATAAAAGTCGGAATACGGTAATGCTTCAGTAATTGCCACAAGGTTTTCGTATGCCCCTGCACACCGTCCGCACCGCTGATGACGAGAACCGCATAGTCCAATACCTGAAGGGTGCGCTCCATTTCTGCGGAAAAGTCCACGTGTCCCGGAGTATCCAGGAGTGTTATCGAAAAATGATTCAGCGCCAGGGTTGCCTGCTTTGAAAAGATGGTAATGCCGCGGGCACGCTCCATGGAATTGGTATCCAGGAACGTATTTTTTGTATCCACGCGGCCTAAAGTCCGGATGGCACCGGTGGAGTAAAGCAGGGCTTCCGATAATGTTGTTTTTCCCGCATCTACATGTGCGAGCATACCGATAACAAGGTGGTTCATATCTATTCTCCTATCATGAATACATGATGTCGTTGCCGGAAATACAAGTGGTACTTACTTTGCCTTTTTGGTACGCTTGCGGCAAATAAACAGGATAGTGCAGGCGATTACTGCTCCGACAGAATCCACCAACACATCAACCGGTGTGCCGCAGCGTCCCGGAACAAAGCTTTGATGGAATTCATCCGCCGCAGCGGAAATTACAGTGAGTAAAAAGGCCGGCAGCAGGTAGCGCAGAAGAAAAAGCTTTCCCGTTTCGGTGTCGGATTTTTGCGGAATCCAAACCCGAAGGGGAAGAAAAAAGCAAAGTGTCAGAAGAAAATACTCCGTAATATGAGCGGCCTTTCGGACGAAAAATTGCATGGACTCCGCGCGGGATGCAAACTCGGGAGCGGATAACTCCAGCGAGAAAATGCGGTCCCAAAAAGACAGAAGGGCACAGCAAACGCGGTAGCTTAAGGAACCGGAAGTAGGCCCGTCCTGGGCGGAAAAGCGAAATATGAAAAGCAACATGATAACCGCCGGTATGACGGAAAGATAACGAAGTGTTTTTTTCATGGAAACCTCGCAAGAAAGAGTGCTTCGGTCGTCATGCGGTGTGGGCCGGAGCACTCCTTGAAAATTGTTATTATTTACAGTGTAGCCAGAAAGGAAGAATTACTTAAAAATTGCACGTAAGTAATTGTATAAGCCAGGACGGATAGCGGTTGCATTATGCTCCGCTTCTGGAATCTCGAACCAGGTATGCGGTACCTGATTGGTTTCCAGGATCTTGTGGTAGCCTAACGGGAACTGACCAACGGTGCCGTCCTTGCTGCCGCAGCATACCATAACCAGCTTTGCGGCATATTCCTTGCCGGCAAAGGTCATTTCGTGCTCCTGCATCTGGCCCGGATGGGTCATAGCCCAGTCCTGAGCCGGGGTAGCACCCGGAGCCGGAGCGATGGCACCGATGTAGTTAAATAAATCCGGTCTGGTAAAGCCGATGAATAAGGATTCGCGGCCACCCATGGAGAAGCCTGCAATCGCCTGATGCTCGCGGTCGGTATAAACGGAATATTTGCCTGCGATAAACGGCATTAAATCCGTAACTAAGTCGTTGATAAAATTGTCATACGGCTGAACTGCCTCTAAGTTAAAGGCAGGCTGCTGATTCGGATCGGAGGAGGCATACATATGCGGCAAAACAACTACCATTTCCTCTGCAAGACCATCTGCGGTAAGATTTCCCAGCAGCTCCAAAAGCTTGCGGTCACCGTCGCGCAAATGTACATATTCATCGCCGAAAATGCCGTGCAACAAGTAAAGAACCGGATACTTCTTGGAAGCATCGTAGTTCGGAGGAAGCACCACGTTGGCACCTCTGTTAAGACCGGTGGTAGTAGAAAAATAGGTTTCGTGAACAACTTCCGGATAGACAACACCGTCTCTCTTTTCGTAAGAGGAAAGTGGACATTCGGTTTCGATTGTAATACCGTTCATAATCATAGCAAATACCTCCTAAAGTTTGTTTATAGTATATCATATTTGCGGATTGTTGGCAAATAGTTTGAGTGTGAGAGAAGTTCTTTATTTTACAAAAACAGTGAGCTCATTTTTTACAATGCTTTACATAAGAAAATGAATATTTTTATTGCAACCTAATTCAATTCGTGGTATGATAACAATGGATATTTATTGAAAGGAAGCGTAAATATGTTAGCAGAAGCAATGGTGGAGCTTGGAAAAAAGCGTTCCACAATCAGAGAAATTTTTGAATACGGCAACCAGCGTGCCAAAATCGTAGGCAGAGAAAATATTTTTGATTTCAGTATCGGTAATCCGAATGTACCGGCGCCGGAGACTGTAACGAAGACTTTATTGGATATCATTCAGTCCGAGAATCCGGCGGTGCTTCACGGGTATACCAGTGCCCAGGGGGCGGATTTTGTACGTGAGTCCATTTCTGCGTCCATTAATCGTAGATTCGGTACGAATTTTACGAAGGACAATCTGTACATGACCGTTGGTGCGGCAGCCGCAATCAGTATTGTATTTAAGGCACTTACTGTACCGGGAGACGAGTTTATTGTATTTGCTCCGTTCTTTCCGGAGTACCAGTGTTTCATTGAGAAGGGCGCGGGTGCCAAGTGTGTGATTGTACCGGCAGATACCGAGAGTTTCCAGATTAATTTCGAGGAGTTTGAGAAGCGTATCAATGAGAAGACCAAGGGTGTTATTATCAATTCCCCGAACAACCCGTCCGGTGCGGTATATTCCGAGGAGACGATTAAACGTTTGACGGCACTTCTTGCGGAAAAGGAAAAGGAATACGGACATGCCATTTACCTGATTTCCGATGAACCGTACCGTGAAATCGCTTATGACGGAGTAGAGATTCCGTATGTGACCAAGTATTATAAGAATACCTTTGTATGTTATTCCTACAGTAAGTCCCTTTCCTTGCCGGGTGAGCGTATCGGATATATCGTGGTACCGTGCGAAATGGAGGATTGGCAGGATGCTTACGCTGCGGTTTGTGGTGCGGGCAGAATTTTAGGATATGTAAATGCGCCGAGTATGTTCCAGCGTGTAGCGGCAAAGTGTGCCGAGGAGACCGCGGACATTTCCATTTATCAGAAGAACCGCGATTTGTTATACGAGGGCATGACTTCCTTCGGTTACAATGTGGTGAAGCCGCAGGGTGCGTTTTATTTGTTCCCGCAGGCTTTGGAGGCAGACGAGAGAGCGTTCTGTGAGCGTGCAAAGAAGTATGATTTGCTGTTGGTTCCGGGAACGGATTTCGGATGTCCGGGCTTCCTTCGTATTTCTTACTGCGTAAAGACTGAGCAGGTAGAGCGTGCGCTTCCGTTGTTTGAGAAGCTGGCGAAGGAGTACGGCAAGTAAGTAGTTGTCGCCTGTGGCGACCCGCCGCAGGAGGAGAATCTCGCAGGCGGGATTCTGTGTTCAGAGAGGATATCGTATGGAGAATAAGACGGCATTAGATCGTTTACTGGCTGTTATTACAAGGCCGAAGGTATATATCCAGACCCACAATTATCCGGACCAGGATGCGCTGGCCAGTGCGTACGGATTACAGGAGCTGTTGCGTTACAAGGGAATCGAATCCGTGATTTGTTATCAGGGCGAAATCGACAAGGCCAATACTGTTTCTATGACGGAAGCCCTGGGACTGGAGCTGTATGATGTGGATGATTTACCGATAGCGCCGGAGGATGAAATTATTTTAGTGGACGGTCAAAAGGGTAATGTAAATCTGGAGGAGCTGATCGGAGAGGAAATCGCCTGCATCGATCATCATCCGGTACAGGATACGGACAGTTACCGCTTTTTCGATATTCGTAAGGTGGGTGCCTGTGCCACGATGATTGCGGAGTATTTTTTTGAAAACGAGATACCGGTGAGTCAGAAGGTGGCTACGGCACTGGTCTACGGAATCAAGATGGATACCGCAAATCTGATGCGGCAGACAACCACGGAGGACGTGGACATGTTTTGTGCCATGTATAAAAAGGCCGACATTGACTTGATCCGGTTGTTTGAAAGTCATTCGCTGATTATGACGGATTTGGATGCATACCGGGAGGCTTTGAAAGATTTAAAAATATATGGGAAAAATATCGGTGTGGCCAATGTTGGGGCAGATTGTTCCGAAGCAATGATGGGAACGTTGTCGGACTTCATTATGTCTTTGGATGTGGTTGAGTTTTCCGTGGTGTATTCGTATCGCGCCGGAGGGTTGAAGCTTTCGGTAAGAAGCGAACGTGCAGATGCGGATGCCGGCGTGATTGTGAGAAAGGCGTTAGCCGGGTATCCGGGCGGCGGCGGCGGACATGCCGGCATGGCAGGAGGCTTTGTGGCAGGTCTTACCGAGCGTCAGGCAGAGGAAGCGGAATATGTCATTACGGAACGTTTTATTGAGTTGGTGACGGAGTGTTTGAAACAGTGAAATCGCGGGAGTAATTCCCGCCGGAAGGAGAATAAAAATGGAATTAGTAACAGTAAGAGAGTTGTATCGTAACAGAGAGCAGTATTTAGGTAAGAAGGTAACCGTAGGCGGTTGGGTAAGAAGTGTCAGAGATTCTAAGGCATTCGGCTTTATCGTATTGAACGACGGAACGTTTTTTGAGACGTTACAGGTAGTGTATCATGATACCATGGATAACTTTACGGAGGTTTCCAAGCTTAACGTAGGTTCCGCAATTATCGTAACCGGTGAGCTGGTGGCGACGCCGGAGGCAAAGCAGCCGTTCGAAATTCAGGCAGAGGAAGTATTCGTAGAAGGTACATCCACCCCGGATTATCCGTTACAGAAGAAGCGTCATACGTTGGAGTTTTTACGTACTATGACCCATCTTCGTCCGCGTACCAATACGTTCCAGGCAGTGTTCCGTGTACGTTCCTTGATTGCGTATGCGATTCATAAGTTCTTCCAGGAGAGAGACTTCGTTTACGTTCATACGCCGCTCATTACCGGTAGCGACTGTGAGGGTGCAGGTGAAATGTTCCGTGTAACTACCATGGATATGGAGAATGTGCCGAAGAACGAGGACGGTTCTGTGGATTATACGAAGGATTTCTTCGGAAAGTCCACCAATCTTACCGTAAGCGGTCAGTTAAACGGTGAGACCTATGCAATGGCCTTCCGTAACATTTACACTTTCGGACCGACCTTCCGTGCGGAGAATTCCAACACCACCCGTCATGCGGCAGAGTTCTGGATGATTGAGCCGGAAATCGCGTTTGCGGATTTAAAGGATGATATGATGCTTGCGGAGAGCATGATTAAGTATATCATCAAGTATGTACTGGAGAATGCACCGGAAGAGATGAATTTCTTCAACAGCTTTGTAGATAAGGGACTTATTGAGCGTTTGAACCATGTTGCAAATTCCGAGTTCGGTCATGTAACCTACACCGAGGCAATTGAGATTTTAGAGAAGAATAACGACAACTTCGCTTACAAGGTAAGCTGGGGCTGTGATTTACAGACTGAGCATGAGCGTTATCTTACCGAGCAGGTATTCAAGAAGCCGGTATTCGTAACGGATTATCCGAAGGATATTAAGGCGTTCTACATGAAGATGAATGAGGATAACAAGACCGTTGCGGCAATGGACCTTTTGGTTCCGGGCATCGGTGAAATTATCGGAGGCAGCCAGAGAGAGGATGACTACGATAAGCTTTATAAGAGAATGGAAGAGTTAAAGTTAAATCCGGAGGATTACGATTTCTATCTGGATTTACGTAAATACGGTTCTGCAAGACATGCAGGCTTCGGTCTCGGATTTGAGCGTTGCGTTATGTATTTGACCGGTATCGGCAATATTCGTGACGTAGTTCCGTTCCCGAGAACGGTAGGAACCTGCGACTTATAAGCCAAAGAGGAGGATGCGTATGAAACCGGAAGCAGTATTTCCGAATATCGGAAAGTCAAAGTTGTTATATCAGACCCCGGCAGTCGGATTAAATAAGGAGCAGTGTCCGATTGTAAGAGAAAACGGATATTGTCTGCCGCAGTTTATCTTTTGCGTGGAAGGCGAGGGAGTACTGGAAACGGAAGGTAAAGTGTTTCAGTTAGAGCCGGGATGCGTGTTCTATCTTCCGGAAGGACGGGAACACCGTTATTACGGCAAAGGGAAATGGGTAACCAGCTGGATTCATCTGGCAGGCGAAGGAATGCCGCAGGCCTTGGAGTGTATGGGCATTAAGGACGCCACCGTATTAAACGGTATGGACACCTCTCGTTTTGAACGTATTATGCGTCAGATTTTGACGGAGTTAAAGAATGACCGGTTAAATGGTATGGAGCGCAGCTCGGTGCATATTTATGATTTGTTGATGGAGTTCTATATGTTGCAGCACGAGCTGGCACAGCCGCAGACTAAGGGCAAGCAGAGATTGCTTCCTTTGCTGGATTATATCGACGAGCATATTACGGAGCAGATGACACTGCAGGATTTGGCAGCGGTTTTGAATATTACACCGCAGCATTTGTGCCGTACGTTCAAAGAGGCGTTTTCCATGCGTCCGTTTGAGTATATTACAAGACGCAGAATCCAGATTTCCAAGCGTTATCTGGCAGACCGCAGCATGAAGATTGCAGCGGTGGGACAGATGGTCGGTATCCGTGATGTCAGCTATTATTGCTATAATTTCAAGCGTTTGGAGGGTATTACGCCGAACGAATTCCGGGCACAGAATTTCTAAAGAAAGCATGGATGATATCATTGATTTCCTTAGAAAGCCTTTGGAGATGGTGAGGGATGAGTTTTTCGGGGGAGACAGGAGGAAAGGAATATGGATTTTCGAAAGCGTCTTATTGTGATGTTTATGCTTATGACGCTGTTTCCGATACTTCTTCTTGTGAGCTTCGGATTCATTATTATTAATTATCAGACCAATGTGATGCAGCAGGCCTACGAAACGGAAGTAAATACGCTGCAGGCATTGCAGAACCCGGTGCAGGTGTTAAACCGCCTGACCCGGGGGATTTATAATGAGCTAAAAACAGAAACAGGGAAGCATCCGGATGCAATGTTGGATACGGCTTATCTGACATCCGTAAACGAAAGACTGGAAAAGCGGCAGGCTTTTTTGGTGGTGCAAAAGGGGGAATCCCTTGTTTACTGCGGAAACGATGTTTTGTATGAGAAGGTACAGGATACGTTGCCGGAACACGGTTCCTATAATACTAATGTGGACGGAGGTCTTTATGTCAACGGAAGGGTTCCGTATTTGGTAAAGCAGTGGGATTTTCTTTTTTCAGATGAGGAGTCCGGAAGTTTTTATATTGTTTCTGATGTAAATACGCTGATGCCTCAGACGAAGACTTCGTTGATACAGGCTCTCGGTTCGGTAGTGATTGTTTTTCTTGTGACCGGTTTGTTTTTGAGTATCTGGCTGTATGCCGGAATTATGAAACCGATTAACAAGCTAAAACAAGCGACGAGACGGGTAAAAGAGGGCGACCTGGATTTCCGGTTGGAGAAGACCGGTGAGGATGAAATCGGAGAACTCAGTGCAGATTTTGAAGACATGCGTGCTCATCTGAAGACGGAGATTGATACCCGGATTCAGTATGAGGAGGATTTGCGTACCTTAATCGGAAACATTTCCCATGATTTGAAAACTCCGCTGACGACCATAAAGGGCTATGCGGAAGGAATGATGGACGGTGTTGCGGATACGCCGGAAAAGCAGGAAAAATATTTGCGGACCATACGGAGCAAGGCAGAAGATATGACCCGTATGGTGGAGGAGCTGGCGTTCTATACTAAGATTGACTGTAAGTCCTATCCGTATTATTTCGAGAAGGTTCGCCTGAAGGAGTTTTTTGCGGATTGTATCGAAGAGGACGAGCCGGAGCTGGAGCGGAAAAATATTAAAATTTCGTTGGCGGACGAGCTGGCGGAGGATGATGAGGTTTATGCCGACAGAGAGCAGTTAAAGCGCATTACCATGAATATTATAGGGAATGCGGTAAAATACTTATCGAAAGACAGCGGAGAAATTACCATAACGCTGGTCGATGAGTTATCCTACATCCGTACGGAAATCAGCGACACGGGTGCAGGAATTCCGAAGAAAGATTTACCGCATGTTTTTGAGCGGTTTTATAGAGGGGATACTTCCAGAAATACGGGGAAAGGCGGTTCCGGATTGGGACTTGCAATCGCAAAGCAGATTGTGGAGGACCATGGCGGCACCATTAGTGCGCGAAGCGAAGAAGGGGAAGGCACGACGATTTCGTTTACCTTGTTAAAGGTTCGGAAAGACGGGCAGGAACAGAAGTTGCCGCAGAAACTTCGCTTTCTCGGTGAAATTAAAGCGTAGCGTGTTGTAAAAGGAGGAAGTATGGCGAGGATTTTAATTATTGAGGACGAGACCGCGATAGCGGAGCTGGAGCGGGATTATTTGGAGCTTTCCGGCTATGAGGTAACCATTGCGGAGGACGGAGTAAGAGGAAAGAAGGCTGCGTTAGAGGGAAACTATGATTTGGTGATTCTGGATCTGATGCTTCCGGGAAGCGACGGGTTTGAGATTTGCAAAGCTGTTCGTGAGGCGAAGGATATCCCGATTTTGATGGTTTCCGCAAAGAAGGATGAGGTAGACAAAATTCGCGGACTGGGTCTCGGGGCGGACGATTATATGACAAAGCCTTTCAGTCCCAGCGAGATGGTTGCCCGAGTAAAAGCGCACCTGCAACGGTATGAGCGTCTGGTGGGCAGCGGCATTAAGGAGAATAAGACGGTGGAGACCAGAGGTTTGCGCATTGACAAGACGGCCCGCCGGGTGTTTGTAAACGGGGAAGAGAAGCCGTTTACCACCAAAGAATTTGACCTTTTAACGTATCTGGCGGAGAATCCGAACCGGGTATTCACCAAGGATGAGTTGTTCCGGGAAATCTGGGACATGGATTCTGTGGGAGATATTGCTACGGTGACGGTGCATATCAAGAAGGTACGGGAAAAGATAGAGACCGATACGGCGAACCCGCAATACATCGAAACTATATGGGGTGTGGGGTATCGGTTTAAGGCATAATAGAAAGGAGTATAGGTATGAGAGATGAAGTTGTAGCAGTGAAGGAAGAAAAGTGTTGTTTGTTCCGGTGCCTGTTCCGTTTGGCGGTATTTGCAGCCACGGTATACGGTGCAGTAACGGCGGCAAAGAAGGTGATGAACCGTCTGGCGAACCGTTTGGAGGTGGACAATGAGGGGAATGAGAAAAAGCGCTATTTGAGCTTTTTAAATGGAAGAACAGTTGCTTTCGATGAGGAGACTGTTTCTGATATTGAGGTGAATGCGCTGGCTTCCGGTGTAGAGATTGATTTGACGGAGGCGGAGCTTTCCGAATATACGGAGGTCTGTGTACGTAGCGTATTGAGCGGTGTTGTGGTTAAGGTGCCGCCTATGGTGCGCGTGGAGGCGGATGACGCCGATGTATTGAGCGGTTTTATGAATCTGGTGCCGAATTACGAAGAGGAAGACCTTCCGGTGATTCATGTGAAGGTGCAGAGCCTGCTTTCCGGTGTGAAGGTAGAGATGCAGGCCGTATAATACAGAGCGGAAGTCCCGAGGGCTTTCCTTGCCGATTTCGAGGAGTTTCCGAAGAAGAGGCAGAAGAGAAATAAAAATTCTGAGGATACGGGATACGTTCCCGGTCAGAAGAAAGTGAGGATTTATTATGAAAAAGAAGTTAGCATTGTTGTTGACGGCTATGATGCTGGTGTCTGCTTTTGCAAGTTGCGGAAAGCAGGATGAAGGTCCGGCAGAGCCGACGATGGAACCGGTGGTGACCCAGGAGGCAGCAAGCGGTGAGGAAGGTCAGGATACACAGCCGACTGCAGCACCGACGGAAGCTCCGAAGGCAAAGGTGGATGTAAATATTGCGGCAATGAAGGGACCGACGGCTCTTGGTATGCTGAAGATGATGGAGGATGCGGAGGCAGGTACTACCGCGAATAACTACAAGTTTACCATTGCGGGCGCGGCAGATGAGATTACCGCCAGCATTATCAAAGGCGATATCCCGATTGCGGCGGTTCCGTGTAATCTGGCTTCCGTGCTTTACAATAAATCCAAGGGTGGGGTTACCATGCTTGGTATTAATACCTTGGGCGTGCTGTACATCGTAGAGACCGGTGAGACGGTTCAGACGGTAGAGGATTTAAGAGGCAAGACCATTTATTCTACCGGTAAAGGAACTACGCCGGAGTACACCTTAAACTGGCTGTTAAAGTCCGCAGGCATGGAGCCGGGCAAGGATGTAACCGTAGAGTATAAGTCCGAGGCTACCGAGGTAGCGGCAATTTTATCCCAGACGGAGAATGCGGTGGCTATGCTTCCGCAGCCGTATGTAACCACGGTGTTAAACAGTAACGCAAAGGCCCGTATTGCGCTGGATATCACGAGGGAATGGGAAGCTTTCAACGAAGGTTCCACGGTAGTTACCGGTGTTGTGGTGGCAAATACGAAGTATTTGACCGAGAATCCGGATGTGGTAAATGCATTTTTAGAGGAATATGTGGTTTCTGCAGCATATACGGTGGAAAATGTGGATGCGGCAGCGGCATTGTCCGAGAAGTTTGATATTTTCAAGGCACCAATTGCAAAGAAGGCAATTCCGTACTGCAACATTGTACTAATCGAAGGCGATGAGATGAAGGCAAAGGCAAATGCATATCTGAATGTATTATTTGAGCAGAATCCGGCCTCTGTGGGAGGCACGTTGCCGGAGGATAATTTCTTTTACAAGAGATAATCAGATTATAAATATCGGGAATCAAAACGAAAAATAAGGGACAATTGTAATTGAGAAATCAACTGCAATTGTCCCTGTTCCTTTGTTTTATGGGAAATTCACATTTCCTATTTATGCTTCTCCTGTCCCGGTTTGCAGAGAGGAAAATCCCTGATTGTTCGATGTGGAGGTAATGCCTGCAGACAGGCCGTGTGGTGTTAAATAAATGGCTGTACACGGTTGGATTCCCGGGTAGTTTATCCAATTGGAGGCTGCCTCCGGACTTTGACAATATTCCATATAGAATGCCACGTCTTCTCCCAGTGCTTCCTTAATGGAAAGAAGTTGCCCGTCTTTCCAAAGGGTGACATCCGCATAGACAGCGGTAAATGCTTCCCAGTCTTCCTCGGTAATAATACGGCATATCGGATAAACGCTGTTTGAAACAAAACGATTTTCGCTCATTTGCAGGTCGGCGTACAGGTTGCTGTAACCCATTAAGTCAATCTGATTATCCGCAGTCCATGCCTTGCTGTAAAGGTGCTCATCTGCCTGTGTTATTTGTAAGGAGACAGCCTTCTCTTCCGGCTTTTCAATCAAGACCGGTTTTCCTACGAAAACATCCTGCTCCTTTTTACGGTCCGTCATTTGTATGAACAAGGAATCCGCACTTCCGATGATTGCATAGTCGTAACGGACGTTGTCATGGAGCGGGTAGCTTCTCCGGTTCTTGAAATCATAAACCACAACCTGTAAGTGTTCCGGTGCGGCATCGGTGCTGATGGTTGCACAAATCTCCGGGTAGCTGTCATTGTTTAAGTCCGCAAGATAGGTGGTCCAAATGGTATGGTAGGAAAACAGTGTCAGTCTGCCTGCCGATGTATCGGCGCTAACCTTTTGGTCATCAACATAAAAGGTGATTCCCGGAAACTCCGGAAGCTCCATTACGAGAGAACCGTCCGGGTTCTTTGTCCGGTTGTAAAAATAGTTCACCCAGACAATTGAGCGCGGCATCGGTGTTTTCGGGTTGTAGTAATCTGCCAGTAAAGCCGTGTTTTTCCAGGCAGCCACAGTACCGGAAGGCAGATTTCCCTCGGAAGCAGCCAGTTCGCGATACTCCTCCGAAGCCAGATGCTTGTTGTAAATACGTAACCATTCATCGCCGGAGCCCCACCAGCTTTCCGGGTCGTATTCTCCATTTTCTAAACCGATTCCCGTAAGCTCGGAACAAATCTGTGCCATGAAATATTCCCGCGGACCGTAGCTTTTCGCAACTGTGAGAGCGTTCACAAAGCAGGTTACGGTATTGTTGCCGCCTGCCAGCAGAAGGTCACACAGTTCTTTGTACTCGGTACGGATGCCGGAAACATGCAGCTTGTCTTTGGTTATGGTATCCAGAATGGCCAGCAGTGCGGAGTCCGGAAGAGAATCCGCGTCGTTTTCGTATACGGCAGTCACTTCAAAATCAAACCACACATAGCTTCCTTCTGTCGGCTCTGCCCGGAAGCGGTAAAGACCGTTTTCAGAAAGATCAAAATAGTTCAGGGAGTAGGTCCTTTCCTGCTCTGTTTTCTGCGGAAGGAGATTGGCAACCGCTGGGAAAGCAAACTCCTCCGTTGCACAGGTAACCCATTCGTCGCCCTTATAATGAAGAACATCAAAAACTTCTCCGTAGGTGAGAGCCCGGTTATGGTTGTGGTTGGTCCAGGTGACCGGAAGGGTAATGTCCGACAGCTGTTCCTTAGTAAAGCAGGTATACGGTTCGGAGGAAAGTTCCAATCCGATGATGTCGGTACCGGTTTCCTTAAGGGCAAAGGAGAGGAAAAGCTGCTCGCCTTTGTCTTCGGAAGCTGCTTGGTTTGTGTCCTTTTCCGGTTTTACCGGGTTGGTCAAAAAGCAAACCGCCACCGTGATACAGGAAACAACGGCAAGGACAATCACCCAGAAGGCAGGTTTCTTGTAATGCAGTACATTCTTAATTCTTTTCTTTACATGGACCTCACCGAAGGCCAACGGACAAACGGAAATCATCTTCCGGGAAATGCTGTAATTCAGCAGCGTAGAGGAATAGGACTTGATTTCCTCGGTGTTCATTTTCCGGATCACCCGTTCATCACAAGCCAATTCGATATCCTTGCAAAGGAATATGTAGGCAATCCATAATACCGGATTGAACCAATATACGGACAACAACAAAAATCCGAGAGGTTTCCAGAAGTGGTCAAAACGCTTCAGATGGGCCTGCTCGTGGGCAATCACATGCTCTGCCTCCTCCGGTTTGATAGAGGACGGCAGGATGATCCGCGGACGAAATGTGCCCAGGATAAACGGAGATGCCACATGGTCACAAAGCCAGATGTTCTCTCTGAGATAAACCGCTTCCTTGGTCTTTTTTCGGATGCGTAAATAACTGATACCTGCATAGAGCAGCATAACGGCGATGCCTACCGGCCAAAGGACGGAAGCGACAAAGGAAAGCCCTTTTAAGAAGGAAGCATTCTCTTCGGTAAAGGCGGTGGTGGCCGGAGTCGGAATGATAAGGCTGCTTTCCGGTGCTTGCAGGTCGGATGCCGCAGCGTCGGATAAGGTGCCGGCCGGTGTTGTCGATAAAGCCTCGGAAGAATTATCGGATATTCCGGTATTTTCTGCAGGAAGGGTGTTTAATACCTCTCCCGGAATCTGCTCCGGTTGAAAAACAGTGACATTTCCTTGAGGCAGTTCCGAAAGGGATTTCTGTGCAGAAAGCGCATGAACCTTTTCAAAATCTACCCGATCAAGTACGGAATCCGAGGTTGTAAGCTTCGCCGGAACCAGGCTGAAGGGACTTTCCAAGGAAATCGGACAAATCAGCCGGACGGCAACAAATCCCCATAAAATACAAAACAAAGCTTTCGGTGCTTTTTTCAGAAGCAGCCGAAGCGCCAGCACGGCAACCGCAAGCAGGCTGGCGGTGATGCTCATGCCGAATATTGCTAAAAATACACGTTCCATTATTTTCCCTCCCCATAAGAGTCAATCATGTTTCTAAGCTCTGCAATCTCCTCCGGAGTCAGTGTCTTTCGTGCCGTAAAGGCAGCGAAAAATGCCGGAAGAGAGCCGTCAAAGGTCTCCTTTACAAAATTTTCGCTCCGGACGGAGTAGAACTCCTGTCGGGACATCAAAGAAGTGACGGTGCTCTTAACGGTCTGAAAAATACCCTTTTCGCAAAGGCGCTTTAATACGGTGTAGGTCGTTGTCTTCTTCCAACCGAAGGCTTCCTCGCTGCGGGCAACAAGCTCTGTGGTGGAAATCGGTTCATTCTCCCAGATAATATCCGCAAAGCGGGATTCGATCGGACCCATCTGTAAATCTGCCAAGGTAATACCTCCTTTCCTATGAGATTCTACGTCTTGTAGAATTAACTATATTCTATATCGTGTAGAATGATTTGTCAAGGGGGAGATGAAAAGAAATTTCGACAGAGAGAAAAGAGGATTTCGTGAGGTCTTCCGAAGATTTATCTTGCCAGATGTTACGGGGCTGAGTATAATAAAAATGGAGTTGTATGCATTTTTATTGTGACCATTAAAAATATGTAATATATGATGATACGGAGCGGGCAACAAGCTCTGTGGTGGAAATCGGTTCATTCTCCCAGATAATATCCGCAAAGCGGGATTCGATCGGACCCATCTGTAAATCTGCCAAGGTAATACCTCCTTTCCTATGAGATTCTACGTCTTGTAGAATTAACTATATTCTATATCGTGTAGAATGATTTGTCAAGGGGGAGATGAAAAGAAATTTCGACAGAGAGAAAAGAGGATTTCGTGAGGTCTTCCGAAGATTTATCTTGCCAGATGTTACGGGGCTGAGTATAATAAAAATGGAGTTGTATGCATTTTTATTGTGACCATTAAAAATATGTAATATATGATGATACGGAGGTATGAAAACGGAATGGGGAAATTTACGTTTCATGAGACAACGATGGAGGGGTTATATGTGGTAGAACCCACAATATTTGCGGACGAGAGAGGCTATTTTTTGGAGACTTATAATGAGGAGTTTGCTCCCTATGTAAAGCATGCGGACGGAACCTTATGCCGATATGTACAGGATAACGAAAGCAGATCAAAGAAGGGGGTGCTGCGCGGACTGCATATGCAGTTGACACAACCTCAGGGCAAGTTGGTCCGGGTACTGCAAGGTGAGATTTACGATGTGGTAGTGGACGTCAGAAAGGGAAGTGCTACTTACGGGCAGTATTTCAGTGTGGTGCTTTCAGAGGAAAATAAGAAGCAGCTTTTGATACCGGAAGGATTTTTGCATGGGTTCGCGGTGTTATCCGAGACGGCGACCTTTTCCTATAAATGTACGAGACTGTATGCGCCGGGAGATGAATTCGGTGTTATGTGGAACGATAAGGAACTTGCTATTCCGTGGCCGGTAACGGAAGCGGAGGTAATATTGGCGGATAAGGATAAAAAGAATCATACATTTCGGGAATTGACAGAAGTGTTGGAAAAGTAAGGAGGCCGTATGAAGGGAATTATTTTAGCAGGAGGGTCCGGTACGCGATTGTATCCGCTGACCATGGTGACTTCCAAACAATTGCTTCCGGTTTATGACAAGCCGATGATTTATTATCCGTTGTCTACACTTATGCTGGCCGGGATTCGGGATATTTTGATTATTTCAACACCACAGGATTTGCCGAACTTTGAGCGGCTTTTGGGAGACGGCAGCCGGTACGGCGTGTCTTTTTCCTATAAGGAACAGCCGTCCCCAGACGGTCTGGCGCAAGCCTTTTTGCTTGGAGAGGAGTTTATCGGAGACGAGCCCTGTGCCATGGTGCTTGGCGACAATATTTTTTACGGAAACGGCTTCCGTAAGCTTTTGCAGGAGGCGGTAAAAAACGGCGAAGCGGGTACTGCCACAATTTTCGGCTATTATGTAAATGATCCGGAGCGGTTCGGTGTTGTAGAGTTTGATGAAAATGGGAAGGTGGTTTCCATAGAGGAGAAACCGAAGCAGCCGAAGTCCAATTATTGTGTTACCGGGTTGTATTTTTATGATAAACGGGCAGTGGAGTATGCAAAAGAGCTAAAGCCATCTGCGCGAGGAGAACTTGAGATTACGGATTTGAACAAGATTTATCTGGAGCACGGCGATTTGAATGTGAAGCTTTTGGGACGAGGCTTTGCATGGCTGGATACCGGAACTATGGACAGTCTTTTGGAGGCATCGGACTTTGTACAAATGATTCAGAAACGACAAGGCATCGAGATTTCCGCACCGGAGGAAATTGCTTACTTAAACGACTGGATTTCTAAGGAAACTCTTTTAGAAGCGGCTGCAAATTACGGCAAGTCCCCGTATGGTGAGCATTTAAGAAGAGTAGCGGACGGTAAGATTCAGTACTAAAGGAGAAGAAGGATGAAGATTATTGTAACGGGCGGTGCCGGTTTTATCGGTTCCAATTTTGTGTTTCATATGTTAAAGAAGTATCCGGACTATCGTATCATCTGTCTGGATAAGCTGACCTACGCGGGCAATCTGTCCACCTTGGAGCCGGTGATGAGTCATCCGAATTTCCGGTTTGTAAAGGCGGATGTTTGTGACCGTGAGGCGGTATATAAGTTGTTTGAAGAAGAACAGCCGGATATGGTGGTAAACTTTGCGGCGGAGAGCCATGTGGACCGTTCCATTGAGAATCCGGGTGTGTTCTTAGAGACCAATATTATGGGTACCCAGGTGTTGATGGATGCCTGCAGAAAGTACGGCATCAAGCGGTATCATCAGGTGTCTACGGACGAGGTATACGGCGATTTACCGCTGGACCGTCCGGATCTGTTTTTTACGGAGGAGACACCGATTCATACCAGTTCCCCGTACAGCAGTTCCAAGGCGGCTGCGGATTTGTTGGTACAGGCTTACCACAGAACCTACGGTTTGCCGGTGACCATCAGCCGTTGCAGTAACAACTACGGTCCGTATCAGTTCCCGGAAAAGCTCATTCCGCTGATGATTGCCAATGCGTTCAACGATAAGCCGCTTCCGGTATTCGGCGAGGGCATCAACGTCCGTGACTGGCTGTATGTAGAGGACCACTGTAAGGCCATTGATTTGATTATCCATAAGGGCAAAGTGGGCGAGGTGTACAACATCGGCGGTCATAACGAGATGCGTAACATCGACATTGTGAAGCTTATTTGTAAGGAGCTTGGCAAGCCGGAGAGTCTGATTACCTATGTCACTGACCGTAAGGGCCATGACATGCGTTATGCCATTGATCCGGCAAAAATTCACAGAGAGCTGGGATGGCTTCCGGAGACGAAGTTTGCGGATGGCATCAAGAAGACCATTCAGTGGTATCTGGACAACAAGGAGTGGTGGGAGACTATTATTTCCGGCGAGTATCAGAACTACTATGAGCAGATGTACGGAAACAGATAGGAAGGATAAGCAATGCGAGTATTTGTAACCGGCGTGTCCGGGCAACTTGGTTATGATGTGGTAAAGGAGCTTCTTGGCCGCGGCTATGCAGTAGTGGGAAGCGACATTGCGGAAAATGAAAAGAGTGCCCTTCTTGCGGAAGAGGCAAAGGGGACGGCATCCTATGAATTTGCGGCACTGGACATTACGGATGGGGCGGCAACGGATGCTTTATTACAGCGTGTACAGCCGGATGCGGTGATTCACTGTGCGGCCTGGACTGCGGTGGATGCGGCAGAGGATGAAGAGAATATCGAAAAGGTAAAGACGGTCAATGTGACCGGTACGAGGAATATTGCTACGGTATGTAAGAAACTTGACTGCAAGATGATTTATATCAGCACGGATTACGTGTTTGACGGGCAGGGGGAGACCCCGTGGGATGCAGATTGTACGGACTATGCACCGCTTAGTGTGTACGGACGGACGAAGCTGGAGGGTGAGCTGGAGGTAAAAGAACTGCTTTCCAAGTACTTTATTGTGCGTATTGCCTGGGTATTCGGATTAAACGGCAATAACTTTATTAAGACTATGTTAAACATCGGAAAGAAATACGACACCCTCCGAGTGGTATCCGACCAGATCGGAACCCCGACCTATACGCCGGATTTGGCAAGACTTCTGGTGGATATGGCGGAGACGGAAAAGTACGGTTGTTATCACGCCACCAACGAAGGCGGCTATATCAGTTGGTACGACTTTGCCTGCGAGGTTTTTAAGCAGGCGGGATATGACACTAAGGTTATCCCGGTAACTACCGAGGAATACGGCCTTTCCAAGGCAAAGCGGCCGTTCAACAGCAGACTGGATAAGAGTAAGCTGGTGAAGGCAGGGTTTGAGCCTTTGCCGGAGTGGAAGGATGCACTGGAAAGGTATTTGGAGAGTCTGGGGTAAGTGCTTTGAACGGAAGAGGTTGAAGCTGTGGAGGAGCGGGATGATTTTTAGGGTGTGTTATGCGAAATGCAGGATAAGAAACGGAAAGGAGGCCTCCTTGTGGATAAGCAAATAAAGAAAAGAACCCTTACGTGGATAAAGAATGCGGCAGCGGTTGTGTTCTGGATTTTTGTTTGGCAGCTGATTGTTGTGATTTTAGACAAAAAAAGTGGAAATTCCATGGCAGGAAATATTCTGGTGGCTTCTCCTTTGGAAACCGTAAAAACGTTGTTTGCCCTGGTGCAGACTCCGGAGTTTTGGAAGTCGGTAGGGTATTCCTTCGCTAAGATTGCAACCGGCTTCTTTTTGGCGCTGGCTGTCGGTGTGGTGTGCGCGGTACTTGCCTCTGCATCAGGGGTGGTACGGGCTTTGTTGAATCCGGTGTTGCGGCTGATTAAAGCGGTGCCGGTGGCGTCTTTTATTATTTTGGCATTGTTCTGGTTGTCGTCGTCAAAGAATTTGTCGGTATTGATTTCTTTTTTGATGGTGCTTCCGGTGATCTATACCAATGTGTTGCAGGGCATTGAGTCTACGGACAGGGAACTTCTTGAGATGGCTTCCGTGTTCCGGATTTCCGTGGGAAAGCGAATTCGCTATATTTACATTCCGGCGGTGCTGCCGTATTTTGTGTCGGCCTGCTCCGTGGGCTTGGGATTTTGTTTTAAATCGGGAATCGCGGCGGAGATTATCGGTTTGCCTGCGAATTCCATCGGTGAGCGGTTATACGAGGCAAAGTTGTATCTTTTGACAGAGGAGTTGTTTGCCTGGACCGCGGTCATTGTGCTGGTCAGTGTGGTTTTTGAAAAAGTGGTTATGCTTTTGGTAAAGGCCGGTGCAAATGCGCTGTCGGGAAGCGTGAAGGATGCGGCTGCGGCGGAAAACGGCGGGAACGAGGCGGAAGTGAAAACGGAGGGAAAGGTCAGAGCGGATGAGCAGACCGATGCGGTTGTCCCGACATCGGAGGGAGATGTCCAAAAGAGCGGAGTGACGGAGTCTATGTCGGTGAACCCTGCTCTGGAAGGATACGGTCTGTTTGAAGTGACGAAGAGTTTTGAAGATAAAACGGTGTTAAAGGAATTTTCCCTATGGCTGGCTCCGGGAGAAACGGTAGCGTTAATGGGAGCCTCCGGTTGCGGCAAGAGTACCGCGGGAAAGGTTTTGTTGGGGCTTTTGCGGGCGGATGCCGGCGAGGTAAAGCGACCAAAGCGTTTCGGAGTGGTTTTCCAGGAGAATCGTTTGTGTAAAGAGTTTGATGCGGTGACAAACATCGCTATGGTAACCGGTGACCGGAAGGCGGCGGAGGCAGCTCTTTCGGAAGTGGGGCTGGCAGATGTTCAGGGTAAGCCGGTGGCGGAACTGTCCGGCGGAATGAAACGCCGGGTGGCTATTGTGCGGGCATTGTTGTCGAACGGAGAAGTTTTGGTGCTGGATGAGCCGTTTACGGGACTGGATGCGGCAAATAAGCAACAGGTAATGAACTATGTAAAAGAGAAGCTGCAGGGACGTAGTGCGCTGTTGATTACCCACAGTGAAGCAGAAGCAAAGGCATTAGCGGACAGGGTAATTCGCATGTGGTGAGAAACAGGGCATAGGTGCACCGGGCGAAATGCAATCCGGTGCAAGAGTCGGATCCGGCGAGAGGAAAGAAAACGAGGTGACAGGCATGGTAATTGAATTGCCGAAGCAGGTAAAACAGATTATAAATACATTACAGGAGCATGGGTACGAGGCCTATGCGGTGGGCGGCTGCGTCCGGGACGCAATTCTCGGAAAGGAGCCTCAGGACTGGGATATTACTACCTCTGCGTTGCCGATGCAAGTGAAGGCTTTGTTCCGGCGTACCATTGATACCGGAATTCAGCACGGAACGGTAACGGTGTTGTTGGATAAGATAGGGTTTGAGGTGACTACCTATCGTGTGGACGGGAAATACGAGGATGGCAGACATCCGACGGAGGTGTCTTTTACCGCCAGTCTGACGGAGGATTTAAAGCGCCGGGATTTTACGATTAATGCCATGGCCTATAATGAAACAGAAGGCTTGGTGGATTTGTTTCACGGAGCGGAGGATTTGAAGCAGGGGATTATCCGTTGTGTGGGGGTGGCAAAGGAGCGCTTTTCTGAGGATGCCCTTCGGATTTTGCGGGCATTCCGCTTTTCCGCACAGCTGGATTTTTCCATTGAGGAAGAGACACTGGCAGCGGCAAAAGAACTGGCGGAGACTTTACGGAAAATCAGTGAGGAGCGGATTTATGCGGAACTTACGAAGCTGCTCGTTTCCGGACATCCGGGGCGGTTGCTTACGGCCTATGAATGTGATATTACGGAAGTGATTTTGCCGGAGTTTGACCGGATGTGTGAGACTCCTCAGCGGCATCCGGCTCATTATACCAATGTGGGACTTCACTCCCTGGATACGGTACGTCTTGTAAAAAGGATGGCGGAGTATGCGGAAGAAGGCGGATTTTCTGCCGATGAATTCCGTTATCTGCGTCTGGCGGCGTTGTTTCATGATGTGGGCAAGCCGGACTGTTACAGCACGGATGAGCAAGGAGTGGATCATTTTCACGGACATGCGGAATGCGGCGTGGATCTTGTGAAAAAGATTCTTCGCCGTTTAAAGGCAGATAATGCTACCATTGATACGGTGACACGGCTGGTGCGGTGGCATGATTATCCGTTTGTGCCGGAGGAGCGGCCGGTGCGCCGTGCCATGCATAAAATCGGTGCAGATTTGTTTCCGCTGTTGTTAGAACTTCGACGAGGAGATCTGCTTGCGCATGCAGAGCCTTACCGTACCGAGGGTCCGGGAAATCTCAGAAAGGTTTGGCAGGTTTACTTAGGAATCCGGGAGCGGGAGGAATGCACTTCTCTGAAGGATTTGGCGGTCAACGGCAGTGATTTGATTGCGGCTGGGTTTGCCCCAGGAAAGGAACTGGGAGAGGTGTTGAACCGGTTATTGTTACTTGTGATAGAAGAACCGGAGAAAAACAAGAAAGAGATACTTTTAAAATATTCAGAAATATATAAATAATAAAACTTTGTCAGAAAATAAACAAAGTGATTGACGTCCGCTAGGAAGTAGTAGTATAATTGAAACGTTTGAGACTGGAATCTCGGACGCGAAACTATAGGATGGAAATGACTGAAACGGCAAACCGGGGGAAACGCCGGGACGCAAAACTGAGGGGCTAAGGTCTTTGACTATGCCAGCCGGGTTACCAAACATTTCGTTTTCAAAAACAAGATTGAAGGAGAACGAAGTGATGGGTAAAGAAAACAAAGGAAGTAACGGAAATCCAAGTAGTAGTTATTATGAGGGATTGAAGTGGTGGGAGAACGAAATCTCCGAAGGATTGAAGTGGTGGGAAAATGAAGTTAATGATGGTATGGAGTTTGTGAATGACTCCCTTACAGATTGGTGGTTGAGCATTTTCTTTGGCGGAGGAAAAGACAATGAAAATGGCGGTGAAGAGGTAACGCCTGTCCCGACGGCAACACCGAAGCCAACGGCGACACCGAAGCCGACCGCAACACCGAAGCCGACGACGACACCTGAGCCGACGGCAACACCGAAGCCAACGGCGACACCGAAGCCGACCGCGACGCCTGTACCAACGGCGACCCCGACCCCGACGGCAACGCCGAAGCCGACTGCGACCCCGGCACCGACGGCAACACCGGTCCCTACGGCAACGCCGACACCGAAGCCGACTGCAACACCGGTTCCTACGGCAACGCCGACATCGAAGCCGACCGCGACGCCTGTCCCGACAGCAACGCCTGTCCCGACGGCGACACCGAAGCCGACTGCGAAGCCTGTACCTACGGCGACACCGGCCCCGACCGCAACACCGGCCCCGACCGCGACGCCTGTCCCGACGGCGACCCCGGCCCCGACGGCAACACCGAAGCCAACGGCGACGCCTGCTCCGACAGCAACGCCTGTCCCGACGGCGACACCGAAGCCAACGGCGACCCCGGTCCCGACCGCAACGCCTGTACCAACGGCGACCCCGGCCCCGACCGCGACGCCTGTCCCGACGGCGACACCGGCCCCGACCGCAACACCGGTTCCAACGGCAACGCCGACACCGAAGCCGACCGCAACACCGATGCCAACAGCGACACCTGAGCCGA
>CAZJEN010000015.1:0-51232 GCA_964545045.1 uncultured Lachnospiraceae bacterium | reverse complement strand
CGGCAACGCCGACGCCGACAGCAACGCCTGTACCAACGGCAACGCCGACGCCGACAGCAACGCCTGTACCAACGGCAACGCCGACGCCGACTGCGACCCCGGCTCCTACGGCAACACCGATTCCGACCGCGACACCGACGCCTATTATGAGTGAAAATGAGTTTGAGGATCGTCTGCAGGATGAGGAACATGTGCAAGGAAGCTGGGCGGAAGATAACTCGGAAGAAAGTGTATTAAAAGAGAATGAGGTAGTCACCGAAGATATACAGACTGATGGAACATCGACAGAAAACTCGGAGGAAGCAATTAATCATCCGGAAGATACACAGGACTCTTCACTTGTTGAAATCGAAGAAGAAGAGGTTCCGTTGGGTGATGCGGAGACTATCTTGAAAGAGGCACTTGGAGACGAAGAAGAGATTGGTGAAGAGTACGTGGAAATTGTTGAAGCTGATGTCCCGTTAACAAATGTGCCGGAAAAAGAAGCTTCATCCTCTACAGGTTGGATGATTGCGGGATTTTCTCTGTTGTTTCTTCTGATTGCTCTTGTTGTGGGCAGGATTGTCTACAAGAAAGTAGCTGATAAGAAAAACGAAGAGGAAGAGTAATTTCGTAATAAATAAGTAACGGATAGATACAAGGACGATTGTGAAAAACGATCGTCCTTTCTTTTTATGGAAAGCTGATATTGTATAATTATGAAAAAGAGTTGACAAGATAAAATGCTCACATTATAATTACCATGTAATCTTATGGTCTTTTTTGAATTTTTAGGGGGACAATAGTCGAATGAAAAAGTTAATCAACCTGACGATGTTTGATTTACTGAAGGGCATCATAATGCTAGGGGTGTTGTTTGGACATAGCATTTTCTTTCCGGAAAAAGGAACCGGGTTGTTGTGGTACGGAAAAATTATGCATTCTCTTGCAATGCCGGCATTATTTATCGTAAGCGGATACTGGCTAAAAAAGAAACCGATAAAGGCGGGAATAAAGCCGGGAGTTACATATTTAATAAAACCGCTCTTATTGGTGCTGTTGTTGATTAATCTGATTGGACTTGTTCATCGTGCAATGGCAGGAAACCTTTCTGATTGGACTGAGCTTTTTCTTGTGCCGAGTCTTCTTATGTGGAACGGCCCGGGGACACGTTTGGGACCGCTTTGGTTTGTCTTTGCATTGTTTTGGGCATGGTGCATTTATTATCCCGTAGTTCATTTAAAGGAAGAAAAATGGCAGATAGGACTTGCTGTGTTTTCCGGAGTGTTGGGAGGCGCGTTGATGCCGTTACAGCTTCCGTATCAGATTGCACCTGGTCTGATGGGATTTTTCTTTTTGTATGCCGGCTACTATGTAAAGAAGAAGAAGTTACTGGAAAAAAAGATAAATCCGTTGTTGTTGGTTCTTATGATAGGAGCATGGTGGATAACCGTTGTTTACGGAAGCATGGATTTTTATGCTTATGATGTAAAATACGGTATGTTATCCGCGATAGGAAGTTTGCTCGGTGCATTTTTACTTGTAAAGCTGTTTTTGTATGTAAATTTGTTGGAATGGCGTGTGCTTGACGGCATTCGCTGGGTGGGGCGGTATTCTATGTGGTATATGTGTATCCATGCGGTTGAAAAAGCGGTTTTTCCGTGGAAAATTTTATTCCGCTTTGTGGATCAAAAGTCCATGGTGGGAATTGTGACCTGTTTTGTTCTCAGAACGATTATGATCACAGTGATTTGCTTCGTATGTCAAAAGGTTTTGATGTATTGGAACGGAAGGAAAATCGAAAATTAAAATATTTAATATGAAAGGAAAAGAGAGCTATGTTAGAAAAGGTAATTGAAATTGTGGAAAGAGTATGTGAGACAGACGGAGTGGAATTGAATGAGGATACTTCCATCATTTCCGATTTGGAGTTATCTTCCATGGAGTTTTTGGCTTTTATCACCGAAGTGGAGGGGGCAACAGGGGTTAATTTTAAGGAAAGAGAATTGCGCAATATTGATACGTTGGGTGAATTGGCAGAACTCATTGAAGAAAAGATGGACTAAAGGAAGCCCGCGGATATCGGTCGAAAGATAATTAATTTGCCTGAGAAGAGTTTTGGGAAGTTAAGGCCAGGAGGATAGTATGGATTCAGTAGTTAAGTTGTACAGAAATGAGAGTTCGGTTGTTACGGATGCATTTGACAGAACGATATTTAATATTTGTTTGCAGAGGGAAAAGTACGGTCATAAAACCTTTTTGTTATGTGGTTGCGAACCGCGTGTGGGAACAACTACCGTATCGGTAGAGCTGAGTATTGCGTTGGCTTTGGCAGGATGGAAAGTTTTGTTGATGGACGGTAATTTCAGAAAGGAAAAAGAGTATAAGCGTCTGAATGACGGTGTTGCTATCGGAATGGCGGAGTATATTGCCGGTAAAGTAGAGAAAAAAGATATTATTAAGAAGACCAATTGGAGCGGTTTGGACTATTTGCCGAGCGGAACTGTAGATGACACGACTCCGTTGCATTTGTTATATGCAAATAAAATGGTACATATTATCGATGAAGTAAAGAACAATTATGACTTTGTGATTGTAGATGCACCGGCGTTGAGTGCGGTAGTGGATGCAAGTATTCTTGCCGCAAAGACGGACGCGACGATTTTGGTTGCGGCAATGAACGGAAAAAAACGGAAGTTGTTGGAGCAGACTTACGAGCAGATGATTGCAGGTGAGGTAAATGTAATCGGCGTAATTGAGAACAAAGTTTCCATGAGGGAATATAAAAAGTATATTACCAACTTTAATTATTTCAGAAACAAAATCTATGCGAAAAAGAGAAATACACGGAGGAAGAAATAATATGAGAAGATTAGCGAAAATGTTTTGCGGTCTGTGTGTCGGAATAATAGCATTTGTTTCTTTATCTCCGGTAGAAGTTAGGGCTGCTGAAACCGAAATTGAAATTGAAGAGACGGAAGAGGTTCTTGAAACGGAAGAAACGACAGAAATGTATCCGTTACTGGTAATAGAGTCTTATGAGATTGTCAACGGAGCGTTTGAGCGTGGTTCGGAATGTACATTACGGGTACATATTGAAAATATCGGCACGGATTATACTGCTTTGACAGGTAATATTGTGATGCATTCGTCGTATATTTATCCGGTGTTCGGGAAAACCAATCAGATTAATTTCGGTAATGTAGAGCCGGGAGAACGTATTTCGGTTGATTTTGATGTGAATTTGGACAAGATTGTAACCGGACCGAATCCGATTGAGTTTATGCTTGGTTGGAGTGATAAGAATGAAGTGCGTTATTCCAATAATGTGCAGATATCTCCTGCCCTTTTGGAGGAAATCGGATTTGAAGTCTTGACGGTAAAAATGCCGGATACAGTATACGGAAGTCAGAATACGACGTTGAGTGTGTCTTACGAAAATACCGGGGTTGAGAGTTTACAGAATGTATATATGATATTAGAAGGAGACCTTGCACAAGGGGTACAGGTAGTTGAGTTGGAGGATCTCTCCGCAAAGAAAAAAGGAATGGTGGATTATTCTCTGGATCTTCTGAATATGGGAGAAAACCACATTCAGATTTCTTTTAAATATGAAGACAGAAACGGAACAGAATATAAGACAGAGATTGTAGAAAAGACTGTAACGGTAACAGATCAAAATTATATTACGCCGGCACCGCAGAAAACAGATGTAAAAGGTTTGTTGGAAGAATACAGACTGTTTGTTTTGTGTGGGATAGTGGCAGTTCTTTTGTGTATCCCGTTCTTGATCGGCTTAATGAAAAGAGGAGGTAAGAAGAGATGAACGGTGAGAGAATAATCTATATTGATTTTATGCAGTGTATTCGTGCTGTTTTCCAGAAGTGGACAGCATTGCTGGCAATGGCGGGAATCGGTATGTTGCTTGCCGGCGGAGCGGCATTTTTATTGGCGGACCAGGAGGATGTATATCAGGCAACCACAAGCGTGTATTGTATCGGTGGCGAAGGAAGCTATAGCCAGACGGCACAAAATATACAAGTAATGAATATCTATGTGGATATTATTCGAAGCTCCAGAGTGGCAGAGAGAGCGAATCGTATTTTAGGTAATGCTTATCCGGATGCGGAGAGTATTCTTAGTATGATTACGGTGGATTACGGCGAACAGAAGTCTCTTATTTCTTCTGTGAATACCAATAGTTCCATAGTAATTAAGTTGGTCGGAAAATCCGTAAATGAGCAGGAGGCTGTAGATGTAGCCAATGCTATGGCAGAGGCTTTTGTGATGGAAATGTCGTCGATTTTAGGAAACAGCAATGTACAGTTGTTAGATGCAGCTTCTTCTGCGGAGAAGATTTATGAGGCAGAGAAGCAGAATCTGATTTACATTGTTCTGGGGGCGGTTGCCGGTATGTTACTGGCGGCGGTATGGATTGTAATGAAAGAAATCTTTTCCGTAAACCTGAATACGGTAAACGACGGTACTTTATACGGAAAGCTGGATATTATCGGCGTAATTCCGGAATTTACTCAGCGCTAGAATGCAGAGTGACAAGAACCAGCTCCGGGTCGTTGTAAAAACGAGGGATTCGGGATTCTCCGAGTCCCGCACCGGAGATAAGGGTAGAATTAGCTTCCACATACATGCCTTTGTCGTAGTCCGGGAAGAATGTACCTCCGGGTGCAAATACTCCCCCGAAAAAAGGGAGACGGATGGCACCGCCGTGCAGGTGACCGGAAAATACAAGGTCGTACTGAAACGGTGCAATCAGGTCAAAAAAATCGGCAGCATGGTAGAGTAAAATATTAAATTGTTCCGTGTCCGGTTGTTCGAGATATTGAACGACATACCGGGAACGGAATTTTTGACCGTAAAGGGAAATGATGGAGTCGCCTTTCTGAATTTCTGCAGATTGGTCATCCAATAAAGTGACTTGGTAGGAGAGGAAAATATCCAGCATTTCGCTGTAGCATTTGGCAGCAGAATATTCCAACTCATGATTGCCGGAAACATAATAAATCGGATATTGCCGGTTGAGGCCTGCAATCAGGTCATACACAGGTTGTACGGATGTGGAATCCTTATCGATAATATCTCCGGTCATGACAATAATATCCGGCTGACAGGCATGGATTTTTTCGATTAATTCGGACTGGGCGGAACCGAAGGACTTACAATGCAGGTCGGTAATTTGCAAGATTTTAAAACCCTCGAAGGAAGCAGGGATTTTTTTGTTGTAGTAATCGTAATGAGTAATTTGTAAATCGTTTTGAAAGCCGATTATGATATAGATAAGTGCGATCGGAATAAGAAGCAGGAAGATTCTTTTTTTCTTCTTCATAGCAGTACTCCTTTCTTAACAGTAGCTATATCATAGCATAAAACACAGAGTGAGGCAAGATGGGCATGAAAATCTTACATATTGTAGAAGCATTCGGTGGTGGGGTATATACGTTTATGGAAGCGCTGTTAAAGCAGACGTCCGAAGAATTTGAAATTGTGGTAGCGTATGCCTTGAGACCGCAAACGCCGGCCGATTTTTTGGAACGCTTTGATAAGAAAATAAAATTTATTGAAGTAAAACATTTTCAAAGAAGCATTAATCCGTTCAATGATTTTGCGGCAGGCTTTGAAATTCGAGGTATTGTAAAGCAGGAAAGGCCGGATGTGATTCATCTGCACTCTGCCAAGGCCGGATTTTTGGGACGTGTTTTTTTGAACAATCGAAAGATACCGACCCTTTATACGCCTCACGGATATGCGTTTATGAAGAAAGATGATTCCTTTATAAAGCGTATGATATATTACGGAATTGAGTGGGTGGCCGGACGAAGCAATGCATTGACTGCAGGTTGTTCTAAAGGAGAATGGGAAGCTGCGCAAAAGGTTTCCAGAAAGGCCGTCTGTATCAGCAACGGCATCGATTACAGTGTGTTGCCGAATCCGCAGGAAGAACGTTCCTCGGACAAATTATTGGTGGCAACCATCGGAAGAGTTTGTTATCAGAAAAACCCGGAAATGTTTAATAAAGTGGCTCTTGGGATGCCGGAGGCTGACTTTTTATGGGTTGGCGAAGGTGATATGGATGCATCTTTGACGGCTCCGAATATCGAGAGAACCGGTTGGAAGTTACGGGAAGAGACATTGGAGCTTTTGAATAAAGCGGATGTATTTCTGCTTTTGTCTTTATGGGAAGGTTTGCCGATTTCTCTTTTAGAGGCGATGTATTTAAAGAAAATTTGTATTGTAACGGATGTGGTGGGTAACCGGGATGTAATCGAACACGGAAAGAACGGTTATATTGTCCGGGATGCTGAGGAGTGTGTAGAGATATTGCGTCGTATGGAGCATTCTCTTGCAATGGAAAAGGATCTCAGAGAAAAGGCACATACAGATATCGTAAACTGCTATAATATTGCAAACATGGGAGAAAAGTATGCCGGAGAATATCGCAGAATGTGTAAAAACAGAAAATAAAAATACAAAGCCTTTGATAAGCATTGTGGTGCCGGTCTATAACGTGGAGGAGTACGTTGACCTCAGTGTGCAGAGTATGGTAGAGCAGACTTACGAGAACATCGAAATTTTATTGGTAGATGACGGGTCTACGGATACTTCCGGAGAACGTTGTAAGATCTGGTCGGAGAGGGATGCCAGAGTACGTTATATCCATAAAGAAAACGGCGGCGCGGCTTCTGCAAGAAACGTGGCACTGGATGTATGCAGGGGAGAGCTGATTACGTTTGTGGACAGTGATGATTTGATCGATGCAAATTTTATCGAAGTATTGTATGATGCCATGTACGCGGAAAATGCCGATATCTCGATTTGCGGATGGAAAAACGAAACGGTATCCCGGATTGTAGCGTCCGATACGGTAAAGGGGAGTGTAAGCTATGATAAAACAGAGGCTTTGAATAAGCTGTTTTATCAGGAGGATTATGACACTGCCATGTGGGCAAAGTTATATCGTGCGGAGTTATTCGAGCAGATTAGATTTCCGTTGGGCAATATTTACGAGGATATTGCAATTATTTATAAAGTGTTCGAAAGGGTAAATAAGGTGGTATATTCCGATTACAACGGATATCATTATTTGCTGAGAGATACGGGAACTACATTAAAGACGTTTTCACGGAAGAAAATGGATTTGATTGATGTTGCGGATGAGATGGAGGAATATATTCTGACAAACTACCCGGAAGTAAGTGCAGCTATGTGTTCTAAGTATGTAAGGGCTAACTTTCACATCTATTTGCAAATACCGCAAAGTGAGGAGTATAAGCAAGAACGTCTGAGAATTGAGGGTAATATTGATAAGTACCGCAAGCGTGTTTTGAAGGATAAGAGAACCAGAAAAGGAACAAAAGCTGCATTGCTGCTTTCGGGCATTAGCTATAAGTTGTTCTATGGATTAAAGAATTGGAAGCAGTTGGGAAAGTGATGCGGAAGCATCCGGAGACACACAGTGTAAGAGCGAGGAGATCATATGATTGTATATTTAATAATGCTTGTAATATCGCTTTTTTTTGCGTCCTGTGCAGGACGTATCAGAGACGTACAAGAATGTAGAAATTCTTATCGTGTGTTTGCTGTGCTCTCTTTTTTGCCGTTCTTTATTGTGTCGGCAATTCGATATAGGGTCGGAACAGACTGGATGATTTATGATGAGTATTTTTTTGCAATTAATAGTGGTGAAAATAGCTTTAAGGAACCGCTATTTAATTTGTTAAATAAGTTGATTTATACGTTGTCCAAGGATTCTCAGTGGTTGTTCGTGATTTCTGCACTGTTGGGTTTGGTGTTTGTATTTTTGGCTGTTTATAAGCAGTCAAAATATATTCCGTTTAGTATTCTTCTGTTTTTTCTATCGACGTTCTATTTTAATTCCTTAAATCAGATACGTCAGGGAATTGCAATGTGCATCTTTTTGTATGCATATCAATATGCTCGTCAGGAGAAGTGGAAAAAATATTTTATCTGGATTATCATCGCTACAGGATTTCATATCAGTTCATTAGTATATTTAGCGGTGTATTTCTTGTATAAATGGAAAGCGGATTTAAAGAAACATATTATTGCTTTTGTAGTAACGCTTGTATGTATGCCTGTTTTAAAAGTGCTGTTGGTTAAGATTATTTCACTTACTTCCTATGGCTGGTATTTTGATTCTTCGTATGCATCCAACGATTTTTTGCTTGCGGGATTTTTAATCAGTTTCCTAATCTTAGTATTGCATGAATATTATTTGTTGGTAGGTGGGGAGGATGATAAATCTTATTCCTGCATGGTAAATATGCAGCTACTATGTGTAATCAGCTTGTTGTGTACGGGATTTATTCCTCAGGTATCGCGAATTGCCTCGGCGTTTGAAATTATTTCGATTATATCGTTGCCGAAAATGGTGTTGCGTGAACAAGAAAGGAACAGAAGAATAGTGGTATATATTCTTATAACACTCCTTTTGCTGGTAAAGCTGTTATACAATGTATATATTTGCGGCTTTTATGATGTAATACCGTATCAGACCATTTTTTCAAAGTAATGGATGAGTAAGAGGGAGATGGCATGGTAAATAAAAAAGTGAGTCGTTTTATCGGGAACATATTCAGCAGTATGACAGTAAATGCATCCCGGATTATTATTACCTTTTTGTTGACGCTGATTTTGCCTAAGTTTTTGGGTGAGGCAGATTACAGTTATTGGCAGCTATACTTGTTTTATTTTACATATCTGGCCTATACCTCTCTGGGATGGTGTGAGGGTACGTATTTAAAATATGGTGGCATGGAGTATGACGAGTTGCCGGCGAATAAGATGGCAGGTCAGTTTTGGACATTGGCAATTTATGAACTGATTGTAAATGTGCTTTTTTCGGTGGCGGTTCTCCTTTTGGTGCAGGATGATATTAAAGTGCAGCTGCTGACGTTGGCGGCGGTATCGGCCATTTTGGATATTTTGCGTTATTATATACAGATGGTATTGCAGGCTACCAACAGAATACGGGAGTATGCCAAGATAGCAACCAGTGAGCGGGTTCTGTTTTTGCTGTTTTCCCTTCTGTTTTTGTTTCTTAAGAAATGGCAGTTTGTATATTTTATTTATGCGGAGCTTCTTGCCAGAGCGCTGTCCTTGCTGCTGGCTCTGTGGATCGGGCGGGGGATGGTGTTTGTTCGCCCGGATAGCATACGCGGAATTGTAAAGGAAAGTAAAGAGTTAATCGGTTGCGGATATAAGTTGTTGGTGGCCGGAGTGGCCGGACAGTTGATTGTGGGATTTGTCAGATTTTCTATAGAGAATCGCTGGGGCAATTTGGTATTCGGAAAGGTTTCGCTGGCACTTAGTATGGTAAATATGATTATTACGTTTATTGCGGCGGTTAGTGTTGTGATTTTTCCGATGTTAAAACGCATGCCTCAGGATAAGATGCTAAAAATGTACGGAATGCTAAGAGAAATCCTTTCCACATCCTTGCTGTGCGTGTTGCTTTTCTATGTTCCGATGAAGATGGTGTTGCAGATTTGGCTGCCGCAATATGAAGAGAGCTTTCGATATTTGGCGGTTCTTTTGCCGATTTGTATTTTTGAAACAAGGTATATGGTGTTGTTGGGCACCTATTTTAAAGCACTGCGAAAAGAGCAGTTGCAGTTAAAGGGTAATTTGATCAGTGTATTACTGAGTGTGGTACTGACGGTGTCTGTAGTATACGGAATAGGAAGTCTGAAGCTGGCCATTGTACTGATTGTTGTGTTATTGGCATTTAAGGCTCATTTTGCCGAGTATATGCTAAAAAATTATGTGGAGTACGATGTGTTAAAAGATAACCTATGGGAAACGGTTTTGATTTTGGTATTTATGTTGACGAATTGGTTCCTTGACGAGCTTCCGGCGATAGGAATTTATGCGGTGCTGTTAGTCGGCTACATGATTTTCCGTAGAAAAAAGATGAAAACGTGTTTGTCTGATATGAAGCGAATGATACATTAATACGAGAGAGGATATAAACTATGAATCACGAAAAATGGTATGGATTAACGTTGTATGAATTGATTAAAAAGGCGTGCGATGAGTACGGAGATAAGAATTTATTTGCGTATATGGAACGGGGAGAAGAGAAAAAGGTCAGCTATCGGAAGTTTTTGAAGGATGTTCATACGGTGGCCGGGCATTTCGACACTATGGATTTGCGGGGAAAGTATGTGGCTATTGAAGGAAGACAGGAGTATGAGATTATAGTGACAATGTATGCGACTGTCTCGGTGGGGGCCATTGCGGTTATGCTTAATTTGGATATGTCCCAGGCAGAGGTGGATCGTGCATTTGTAACCATGCCGCCGGCATTACTTGTGACCGGAGAAGATAATTATGAGGTAGTGGAGGAATATGCCAATAAGTCTGCTGTTTCCTGCGTGTTAAGCAAAGGTGATGGCGAAGGGGCAACTATCCGGAACTGGATAGAGAATGAGGAAATGTCATTTTCCTATTCCGGAGAGGCAAAGCCGGAGGACCCGGCGCTTGTACTTTTGACTTCGGGCAGTACCTGCCTGAGCAAATATGTTTTGCTTTCACATTACGCATTTTTGCCGAGAAAAGAGTTTTTAACCGAGAAATGTATGTTATTGTTTCCTCTTTATCATGTGGCCGGTATTTCTGTGGTACAGCTTAGTGTAGGCTTCGGAGTGGAAATGTGTATATCCAATATGAAAGAGGGCCTTCGGGATATAGAATGGTTCCGTCCGACGGAAGTTGTCTCTGTGCCGGCGTTTACTTCTCTTTTGGTAAATCGAAGCAAACAGGGGCTGTTGGATCTTGGCGGATTTGAATGTATTTACAGTGGTGCGGCACCGCAGAATATGGAAACCGTTGCATATTTGACGGCTCGAAACATTGCGACTTATTCCAGTTACGGAGCAACAGAAACAAGCGGACCGGTTACATATAGCTCAAGGACCGAGATTCGAAACGGTACTGTAGGTAAGCCAGGAACCTGGAACGAGATTAAATTGTCGGATGAAGGAGAAATCCTTATACGTGGTAAGAATGTTATGCTTGGCTATATCGGAAACGAGAAAGAGACAATGGAAGCGGTACAGGACGGCTGGTATCATACCGGTGATGTTGGACGGTTTGATGAAGACGGTTTTTTGTCCATTGTAGGTCGAATTAAGAATATCATTATTTTGTCCAACGGAGAAAATGTCAGCCCGGAGGCGATAGAAGCACAGCTCAATATGTGTGAAGAAATTAATGAAGTGGTGGTAAAAGGCGAAGATGATATGATTGTCGCACATATTTGGTGCGGAGAGAATGCAACGGAGGAGATTTGTAATAAAGTAGAAAAATATATTAAGATTTATAATCGAAGTGTTCCGAGTTATCATCGGGTTCAGAAGACGGTATTTCGAAAGGAACCGTTTGAGAAAACGTCAACCGGAAAGATTAAGCGTGTGTAAATAAGAGAAAAATGCCGCTCTCCTTAGGAGGGCGGCATTTTTGTATATTAGTTTAATGTGGCATTTTTAATAAATACGGGTTCGCCGGTAATCGGTACGGTAACAACACCTTTGCTCGGATAATAGGTTGTGCTGTTACCCTGAGAATCAATTACTTCTACATATGTATCGGTTTGGAAGGTTAATTTTTCTTTGCCGGTCCATTGGTTTTCCCAAGGAAGTCCCGGGGTCCTGGAATATGTTTTGTCCGTAGAGAGCGGCTTGCAGTTGGACCAAGCTACATATAACGGAGCATCCGATTGCTGTAGTTTTACTTCAAACACTCTTGAAGTCGGAGAAACATCCGAGATTTCGGTACAGGATAAATAGCCGTCCAGTGTTTGTGTCATGGAAATATAGGACATAACCAACGGCTTCGGCATAATGCGTCCGTAATAATCTTGGCTGTAGAACATACCGTAATGGTATTCGCAGTTGTTATCCAAAGATCCCAACGTAGTGTTCACGCCGTCGTAAAGGGCATAGGATTCCAATACATCTACGCCGTAGGACAGGCCTAATATGAATTCACGAATGGTATAGTCTGCCTGGCTGCGTAAGTCGGATCCGGAAAACAGGCCGGAAGCGTTACCCGGAGTGGTCGGATACCCGAATTCGGATAAGTACCAGGTTTTATCTCCGTGGGCGTCCATAAACTTCCGGATGCGGTTTAATGCACTTTCAAAACTATGATCGATGGTCGGATTGTCGGTAATATCCGGGCTGTGCGGGAAGGAATATGCATGCGTTGACAGTATGGACGTGGAATCCCATAATCCCGTTGCGATAGCAGCCTCTAACCAATCGGTTTTCGAAAGATAAACGCCGGCACCTATAATCGGGAGACCGTAATCTTCGGTAACAATGGAATAGGTAGGATTAAACTGTTTCTCCATGTATAAGTTCATGGCGGCATCCATTCCTAAGTAGTTGTATTTGAGATTGTTTTCATTGCCGATTTCACAGTCGTCTAAATAGAAGCTTACAGCGGAGAGAACATCTGCCAGTTCCGAAGCATAGCGAGAGGTGTCGTTGGGAACTGTCCAATCTGAGCTAAGCAGATATTGGCCGGTTATTTTTGTTCCACCGCTGCGTAATTGTGATAAGTAGTTTTGCAAAAGAGAGTAATCGGTTCCGATATAGTCCGGAAGGGAAATGCACACTCTCATATTTGCAAGACCCATTTCCTGTGCAAGAAATACTGTGTCATCATTCGGCTGATAATGGTTGAAGCGAACGCCGGAAACGCCGAACGGGCTGGTAGCGGTGAACTGATAATCATGGTGTTCGTATATGATAAACGGATACAGTTCGCGGTATTCTTTGCCCAGGTAAGTGACTGTAGTTTCTAAGTAGTAAATTCCGTTCTTTTCAAACGACGGGGTAAGCGAATAGTTTGCTTGGGAGGTCGTAGGTAAAGTACGGCTTTCTTTCATGTTAAGCAGTTTGTTTCCGTAGTAGTCGTAAATGCAGTATTTTATATTGTACGGAACATCGGTACTGTGTAAGTTGGACACATTGATGTTGAACGAAATATCTTTTGTATCGTACAGCGTGGTATTGCTATATGTTCTGAGTTTTGGCGCTATGCCAATGGCCAATTCGGAATTTTTTCCTTTAAACAAAGCAAAATAATCCATGTCCGCATCTTTTGTAAGATCCTCGAAAACCAAAGTATAATTGATGGAATACGAAGTTAAGGAACTCGGAAGCCGGGTGACGTGGAAATTGGTATCGGTTAAGTAGTCCGGTGTGTATAACGGATTGGCATCGGAGCCGCGCCAAAAGGAATATAGCTTGTGTGTAGAGTCGATTTGATTTGTCAGTACGTAACTGTCAAAGGTTCGATAAGGGAAGTCGTTATTGGAAGGGAAAACCCAGTCGTCGGTAACCTTTTTTTCGCTGTCGATATATCCGTTTATAAATTTACGGTCCAGACGAATTGCGGCAATATCGGATATTAGAGAGGAAAAGTTTACATGAGCTGAAATTTCTACGTTGTTGTCGTGAAAAATGTAATCGGTACATTGCTCTCCGGCGTTTGTTACATAATAAACGGTTATTTGATTCGAGGCGGAGGTTTCATAGCGGGAGATGCGCTTTAAAGACCCGGTATGGAGTTTTCCGTAGCGGTCGGTAATCAGATAGGTACCGCCGCCTTGCAGTGCTTCTAAAACAGAGCCGTCGGAGTTTAAAAACGAAAAGACTTCGTATCCGGTCTTTGTAATACCATAGGTATATTCCGATGTTTTATAGTAAAACTGAAAATTATCTTCAGAGTGAATTGTAGTAGGGAGTTGAAGGTCAGAAGTATACTCTGTTTGATGAACTAATCCGGGAGTGTAGGAGCCGGAAGAAAATCCCGGGGATACAGAAACATCCGGGTTTGGAGACAAGGAACACCAAGCGTGGGTAACAATGCATACAACACAAAAAAGCAAGATGGTAGTGACACTAATGATAGGAAGAATACGTTTCTTTTTTTGCTTCATAGACACTTCTCCTTTCCGTGCTTACTTTCAAAGGCTGATTGGTTGCAAGCAACTATCGGCTTTGGAAGATATATTTACTTTGCCCTCGCGAATATTATACCACAAGGTGGAATGCTTGACAAGACAACGAGGGTTGGAATATAATGCATCTTGGATATTTATATATTTTTGTCGGATATTTAATTGAAAGACGGAGGAAAAGCATGGTTAAAGTATTGCATGAGTTATCGGCACTGGACGGCGGCGGTGTTGCGAAATTATTATATGATTATTATTTACATATGGATAGAGAAAAGATTCATTTTGACTTTCTGATTTATGATTTTTATGATGAAGGAATTTATGAGAAGCCATTACGGGATTTAGGTTGTACAATATATAAGATCCCGAGAATTAAGAAAGACAAAAAGGGTTATTTACAAGGGATGAGGGATACGATTTCCGCAGGCGGATACGACGTGGTGCATTCCCATATGGGAGCCCGCGGTCTGTTTGCGATGTATTATGCAAGAAAATTTAAGGTAAAGAAACGTATCGTTCATTCTCATATAGCATATGAACCGGTGTCTAAGACAAAAAGATGCTTTAATATTATGTTGTCTCTGGTGGCGAAGCTGAATGCGACCCATTTGTTTGCCTGTGGTCGTGAAGCCGGAATTTATATGTGGGGCAAGAGGGCTGTTGCGAACGGAAAGGTAACGGTCATGACCAATGCAATTAATACGGAAGCCTATGCTTTTTCAACTGAAATCAGAGAGCGGAAGAGAGCCGAGCTTGGTGTGGAAAATAAGTTTGTATTAGGTATTGTAGGACGATTGTCGGAGCAGAAGAACTATCCGTTTTTATTTGAAGTTTATAAACGGTTGTTAGAAGTTCGTGACGATGTGGTGTTGGTGATTGTAGGAAGAGGAATGGAGGAAGAGGAGATTAAGAAAAGAGCCGAGCAGATGGGAATTACGGATTCTATTCTTTTTCTCGGTATCAGAAGCGATGTTCCGGAATTGTTAAATGCGTTTGATCTGTTCGTGCTCCCGTCGCTGTATGAAGGACTGCCGGTTGTTTTAATCGAGGCACAGGCAAACGGTGTAAAGGAATTGGTTTCCGATAAGGTTACAAAAGAGATGGATATTACCGATTTGATTCAGTTTTTACCGATTGACAATAGCGAGGAGCAGTGGGTGGACTATATTGCGAAATGCGAGGCGAATGTGGCAGAACGTGGCAGCTACGGAAAAAAGGTAGAAGAAGGCGGCTATGAGATTCGTTCTGCTGCGAAGAAGATGGAACGTTTTTATTTTGAGGAGGCAACTGCGAAATGAAAATAAGTCTGATTACATTACATGCCGTAAAAAACTACGGCTCGGTATTGCAAACATTGGCAACGCAGAAGATGTTTGAATCCTATGGATTTGATGTGGAAGTAATTAATTATATTCGTGAAAATTGCCTGGACCGAAATCTTATGGCGTATTGGTGCGGAAAAAATCCGGGTAAAATGGCGGCAATGTATCCTACATTGAAGCGATGGAAAAAGGTGTTTAATAAGTTTATTGAACAGAATCTTCATGTGACGGAAAAGGTGTACACTTACGAAGAGGATTTTAAAGACTTTCCGTTGGATGCGGATTTGTATTGTACCGGAAGTGACCAGGTATGGAACAGCGGATGGAATACAGGAATTGAGAAGGCTTTGTTTTTGAATTTTGTGCCTGCCGATAAATATAAGTTTGCATTTTCTTCCAGTTTCGGGAAGAAAGAATTGTCCGAAGGGGAAGTAAAACAGATAAAGCCGTATATTGATCAGTATCGTTACATATCGGTGCGTGAAGATTATGCAAAGACGCTGTTGGAAAAGGATCTCGGTTATACACGGTGTCAGCATGTAGTCGATCCGACACTTGCTTACGATGGGGAATTTTGGCGCGGACTTGCTCCGAAGTCTAAAATAAAGGGAGATTATATTTTAATCTATAATTTGAACCGCTCCCGTGAGTTTGATGAGTATGCGGTGAAATTATCCAAGAAGACAGGGCTTCCGCTGGTAAGATTGTGTACAAGATACGATCAGATCTACCGACCGGGGAAGAGTGTACTGGTTCCGGAAGTGTTTGAGTTCATTACCTTAATTGATAATGCGAAGTATGTGTTGACCGATTCCTTCCATGCGACGGCATTTTCTCTGAATTTGAATACGGAGCCGATTTGCATTTATCCGGCAGAGTATGGCGGACGTTTGGAAAGTATCTTGCGGATGACAAACAGTTTGCAGAAACACGTGAGAGACTACGAGGATTTTGATGTGGTAAACAGAAGCGTGGATTTTTCTGAAGTAAATAAGGCATTGGAAGAGCAGAGAGTCAGGATACGCGAGTATCTGTCTATGGTCTTTGAGGATTTTGAGAAAAGTAAGGCAAAATAATTATTGTGTATGAGATGACGGAGAGAGCGATGCAAACGATAACATTGTTTAAAACGAAAACAGAATGCTGTGGTTGTGAGGCATGCGTTAATAGTTGTCCTCGTAAAGCGATTACTATGAGGGAGGATGAGAATGGTTTTCGTTATCCCGTAATTGATGAGGCGTTGTGCGTAAAGTGTGGACTGTGTAAGCGCACATGTGCCTATCAGAATCATAAAGAGATGCAATTTCCATTGGAAACTTATGTTGCCTGTACGGCGAATACGGATGTAATGAAATCGGCTTCGGGCGGTATTTTTGCGAGCCTGGCTAAAAATGTAATCGAGCAAGGTGGTGTGGTATTCGGTGTTTCGATGGAGTGTGTCGAGGGGGATTTAGTGCCGATGCATATATGTGTGGACAACCTTGTAGATTTGGTAAAGCTGCAAGGCTCGAAATATGTGCAAAGTGTGGTGGGAGATGCTTATTTGCAGGTAAAAAAAGCACTTGCTGCCGGGAAAAAGGTACTGTTTTCCGGTACACCGTGTCAAGTGGCAGCATTGAAATCTTTTCTGGGAACTCAGGTGAATGAGAACCTGTTGTTGGTGGATATTATTTGTCACGGGGTACCGTCTTTGCATTTTTTCCGAAGTTATATTCAGTACTATGAAGGAAAAATAAAAGGAAAAATTGTAGACTTTAAATTTAGGGATAAATCTGGCGGTTGGGGACTGGTCGGAAGAGCCGAATATATCAAAAACGGAAAAAGAAAGAGCAGATTGGTATATGCCAGGGAATCTTCTTATTATCAACTGTTCTTAAAAGGAGATATTTACCGGGAAAACTGTTATGAATGTAAGTATGCTTGCGAAAACAGACCGGGAGATATTACCTTGGGAGATTATTGGGGGATTGAGCGTGAACATCCGGAGCTGTTAAAGGCAAACGGAGGTTGTTTTGATGAGGCAAAAGGTGTTTCCTGTATGATTGTAAATTCCGAAAAAGGAAAGCGATATTTAGAGGAAAACGTCGAAATAATGACCAAAAGGGAATCTGCCTATGAGAAAGCATCCGCGCAAAACGGACAGTTAAAATTCCCGACACCGAGGAGTGAACGCCGGGATGAGGTTCTGAGAATATATAGAGAGCACGGATATAAAGGAATCGAGAAGAGATTTCTTAAAAGTAGCGGAATCAAATTATTGGTTGCTTATGTGGTAGACAGAGTCCCTGTTTCTGTTAAGAAAAGAATACGTCGCTTGATGAAATAGGAGTGATGCAATTGCGATTTTATAAATTAATAGTTTGCGTTTTGTCTTTGTTTCTTTTCGCGGGATGTGCCGGGGAACAAGGGAAAAATCCCACAGGTGCGCAGGGAGAGCTTTCATGGGAAATGCGGTTTTCGGAAGACGAGCTTCCGGAATATCCTGCATTGCCGGATATTTTGAGACCGGAGGCGTCGGGGGTACTTGCAGAGGAGACGGACCGGGCAGTCATTGATTATTCCAATACGGCTGACGGATATGTGATGGTTTGCGTAAAGGAAGAGACAAGACACCGCCTGAAGGTACAGGTAAAGGGTCCGTCCACAACGTATACCTACAATATTGCAGCAGGGGATTGGGAAGTGTTTCCTCTTTCCGACGGAAACGGGACCTATCGGGTGACCTTGCTTGAAAATGTGGAAGGCAGCAAGTATGCGCAAATACAGTCGGTTTCTGCAGAGGTGACATTGACGGATGAATTTGCGCCGTTTCTGCGTCCGAATCAGTATGTGGATTACGGGGATGCGGAGCTGACCATAAAGAAAGCGGCGCAGCTGTCGGACGGGAAGACGACGGAGCTGGAAAAGGTACAGGCGATTTATGAGTACGTGATACATACTCTGACCTATGATAAAGAACTGGCGGCTACGGTAGAAAGTGGATACCTGCCGGATTTGGATGCAGTGTTGGAGGCGAAAAAAGGCATTTGTTTTGATTATGCGGCACTGATGACCGGGATGCTTCGCAGCCAGTCCGTTCCGTGCAAATTGGTGGTGGGATATGCGGGAGAGGCATATCACGCATGGATCAGTGTTTATACCGAAAAGGACGGCTGGATTGACAATGTGATTTATTTTGACGGTGCGACGTGGAAGCGGCTGGACCCGACCTTTGCCTCCTCCGGGGAGCAAAGCAATGAGATTATGGAGTATATCGGAGACGGAACGAATTATGTTGTAAAATATTTGTATTGAGGTGGATTGGTATGAGACAGCTGACAAATTCGGAAACAGCGTCCTTTTGCGAACAGCTGGAATGGCTGGTGCATTCCGGAATCGGTTTGGGAGAAGGACTTCGGCTGATGGCGGAGGACGAAACGGATGAGAAGCGGAAGGCGGTTTATATGCAGGCTGCGGATGCGGTAGATGAGGGGATTTCCCTTTCTGAAGCGTTAAAAGCGGCAGGATGCTTTCCTGTGTATGCCTGCGGAAGCGTCGGAACCGGAGAGGCGACGGGACGTTTGGAGGAAGCCCTCCGGGCGTTGAAGCTGTATTATGAAAACAAGGAGAGAATGAGCCGACGATTGCGGAGTGCGTTGTTACAACCCTCTCTTTTGGTGCTTTTGATGATGATTGTGCTGGGTGTGCTGTTGACGCAGGTGCTTCCGGTGTTTCAGTCGGTCTATGCGTCCCTTGGTGGCACCATGTCCGGTGTGGCGGGGGTTTTGCTAAAGGCTGGTATGTGGCTGAAGGACGCGCTTTGGCTTGTATACGGTGTGCTTGGATTGGTTGTAGTATTAGTGCTCCTGTTTGCGTTATGTGCACCGTTCCGGGAAAAGGTGACCGGTTTGTGGAAACGATATGCCGGTGACAGAGGTGTTATGCGAAAGGTAAACGATGCCGCCATTGCACAGGTGATGGCCATGGGACTGGGCAGCGGAATGATGTTGGAGGATACCATGGACCTTACCGCGGAGGTGACGGCGGATGTGCCGAAGGCGAAGGAGCGTTGTCTGCGGTGCAAAGAAGAATTGCTTTCCGGGGAGTCTTTGATGGATGCATTAAAAAACTCGGAGGTGCTTCCGGTATCCGCGTGCCGGTTGCTTGCCGTTGGAATGCAGGGCGGAAATGGAGACACGGTGATGGCAGAAATTGCGGAGAAGCTTTCTGAAGAAGCAGATGTTGCACTGACAAGTCGCATTGAGAAGACGGAGCCTGTCCTGGTGCTGTCGGTATCAGTGCTGGTAGGTGTGATTTTATTGGTTGTGATGTTGCCGTTGATAAACATTATGGAAACAATCGGGTGATGCTATGAAGGAAAAACTGCATTTGGTACGGAAAGTGTGGTTTCCGGTGCTGTGCGTGGGGATACTTGTGTTTTTTGTTACGGCGGTGTCCGGGGTAAAGGACGGAAACGGCACGGAAGAGAAAAAGCAACTGGAGGAAGCGATACGTCGCAGCGTGATTACCTGTTATGCCGCGGAAGGGGTGTACCCGCCGGATTTTGCCTATGTAAAGGAAAAGTACGGCATTGTGGTGGATGAGTCCCGCTATTTAGTGATGTACGACGTATTTGCGGAGAATCTTATGCCGGATATTACGGTTTTGGAAAGGGATTATGAAGAAAACAGAAAGTAGGTTTCAGACAGAAAAAATACTTCCTTTGGTTTTGTTCGCAATACTGGCGGTATGCGCGGTGCTCGTACTTCTGGCGGGGGCCGGCGTATACGGACGGCTGACGGACCGGGGGCAGGAAGCTTTTAAAAACAGAACGGTGCCTCTTTATATTGTAACGAAGGTACGACAGGCAGATTGTGCCGGAGCGGTTTCTGTGGAGCAAAGAAACGGAACAAATATTTTACGGTTGGAGGAGCAGGTTGACGGGAAAGGCTATGTGACCCGGATTTATTGCCATGAGGGGATTGTGCGGGAGTTGTTTTCGGCAGAGGATGTCCCATTTGAACCGGAGGCGGGAGAAAAGATTACGGAGGCTTCCGGAGTGCGGTTTTCTTTGGAAAACGGATGTCTTACCGTGGAGGTAATCTGTGAGGACGGAACGGTGACGGAACAGACCTTGACTTTACGGAGCGGGGCGGGGGAGGTTGCCTATGCGAAATAAATCGATATTGGTGCTGATAGAGCATATGGTAATGATTCTGGTGTTTGCGCTGGCAGCTGCGGTGTGCCTGCGGATGTTTGCATTGTCGGATAAACTGTCCCGGCAATACGAGGCTACGGACCGGGCGGTGTTTGCGGCCCAGAATGTGGCAGAAACGTTGAAGAAAAACGGGTTGGTGTGGCTTACGGAACAACCGGAAGTGTTGCACACCAAGGAGAATACATGGGCGATTCTTTACGACGAAAACTGGGAAATGACAGAAGCGGAAACTATGGTGTATGCGATTGTGGTAAAGGTTTCCGAGGATACGGATGCGTTTCTTTGGAAGGCAGAGCTTGTAGTGACGACGGATACGGGAGAAGAACTGTTCCGGCTTCCCGTAGCGGCGCAAAACGGGGCGGAGGTGACGGAATATGAAGAGGACTGATACACCGACCGCAGTGGGCGGAAGCTCGTTGCTTGTGATTTTTGCGGTGCTTTGTTTGACTGTATTTGCCGTGTTGAGTCTGTCCTCTGTGCGGGCAGACGGGCGTTTGAGTGAAGCTTCTGCGGAGTCGGTACGGGCTTATTACGAGGCGGATTGTGAGGCAGAAGAAATCCTGGCCCGGATTCGGGCAGGGAATGTGCCGGACGGTGTTACCGCAGAGGGCAACCGGTACCGGTACGAATGTGCGGTTTCGGACACCCAAACGCTGGTAGTGGAAGCGGAAGTGACCGGGGAAAGCTATCGGATCTTGCGGTGGCAGACCGAAGCGGCGGGAGCGTGGCAGGCAGAGGATGAATTGCCTGTATGGGACGGCAACCTGGAGTAGAAAAACGGAGGATGGGTTATGCAGATTACGGATTTTTTAAGAAAAGCGGTAGAGGATAGAGCATCGGATTTGTTTGTTCTGGCGGGGAGTCCGGTGATTGAGAAAAAGGAAGGGCATATTGTACCGTTAACGGAAAAGCAGTTGTTGCCGGAGGAAACAAAGCAGCTGATTTCGGAAATCTACGGCATGGCAAAGCGTGATATGGAGCCTTACGAGAAGTCGGGAGACGATGATTTTTCCTTTGCAATCGGAGGTCTGGCAAGGTTCCGTGTAAACGCGTATCGTCAGAGAGGATCTTTGGCGGCGGTAATCCGTGTGGTGGCTTTTGATATCCCGGACTGGAAGGAACTGCATATTTCGGAAGAGGTAATAAAGCTGGCGGATGTGTCCGACGGTCTGATTTTGGTGACGGGAACCGCAGGCAGCGGAAAGTCCACAACGCAGGCGTGTATTATCGACCGGATTAACCGGACCAAAGAGTCTCATATTGTAACGTTGGAGGACCCGATTGAGTATCTTCATACCCATAAAAAGAGCATTATCAGCCAGAGAGAGATTTCCATTGATACGGAGGATTATCTTTCGGCCCTTCGTGCCTGTCTTCGTCAGGCGCCGGATGTGATTTTGATGGGAGAAATGCGGGATGCGGAGACCATTCGCACCGCCATGACGGCAGCAGAGACGGGACATCTGGTCATTGCGACCCTGCATACCAAGGGGGCTGTGAACACCATCGACCGTATTCTGGATTCCTTCCCGAGCGAGCAACAGGGACAGGTTCGTGTACAGCTGAGTATGGTGTTACGTACGGTGGTATCCCAGCAGCTGGTTCCGGATGCGGAGGGGTGTCTGGTGCCGGCCTTTGAAATTATGCATGCGGACCATGCCATCCGGAATATGATTCGTGATAACAAGAATCATCAGATTAACAATGCCATGATTGCCGGTGGAAACGACGGAATGGTGACCATGGACCGGTATTTGCAGAACTTGTACGAGCAGAAAAAAATCAGCAAGCAGACGCTTCTGGATTACTGCGATAACCCGGAGGCGGTACAGAAAAGAATCTAGCGTAATGGACGTTCCACGCAGGATTCCCGAAAACGAAAAATTTGATACATGATTTCTTCTTTGTCCTCATAGTATGTAGAGAATATACCTGTCTGAATCGTTTGTGATCGGTTCGGCATGAGGAATCGGAGGAGATATTGTGGAGGAAAAGAGTCTTGAATTTTTTGAAAAATATGAGATTACGGTGACCGGCACCGCAAGGACGCGGGGCGCATTTCGCATTGATACCGAGCGGGGACCTAAGTTACTGTTGCCATATAACGGAAGTGAACAAAGGGCTGTGTTTGAGCAGAGCGTGTTGACAAAGCTTAGTGATGCGGGCTTTCTTGTGGATAGTTATGTGGCAAATAAAGAAGGCGCCTACGTAACGAAGGATGAGTACGAGGAGCCTTTTTTGATGAAGAACTGGTATTACGGCGAGGAGTGCAATGTAAAAAAGCCGGACCAGGCCATAACGGCGGTGCGGCATCTGGCAGAGTTGCATAACGCACTCACCGGGGTGACGCTGACAGCAGACAATGCGCCGGCGGATGATGTACCGGACGGAGCAGAGGCGTCAGGCAGTACTGTGGCTGCGGGCGGATCGTTACAGACGCTTCCGGGAGCGGTACAAAAAAGCCTTCCGGAGCTGTTTGAAAAGAGGAACCGGGAGCTGCGCCGGGTGCGGAGCTTTATCCGGGAGAAAAAGCGGAAGGCCTACTTTGAAACGGTGTATATCAACATCTTTCCGGAGTTCTATGAAAAGGCAGAGGCGGCCCTGCAACAAGCGAAGGAGTGTGGCTGTGAGGAGACGCTGGCAGCGGCGCTTTCCGCAGGAAGAGCCTGCCATGGCACCTATACCCACCACAATCTTCTGGTGCTGCATGACGGAAGCTTTGCTACGGTGAATTTCGACAAGGCGTGTCTCGGGGTACAGATTGCGGATTTTTATTTGTTTTTCCGGAAGCTGATGGAGAAAACCGGTTGGGACCGGAGGTTGGCGGAGAGCTTAATGGAAGCCTACACATCGGTACGAAAGGTGGATAAGGCAGAGTGGCAGGTGTTTTATCTTCTGTTGTCTTATCCGGAGAAGTTCTGGAAGATATCCAACAGCTATCACAACGGGAAAAAGTCCTGGATACCGCAGAAAACAACAGAGAAACTGTTGGCGGTAAAGGAGCAGGAGAAGGAGAAGGAATTGCTGCTTAAGGATGTGGTGGGCTGGTGCCTGATGTGAGGGAATGGTATGCAGATGCGTGATGTGAGAGAATGGTATTTCTTGACATGATAAATCGGATATAGTAAAATATTCGTTGGGGCGAAAGAGAGTAATGAAAGGTCCTGCTGTTGTTTATGGCAAGACCTTTTTGACTGCGAAAACACTGTGCTGTATCAGCGTGATAAAATGTATAGAGAGAACAGATGAGAACGGAGAGGGGTTTGTAGGATGCGTGTAGCAATTTGCGATGACGAGGCAATTTATCGTGACGAAACGAGACGAGGAATTATAGCGTATAACAAGGAGATTGAAATAAAAGAGTTCACGGACGGAAGCGAACTGGTGAAGTCGGAAGAGCAGTTTGATTTGATTTTTTTAGACGTAGAGATGGAGAAACTGGATGGCGTAACGACAGCGAAATATTTAAGACGAAAAAATGTAGATGCAGAGATTGTGTTTTTGACAAGTCATGAGAATTATGTATATGACGCTTTTGATGTCAGGGCACTGCAGTTTTTAAAAAAACCGCTAGAGAAAGCAAAGCTTTTGAAGGTATTAAAGACTGTGGAAAAGAGTCTGGTAAATGAAGAAAAAGTAGAATTGAGCCTTGACGGGGAAAAGAGTTACGTAAAGGTAAAGGATATTGTATATCTGGAATCCTACGGAGACGGACTCTTCATTTATGACTGTTTGGGAAATGTGTATGAAGAACGGCGGGGCACTCTAAAGAAATGGAGCGAACGATTAAGCGGAAAAGGGTTTGCGCAGATTCATCGTTCGTATATGATTTCCATGTTTTATGTGGAGCGCTACGGAAGCACTCAGGTGAAGCTGAAAGGAATCGACGAGAAGCTGGAAATTTCACGCAGATATGTATCAATCTTTAAAGAAGAATTTATGGAGTTTGTCAGCAAAAACGGAAGAATAGTTTAAAGGGGAACAAAGGAATGGTAACGAATATTGTGGTGTTAGTTCAGGATCTGATTAAAATGTTGTTGGTATTATGCGGTTGTTTAAACTATAGATTTAAAAGAAAGTGCATGGGTGCGTGGATTGTGCTTGGTATGAGTGTAGCTATTATATTAGCTATTGGGCTGTGGGATAATGAGTATCGAATGGCATCCTTTTATTTTGTAGTACCGGTAATCGCTGTAATGATGATTGAAGGAAAAAAGAAGGGCCTTTTGGCAGTGACAGTATTCGTTGGGTTTTCGTGTATTGACACAATAATGCTTTTGGCGTTGGCAGGAATAATTGGGGTGCCGGGAGAGGTGATACATGATGATCCGTTGATGTGCGGTATATGCAATGGTATTAGTTTGGTCGGGATATTGGTTGCTGCGATATTATTCCAAAAACTATATTATGGGCGAGGGAAAAAAGGGATTGAGGAAATACATACTAAGGGGCGTATGTATCTTTGGATGTTTTTTGGAGGGATAACAGCTTCTTCCATTGCAATGTTGCCAATGGATAATGAAGATTTTGTGTGGAGCAAGGAAAATGTGATTTTATTTGTAATACCGTCGATTGTGTTTGCAGTATTATTTTTAGTTATGGGAGTACTTTTGATTTATAACAACAGTGCTAAACAGCATTATCAAGAAATGGTAGAATTGAATCAGAAATTATGGAAGGTAAAGGAAGAATATTACTTAGAATCACTAAGCAATAAAGAGAAAATCAGGAAATTCCGACACGATATGTCATCGCATTTTGTATGTTTAAAACAGTTGTTGAAAGAAAACAATGTGCAGGCAGCAGAGAAGTACATAGAGACAATGGGAGAGATGATTCAGGACGCTTCTGAAAAGTATCAGACTGGAAATTCCTTGGTAAATGCTATTGTAAATGATGTGTCGGGAAGATATGCGGGGGTAGTGCTGGATTGGAAGGGGCATCTTCCGGGGCAAATGCAAATGTCTGATATGGATGTGTGCATTATATTTTCAAATCTTTTGGAGAATGCTTTTTTTGCGGCATCTGCATGTGAAAGTGTCGGAACGGTTGAAGTTACGGTAAAAAGTGTGGGTGGCGCATTGGCAATCACGATGGAAAATGACATGGCACAGCCGATTGAAGAAAAGGACGGAAGGTTGATTACAAAAAAGGTTGATAAGAAGAACCACGGGTACGGAACACAGAATGTGAGAGAGTCTGTTGAAAAAAATGACGGAACGGTGGAATTTAAATATACGGACAAGAAATTTACGGTAGATGTAGTACTGGTGAATGTGGCATAAAACTACCGTTTACCGCTAAAAAACTACCGTTTGCTGCAGGCGTTATGCCGTTTGCCGCAAAAAAGCTACCGCTTACCGCAAAGTTATTGTAAAGGGATTTGGCATGTGTTATTGTTAAGACACAAGTTAAATCCCTTTTGTAGTTGAGGAGGTGAGCAATATGCAGTATGTTATTTTAGCTCCGATATCATTTGATATTGTGGAGAAGGTTTTGAGCTGGTTCAAGTGGTAAGGAGATGGAAGATGAATAACATTGTAGAAGCACAGGAATTAAATGTAGCGAATTTGCTTACTTTCCGGGGGAAGGTGAAGCAGGAGGAACTTTCTGGAGTGATGTTACACATGAAAAGGCACGCAGAAGAGCAAGGGGCAAAGATTGTCGGAGACCCAATCAGTGTTACTTATGAAGTGGAACAGACGAGAGACGGTACTATAGCGGATACGGAGCTGATGCTTCCGCTTGATAAGACAATATCTGAAACCGAGAATTTTAAATGGAAGGAGCGTTTGTTTCTTTACAATGCTGTGAAGTTAAACTATACGGGAACACTGACGGAATTTCAGGTATCCTGTAACAAATTGAATACCTATCTCCGGGAAAAAGGTTATATCCCCATTACAGCCGGTTATATCAGAACCAAGGGCGTAGACGAACTGTCGGGGATGGTGGATATGGAGGTATATGTGGGAGTAAATCCGAACGTAGTATAAGAACGATATATTTCAGATGCTTGTGCGAATAAAACGGATAGGTAAAAGATAAGGGTAGTATATTTTTTCTTTGCGAAGTGTAAACAAAAATTAAGTTTTGAAGGAGGATAAAGAATATGGAAAGTGTAATAATAGCAATCAGTTTTTTGGTTCCATTACTTATGATTGTTTTTGGTACTATTTTCTTAAAAAAGGTGCCTAAGAGTGTAAATTCTTTTTTGGGCTATAGAACATCCATGTCAATGTTAAATAAAGATACGTGGGAATTTGCACATGTATATTGTGGAAAGATTTGGATTTTGTTTGGCTCGGTAGGATTGATATTAAATCTGATTGCGGTTTTATGCGGACTTGTTTTTGATAGGAATATGATTGAATTGGTGTGTGTAATAAGTATTGCAATTCAATGTGTTATGATTTTAGTAACGATATTTTTAGTGGAAAAAAAATTAGAAAAAAATTTTGATAGAGAAGGGAATCGAAAGGTGGTGATATAAATGATAAATTATGAAAAAAAAAAGTAGAGTATTGTAATTTAGTGAGATATCGAGGCTGGGTAGTTCAGGATAAATTAGTCGAGCTATATTCGGAATTAAATAGAGTTATTTTGGGAAATAAAGCTCAAAAAAGCGGACCGCTCATTTCTTGTACACATATAGTCAGAAAGAAAGGTGAATTTATAGAGTTAGATTTTGAAATAATGGTTCCAATTGATAAAAAAATTGTTCTTCCTTTTGGCTTTTGTATGTGTGAGAAGTTTTCTATTGATAATGCTTTGGATATTCGAATTATTACAAAGAAGGATTCTCTTGAGAAAGAGATAAATGAAGTAAAACGATATGTCAGAGAAAAAAACATATTACCAAAGACCGCTACGTATTCAGTCTTAGAGGCGGAGGATTATGATATGGTTGATACGCATTTGGTATTTGGAGTGTGAGAAGGATTTGATATATATGTAAAAATATATAGAAAGTCAAAAAACGAAAGGAGGGAAAAAAATGGATGGAAGTGAAAGTGAATATCAGACACCACAATTTGTACCTATGTCGGATTTTCAGTTGCAGTTAGTGAATGGTGGCGGAATACCGGTTGTTGTATTCATTCTTGTTGCGGCAGTAACTGTTGCAGAAGTTGCCTTTCTTGCTGGCGCGGCGGTTGCATGGGATGTAGTAATTGGTACAATGTTTGCGGTATCAACTAGTGAAGTTACAGTGTCATAGGCAATTGATGTAGGAAAAACATAAGTTTTTCCTACATCAATATACGAGGAAGGAGAGAAAATGGGAAATATATATCAGAAGATATTAAAAGAAAGAATGAAAAATGCGAATCTGAATAAGCTTTCAGGTCCATTTTCTGTCGCGTTTACAGTTACAAATAAATGTAATTATAGATGTAGACATTGTTATAATAACAGTGGTCAGGATTTATACGAGGAATTAACAGATGAACAATTATTAGACATTGCAAGACAAATAGGCGAAGTAAGACCGTTAAATGTATGCCTTTGCGGGGGGGAACCGTTAGTAAGGGGCGAGATTATATATGATGTAATTAGGGAGTTGTCATCTAAATGTGGAATTGTTAATTTAGTAACCAATGGCTATTTAATATCAGAAACTGTATTGGATAAGTTAAAAGATGCTGGTATAAATACGATTCAAATTAGTTTGGACGGAAATAATGCTTTTTTACATGAGAATATGAGGTTAATATCAGGGGCATTTGAAAAGGCGATAGACGCGATTAGGCTGGCGGCAAAAAAAGGATTTAAGGTGGCAGTGTCTTTTTGCCCAAACAAGTTGAATATTTATAAAATCGAGGAAACTTGTAAATTAGTTAAGGAACTAGGGGCTGCGGATTTTCGAATAATGCCTTTGCTCTTGATGGGAAGAGGAAAAAAAATGATAAATATGAAACCAACAGCCGATGAATATTTGTGGTTGCAACAAAAAATATGTACATTAAAAGAAAAGTATCAAGATAATGATTTTGTAATTTCATGGGGAGACCCATTAGATCATCTTTCGAGAATGCCAGAAAATAATAAAAATGAAATGAATACATATTCGGTTGAAGTTCGTTCGGATGGGAAATTGTTACTTTGTAATTACTTGCCTGTTGTTGTCGGTGATTTAAGAAAACATGCATTGAAAGAATATTGGAATGCAGGATACAACGATATATGGGGAAATAAGGAGTTGCAACAGTATATTAGTAATTTATATAGTACGGAACAGTTTGGATTATACGATCCAGAACCATATACAGGACATGATATTGTGCATGATTTAATTGAAGTTTGATGAGAGAGAAGGAGGCAAGAAAAATGAAGTATCAAATAAAGGATAGAAATAGTTTTTTTGTAAGAAAAGATGGAAATGCGTCGATAGTACTGTTTAAGGAAAAGCATGATCAATTCATTTTAAATAGTACAGGGTTGGTGATGTTTGAGCTAATATTAGATAGTAACGAGACGGAAGATGTATTAGAGAAATTAAAAAGTACATATAGAGATATTAAAGAGGAAGTTTTATATGATGATTTGCAAGATATAATAAGAATGTTAAGTATGTATGGAATACTTTCTTATGAAGAAGAAAATACACAAGAAAGAAATGAACAGTTGATTGCAGCAGTAGATGAAATTGATTATGAAAAAGTGGCTTGTTTCATAGAAAACAATCGTAGCAGCGATTGTTTTACTGCAGGTGGAAGGGGATATTATACAGCAGTAAACATACGAGCACATGTTATAAATAATCAAGAGTATTATTATAGAAAAATTGACGCGGATGGTAATATTGAAGGTGCAATTGTAATTGTACCCAATATAAACAATAATTCAGTGGTTATTATAACTGCGTTAGTTACATCAAGAGAAAAGTCAGAAGAAGAAAGACAGAAAATAGGAAAAGAGTTAATTGAATATGTAAAAAAAAGTATGATTAACCAGGTTAATAAGCTTAGAATTTCTTTTTATGCAAATACAGAGGAAAATATCCGTTTTTTAAAAATGTTTAAGTCTTTAGGCTTTGAAAAAGAGGCTGAGCTGAAAAATGAATATGAGAATAGTAGTTTGTATTTATATAGCATGTTTGACTAAAAACGTTATGAGATTTGTAAGGAAACTTTGAACCATGTAGAAAACTATTGAAGAGGGAAGAGAAGAAGATGGAAGGAAAATTAAAAACTTGGCAAAAGTGGATGGAAGGTATTTCTGCGTTTCTTTTTCTTGGAATGGGCATCTATAAGGGGATTTGTTGCGAAGGTGATAGGGGTGTATTAATAACATTGTTATTTGTAGCAATTTTATTATACGTAATTATCTCTATTGCAGCATTGTTCCCGGCAACTTGGCGAATGACAGATAAACAAAAGGAAAAGATTAAGGACTTGACTCGGTATCAAGAGGTTTATACGAGCATATTTGTAATAATTAATTTTGGGTTAAGTATTCTTATGTCTTTTTTTATTTGGGCAATAGTGTGACTTTTGAAGCATAACAATGAATAGTGAAGTGTTGTACCAGAGAAGGAAGACATAACAGATGAAGGTGGTGGATGATAAACTGAAAAGTTTTGGGGTGGTTACTGACACGGCTACACTCGCAATTGGTGTGTTGGTCAAATAGAAATGGTAATGAGATTATACTAGATAGTAACAATTTTTATGAGACGGATGTAGGCGAAATGTTGCAGTTGTCAATATTTCGCCTATAAAACATTGAGTCTACTAAGAGTGGATTGAGAAAAGGGAGAAATTCTCATGCATTGTCATTGTATAAAACAACATGATATCACCGATTGTGGTGCAGCGTGTCTGGCGACTGTTTCAAGACAGTATGGTCTGAAAATATCCATCACTCGGATTCGCGAGGTGGCGGGAACGGACAAGCAGGGAACCAATGCTTACGGTGTAATTAAGGCGGCGGAGAAGCTGGGGTTTCAGGCGAAGGGGGTACAAGGCGATAAGGAAGCTTTTTTCTCCGAGTTTCCCCTTCCGTGTATTGCACATATGATTGTGGACGGAAATCTGCTTCATTACGTGGTAGTACATAAAATCACAAAAAAGCAGGTCATCATTGCAGATCCGGGGCGGGGCATTGTGAAGTTGACACCGGAGGAGTTTTTCGGAGAGGTACACGAAGAGGGAAAACCGCCGAAGTATCAGTGGAGCGGTGTATTGATTTTATTGGTGCCGTCGGAAACTTTTCAAAAGGGTGATGAGACGAAGGGGGGTTTGTTTGCACGCTTTCTGTATCTGTTAAAGCCCCAAAAGGGTCTTTTGGCACAGGTGTTTGTGGCATCCCTGTTGTTGGCTTTATTGGGTATCCTGGGGTCCTTTTATTATAAGGTATTACTGGATGATATTTTGCAGGGAGGATTGTTAAAGACTTTGCATATTGTATCCATCGGTGTGGTTTTGTTGAATTTATTCAAGGTATTACTTGGTGTGGTACGGTCCCAGTTGCTTCTGTTTTTGAGCCAGAGGCTAGATATGTCACTACTGTTGGGATATTACAATCATGTACTGGAACTTCCAATGAATTTTTTTGAGAGTAGGAAAACCGGTGAAATTATTTCTCGGTTTAATGACGCTTCAAAGGTGCGGGATGTTATTTCCAGTGCGGTGCTTACCATTATGATTGATACCCTGATGGCGGTGGCCGGCGGGATTATTCTATACATGCAGAACGGAACCATGTTCGGTGTGACCATCGTGGTACTGGTGCTCTATTGCATCATTGTACTGTCCTTTAATAAAAAGTACCGGACGTTGAACGAAAAGCAGATGGAGGATAATGCACAGCTGACCTCCTACATGATTGAATCCTTAAACGGTATTCTGACGGTAAAGGCGTTTAACGCAGAGCGCAAGGTACACCTGAATACGGAGAACAAGTTTGTTCGTTTGCTTCGCAGTATTTTTCACCTGGGAACGGTATCGAACGTGCAAAGCTCTCTTGTAAGCTTCGTGGAGCTGGTGGGCGGTATCGTGATTCTCTGGGTAGGCGGTTATGCCGTAATCAAAGGCGATATGACCATGGGTCAGTTAATTACCTTTAACTCTCTTTTGGGATATTTCCTGACGCCGGTGAAGAATCTGATTAACCTGCAGCCGCAGATGCAGACCGCTTTGGTGGCATCCGATCGTCTTGGTGAGATTTTGGACTTAGAGATTGAGCGTTCTGCAGAGGAGCATAAAATTAAAGATATGAGCCTTGCGGGAGATATTGCATTCAACAATATTACCTTCCGTTACGGGACGAGAAAACCGGTGCTTGAGGATATCTCCATTCAAATCCGTAAGGGTGAGCGTATTGCCCTGGTAGGAGAAAGCGGTTCCGGAAAAACCACACTGGCGAAGCTGTTGCTGAATCTGTATCAGCCGGAAACAGGAGAAATCCTCCTTAGTAACCGCAACGTACAGGATATTCAGTTGGAGCTGCTACGTGACCGGATTGCTTATATTCCGCAGGAAACCTTCCTGTTCTCCGGAAGTATTATGGAGAACTTAAAGCTTGGTAACGAGGACGCTACGGTGGATGAGATTATTGATGCGGCAGGAAAAGCGCAGGCTCATGAGTTTATCAATCAGCTTCCGCTTCGTTATGAAACAAGACTGGAGGAAAACGGTTCTAACCTCTCCGGCGGACAGAGACAGCGTTTGGCGATTGCCCGTGCAATTCTCAGAAAGCCGGACATCCTCATTATGGACGAGGCAACCAGTAACCTGGACTCCATTACGGAGCGTGCCATTGAGCGTACCATTGAGGAACATTTGAAGGATACAACCCAGATTATTATTGCACATCGCCTCAGCACCATTCGTCATTGCGACTGTATCTATGTGATGGAACAGGGCCGGATCATCGAGCAGGGAAATCACGAAGAACTGCTGGCACTGGGCGGAAAGTACGCAGGTCTGTGGAAGCAGGCAGGAGAGTAAAGGGTATTTCGTATATTTCTGCCCTTTCATACGAAGAAAATGGATGGTGAGGCTGTGATATAAATCATTTGCGGAAACGCATGCTAAGAAGAGGAGGATGCAGGATGGATACCATTGTTAAGGTACTTTTAATTGCAGTAAAGTCGTCTGTTACTGGACCGATTATTCCGTTCGCGTTGTGGTAATAAATAGAGAAAAAGATAATAAAAAGATTACGAAATGATAAGACAAATACGTAATGACGGGTGGGAGTTCATTACAAAAACGAAAAAAGAGGGTATGACGATGAAACCTATTATTATAAATATGAATGAGATGTCTGACAGTCGAGAGGTGTATGAGAGCAAGCCGAACCGTGCGTTACCGGCGTTTCTGTATACGTGCCTGGCACTTGTTATTGTGGCGGTACTATGGATGTGTCTTGGGAAAATTGATATTGCGGTGAATGCAAACGGAATGCTGCGTCCCGGCGGGACGGTGAACACGGTGGTAAATACTGTAGGCGGGGAAGTGCTTTCGGTACATGCGGAAGATGGAAGCTTGGTGGAAGCGGGTGAACTTTTGTATGTGGTGGAGCATGAAGAGCTGTTGGCGCAGAAGGCGTTTTATGAGGAAAAAGCAGCCTTCTATAAGCAGTGCCTTGAGGAAACGCAAGCAGGAGATTCTTACAATGAACTGTTAAGCGAAGTGGAATTTCAGCTTTCCGCGATTAACCGTTCCATTGAAAAATGCTATGTGAAAGCCCCGTGTGACGGTGTAGTAAATATGCTGCAGGAGCCGGTGGTGGGAAATCAGATGAGCGCCGGTGTTGAGGTGTGCAGTATTCTGCCTCCGGAGGAAACCGGATATAAGTGCCTGATTTATGTAAACAATGCGGATGTAGCCGGTCTGGAGCCGGGAATGCAGGTAAAGCTTAACGTGTATTCTTTTCCGAATACAGAATACGGCTATGTTTACGGAACGTTAACCAAGGTATCAAACGATATTCGTGTGGATGCACAAAGCGGCATGGCGTATTATTTGGCGGAGGCTTCCGTAGACACGGAACGCTTTGTGGATGCGAAAGGAGAGCCGGTATCACTGAAAGCCGGTATGGCATGCGAGGCAAAGATTATTACCGGAGAAGAAAAGATAATGACCTTTGTGTTAGAAAAGTTGAATTTGCTTGCTGTGAATTAGAATGCGATGGTTACTATGAGTTATGTTAAAAGGATATATTTCAGCCGCATGTATGAATAAGACGGACAGGCACAAGCTGTGATATATAAATGGCTTCCGGTTCATTCGGCTACAGTGGGGGCGGAAGCTAAACCGAGGAACACAAACAAAGGAAGAGCTCGAGATAGGTATACCATGTCCTTGGTAAGTTTGAAAACCAAAACAAATACTTAAAAGGAGGTACATAACGATGGTTATGGCAAATGGTTTTAATGAACTGTCTCAGAATGAGATGATGGAAGTTGACGGTGGTGACTGGCAGGATGTGTTTGAAGGGTTGAAGGTGTTTTCGACGGTTGCAATAGGAGTTTGCACTGTAGGTGCGGCTATGGCGACTGCTCCGGCTACAGCACTTGCGTGTGGTGCACTTGCAGTGGTTGGTACTGTTGAGTACGCTGTTTGCGACTTTATGAGCTATAAAGCTGGAAAAATGGGAGTATAATTTCGATAAGCTAAGAGGGAAAAAGGCCGTAGTATGATGGTGCTCATGCACCCTTTACATGAGCACTGTCAGAGGACTATTAAATATATGGTAAGAAAGGATAACAAGCAGAGGATGGAAAAATATAAAAAGTTATTGTGGATAAATGTATTGTTTTATTTCGTGGGTGTAGCGTGTGATTGGTTTGGGGGCTTTTTAGAAAATATGGTTATAAATGTGATTGGTTGGACGGCATTTTCGATTTCGGTGGGTATACTGTGTTATGTGTTTTTTATGTTGAAAAAAGAAGGCCACTCAATAAAAGATAATCGAGAAAATATTCCGAAGGGCATAAAGGTAATGATAGCGGTGATTGCTGGTTTGGCGGTGGTAGAACTGGTGGCGGTAATTTTATTTGCGATTAGATTTAGCTGATGCAAGATTGTACATGAGAGCATGACAAGGAATGCCTTGAAGAAATAAAGATAATGACCTTTGTATTAGAGAAATTGAATTTGCTTGTTGCAAATTAGGATAGGGAGAATCGATATGGAAAAAAGAGGTTTAGACCGAAATGTCATCAAGTGTGTTGCAATGTTCACCATGCTGTTGAACCACATTGCGCATACATTACTTACGCCGGAATCTATGTTCTATGACGTATTTGTGGGTGTGGGGTATTTTACGGCAATCACCATGTGTTATTTTCTGGTGGAAGGGTTTGAATACACCAGATCCAGGAAAAAGTACGGACAACGTTTGTTGCTGTTCGCTTTGCTGTCACAGGTGCAGTATACGTTGGCGTTTGATGCCGTAATATTTAATATGCTGTTTACGTTGCTGTTCTGCTTTTTGATATTGTGCATTTTGGAGCATCTGCAGGAGAAATGGTATAAGGTGCCGTTAATTGTGTTGCTGTTTCTTATGTCGGTGTTCTCGGACTGGGCTGTGATGGCACCGACCTTTACGTTGTTGTTCCGTTGGAGCAAAAACGACAGGAAAAAGCTTACGATTTCCTACGGACTTTCGGTATTGCTGTTTATCGTTATGATGCTGCCGAATTACCTGATAGAGACTTCCTTCGGACCGGCGCTTTTGCATACGGTATGCGATTCCCTGAGCCTTGTGGCATCGGGCGTGGTGATATTGTTCTTTTATAACGGAAGAAAATCGAAAGCGGCACCGGGATTTTTTAAATGGTTCTTCTATTTGTTCTATCCGGGACATATTCTTGTGTTGTATCTTTTGATGCGTTTTTGATGCATTAAGAAATAGCTCTTGAATCATCACGCGTTTTTCGCTATAATAAGTCCATAGGCCATGGGCCGGAAGGAGTTTGCATGAAAAGTGAAAAGCGCGTTCTTTTTTTGTTGGCAGCGTCAGTGGTGGGTATTCTTCTGGTGACGGTGCTGACGCTTTTTTCGGGAAAAGAAGACGAGCCTGCTGTGACGAAAAAGCCGGGAACGAAGCCAAAGGCGACAGCCGGGGCAACGGCGGCGGTCGTGGCAGAGCACAATAAGCTTATGATGATAAAGTCGGTGGATACGGAAGCCGGTGCGATTACTTTGTACGACCTGGAGGAGGGCGGCGAAGTGTCCCTTTCTTACGGGGTGGCGGCGGATATCCGCAGCAAGTACGGTAGTCTGACCTATGCGGCGTCCTTACAGTACGGCGATATTGTCCGGACGGAGTATAACGGGGACGATACACTGGTGCGGATGAAGATGTCCGATGAGCATTGGGAGCTGCACGGCGTGGAGGAGTTTTCCATTACGGCGGATTCTCTAAATGTAAATGATTCGAATTATAAGATTACGGAAAAGACTGTGGCGTACTGCGAAGGAGAGCAGATTGCGGTGGGCGAAGTCCGGGACATTGACCGGGTGGAGCTTACCGGTTTCGGAATGCAGATTCTGACCATTCATGTGATAAAAGGTCACGGCTCCATTAAGCTCATTAATTGCAGCGAGTTCCAGGGGGCGAAGGTTTCCTTTAAGGACGAAAGTCATACTTTAGAAGGAGAACCCACCTATCTGGTGCGGGAGGGCAAGTATACCGTGTCTGTCATCGGTGAGAAAAATGCCGCGGCAGCGGAGGTGACGGTGGCCCGGAACGAGCAGGTGGTTATTGATTTGTATGAGTACGGCGGTGCGCCGGTGAAAACCGCAGAGGTGCGGTTTAAGATTACGCCGTTTTCCGCAGTGTTAAAAATCGACGGGGAACAGGTGGATTATTACGAGCAGGATCTGGTACTGGAATACGGAGAGCATAAAATCGAAGCCGAGCTTGGAGGCTATGCTACATATAAGGGCTATTTGAATATTACGAAGCCGTATCATACCTTCCAAATTGATTTGCCGGAGCGGCCGGCCTCTTGGGAGGAGCCTTCCGGAGAGGAGGATGATTCTCAGGGAGGAAACGAAGGAGCGGGCGGTAACGGTTCGGAGGCCGGAGATGGCAGCGGAACGGAGGAAAATCCGGGGGATGACGATTCCGGTGATACGTCCGGAGACGGCAATGACGGTATTTCCGGTGACGGCGGTTCCGACAGTAGTTCTCAGGGAGGAAGCGCAGACGGTACGGGAGACGAAGAAACCTCAGACCGTCGGTATGTGCCGATCGGAGAGGCAGGCGGTTACGAGTACGATAAGGAATTCAGTACCTTCCTTCTGGAGCCTGCAGGCGCGGTGATACTGATTGACGGTGTCAGCCTTGGAACGGCTCCGGTGGAGTTTGAAAAGATTCTCGGCACTTATACCATTACCCTGCGGAAGAACGGCAAGGAAAAGGAATATACTGTAACCGTGGACGAGGGAAGTTTTGAGGGAGACGTGTACTGGAAGTTTTCCATGAACTGATGCCGAACGGGCAGCCGGACAGAAAAGGCATCCGAGCCCGGAATGACGCAGACAGGAAGAAAGGACATACTATGAAATACAAGTATATTTTATTTGATTTGGACGGAACGGTAACCAATCCGGAGGAGGGCATTACAAAGAGCTTTGCCTATGCCCTGGAGCACATGGGAATTCATGTGGAGGACCGGACCGAGCTTCGTAAGGTCATCGGACCGCCGTTACTTCAGTCCTTTGACGAGTTTTATCATTTTACGAAGGAACAGGCCCTAGAGGCTACCGCCAAGTATCGGGAACGATACGGCGATATCGGCTGGGCGGAAAACGAAGTGTACGACGGCGTAGAGGAGATGCTAAAGGCTTTGTCCGAAGCGGGAGCAAAGCTGATTCTGGCTACCTCAAAGCCGGAGCGGTATGCGGTGCGGATTATGGAGCATTTCGGCCTTGCAAAGTATTTTACCATGCTTTGCGGCGCGGATGACTACGCGAAAGACCGCAGCACAAAAGAGCAGGTAGTCCGTTATGCCTTAGAGCAGAACGGAATCACCGATATAGGGGAAGTAATTATGGTGGGCGACCGGAACTTTGATGTCATCGGTGCCGCCGCGGTGGGGATAAAAACCATCGGCGTATTGTATGGGTTTGGGGATGAGCAGGAGTTGTCGTCCGCCGGAGCAATTTATCTTGTGCAGACGCCGCAGGAGCTGACGGAGTATTTGTTGGGCTGATAGCTGATGCGACAGGTGACGGGGCGACCGATAAGAGGTGTGGGAACTATATTAGGGCAGAACATGCGGAAACAACCGCAAAAAAGGAGGACATTATGGACAAACAGACAAAAGCAGTACTGAAATTGGTGGGCTTTGTAGTATTAGCCATTGCGGTACTGGTAGTACTCTTTAGTTCGTTTTACACGATCAAAGAGCAGGAACAGGCAGTGGTAACGACCTTCGGTGTACCGAGCACGGTAAGCGAGCCGGGTCTTCATATGAAGATTCCGTTTGTACAGAAGGTGGAAAAGGTAAATACCACCATCAAGGGCTTTGCCATCGGTTACGATGAGGCTACGAATGTGACGAAGGAAGATGAGTCTCTTATGATTACATCCGACGACAGCTTTGTAAATGTGGATTTTTATGTAGAATACAAAGTAATCGATCCGGTGAAGGCGCTGTATGCGTCAGAGTATCCGGTGACGATTTTAAAGAACATCGCACAGTCCTGTATCCGCACCGTAGTGGGACATAACGAGGTGTATGATGTAATTACCACCAAAAAGGTTGAGATTCAGGGGACGATTAAGGAAATGATTATTGCGGAGCTGACGAAACAGGATATCGGTGTTCAGCTGGTGAATATTACCATTCAGGATGCGGAGCCGCCGACAGTTGAGGTTATGGAGGCTTTCAAGGCGGTAGAAACCGCAAAGCAGGGAAAGGAAACTGCGGAAAACAATGCGAAAAAATATGAGAGTGAAAAGCTTCCGGCGGCCGAGGCAGAGGCGGATCGAATCGTGAAGGAAGCGCAGGCCACCAAGGAAGCCCGTATTAATGAGGCGAAGGGTCAGGCGGCACGTTTTAATGCATTGTATGAAGAGTACATTAAGTACCCGCTGATTACAAAGCAGCGTATGTATTATGAAGCCATGGAAGAGCTTCTTCCGGATTTGAAGCTGATTATCGACAGCAGTGACGGTTCCATTGAAAAGTGGTTGCCGCTGGATTCTTTGGAGTCCGATAGCCCGGCAGCATCGCTGGCACCGGTCATGCAGTAATAGGAAGGGGGATTTGACATGGAAGAAAAGATAGAAAGATACCCGCAGAAGTCGGGTGTAGGAAAATGGATTGTACTGGGAGTTGTGGTGTTTGTATTGTTTGTACTTTCCCAAACCTGTATGGTAGTAACCTATCAGAATGAGTATAAGCTGGTAAAGCAGTTCGGCCGCGTGGAGAAAATTGTATCCGAGCCGGGGCTCAGTTTTAAGATTCCGTTCATTCAGACGGTAGATACCCTTCCGAAGGAGATGCTGGTATATGACCTGTTGCCGTCGGAGGTAATTACCGAAGATAAAAAGGCTATGGTATGCGATTGTTATGTGTTATGGCGGATTTCCGACCCGCAGAAATTTATTCAGACTCTGAACTCCAGAAGCTATGCAGAAGACCGTATCAATACGACGGTATACAATGCGGTGAAAAATGCCATCTCCAGCATGGAGCAGAGTGAGGTGGTTTCCGGACGTGACGGAGAACTGAGCGAAAAAATTACTACAAACATCGGCACATCTATGGACCAGTACGGCATCGATTTGGTTTCTGTGGAGACGAAGCATTTGGATTTGCCGAGTGATAATAAGGCGGCGGTGTATGAGCGTATGATTTCCGAGCGTAACAATGAAGCGGCGCAGTATACCGCATCCGGTGAAGCGGAGGCAACCAAGATTCGTACCCAGACCGACAATAAAGTTGCCATTGACCTTTCTAAGGCAAAGGCTGATGCAGAGATGATTATCGCAGAGGGTGAAGCGGAGTACATGAGAATTTTGTCCGAAGTATATAATGATGAGTCCAGAAGCGAGTTTTATACCTTCGTACGTTCTTTGGATGCGGCAAAGGCATCTTTGGTAGGAAAGAACAAGACGGTGATTCTTTCCGAGGATTCGCCGATGGCACAGATTTTTAATTCTATTCAGTAAAGGAAATACATAGAGAATTACACAGAGGCAGATACTGTTTTCGCAAGAAGGCAGTCTGCCTCTTGCCATTTTTGAAAAAAAGAAGTAAAATAGAAGAACTACAAGAAACCGAATGAATTACAAAGGAAAGGCGGAAGAAACCATGCATGTTACATTGACCGGAAATTTAGGAAGCGGAAAATCCACATTAAGTAAGATTTTGGAGGCAGAGTACGGCTATGAAATCTTTTCCACGGGAAAGGTGATTCGTCAGATTGCCGAAGAGCAGGGCGTCAGCGTACTGGAAATGAATAAGCTGATGGAAAAGGATCACAAATATGACCATATGATTGATGATACCACGGCCCGGATTTCCAGAGAGCAGAAGGATAAGAAGCTTTTGTTCGATTCCCGTCTGGCATGGAATTTCGTGGAAGAGTCTTTTAAGGTGTTTTTATCGGTAAGTCTGCCGGTGGCAGCGTCCCGCGTGCTTTCTGATACCAGCCGCGGAGAGGTAGAGTCTTACAAATCCGTGGAAGAATGTATGGCAAGCCTGAAGGAGCGTGCGGCAACGGAGGACCGTCGTTATAAGGATATTTACGGCATTGAGTATTTCAATTACTCCAATTATAATTTGGTATTGGATTCCAGTGACTGTGCACCGGATATTCTGGCAAGAATCCTGGCGGATGAGGCTGCTGCGGCGGAAGAGAAGCTGGCAAAGGGCGAAAAAATCGGCACGAAGCTTATCTTAGATAAGAATCGTCCGGAGGAAGATTTTGCCAAGGAAAAAGCGGAAGGAACTGTTAGCCTGCAGACGATTTGCGGCGTGGAATTTTTGGTGGTGGAGCTGTAACGGTTCGCGGAAGCTGTGCGGTGTCGAAACATTCCGGTGAACGGTCGGATTTGTGATTGTGAAAGGAAGAAATCGGCTCTGTTGACAGTAATACAACACCATAGGGTCACGAAAAATCGGACATACTGAATTTGAATCAGTGTGCCGGAAGGAGCGTGACGATATGGAAAAGGTGTTTTTACAAGACAAATATGTAAAGATATATAAAATAATCGGAGTAACAGCGGGAGTGTACCTTGCGTTTCGCTATGCACTTCCGCTGTTTGCGCCCTTTGTGGCGGCATATCTGCTGGCTGGTGCGGTACGCCCCGTTGTTATTTTTTTAAAGCGGAAGTTGCATATCCCTATGAGTGTGGGAGGAGCACTTGTGTTGTGCCTTTTGGTGGCGGTTTTAGGAACCGGAGTTATCTTCCTGGGGAAGCTTCTGGTGGAGCAGATTGCCCGTTTGGTTGAAAATTACGGAGGATACCGGGATGCGGCCATGGGGGCGGCAGAACGGTTTTGCAGCCGGGTGGACGGCTGGTTTTCCTTAAAGGCCGGGACCGTGGAAGAGATGATGCATACGGGGTTTGCACGTATGGAAAAGACGGTGGACGAAGAGATTTTGCCGCGGCTGTCAAAACAGTCGGTGGAGGCCTTGGGCTCCTTTGCCTATGGTGCCGCGGGAGTAATCATAGCCTTTGTGGCGGCGGTGCTTTTGTTGGGGGAAAAGGAGAAGTATGCCAAGGGTTATCGGCGGAGTCCTTTTTACGCGGAAGCAAAGCAGGTACTCGGAAGACTTTCGGAGGCAGGAGTGGCCTATTTGAAGACCCAGTGCATTTTGATGCTGTTGGTGGGGCTTGTTTGTACGGTGGGATTTTTGTTTGTAAAAAGAGAATATGCTTTATTGCTTGGCATCGGTGTTGCCGTGTTTGACGCATTTCCGGTGCTGGGGTCAGGGTTGATTCTGGTGCCTTGGGCAGTGGTTTGTCTGCTTCAGGGAAATTATGTATCCATGGCAATTTTGATCGTGATGTATTTGCTGTGTCTGGTGATACGAGAAGGCTTGGAGCCGAAACTTCTGGGTAACCGGATCGGAATACCGCCCCTTTATACGTTAATGGCGGTCTATGTGGGAGTGGAATTGTTTGGATTTTGGGGTGTGATTTTAGGACCTTTCGGACTTGTGATTATCCGGGCGGTTTTGGATACGGAAAAAGAAGAACAGGGATTTTAATGTTCGTTAATATACAGAGGAAATCGGGAAGGAGAAAAAGGTATGACCGGATGGTTGGTAAAATTATTTGTAAAGAACTACGAACAGGCGCAGCTTCCGGAGGTAAGAGCCTCTTACGGAAAGCTGTCCGGTTTGGTTGGAATTGTGTGTAATGTGATTTTGTTTGGGGTAAAGTTTTTGCTGGGAACCCTGACGGCCTCTGTGGCAATTACGGCGGATGCCTTTAATAATCTGGGAGATGCGTCCTCCGGTATCGTAAGCTTTCTCGGTTTTAAAATGGCCAGCCGGCCGGCGGATAAGGAGCATCCCTACGGCCATGCCCGGTATGAGTATCTGGCAGGACTTACGGTTTGTGTATTGATTCTGGTCATCGGTGTAGAGTTGTTTAAAGAGAGTTTTTTGAAGATTATTCATCCGAATCCGGTGTCTTTTTCCTGGATTACGATTGTGGTTTTGCTTTTGGCAATCGGTGTAAAGCTTTGGCTGGCGGTGTTTAACAAGACTTTGGGAAAGAAAATCAATTCCCAGACGCTGCTTGCCACGGCAGCGGACAGCAGAAACGATGTCATTGCCACCGGAGCGGTTATCGTAGCGACAGTGCTGTCCTATTTGTTACAGTTCCAGCTGGATGGATATATGGGGCTTTTGGTGGCATTGTTTATTCTTTACAGCGGCGTGAATCTGGTAAAGGAAACTCTGGACCCGATTCTGGGAAAAGCTGCGGATGAGGAATTGGTCAAGGAAATCGAAAAGCGGATTATGGCGTATCCGGGGGTATTCGGAACCCATGATCTGATGATACATGATTACGGTCCGGGCCGACAGTTCGGCAGCGTGCATGTGGAAGTAGCGGCGGAAGAAGACGTTTTAAAGAGTCATGATATGGTGGACAATATCGAGCGGGATTTTCTGGCGGAACTGAACATCCATCTGATTGTACATATGGACCCGATTATCACGAAGGATGAATCGGTGAGGAATTTGCGTCATTGGCTGGCGAAGGAAGTGAAAAAGGTACACGAAGAGCTGACGATTCATGATTTGCGGGTAGTACCGGGCGAAACCCATACCAATGTGATTTTTGATTGTGTGGTGCCGCGGGGCTTGAAGCGAAGCGATGAAGAGATTAAAGAAGCGATCGATTTGCTGGTAAAGGAAACCTATCCGAACTATTATTGTGTAATAACGGTGGATCATAGTTATACGGAAATGATGAATTGATTGTATTTTTGTAGTGAATTAAAGCACTGAAAAGTGAAGTGACGAAAAATAGTATCGAATTGCATTGAAAAATGAAACTTTTTGTGGTATAATCTTCTGTAGTTATACTTTACTGTTTTGCGGAAAGGACGGAGAAGGTATGGAGCAATACGATGAGAAGTTTTTCAGGGCGAAAGCGAATATGCGGGCGGGGATTACCTTTTTGGTTGTGATGCTACTGACGACAGTCTTTTATTACTTTAAAATGACTAAGGGAGAGGTTGCACAGGACTGGTTTGTGAAAATGGCAGTTATCGGCTGGGTGCTGTATTTTGCGATTTCTGTTACCCTGAAGATAAAAGGAAACGATTTTATCCATTACCGTTATTTTATGGGCATCGGCTATCAGTTGTTCTTTGCCTACATACTTTGGACCCAGTTGGGCAATGATTCCTATGTATTTATTTTGCCGATTATTGCAGCCTTTACCTTGTTTAAGGATCCGAAGTTTATTCGTCGGATGATGTGGATTACGCTGATTTTGGTTATCGGAAGTAATATTTACAAGGTATTTGCTATGGGTGCCGGAAAGTCCGACGATACTCTGGTGTTGGCCTTCGGTTTGATTGTGATTTGTTATGTATGTACCAATATGGCGGTAAAGCATTTGATTCAGTCCGACGGTGCGTTGACGGCGTCCATTGAGGCAAATCTTGCCAGAGTGGTGCAGACCGTAGAACAGGTAAAAGAGGCCAGCAATTCCGTGGTTGACGGCGTGACGGTAGTACGTGAGCTTGCGGATGAGAATAAAGACGGTGCAAATGATGTCGTTCGAGGCATGGGAGAGCTGGCAGATAATAACAGCATCTTAAGTGAACGAACCATGTCTTCCATGGAAATGACTACGGTCATTGATACGCAGGTAAAGAATGTAGCGGGACTTATGGAGCAGGTGGTAGAGACCATCGGCACCTCCATTGAGCATGCCAATACCAGCTCCGCGGAGTTGGATGAGGTGGTGGAGACTACCAATAAGATGGCTGCGCTTTCCGCGGAAGTAGAGCGGATTTTGGAGGAGTTTAAGAAAGAATTCCGCAATGTTAAGAAGGAAACCGGTACCATCGAGGGAATCAGTAACAAGACGAATTTACTGGCATTGAATGCGTCCATTGAAGCAGCGAGAGCGGGTGAGGCCGGTAAGGGCTTTGCGGTGGTTGCGGATGAAATCCGTGATCTCAGCAGCGGCACCCAGACCTCTTCCAGCAGAATTATGGAAGCATTGGCACATCTGGAAGAGACCTCCGAGAAGATGATGGAAGCCATCGGCGAGACCGTCGAATTGATTCAGCTGAATATGGACAAGGTGGCAAACGTATCAAAGAGCGTAGACGATATTACGGAGGACGCAACCGATCTCGGTGAAAATATTAAGGTTGTAGAGCAGGCGGTCAGAGAAGTGGAATCTTCTAACCGGACGCTTGTGGATAATATGAAGCAGGTATGTCAGGTAATGGAGGTAATGACCGGTAATATTACCGATGCGGAGCAGACAACCAAGACCATGCTCAGTAAATACGAAGAGAGTGCCAACAGTGCCGTTAATATTGAGAATGTAGTAGGAAAGCTGATGGAGGAACTGGGTGTCGGAGGCTTCATGGGTGTCCAGGATATCCGGGAAGGCATGAAGGTTGCGGTTGCGTTTAGCGACAGTACCGGAGCAAAGAAAAACGAGTATGTCGGTGAAGTGGCTGGTTGGGTAGAAAAGAAGATTTATGTTTCTGTTGAAGCGGCAATTGATGAATTGGCCGACAGAAAGGCAAAGGACGTAAGGTGCCAGCTGCGAATTGTAGTGGATAACGTATTATACAGTTGGGATGATGTTGAGATCCGCATGGCAAAAAGCGATGAGCAGGGCAACTATGTGCTTATGGTGGAGACAAATCCGAAGGTATTCAACAGAAGAAAGTACCCGAGAGCACCGCTTACCAATATGTGTACCGTTAGGGTGAAAGAGACAGATCTTTTGTGTTGCGGTAACATGGTCAATATCAGTGCCAACGGTTTTGCATTTGCGGTGAGAGAACCGGCATTTGCAGAGTTGAAAGGCCAGGAGGTTTCGGTAGAAATCGATGATTTTGAGGTATTGAACGATGAATATCTGTTAGGTAACATCATTCGTTGCTCCAACAATGACGGTGAGTATATCGTCGGTTGTCGTATGCCGGCAGACAATAAGCAGATTGAGGAATATGTGAGCCGGAATTTCAGTGAATAATTTGTGGTTGACAAATCGTTGGAATTCGGGTAAGATACACATTAGATTTCGGTTTATCCGAAGAACGTGACGAAGAAGAGGAATAGTACATGGAAGCAGTCCATACAGAGAGGGAGACAGTTGCTGAGAGTTTCCCGGATGTGCAGATGGAACCGGCCTCGGAGTCCCGCGTGAGGAACGCGGCGCAGACCCTGCGATATCGGGGGAACACAGTGCAGGCTGTGTGAGAGAGCCGGACAGACCGGCTAAGAAGGGTGGTACCGCCGACGAATTTCGGTCCCTTCTACGGGTTCCCCGTAGGAGGGACCTTTCCTTTTGCCCGAGCCGGCGCGCGGGAAGGAAAGGTTCCCTCAAACGTACATGAGAAGATAATTGTGAGGAAGGAATGTTATCTCTTTTGCACATTTATCTTCAGACTTTTTGGTAAACGAGGAACTTTTTGAATATGTACTGTCTTTGAACTTTCGGTAGGATGTTAGACTTTCTTATTGTTCCGATAGTTGTTAACAATGCTTGAACAGGACGTTCAAGCAAGGCGACACGCGGCAAGGAGGGCGCGTTGGAGCCGGTTGTGTCACTATGAAGAAATATGTGCTCGGGACAATTAGAAAGTGTTACATCCGGGAGACGAGAAAAGACAGTACATATTCAAAAAGTTCCGCACTTAGAAAAGGAGGAAAGAAAATGGAAAAAGAAAAGAAAATGGTAGAGGCGATTACTTCGATGGAAGAAGATTTCGCGCAATGGTACACGGACATCGTGAAGAAGGCAGAACTGGTGGAGTATTCCGGTATTAAGGGATGTATGGTTATCCGTCCGTCCGGTTATGCAATTTGGGAGCTCATTCAGAGGGAACTGGACCGTCGCTTTAAGGAAACCGGCGTAGAGAATGTTTACATGCCGATGTTTATTCCGGAGAGCCTTCTTAACAAGGAAAAGGATCATGTAGAGGGCTTTGCTCCGGAGGTTGCATGGGTAACCCACGGCGGCAGTGAGCCGTTGCAGGAGCGTATGTGCGTACGTCCGACCTCCGAGACTTTGTTCTGTGATTTTTATTCCAAGATTATCGGTTCCTACCGTGATCTTCCGAAGGTATACAACCAGTGGTGTTCTGTAGTTCGTTGGGAGAAGACGACCCGTCCGTTCCTTCGTTCCATGGAGTTCTTGTGGCAGGAGGGTCATACCGCTCACGCAACCGCTGAGGAAGCGGAGGCAAGAACGATCCAGATGTTAAATCTCTATGCGGATTTCTGTGAAGAGATTTTAGCGATTCCGATGGTACGCGGACGTAAGACCGATAAGGAGAAGTTCGCAGGTGCGGAGGCTACCTATACCATCGAGGCATTGATGCATGACGGTAAGGCATTGCAGTCCGGTACCAGCCACAACTTCGGTGACGGTTTTGCGAAGGCGTTTGATATCCAGTATACGGATAAGGAAAATAAGTTACAGTACGTTCACCAGACTTCCTGGGGTATGACCACCCGCTTAATCGGTGCGGTTATTATGGTACATGGTGATAACAGCGGTCTTGTACTTCCGCCGGCAATCGCTCCGGTACAGGCAGTGGTCATTCCGGTGCGTCAGGACAAGGAAGGTGTTCTGGACAAGGCATACGAGCTTGGCAACATTTTAAAGGGCTTCCGTGTAAAGGTTGACGATTCCGACAAGTCTCCGGGCTGGAAGTTCGCAGAGCATGAGATGCGCGGTGTGCCGCTTCGTATCGAAATCGGTCCGAAGGACATTGAAGCAAATCAGGCGGTTATCGCAAGACGTGATACCAACGAAAAGGTGACCGTATCCTTAGATGAGCTGGAAGTAAAGGTTGGCGAGCTTCTTGACACCATGCAGAAGGAAATGTTAGAGCGTGCAAGAGTGCATCGCGATGAGCATACCTACAGCGCAACCACTATGGACGAGATGATGGACGTGGCAGAGAATAAGTCCGGATTCATTAAGGCTATGTGGTGCGGCGAGCTTGCCTGTGAAGAGGCATTAAAGGAAAAGGCGGGCGTAAGCTCCCGTTGTATGCCGTTTGCACAGGAAGAAATCGCAAAGACCTGTGTATGCTGCGGCAAGCCGGCAAAGAGCATGGTATATTGGGGTAAGGCATATTAAAAAGAAATTAGAATGATTTTAAGAAAGTTCTGCTACTGTTATATCTTTTGTAGCAGAACTTTCTTTCATAAATTAAAAGTTCAAAATCTGCATAACAAAAAACTTGACATGGGTTATAAAGCATGATATAATACAAATAAGCTGATATGATTTCGGCTATATTTATACGAAACAATCAGTTCAAAACATACATAACAAAAAAGCCATAAGGCGGCAACCTTATAGCTTTTCAGAAATCGTGACACGATATGGAATCGCGACGACTCTCAACAAAGTCATTATAGCATACAATGTCAGGAATTTCAACGGTTATGAGAAAGGAGAAGATTCTTGGCAAAGGGAAAAGAGGAAAAAGACAAGGAAGAGATAGAGTATATCTACACCGCCTATATTACGAAAAAGGATGGGTCAAGGATATACGCAAGCCAGTATGGTATAAAAGCATTTAGAATTCCTAAAAACAACAAAGAATAACAAATTTGATAAGGTGCTGCGATTCCACCTTTGAAACTTTAGTGATGATAAAGGAGAATAGCATGAGTGAGAAAAATTGTAACAGTAATATTAACATAGGGAACACCTTTAATGGTCCGGCACAAGTAGGCGGTCAGATAATAAATATTCATGCGGAAATGTCGCAGGCGAGATCCGAAAAGAAGGCTACATATACGCCGGAACCGCTATGGAGAAGTCCGGTTACCCTTGGAGTGTTGACATGGGTGAGTGTTATTACTGGACTTATAGCATTGTTGCCGGTGGGGAAAATTTTGGGAAATGCATATGCTGTTTTGAGAGGGCCTTTTGAAACAAAAAATGTAGAGAACCAACAGTTTTGGATATGGATACTTATGGGCGTTATGCTTATCTTAATCCTTTCTATTAGCTTACGGCGAATAACAAAACGACAAACGCGACATCCTTTGTGTTTTAATTTAGCAATAAGCGGATATGGGAAAAGATTGTCAATAGAAAAAATGAACATTTCTAAATGTCCGCAATGTGGAGGGGAGATGAAATACTATAATAAGGCTGTGGAATGGGTAGATAGGTATTATAGTGATGGTAAGGTTAAACGGGAGGTTACCAAAAAAATCCCAGTGCTAGAGTGCAAACGTAATTCGAAACATTGTTATGAGGTTGATCAAGCAGAGGACAGCTTGGATTAAAGTTGATGCAACCGACACATTTCAACTGATTACTGAAATGTGTCGGTTGCGTAGGACGTTATGAGATGTAGAAGGAGGTAAGCGGTGAGGTTAGATGAAATAGCAATATTAAATACAGGTCTTGTTACGTCGAGGAAACAAGCAAAAGCAACAGACCAAGGGATAATAAAATACAAAACGATGAATCTAAAAGCGATTAATGAGAAGGGATATATTGAAGATAATTTAGTTGAAGAGTTTGAAGCAAATGAGCGAATTAAGTCGGTGTATATAACCAAAGCAGAAGATATAGTTGTTAGATTGACGTATCCGTTTACAGCAGTTCTTATTGATGAGTTACATGAAAATTTAGTTATTCCATCACATTTTGTGGTTATTAGGCCAGATAGGAAAAAGTTGGTGCCGTCGTATTTGTATTGGTTATTGAATACTGAAAAAGTTAAGCAAGAGTTACAACAAAATATAAGCAGTACAATGCTTGGGACGATTAAACCTATGTCATATGCAGCGTTAAATATTGAGCAAATTAGTTTATCTGAGCAGGCCCAAATAGGAGAATTATATTTGCTGGCAAAAAAAGAAATACACTTATTAGGTCAGATTATGGGACAAAAGGAATTGTATTATAAAGAGGCCATTAATAGAATACAGAAAGAAATGAGGAAAAAATAATGAAGACAACAAAGAGCGATATTGAAAAAGTTTTATGGAAAGCATGTGATAGTTTCAGAGGAAAAATTGATAGTTCTAGATATAAAGATTACATCTTATCTATGTTGTTTGTAAAATATTTGAGTGATGTATGTACAGAAACAAAAGAGAAATATATGCAGCAGTACGCAGGGGATATGCGAAGAGTTGAGAGAGCTATGAGTAGAGAACCTTTTGTATTGGATGAAGAATCTACATTTGAGTATCTTTATGAAAATAGAAATGATGCAGAAATAGGTCAGAAAATTAATATAGCTTTGAGCAATATTGAAGAACATAACAGTGGTAAACTTAGAAATGTATTTCGTGCGATTGACTTTAATTCTCAAGTTGATTTTGGTGAGAAAAAAGAAAAAAATGCAACATTAAAGAATTTATTAAATGATTTTCATGATTTGGATTTGAGACCTTCTGTATTAGAGAGTAATGATATCATTGGTGATGCCTATGAATATATGATTGCAAACTTTGCTTCTGATGCGGGGAAAAAAGGTGGCGAATTCTTTACACCTAGTCAGGTTTCAAAGCTGGTTGCTATGTTGGTAGAACCAAAGGAAAATGACAGAATTTATGATCCTACTTGTGGTAGTGGAGGATTGATATTAAAAGCATATGCGCAAGCAAATACAAACAAAGTTGCTATTTATGGACAGGAAAAGAATATGCAAACATGGGCATTGTGTAGTATGAATATGTTTTTGCACGGAATTGATGATGCAAAGATTTGGCAGGGAGATACTTTGTCCAATCCCCAAAATTTAGAAGATGATAAATTGATGAAATTCCAGTGTGTAGTAGCTAATCCGCCGTTTTCTCTTGATAAGTGGGATAGCGGTTTTCTTCCGGAGGTTACTGATGAAAACAAAAAGCCGAAAATGACAGCGGATTTAGACGTTTATCATAGATTTGATTGGGGGGTACCGCCTTCAAGTAAGGGGGATTATGCGTTTGTACTTCATATGCTTCATAGTCTGGATGCGGATAACGGTCGTATGGCAGTTGTATTGCCTCATGGAGTATTGTTTAGAGGAGCATCAGAAGGCAGGATTAGAGAGCAACTTGTTGAACTCAATTTGCTAGATGCTGTTATAGGATTACCGGCTAACCTTTTCTATGGAACATCAATTCCTGCATGTATTTTGGTTTTTAAGAAAAATCGTAAACGTAGTGATGTATTGTTCATTGATGCTAGCGGAGATGGAAATTTTGAAAAGGGAAAAAATCAAAATATCTTAAGAGATAAAGATATAGAAAAAATTATTGATACTTATAAGGCATATGAATCTGTAGATAAATTTGCATATAAGGCATCAAGAGAAGAAATTCGAGAGAATGAATATAATCTTAATATACCACGCTATGTCGATACCTTTGAAGAGGAAGAATTTATAGATATCGATGAAGTACGTGCTAATATTGCCAGTATTGAAGCGGAACTTAAAGATGTTCAAACACAGATGGCGGCTTATTTGAATAAGCTTGGTCTGTAATATAATTATATTGGAATGCGGTGGAAATGTGATACTCGTTTGTGATACCATATGCATATGAAAAGGAGTGATGCGATATGGCAAAATATTCAGAGGAAATGAGAGAACAGACCGCAGCGTACATTATTGAGTCAAAAAGATCGATTACGAAGGTGGCAAAAGAAATCGGAGTGAACGTAAATACCCTGTGCCGATGGGTAAATGATTACAGGAAGCGGCACAACATGCCGACTTATGCAGTAGAGAACGGAATTAAAGAGAGAATGCCAAAAGACGAAGAGGAATTACGAGCAAAAATAAAGCAGCTGGAGAGACAGCTTAAGGATAAGGAACGGGAACTGGAACGCCAGAAGAAAGCGGCAGAGGATGAGAAGTTAAAGGTAGAAATCCTAAAAAAATCCCTGCACATCTTCATGCAACCGCCGGAATGAAATATGAGGCAATTAGCCGAAACGGCACAAGATTTCCGGTGAAGAAGATGTGCGAAGTGTTCGGGTTGCATGTAACAAACTATTATAGATGGAAGCAGTATCAAAAGAAACGAGAAGAAAAACGAGAAGAAGAGCTTGGCTTGG
>CAZJEN010000014.1:0-78542 GCA_964545045.1 uncultured Lachnospiraceae bacterium | reverse complement strand
CTGGATCCGTCCGGTTCCCAGATCGGAAAGAAGGAAAGTATCGCTGATACCGCAAGAGTACTGGGAAGTATGTATGAAGGTATCGAATACCGCGGTTACGGTCAGGAAATCGTGGAGGAGTTGGCAAAGTATGCCGGAGTGCCGGTATGGAACGGTTTGACCAATGAATTCCATCCGACCCAGATGATTGCGGATGTACTTACGATTAAAGAAAAGCTGGGCAGAATCAAGGGCGTAAAGTTGACCTATATGGGTGATGCCCGTTACAATATGGCGAATTCCCTTATGGTTGTTTGTGCAAAGCTGGGTATGCATTTTACTGCATGTACATCCGCAAAGTATTTCCCGGAGAAAGCATTGGTTGAGCAGTGTCGCGAAATTGCGGCAGAAACCGGTGCGACCATTACTTTAACCGAGGATGTAATGGAAGGTACCAAGGGCGCAGATGTTATTTATACGGATGTATGGGTATCCATGGGTGAGCCGGACTACGTTTGGACGGAGCGTATCAAGGAGCTTTCTCCGTATCAGGTAAATAAGGCAGCTATGGATAATGCGGGACCGCAGGCAATCTTTATGCATTGTCTCCCGGCGTTCCATGATTTAAAGACGACCATTGGAAGGGAAATCAGTGCGAAGTACGGTATTTCCGAGATGGAGGTAACGGATGAGGTATTTGAGTCTGCCCAGTCCGTAGTGTTTGATGAGGCTGAAAACCGTATGCATACCATTAAGGCAATTATGTTAGCTACCCTTGGCGAGCCGGAGAAGTAGAAACGCAGAGATTTCTAAGGAAGCACTGCATTAATCAGTGCTTCCTTAGAAGCCTTCGGCGAATCGCACGAATTTGCAATGGAAACAGCAGCTTTGCTGCGCAAATTCGGCGAAGGAAACGCTTTAATCAGCGTTTCCTAAGAAAAATCTAATCATTTTCTAATTTGATTTTTGACCAAACCTCTTGTATGATAGAGACAGATACAAAAACGTTATAAAGAGAGGTAATGGGTATGAAGAAAAATAATTCGGTAGGCATTATTTTAGGATTGCTTTTTCTGGTAATCGGCGGCGGATACCTGTTAGAGGTATTCGGAGTGATTGACAATTTTACGATTTTCTTTGACGGCTGGTGGACGTTGTTTATTATCGTGCCGTGTTTCTGCGGGCTGTTCCGCAATGACGGTGCAAGGATAGGCAATCTGATCGGTATTGCAATCGGTTTGTTTTTACTGCTCATGGCACAAGATGTGTTAAGCGGTGAAAAGGTTTGGGCCCTTTTGGTTGCGGCAATCTGTGTACTCATCGGTGTGAATCTGATGTTTCCGAAGAAGCTGAAGAAGGAAGGTACCGAAACGTATACGGACCGGTTTGACAGAGGAGAGAAGACCGGGACTGATTCCGTAAATTACTCCGGTGCTGTTCATGTAACGGATGCCGAGGTGATTGAGGATGCGGTATATCGTGAAGTTCGGGATGCGGTAGGTGAAACGGGGGAGTCCTTCGAAGAGACGCATCAGACCTACGAAAATGTGGGAACCATGGATAAACTTGTATGTTCCGCCGTGTTTTCCGGCAGAGATATCCGCGTAGACAATTCCGAGTTTAACGGAGCAGATCTCTCGGTAATATTCGGAGGAATCGACCTGAACCTGAAGAATGCTGTAATCCGCAAAAATGTAACCATTGACGTTAAGGCCGTGTTTGGCGGAATCGATATTTTAATGCCGGGTGGTGTCCGTGTAGTGGTGGATGTGACGCCTATTCTCGGTGGTGTGGAGAACGGTACCAGAACGCCTCTGGGTGCGGATGAAAATACGCCTACGGTATTTATTCGAGGCACCTGTTTGTTCGGCGGAGTGGAAGTAAAGTAAGAAGCGGAGGCTTTTATGTACGAGGAGCGAGTTGTGCTGTGTGTCAGCAACGCCTATGAGCAGAAGTATTATTTAAACGAGGATTTCGAAGGTCTTCCGAAGACGATTAAAGATGAGTTGAAGATTATGTGCGTTCTCTATACGGAGGATGTGGGAGGTATTCTTTCCCTTGTCTTTGAAGAGGACGGGACGCTGGTCTTTGAAACGAATTCGGATGAAGGCGATTTGCTGTACGATGAAATCGGCAGCGTGCTTCTGATTAAGAAATTGCAGGAAGAGAAGAAGGAATTGCTGGAATCTCTGGAACTGTATTTTAAAGTGTTTTTCATGGGAGAGGACCCGGCAAAGTTAATTGTTCCGGGCTATTAAGAGAATGACGGTGCGAGGGATGACGTTTGTTGTTCCTCGCCCTTGTGTATTGTTTGGCGGAAAGGAGTAAAGATATGTTACTTGCCATTGATGTGGGAAATACGAATTTTACCTGTGGGATTTTTGAAGGGGAAGAGCTGTTAACTACCTTCCGTATCACGACGAAGGAGAAGCGTACTTCTGATGAGTACGGTCTTTTGTTTTGCGGTTTGGTGGAGAATCGCGGCATAAAAAAGACCAGTATTACGGATGTGATTATTGCGTCGGTGGTGCCGGATGTGATGCATTCCCTGACCAATTCCGTTATGAAGTATTTTGATTGTAAGCCGATGATTGTAGGAGCAGGGACTAAGACGGGGCTTCGCATTATTACGGCGAATCCGAAGGAAATCGGTGCGGACCGCGTAGTGGATGCGGTGGCAGGCTACGAGTTGTACGGCGGACCGGTGCTGGTAATCGATTACGGTACCGCAACGACTTATGATTTGGTCAATGCCGAGGGTGAGTTTGTGTCCGGTGTTACCAGTCCGGGTATCGCGATTTCCGCCAATGCCCTTTGGAATGAGGCGGCAAAGCTTCCGAAGATTGAAATCAAGAAGCCGGAGTCTATCCTGGCGAAGGAAACCATTTCCAGTATGCAGGCGGGCCTTGTGTACGGCACCATCGGTCAGACGGAGTATATCGTAAAGAAAATGATTGAAGAATCCGGTTATCCGGAGGTAAAGGTAGTGGCAACCGGTGGTCTTGGGCGTATTATAGCAGAGGAGACCGATTGCATCGACGAATACGATCCGATGCTGACGATGAAGGGCTTGTATTTGATTTGGCGCCGCAACAAAGGACAGGGGAAGTAAGATGGAGAGAAGTTTACAAATCGGGAACGTAAAAGTGAACGGCATTTTGGCCCTGGGGCCGATGGCAGGTGTAACAGACCTGCCTTTTCGTTGTCTTTGTAAGGAACAGGGGGCGAGCCTGATTTACACCGAGATGGTCAGTGCAAAAGGAATTCTTTATAACAACAAGAACACAAAAATTATGCTGGAAACAGCAGAAGGCGAGCGGCCGGTGGCGTTGCAGCTTTTCGGCGAGGATGCCCGGATTATGAGCGAGGTAGCCAAAAGTATTGAGGAGTTGCCGTTTGATATTCTGGACATTAACATGGGATGCCCGGTGCCGAAGGTGGTCAATAACGGCGAGGGCTCTGCGCTGATGAAGGACCCGGCAAAGGCGGGACGCATTATTGAAGCAATTGCCAAGGCTATTAAGAAGCCGGTTACGGTTAAAATCCGAAAGGGCTTCGGAAAGGACGACGCCAATGCACCGGAGATGGCGCGGATTGTCGAGGAAAGCGGCGCGGCGGCCGTTGCGGTACACGGACGTACCAGAGAGCAGTATTACAGCGGTAAGGCGGACTGGAACATCATACGGCAGGTAAAAGAGACGGTAAAGATACCGGTCATCGGAAACGGCGATATTTTTACGCCGGAGGATGCAAAGCGGATGTTAGATACTACGGGTTGTGACGGCCTTATGCTGGCTCGTGGTGTACAGGGGGACCCGTGGCTATTTCACCGGGTAAATCACTATCTGGAGACGGGAGAAGTGCTTCCGAAGCCAGCCATGGCGGAGTTGATTGAGACCATTTTGCGTCATGCGAGATTACAACTGGAATTTAAGGGAGAGTATCTGGGTATGCGGGAAATGCGGAAGCATGTGGCGTGGTATACCACGGGATATCCGAATTCCGCAAAGCTTCGTGTAAAGGTAAATGCGGTGGAGACGATGGCGGAATTGCAGGCGCTTCTGGAAGATTATGCAGAGGAAGCGGAAAAAATTTAAAAATATTTCAAATTGGGTGTTGACAATTCCTAAAAAAGAGTGTATTATAGCGAAAGACAAATGTTCGCGAGAGAAAAACAAACCGAGACGCGATAGAACATGATGAAGTTCGGTTGAATATGGAGGTAAAAAGTTATGGCAAAGTTAAGAGTCGGAATTTTAGGTGCAACCGGTATGGTAGGACAGAGATTTATTGCTCTCCTTGAGAATCATCCGTGGTTTGAGGTAGTTACCGTGGCAGCAAGCCCGCGTAGCGCAGGTAAGACCTACGAAGAAGCGGTAGGCGATCGTTGGAAGATGACCACCCCGATGCCGGAAGCAGTAAAGAAGTTAATCGTAAAGAACGTAAACGAAGTGGAAGCAGTTGCTGCAACCGTTGACTTCGTATTCAGCGCAGTAGATATGACCAAGGACGAGATTAAGGCGATTGAGGAAGCTTACGCAAAGACCGAGACTCCGGTCGTTTCCAACAACAGCGCACATCGCTGGACCCCGGATGTTCCGATGGTGGTGCCGGAAATCAACCCGGACCACATGAAGGTCATCGATTTCCAGAAGAAGCGTCTCGGTACCACCAGAGGCTTCGTGGCAGTAAAGCCGAACTGCTCCATTCAGAGCTACGCTCCGGTACTTACCGCTTGGGCAGAGTTTGAGCCGTACGAAGTAGTAGCTACCACCTATCAGGCAATCTCCGGTGCAGGTAAGACCTTCAAGGATTGGCCGGAAATGGTAGAGAACATCATCCCGTACATCGGCGGTGAGGAAGAGAAGAGTGAGAAGGAGCCGCTTCGTATCTGGGGCGAGATTAAGGACGGCGTTATCGTGCCGGCAACCTCTCCGGTAATCACCTGCCAGTGTATCCGTGTTCCGGTATTAAACGGTCACACTGCTGCAGTTTTCGTAAAGTTTAAGAAGAAGGCAACCAAGGAGCAGCTCATCGAGAAGCTTGTTAACTTCAAGGGTGTTCCGCAGGAGCTTGAGCTTCCGAGTGCACCGAAGCAGTTTATCCAGTACCTTGAGGAGGACAATCGTCCGCAGGTTAAGCTTGATGTGGATTACGAGAACGGCATGGGTGTTTCCGTAGGCAGAATCCGTGAGGATTCCGTATACGATTGGAAGTTCGTAGGACTTTCCCACAACACCGTGCGTGGCGCAGCAGGCGGCGCAGTACTTTGCGCAGAGCTTCTGAAGGCACAGGGTTATATCGAAGCAAAGTAATGAAAGATTGAAATAGCAGAAAATTAAAGTCCGTCGGAAAGCATTGCTTATCGGCGGACTTTTTGCGTGTAGGTGCGAAGCACCTACACGCAAAAGAAGTTATTTGTTACCTCAAATTTAAAAGTACAAAAGTTTACAAAGAAGTTTGTATGCTTTTTCATAGAACGTTCACGAAATCAACACGGTTTGATAGTATGATAAAGGCGTAGTCTCGATAGGAGGATAATTCTATGGTACATATTGCGCTGATTCCCGCATATAAGCCTACGGAGGTTTTGAACGGGCTGGTACGACAGTGCCGGGAGAGCGGACTGACGGTGGTGGTTGTGGATGACGGAAGCAGAGAGGAATATACAGGATTGTTTGACGCCTGCGGTGCAGAGGCGACGGTACTGCGACATGACGAGAATAAAGGAAAGGGAAGGGCCCTAAAGACCGGGCTTTCTTATATTGCCGACCGGTGGGGGACGGATGCGGTGGTTGTGACACTGGATGCGGACGGACAGCATAAGGTAGAGGATGCATTTGCAATATGCAGGCTTGCGGTGGAAAATCCGGAGGCATTGGTGCTGGGCGGTCGGAAGTTTGAAGGAAAGGTTCCGTTCCGCAGCCGGTTCGGGAATGCCATGACACGTTTTGTGTACCGGGTATCTACCGGCTGTAAGGTATATGATACCCAGACCGGATTGCGGGCTTTTTCCGGTACGATGCTTCCAAAGCTTTTGGAGATTCCGGGAGAACGTTATGAATACGAGATGAATGTACTGCTTACCCTGGGGAAGGATAAAACTGAGATACTGGAGCATAGAATAGAAACGATTTACGAGGATAATAATGCACGGTCCCATTTTCATGCGGTGCGGGACTCGTTTCGGATTTATAAGGAAATATTGAAGTTTTCCGCATCCTCTCTTTTGGGATTTTTGGTAGATTATATTGCTTATGCTTTGCTTTTGCTTGTTACTTCCCGACTTTGGGTGGCAAATGTACTTGCACGAATTATAAGTGCTACGGTGAATTTTACGGTGAACCGGCGGTTTGTGTTTCGCAGTCAGGAAAGCATAGGACGGTCGGCGCTGAAATATTTTCTGCTGGCGGCAGTGATATTGATGGGGAATACTTTTCTGTTAAATATTTTGGTAAACGTAGGTATACATAAAATGTGGGCGAAGCTCATGACGGAACTGTTCTTCTTTTTGTTCAGTTTTCTGGTACAACGTTTGTTGGTGTTTCGAAATAAGGGAGGAAATTAAGGTGAAAAAATATGTGTGGGGCATCCTGTACGGAGTGCTTCTGACTTTGTTTACCGTATATGTGTTGTTGGATACTTTTGTCATTGCCAGAGTTTATACGACGGTACCGCAGGAAAACGAAGGAAGAACAGAAGGAGAGAAATCTCCGGGAGGGGACGTTTTAGAGGATTCTTCTTCGGAAAAGACGAATGACGGGGAAGTTTCGGATGAGAAAGAGGACACGGACGATGATGAAATACCGGAGGGAGAACGGGAAGAGGAAGATACAGAACCGAAGGGGCCGGTTCAAACGACACCGGTTATCACGGAGAACTCCTATGAGGACGGATTGATTTCTATTGTACTTACCGAATACAGGGAGTATGATACGGACATCTATGTGGCGGAGGTAAAGCTTACTTCGCCGGACTATTTGAAAACTGCCCTGGCAAAAGGCGTGTATGGAAGAAATGTAACGGAGAAAACCTCGGAGATGGCAGAGGATAACAATGCGATTTTAGCGGTGAACGGAGATTATTACGGGGCACAGCAAAAGGGTTATGTATTACGGAACGGTGTGTTGTACCGTGATACTGCGGACAGAGACCAGGAAGATCTTGTGATTCACGAGGATGGGTATTTTGAAATCATTACGGAGGCAGAGGTGTCTGCGGAGGAGCTTTTGGAGAAAGGCGTACAGCAAATATTGTCATTCGGCCCGGGCTTGATAATTGACGGTGAAATTGCCGTATCCAGATATGACGAAGTAGGTGTGGCTTCTGCCAGCAATCCGCGAACCGCAATCGGAATGATTGACGAATTGCATTATGTGTTTGTGGTGTCCGACGGACGTACCAGAGCCAGTGCGGGGCTGAGTTTGTATGAGATGGCACAGTTTATGCTGTCTTTGGGGGCGAAAACTGCTTATAATCTGGACGGAGGAGGATCTTCCTCTATGGTATTTAACGGAGAAGTGGTTAACAATCCTACCACCAACGGAAGACAGATTAAGGAAAGGAGTGTGAGTGACATTGTGTACATCGGATATTAATGAAAGGAGCCGGATGGAGCAAACTGCCTTTGTCTATTTTTTGATTGCGCTTTTTTGTGCATTGTTCGGTGCGGTGTATGAGCTGTTCAGCCATGATGTGTACTCCTTCTTTATGTTGTATGCCTTTGCATTTCCGTTAGTAGGAGGAACGTTGCCTTTCTGGCTGCTTGCACGGAAAAAAGATGCAAAGTGTCCGGGTACGGTTGCCCGTAATCTTTATCATTCCGGGATTGCTACGCTGACGGTGGGAAGTGTGATTCGCGGTGTATTGGATATCTACGGAACGACGAATAAGCTGTCCGTGTATTATTTCGGCGTCGGCGGTATTTTTGTGATGGTGGGAGTTGTTATTTATGCTTTGAATACCGGAGCGGGTAAGCGAGAAAGAAATTCCTAAATATTTTATTAAATTATTGTCACGTTATTGACGAAAAAAACACAATCTGTTATTTTATAATGGTTAATATTGTTTTTCTTTTATGGGTTACATATATATAGAAGAGATGTAGAGGGTATTGTATTTGGGTATAGTGTAGCAACAAGTCAGGAGGCGAATATGCTTACATTACGTGACATTAAGAAGGATTATCGCGTTGGCGATATGACCGTGCCGGCACTGAAGGGAGTCAGTATTCAGTTTCGGAAGAGCGAATTTGTTTCGATTTTGGGACAGTCCGGTTGCGGTAAGACTACCTTATTAAACATTGTGGGTGGTCTGGACCAGTATACCGAGGGGGATTTGATTATTAACGGTGTATCCACGAAGAAGTTTAAGGATTCCGACTGGGACAGCTATCGTAATCATTCCATCGGATTTGTATTCCAAAGCTACAATCTGATTCCGCACCAGAGTGTACTTGCAAATGTTGAGCTGGCATTGACTCTTTCCGGCGTTTCTAAGGCGGAGCGAAGAAGACGTGCCAAGGAAGCTCTGGAGAAGGTGGGATTGGGCGACCAGCTGCATAAGAAGCCGAATCAGATGTCCGGCGGACAGATGCAGCGTGTGGCCATTGCCCGTGCCCTTGTGAACAATCCGGACATTTTACTGGCGGATGAGCCGACGGGTGCGCTTGACAGTGAGACCAGTGTACAGATTATGGAGATTTTAAAAGAGGTAGCGAAGGATAAGCTGGTTATCATGGTTACCCATAACCCGGATCTGGCAGAGGAGTATTCCAGTCGTATCGTGCGTTTGCTTGACGGTAAGATTATTAGTGATTCCGATCCGTACGAAGAGGATGTGCAGGCGGTAGAGCAGACGAAGAAGGAGAAAAAGGCAAAGAAGACCTCCATGTCCTTCTTTACGGCGTTGTCTCTTTCTTTTAACAACCTTCTTACGAAGAAGGGACGTACCTTTATGACTGCGTTTGCAGGCTCCATCGGTATTATCGGTATCGCGCTTATTTTGTCGGTATCCACCGGTGTACAGGAGTACATTGATTCCGTACAGAGAGATACCCTTTCCAGTTATCCGATTACCATGGAGGCTGAGGTGGTGGATTCTTCCGCGCTTCTTGCAACTATGATGGGCGTGGATAAGGACGGCAAGCCGATTAGTGATCATGAGCTTGACAAGGTGTATGCGAACTCCACCATGTACGAGATGATGAACGCGCTTACGGATATGGAAACGAAGACAAATAACTTGAGAAAGTTTAAGAAGTTTCTGGAAGAAAATGAAGAAATAAAGCAGTATATTTCTTCGGTACAGTACTCCTATGATATGGACCTGAGTGTTTACACAAAGGACATTGACGGTAAGGTAGTAAAGGCTGACGTGAACGAACTGATGGCCATGATGATGAACTCCTTCGGTATGGCCAGTACCATGATGGAAAGTATGAGCTCCATGATGGTGGGAATGGATGTCTGGAACGAGATGATGACCGGTGAAAACGGGGAACTTATCAGTCAGACCGTAAAGGATCAGTACGACTTGATTCATGGTGAATGGCCGGATGCTTATAATGAAGTGGTTGTTTTGGTAGACAGAAACAATGAAGTCAGCGATATGGTACTTTATGCCCTTGGACTGACCACCATGGATGTGATGATGGAAGCTACCCAGGATATTATGGCGGGTAAGCAGGTATCCCAGGATCTCGGTCCGTGGACTTATGAAGAGATTTGCGGCATGACCTTCCGTGTGATTCCGGGTGCGTTAAAGTATCAGAAGCAGGCAAACGGCAGCTATTCGGATTTATCCGCTTCCGATGCGGGACTTTCCTATTTATATGATGAGAAGGGTGTAGATTTGAAGGTGGTAGGTATCCTTCGACCGAACGAGGATGCAACCTCTACCTCCATGACCGGTGCCATTGCTTATACCACGGAACTGACGAAGTTTGTTATGGAGCAGAATACAAATTCCGAGATTTTAAAGGCACAGCTTGCGGATAAGACCGTAGATGCGATTTCCGGATTGCCGTTTGAAACCGGTGAAGAGGAAGAGCTTTCCGCGGAAGAGAAGGAAGCTGCGGTAAAGACCTATTTCGCGGGACTTGATAATACAAAGAAGGCAGAGTTGTACGGAACTATTATGGCGACACCGTCGGAGGCGTATCTCGCAGATGCAGTAGGCAAGCAGATGGCAACGATGGATGATGCTACCCTTCGCGGCATGTTGGTGCAGGCATTTGCACAGCAGATGGCTGTGGATGCGGAGCAGGTACAGGGATATGTAGACGGTATGAGTGCAGAGGATGTACAGACCTATGCATACCAGGTACTGGCGGCAATGGTAGCGGAGCAGTATGCAAAGGGAGTGCAGGCAAATTTAGGTACCATGACCGTAGAGCAGTTGGCCGGTATGTTTGATATGGCACAGTTTACTACGGATGAGTATGTGAAGTTTTACGAGGAGTATCTTCCGAAAGCATACTCCGAGTCTACCTATGAGGCGAACTTAAAGCTTCTCGGTTATGCGGACCCGGACAGCCCGTCCACAATAAACATTTATGCCGAGACCTTTGAGAATAAGGATATGATTGCGGACTTGATTGCACAGTACAATGAGAACGTAGCAGAGGAAGATGTAATTGAGTACACCGACTATGTGGCACTCCTTATGTCCTCTATTACCACGGTGATCAATGCGATTTCCTACGTGTTGATTGCGTTTGTGGCAATCTCTTTGGTGGTATCCTCCATTATGATCGGTATTATCACCTATATCTCTGTATTGGAGCGTACCAAGGAAATCGGTATTTTGCGTGCAATCGGTGCTTCCAAGAAGGATATTTCCCGTGTGTTTAATGCAGAGACGATTATTGTAGGTTTTGTATCCGGTGCCATCGGTATTCTGGTGACCCTCGGATTTATTGTAATCATCAATATTATTCTTCATAAGGTGACCGGTATCGCAAACTTAAATGCGGTGCTTCCGCCTCTGGCCGGAGTGATTCTGGTAGGTATCAGTATGCTTCTTACCTTTATTGCGGGTCTGTTCCCGTCCAAGGTAGCAGCGAAGAAGGATCCGGTAATCGCATTGAGAAGTGAGTAAGAAGATAGAAGGGGCAGCGCATGACGAATGCGCCGCCCCCTTTTCATGCGCTTAGGTGAAAATGTAAGGGGCATGGACATGTATGTCAAAATCTTCGCTTTGCACATCGCAACGCTCCGTCAAACTTCCTCCAACCGGTTCTAAACGTCTCTCGGGAGCGACCTCGAGACTTAGAACCGCTAGGAGGTGATTTCGACTGCGCTAAAAGCGCGACCCTTCGGGAAAGCAAAGCTCCGAAGTTGACAGACATGTCCATGCTCATTTGCAATATCACCAAAAGCGCATGAAATCGCCACGCCCGATGCCGCTGCGCATACAAGAATGCGCAACCCGGAAAGATAAAAGAAAGGTGTCAACGGTATTCCGTTGACACCTTTCTTTACTATGTCATATTTTGTGGAAAGAGAATTGCTCGGTTAAATCTGTGCCAGCTTTGCAGCTGCATCGGAAAGGAGCAACAATGCCTGAGACTTTATTTCCGGAGAAGCATAAAGGCCCTTGGTTGCAGCGGTAGCGGCGGTTTTGGATAAATCCAGTGCCTCTAAATAATTCTCTTCGCTACAACGAGCGGTGGCCAATCGAAGAGCAACTCTTGCGAGCAATGCCTGAGCCTCGTCGTTCAGAGGTGAGGTTTCTTCTATAGAAGAAAGCAATTCACAGGCCTGTGTGTCATCACCGGCAAGGAAGGCCTCCTTTGCCCGGAAGAAGACAGAGGCATCTGCCGGTACTGCGGTGGCGGAAACGGCTGAATCTCCGCTCTGTTCGCTATCGGCACCTTCCGCAACGTCGGGAAGTAATACGGACGGCGGAAGCTCTAAAACCTGTGCCAGGTAAGTCAGTGTCTTCATGGAAGGGACGGCACTGCCGCTTTCAATCTGACTGAGCATATTTCTTGTGATAAAAGAACCGACTACTTCGGTTTGTGTCATTTTCTTTGCCAAACGCGCCTCTTTGATGCGCTGGCCCAAAAGTTTCGGATCCATGCGACTCCCTCCTTTTATAAGAGATAAAATACTATATGGTAAATTTAAATATACCCATGTGTAAATTTTATTTACATTCATTATAGCATAAAAGAATAAAAAAGCAAGTACTTTCTTTCGAAATGGGAAAAAAGTCACAAAAGAGAAATTTATGATAAAAAACCATTGACTTTATGTCGAGTGCATGGTATGATGAAGTAAATAAAATTTACCCCGAAGCTTCATGAGGGGAGAAGGAGGGAAATTATATGAATGCTTGGTGGGAAACACTCAGTATCCTGCAGAAAATTTTGTATTGTATAGCAGTCCCTGCAACACTGGTTTTGATTTTACAAACTGTGTTGGTGATTATGGGATTCGGAGACGGAGCCAGCGGTGCAGACTTTAATCCGAGCGATACTTCGGGACTTGACCTGGATACGGATGTATCTGCCGGAGATTTGGTGGACGGAGATATTGCCGATGCGGTATCCGGAGACTTTGGCAGCTTGAAGCTTTTTACCGTACAGGGAGCGGTGGCGTTTCTGGCAACCTTTTCCTGGGTATCCATTGTCTGTGTAAAGGCAGAGATGAACGAGGTACTTGCTCTTGCTATCGGTTTTGTATGCGGCGGCGCCATGATGTACTTTGTGGCAAAGCTTTTGCATTGGATGGCGAAGCTTGCAGAAAACGGTACCTTCAAGGTTAAGTCTATGATTGGTGAGACCGCACAGGTGTATCTGACGGTATTGCCGAACGGTGAAAGCGGAGGTAAGGTGACCTTAAGCAGTACTTCCCGTTTTGCGGAAGTGGATGCGATTACCGAGGGACCGCATTCTATTCCGAGCGGAAGCAGAGTTCGTATTGTGGACGTTCGCGGTGATGTGGTAGTTGTGGAAAAAGACCTGTAAACAGCGACTGCTGTATAAATAGGGATAAATGAAGTTATTTTAGGGAATGACTTAAAGTTAAAGGAGGATTTAACAAATGGAACCGATTGTAATGATCAGTGTAATTGTGCTTATTGTGTTTGCGGCTTTTGCCGGTATCTTATCCAGATATCGTAAGTGTCCGTCCGACAAGGTAATGGTTATCTACGGTAAGGTAGGTACCGACAAGGACGGTCAGCCGCGTAGTGCGAAGTGTATTCACGGTGGTGCGGCCTTCGTGGTACCGGTGATTCAGTCTTATCAGTACTTGGACTTGACACCGATTTCGTTAAATGTAGATTTAAGAAATGCACTTTCTAAGCAGAACATCCGTGTAGACGTTCCGTCCAGATTTACCGTAGGTATTTCTACCGAGGACGGCATCATGCAGAATGCGGCAGAACGTTTGCTGGGTCTTAAGTTAAATGAGATTCAGGAATTGGCGAAGGATATTATCTTCGGTCAGTTGCGTCTTGTTATCGCAACCATGGAGATTGAGGAAATCAACACCGACCGTGATAAGTTCTTATTGGCAGTATCCAAAAACGTGGAAATCGAGCTTAAGAAAATCGGTCTTCGTCTCATCAACGTAAACGTAACCGATATTACCGATGAGTCCGGTTACATCGAGGCTCTCGGTAAGGAAGCGGCAGCTAAGGCAATCAACGATGCGAAGAAGAATGTAGCAGAGAAGGACAGAGACGGTGAAATCGGTCAGGCGCTTGCACGAAAGGATCAGCGTATTCAGGTGGCTGCTGCGGATGCATCCGCTATCCAGGGTGAAAATGATGCAAAGATTGAAGTGGCACAGTCCGAGGCAAATCGTCGTGAGAAAGAGGCAGAAGCACTCCGTATCGCAACCGCAGCCGAGGCAGTACAGGCAGCAAAGGCAAAGCAGGAAGCTTACATCGCTCAGCAGGAAGCAGAGCAGACCCGTGCACAGCTTGAAATGGCAACCCAGCAGGCTGACGTCATCGTTAAGGCACAGATTGCAAAAGAGCAGGCACAGATTGCGGCAGATGCAGAGGCAGAAGTTGCAAGACGTAAGGCACAAGGTGAGGCAGACGCTATCTTTGCAAAGATGGCTGCAGAGGCTCGCGGTACTCAGGAACTCTTAGAGAAGCAGGCAGAAGGTATGCGTAAGCTCGTTGAGGCTGCCGGCGGAGATTCCGACAATGCAGTGAAGCTTATTCTTGCGGATAAGATGGAGCAGCTTCTTCAGATTCAGGTTGATGCAATTAAGAACATTAAGATTGATAAGGTTACTGTTTGGGACGGCGGCAAGAACGGTGACGGCAAGACCGCTACCTCCGGTTTCCTTTCCGGGATGATGCAGGCAGTTCCGCCGCTTAATGAAGTGTTTAAGCAGGTGGGTATGGAGCTTCCGACTTTCCTCGGCAAAGAAAAGGAAGAGGGCGTTGTAGCAGAAAATGCACCGGCTGAGGAACAGTAGAACCGTGAAGTGCGAAAACGGACTTGCGGAGAGAATGTTGTTCTGTCATAAAACTTGAAATAGTCAGGGGAGAAACCTCGCACAGAAATGTGCGGGGTTTTTTGCTTTGTAAGAAACAGTGCATTTCCGATAGAACAAAAAACTTCTGCGTGGACCGCAGTACATAGAAAAAAATGCTTTCATAATCGTGGCCGGTAATGTATAATGAAAAAGGCATATACTTACTCTACAGATAAGGAAGAAAGATATGAAGCGTATACTGATCACATCAACAGAAGTGTTGATGTTGCATTTTTTGGTGCCACATGTGAAAAATCTGCGAAAAAGCGGATATGACGTGGAAATTGCATGTTCGGAGGTACTCGGGCGTTTTGATGAATTGCGGGAGGTGCTTGGAGAACTGGTTGTTATTCACAAGGTGGATTTGAAGAGAAGCCCGGCCAGAATAAAGAATCTCAGGGGGTTGTCGGATTTGAAGCAAATCATTCGTGAAGGCAATTATGATATGGTATGGACCAACGAACCGGTTATGGGAGTAATGACGAGACTGGCGGCCCGGAAACTGCGTAAGAGAGGGCTGAAGGTGTTATATATGACCCATGGATTTCACTTTTACAAGGGGAGTGACCGTTTGAACTGGGTACTGTTCTATCCGGTAGAGTGGACAATGGCACATCTGACAGATGTTCTGGTTACAATTAATCAGGAAGACTATGCCCTGGCAAGAAAAAGAATGCATGCCGGCAGTATCAAGTATATCCATGGAATCGGGTTAGATACGGAATACTTTCGGAATCGAGAAGTTAATGTAAAGGAAATGAGAAACACGTTAGGAATACCGGAGCAGGCGGTAGTGCTTCTTTCGGTAGGAGAGCTGCAACGCAGAAAAAATCATGAGGTGATGTTGCGTGCACTTGCGAAAATGGACTACAGTAACGTGTATTATATTATTTGCGGAGAAGGGGAGTTAAATAATTATTTGCACGAATTGGCGGCATCTTTAGGAATAGCGGAACATGTTCTGTTTCTGGGATACCGGAGAGATATCAGTGAATTGTGTAAGTGTGCGGATATTTTTGTGCATCCGTCCAGACGTGAGGGACTGGGAATCGCAGCATTGGAGGGAATGGCATCGGGACTTCCGATTGTGGCATCTCAAATTAACGGGATATTAGATTATACAACGGACGGTGAAACCGGGTATAATTGCATGCCGACGGATGCGGATAGTTTTTGTGGGGCGATAAATACATTAATTGCGGATAAAGCCCTGCGTGAGAAAATGGGAACATGTGCCGGAGAACGTACCAAGGCGTATGATATCGGCATAGCAAAGAAGGAAGTACTGCAAATTATTGAGGAGTGTGTCGGTAGGTGAACAAAGAAAATAAAAGGATATTGCATGTGCTGGGACACTTACGGCGCGGAGGCGCGGAAATTTTCCTTTTCAACATGTTCCGGGAAGTGGAGAAAAGCGGGATTGTATTTGATGTTATGACCCGCGGCGAAAATCTTCCGGAAGTGGCGGAAGAGATACGAATGCGCGGAGGCAAAGTGATTGAAACTCCCGGGTTTCCGAAACACATTCGGAAGAATTACCGGTGTATGAAACGCTTTTTTAAGGAACACGGAACCGAATACCGGGCGATTCATGTACATGCCAACAGCTTGTTGTATCTGTTGCCGTTAAGGCTGGCCAAAAAGTACGGAATCACGATTCGGATTTTGCATAGCCACAATACACATCCGGAAAAATCTCTTTATAAAGGCTTGCATTACTTAAATCGTGCAAGACTCGGGAGACTTGCGACAAAACGGGTGGCATGTTCCGCAGCAGCCGGAAGGTGGATGTTCGGAAAGAAACCCTATGAACAGGTACGGAATGCCATCGATGTTTCAAAATTTGTTTATAACGAGCAGGTACGTGAAGGGCTCAGGGCGCAGTACCGGGTATCGGATGTGCCGGTAATCGGAACGGTGGGACGGTTGGAACAGCAAAAGAATCACTTCTTTTTACTGGATGTTTTTTGTGATGTAAGAAAACGGACGGACGCGGTACTTTTTATCATCGGGGAAGGTTCCCTGGAAGAAAAACTGAAGCTCTATGCAAAAGAAAAAGGAGTGGAGGCATCCGTTGTATTTTTAAAGAATATTGCGAATGTAAATGATTATTTGCAGATGATGGACGTTTTTGTGTTGCCGTCCTTATATGAAGGCTTGGGGATTTCCGTGATAGAAGCACAGACGGCGGGTCTGCAGGTAGTGATTTCGGACCGGGTTCCGGAGGAAGCGGTTCTGATTCCGGAAAACGTAAGAAGAATGAAACTCGGCGCGGCAGAAGAATGGGCAGAGGTAATTACGGAACTGGGAAAGCGTCCGCAAGGCACAAGAAAATCGTGGGATAAGACGGTGACGGAATGCGGATATGACAGTGCGACAGAGGCAAAGAAGTTGGTGAAATTATATGAATTGTAACAAAAGAGTGCAGGGGATATTTCTCCACCTGTTGACATGGAGTTGGATCATCGGATTTACGTTTGTCTGGGTATTACCGGACGGAATTACGAATTTTATAAAACCGATTGTTGTTTGCGGATGTGCGGCAGATATACTCCGAAAGAAAAGAAATATACGAATTGATCTGTTTTGCGGCGGACTGATTGCATTTGGGGCGTATTGTATGCTTCGTTCTTTCTTTGCGAGCGATCATCAGTGGTTGAATACTATTTCGTTTTGCGCCAATATTCTGTATGCGGTATGCATTTGTGTTTGCAGCTACGAAAAAGAGGAGTATCGCTATATGCTCCGGATGCTGAAGGCGGCATCCCTTGTGTTGGCGGTGGTGGTACTGTGCTCCAATCCGTTGCCGTCTTTGCCGGATAGCAATGTGATGAAGCTGTTTACTGTGGAAATTAACAAAAATGCAGTGCCGTATTTGATTGCACCCGGTTCGTTGATTTGTATGGACCAGTTGTTTCAAAGAAAACGAAAGCCGGAGAAGCTGATATATGCGACGGAGCTGGCGATACTGGTTTATGCGGGAATTTATCCGATGTCTCGCGGAGGCTTTTTAAGCATTTTGTTACCGATGGCATTGTTGTTGGTTGACCGGGTAATCCAAATCATAAAGCAAAAAGACTTCGATAAACTATATGTGTACATTGTGCTGAGTAATTTGTGCGCGGCAGTGGGGCTTCTTTTGCTGCAGGGGCGGTATCGGGAGCGTTTGTTGTCCGTGGAAAGCTATACGTTTTTCAGTTCCAGAGAGGTTTTGGCAAAAACCGGAGTTGAACTGACGAAAGGAAGCGAAGTGTTCGGAAAAGGCTTCGGTTACTTTCAAAAGATGACCGGGAACGGTTACGGTGCACATAACTGTTTTGTAGATATTTATGTGGCGACAGGAATCATCGGAGTGCTGTTTTTGGTGGGAGTATTTGTGTATTTATTGCTACGGCTGCGGAATAATGCGGGAAGAGCCTGGCTGGGAATGGCTTTTATCTGTGCAATGGTAGAATCCCAAATGAGTTATCAGTTCTGGGTTCCGATTGCAATGGCATATTTGTTATGCGACCGGGAACGGCGCGAGGTATGGAAGGAGTAAAGTATGACGGAGCTTGTGTCTGTGATTGTGCCGGCGTATAATGTGGCATCCAAAATCCGGCGGTGTCTTGCAAGCCTTTGTAAGCAGACTTATCCGAGTTTGGAGATTATCGTAATTGATGACGGCTCTACAGACGGTACGGCAGAGGAAATTCGGAAGGTAGCAAAGCAAGATGACCAGATTCGTTTTATCACGCAGGAAAACAAAGGTGTGGCAGCGGCACGTAACAAAGGCTTGGAAGCGGCACAAGGTGTCTACATTGCGTTTTGCGACGGGGATGATTATGTTTCTCCCGATTATATCGATAAACTGACGGAAGGCAGAAAACGGCAGGATGCGGACTGGGTGATTTCCGGGTTTTGTAAGGTGATAGGGAAGAATCGTTATATGTTTGGCGAACCCTATGAAGGGGCGGTCGTTTCTCAAAAAGCAAGGGAAGTGTTTTTGAAAGAGTGGTACAAAAACCAACATATTCCTACGGTATGGGGGAAATTGTATCGCGGGGAGATTCTTCGAAGATACGGAATTACGTTTCCTGAAAACCTGGAGCACGGGGAGGATACCATGTTTAACATCCGATATGTTTCCCGGTGCAAAAGAATCGATTTTGTGAAGGAACCCCTATATTTTTATGAGGAAAGCGGACAGTCGCTGACGTCAAAAAACCATAAAGATATTTGGGAAAAGCAGCTTGCAATCTTTAAGGAATATCGGGATATGATAGGAGTGTGCGGGTATTCCGAAGCATGTACGGCATTCTTTTTTGCCCGGGGCATTTTACTGGCACTGAATCATGCGAATGAGAAACAGTGGAATGCGACGGAGTGGGAACGTTTATGTAATATCATGAGAATACATCCTTATTTTTCGGTTTGTGCCATGCAAAGGAAAGAGATGGACGGGTTTGCACGTATTGTGACAGCATTACTGGAGAAAAGAAAATACGGATGGATAAAGACGCTTTATCGGATAAAGAGGTTCGGACATGATTACTTGCAGAAGGTGTATTATAGGTTTCGACGCTAAAAGAACCGACGAGAATTGATAGGAGGACGGTAAACGATGGGACAGGAATTAACGCATATTTTTTTTCACAGCTTAATTCTTTATCCGGAGCTTGCATTCGGGAAAGAAGAGATCTGTAAAGGCTTTGATGACTGGATGATGACGGCATCGGAATACAAAAAGATATTGGAGTCTTTATATCGGAGAGGCTATGTGTTGGTAAAACAGAAGGAGTGGCTGGATGGAAAGGTAGTACTGCCGCAGGGGAAAAAGCCTCTTGTGATTTCCTTTGACGACGTGAATTATTATCGCTATATGCAGGGGTACGGGTTTGCCAAAAATATGTTTGTGGATGAGGACGGTGTCATTAAAAACGAGGTGGTTCGCCCGGACGGTACGGTGGAAATTTCCGAAGAAGGAGATGCCGTGCCGATTTTAGAACTCTTTATTCAGGCTCATCCGGATTTTTCCCATGAAGGTGCAAGAGGGATTTTGGCGGTAACCGGCTATGAAGGAATTCTTGGATTCCCGTTTACGGACGGGGAAGAGGATGCGGAAGAAAACAGGGAGAAGGCACGGGTGGCGGCGGAACGCTTAAAGGCAATCGGTTACGAGTTTGCCTGCCATAGTTTTACCCATAACAGTATTTGGTTTAAAGTGCAGGATCCGCCGTATGAAAAGGTGGTGTATGATACGGATAAATGGAAACGTTTGATTGAGCCGGTCGTGGGAAAGACGAATTGTTATATTTCGCCATTTGGATTTTGCTGGGAGAATGAGGATCCGCGTTATCGCTATATCATTGAATCCGGTTTTACGGTGTTTTGTCCGATAAAGCCGACGGAGGTAATACGCTATGCGGATCATACTGTGGTGACACGTTATAATATTGACGGATTTGCATTGAAGCATAGACGTTTTTTGTTGGGAGAACGGTTCTTTTGTCCGGAGACAGTAACCGACGAGAGAAGAGTCATAAAGAATGAATCCGGAAAAACCACATATGAGCTGGCTACGGAACATACGGCAGAAGCACTTGCGGCGTATGCTGCGTATTGCCTGAAGCAAAAGACGGTATACATGTTCGGGGCGCTGATGGAACCGATTACGGAGGATGTATTGGCACGGGTCACTTCTTGTTATCCGAACCAGTATCCGCCGGAGCGGGTAGAGGAACTTCGCAGTTATATTGGAACGGATTGCTACGGAACGGATTGCAGCGGATTAATAAAGTCTTTTTATTGGGGCGGCATAAATGTGGAAAATTATGACGAAGGAACGGATTGGAATTCTGCAAAATTATTATATTGCTCGGCAAAAAGCGGAAGTATAAAAACACTTCCGGAGCTTCCGGGCATTTGTCTCTATATGAAGGGACATGTGGGGATTTACGTGGGTAACGGAAAGGTGATACAGTCCACCCGCAGCGAGAAGTTCGGTGACGGTGTGGTGATGGCAGACCTGGAACAACAGGAATGGACAAGATGGTTTATGTGTCCGCTTGTAAAATATCCTGAATTGCCGAAAAGAGAAACTGAAAATGTGACGAGAAAGCCGGCGGCACAGAAGAAAAAAGGGAATGTAATCTTACAAAAATTAAACAAGGGAAAGAAGCTGGGAACGGTTATAAAACGCATCGGAAAGTGCGGAAAAACGGTGTCTGCATTTACCGGAAAGCCGGTGGTGTCGGAAATGAAGAATTTAGTACGACAGGTCTACCGAAATCAAGTGTCCATGGAGGTTGAACTGACCAGACGGATATTAGAAGCCAAAGGAACGACGGACCGGTTATTGTCGGAAGAACAGTATTATGCAATCGGAGCTAAAATTAACAAGGAAAGATATTTGAGAATTCTTACGGATAAAAACTGTTTTATGGCAAGAATGAGCAATCTGATCAAACGTGAGTATTTGGATTTTTCCAATGCTTCGGATGAGCAGGTAATTGCGTTTTGTAAACGGCAAAAAGGCTTTATTGTCAAGGATTCCTGGATGAGCGGAGGAAGAGGAATTCAGGTATACCGTGAACTTCCGGAAGATACAGCGCTTAGAGAATTAATCAATCAGTGGAGGCAGAGTAAACGGGAGCTTTTGCTGGAAGAGTTACTGGTTCCTCATAAAACGCTGGCAGCGGTATTCCCGGACTCTTTATGTACGGTACGGATTCACACGCTGTTATGCGGAAAAGAAGCAAGAGTGGTGCTGAATTCTTCGATTCGCTTCGGAAGAAAGGGTACGTTGATTGATCTTTGTGAGAATAGCTACACGCTGTATTTGGAGGAAGACGGAACGGTTTTGTCCGGTGGAGCAATGAATAAGTTCTCTATGAAATTGGAACAGAAGCACAAAGATACCGGTGCGGAATTCTCTAAGGTGTCGATACCCTATTGGAACGAGTGTTGTGCCTTGGTAAAAGAAGCAGCAAAACATGTACCGGAAGTACCGTTTGTTGCTTGGGATGTGGCAATTACGGATACGGGAGTGGATTTGATTGAAGGAAACTTTTTATCCGGAAACATTTTGCCGCAGCAGTTATTTATGGTTATGACCGGGCGGAGTACCGGGTTGCGGCCTGTGATGGACGAGCTGTTGCGAGAAGTGTCGGAAAGTTGTGAGGAAGTCTGAAATGGATACGATATGGATAGTGTTACTGTGTATTGCGGCGTGTGTTTTCGTGATACCGCTGCTGGTTGTGATTTGGATAACCCTGCATGGACTTTTGATGTATGCGGTTGCTGTTTGCAAACGTCCCATGAAGCGGTATATCGAAGAAATCAGGGCAAGAGAAGACTATGTAACGATTGATAAAATTGCTCCTTTTTTTCTGGAAGCGATTGTTGTTTCGGAGGATTTTCGTTTCTTTGAACACAAAGGATATTCCGTGGTGGCAATGAGAAAGGCATTTGCTTTAAATGTGAAGCGGAGAAAAATTATTACCGGCGGCAGCGGAATTACCCAACAACTTGCGAAGAATCTTTACTTTTCGTTTCGCAGAATTTACGCGAGAAAATTGGCAGAATTGCTGGTTGTTCTTCGCCTGGAAAAGAATTATTCCAAAACGGAACTTCTGGAATTGTATGTCAATATTATTGAATACGGACAGGGGTGTAACGGAATCGAAGCCGCGACACGCCATTATTACGGACATTCCGCAAAAGAACTTTCTATGTGGGAAGCGGTGACCCTTGCCAGTGTGTTGCCGGCTCCCCGGCGTTATAATCCGGAAGTAAATGCAAAGCTTGCGGCAAGAAGAGCGGGAGATTTGCTGGCCGGCGTGGCAACATTGGCCAAGATGCCGACGGAACATTATTGCAGATTGTGGGAACAAGAGTGCCTTTCCGAAGAGGAGGAACGGTCTTATCAACTGGCATCAGAAAAGCGCTTGCGGCAATATGTGGAAAAAGAACAGTTGATTTCTGTGAACCGGAAAGCGAAAACGCCGGATGTGTTTGCAACGGAGATGTTGAAGCGCTATTTTACCAAGGCGGTAGGAGAAGGCAAAAGACTTGTTTTTGCCGAGAAACTTGCGGATATACCGGGAGACGGAGAAAGCTTCACGGAAGAGGAACTGTTGCGTATATTCCGGTATCTTTTGCGAAGAGGGTTTCGTGTAGGCGGAACATTGAAAAATCACAGGAATGCCTTGTGGCATCCGTTACCGATACGGTTTGCTTTTTACGGAGAGCGGACGAATAAGAGTGCGTCGGCCCTTTTGGAGCGTTTTGCGGAAGAGAATCAGGAGTTTGTACGAAACGGTGCGCCGTTATATGAGCAATGCGGGAAGGATGAATTACAGCAGGGGGATTTGCTTGTTACACCGGACAATTGTAAGGCAAAAGAACATCGTTTTTCCACCGGGTACTTTCCGCCTTATACCGTACTGGGACAGTCGGAGCAACGTGTCTGTACGGCACGAGGCTTGGTGAAATACGTGAAACGATTGTTGCCGCAAACCACAAGATATTTAATGGGAGCTATGGGAACCTATATTACAGCGGAACGGATTGAAGAACAAACAACCTACTTTTCCGAGTGGTATACAAAAGAACGCGTGGAAGAAACAAAGAAATTCTATCCGTATGCGGGCTTTTTGGGATTTGATTGCAGCGGACTGATTAAGTCTTATTATTTCGGAGGTATCGGTTTGCCGGATTATTCGGCGGAAAAAGATTGGAACAGCAAAGGATTGTTGGAACATTCGGAGAGAAAAGGACCGATACATACATTGCCGGAATTGCCGGGTGTATGTCTGTACATGAAAGACCATGTAGGCGTTTATGTGGGAGGAGGCAATGTGATCGAATGTACTTCTTCGGAACGCTTCGGAAACGGCGTGGTGATGACGAAAATCGGAGACCGTCCGTGGGAGCAGTGGTTTTACTGTCCGTATATCAGTTATGAGCAGGAGACCGGAAAGAGGAAAAACAGATGATACAAAAAATAAAGGCATTGAAGAAACTGAATGTGTTTTTGGACCGACGCCAGAAGGCAGAGCTGGCGGTTTTGGGTGTGCTGTTTGTAGTGGAAGGAATCCTGCAGTTAATCAGTATTTCGGTGTTGATTCCGTATATGGCACAGCTGATGAATATGCAGGAACTAATGGAAAATCCGTATATGAAAACGATCAGCGGCTGGTTTGGCCTAAAGACACGGAATCAGGTGGCAATCTTTCTTACCATATGTGTGTTACTTGCGTTTGTAATAAAGAGCGTGTTTTCCTATTTGGTAGCCCTACAGGAAAGCAAGTTTGTAAACCGTAACAGAAATCGGATGTCGGTCAGGGCGATGCATCATTTGTTGCATAAACCGTATTTGTATTTTTTAAAAACATCGACGGACCAAGTGCAGGCAATGATTACCAATCAGATTGCAAAGATTTATCTTTTGTTGGAGAAAATGTTACGTTTTATGGCGGAACTTCTGAACATGCTGTTTATTGTGGCGATGATTATTGTCATGGACTGGAAAGTGGCGGTGATTATCGGAGGCTTGTTCGCGGTGACCATTTTGCTGTTCCAACGGCTGATTACGCCGAAGGTAGAGGCTCTGGGAAAAATATCGGACCGGTATTATAAACAAATGATTCGGTGCATCAGACAGCCGGTAGACGGAATTCGCGAAGTGAAAATTATGCATAGCGAGGCGGAGTTTTTAGAACGTTACAAAGAAGTCGGTACGGAAAATGCGGAGCTGGATTTGAAGATGACCAGGTATCGCAGCCTGCCTCGTAATTTGATGGAATTGATTCTGGTAAGCGGTGTATTGATTGTTGTACTGGTGTTGTTCGGCGGAAACGGCGCAACAAACGGAGATATGGTACTGTTATCGGTGATTGCTGTGGCCTTGGTTCGTATGCTTCCGGGAGCGTACAGCATAAATTCTTTATTTACCTCGGTTTCTTATTATCTTCCGACACTGGAGGCTGTGGGCCAGGAATTGTTTGATGTGTTGGAGAAGGAAAAGCAGACGGAGAAAGAGGAAAATACAAAGCTCTCTTTCCGGGATTCGGTGAAGTTTAACGGTGTATCCTTTGCTTATCCGGGGAAAAATGAACCGGTACTGGACGGACTCGATTTCGAAATAAAACAAGGCGAAAAGGTGTTTTTAAAAGGTGCTTCCGGCATCGGAAAAACAACACTGACGGACTTATTCATCGGACTTTTGGAGCCTGTTTCCGGCGAAATTGCGGTGGACGGACAACCGATGAAGCAGGTGGCGCGTAAGTGGCAGGGCTGTATCGGTTATGTGCCGCAAAAGGTATTGCTGTTCCATGATACCATACGGGAAAATATTCTTTTGGGAAGAAAAGGATATACGGATGACCGGATTTGGGAGGCTTTGGAGATTGCGCAAATAGCGGAAGAGGTGAAGAAGCTTCCGAAGGGGTTGGATGAAGTATACGGTGGAGAAGGCTTACGTTTTTCCGGCGGACAGCAACAACGTCTGGGAATTGCAAGGGGCATTTTGGGAAAACCGGAAGTGCTGATTTTGGATGAGGCAACGGCAGCGTTGGACGAGGAGACGGAACGGGAAGTATTGCGACAGATTTTTCGTATGAGAGACGGACTGACGATTCTTCTGATTTCTCACCGGACTTCTCTGTCAACCTATTGCGATTATACGTATCAAATGAAAGACGGAGTCTGCGAACGGGTAGAGACGGGAAGATAATACAACCTGTTTTGGGATTGTGCAGACAAAACTGCAGTAGGGAGCGGAAGGAGGTGAACCGGATGCCGGGAAAACGAGCAAAGAAAACCAAAGAAGAACCGGCGGAATTGTCTAAGCCGACAGAGGAGTCTGAGTCGAAACCGATTGCAGATAAGGTCAAGGTCTCCGTACGCACCCTGGTGGAGTTTATTATGCGTTCGGGAGATTTGGAGAGCGGAAGCGGTCGTATGGACGCGGATGCCATGCAGGCGGGCAGCCGGTTACACCGTAAGATTCAGAAAAGAATGGGGAGCAATTACACGGCGGAGGTGCCGCTGTCTGTAGAAATTCCGCTGTCGGACGGTGATGAAAGCTTTCTTCTTGTGGTGGAAGGAAGAGCTGACGGCGTGATTCGAAATCAGGATGACAGTTTCATAATTGACGAGATTAAATGCTCTTATCGGGATGTAAATCAGATACAAAAGCCGGAGCAGGTACATCTGGCCCAGGCCCGGTGTTATGCCTGTATGCTTGGCATAAAAGAAGGAAAGCTCGAAAGAACCGCTTCTTTCGGGATTCGTCTCACTTACTGCAACATCGAGACCGAAACGATCAAATATTTTAATGAAGAACTTTCCGCAGAGGAACTGACCGGCTGGTTTGATGCCTTAATCAAGGAATATGCCAAATGGGCGGTTTGGGAGCGTCGCTGGAAAAAGCTGCGCAATGCTTCCGCAAAGGAATTACAGTTTCCGTTCCCGTACAGAGAGGGACAACGTGACTTTACTGCGGGCGTGTATCGCTCCATTCTGAGGGAGAAGAAGTTGTTTGCCATGGCACCTACCGGTGTCGGGAAAACTATTTCTACGGTGTTTCCATCCGTAAAAGCGGTGGGGGAAGGGCTGACGGAAAAGCTTTTTTATCTGACGGCAAAGACCATCGTCCGGACGGTGGCGGAGGAGACTTTTTCTCTTTTGGCGGACCGTGGACTGATGTTTAAAACTGTGACCATTACGGCAAAAGAAAAGATTTGTGTGCTGGAAAAGCCGGAGTGTAATCCTTTTACCTGCCCACGGGCCAAGGGGCATTTCGATAGGGTAAACGATGCGCTCTTTGATATGTTGACTAATGAGAAAAATATTACGAGAGAATTGATTGAAGCCTATGCGGAAAAACATACGGTGTGTCCGTTTGAGTTTTGTCTTGACCTGACCCTTTGGGCGGATGCGGTGATTTGCGATTACAACTATGTCTTTGACCCGACGGTGGCATTAAAACGATTCTTTGCGGGAGATGGAAAGAATAATTACGTCTTTTTGGTTGATGAGGCTCATAACCTGCCGGAGCGGGCGAGGGAAATGTATAGCGGAACGCTTTGGAAGGAAGAATTCTTAAGTGTAAAGCGTCTTCTCGGGAAACAGATGCCGAAGCTGACCAAACGTCTGGAGGCCTGCAACAAGGAGCTGCTTCGATTAAAGAGGGAATGCGATTCCTTTGCGGAGCATACCGAGTTCGGACCGCTTGCCATGTGTCTTACCAGACTGATGACGGAATGTGAGGAGTACCTAAAGGATGATAAACGCCCGGGAAATGAGCGGGATGCGGTATTAAACCTTTATTTTGAGGCACGGCATTTTCTTGCTATGTACGATTTTGCCGACACGGATTACCGGTTCTATACCTCCTACGGAGAGGACGGTTCCTTCTATGCGAGGGTGCAGTGCATGCAGCCGGCGAGAGCTTTGGCGGAACAGCTGAAAAAAGGAAAAAGTGCGGTGTTCTTTTCGGCGACGCTACTTCCGGTACGGTATTACATGGAGGAGCTGGGCGGTACCGAAGAAGACTATGCCATTTATGTACCGTCTCCTTTTTCAAAAGAGCAGCGCCTTGTAATGGTGGGCTGTGACGTGAACTTCCGGTATGCCAACAGAGGACGACGTATGTACGAAAAGGCGGCGGACTATATTCTGAAATTTACGGAGGCAAAGCAAGGGAATTATTTCGTGTTCTTTTCCTCTTATAAGATGCTGCAGGATGTGGCGGCGGTGCTGGAGGAGCGACTGACCGAAACGGGAACGACTGTCCTTCATAAGCAGAAAACGAACATGACCGAAGCCGAACGGGAAGCGTTTTTGGCAGAGTTCGCGGAGGAAACCGACGGGACCCATATCGGCCTGTGCGTGCTGGGCGGTATTTTCGGAGAAGGCATCGATTTAAAGGGCGAGCGTCTCATCGGAGCGGTGATTGTAGGAACCGGACTGCCTTTGGTATGTGATGAGCGGGAGCTGTTCCGGCGATACTACGATGAGCAGCAGGAGAGCGGAAGGGACGGATTTTCCTGTGCGTACCTGTACCCAGGCATGAACAAGGTCCAGCAGGCGGCGGGAAGGGTTATCCGGACCATGGAGGATACGGGTGCGATTCTTTTATTGGATGACCGGTTTGCGGGAAATCAGTACGCATCCCTGTTTCCGAAAGAGTGGTATCCTTACGAGACGGTAACTTTGTCTTCTTTAAGCGACCGGTTGGAAGCCTTTTGGAGACAAGAGGAGTCGTCCGAAAAATGACGAAAACCATAGAAAATGTTTTGCAATATATGTACAAAAATAGAACAGATTGTTAATATTTCCCCGGTGTTATTGACATGGCACCGGGGAAATTTTATACTGAAAATGAACTGAAATTCGTGTGAATGGGAGGTATTTATGTATTCGGGTTTATTGGAATGTGAGTTTACGGAAGACGTGGAAAGCTCGGGGATGCCGGAGTTTTTTATCGACCTTAATCTCAATCAGATTGTCAGGGAATTGCAGAACAATGTAGATGATTATGAGATTCGGAAGCTGTATTACCGGCTGCCGAAGGATTACGAAACGGTGTGCTATCGCCAGGCGATTTACCGGGAAATCAGAGGAAAGCATCTGGAAAAGTCGTTGGACACGTTTTCGTTTAAGATGAGGGAGACGAGAAAATATAAGGATCTTCACGAAAAGGCGGAGAATAAGCAGCAGTATCAGATGTACTGGTTCAATGCGGTCAGCGAGTTTACGGACGGCGTGGAGTTGCTTCGGGAAACCCTTGCAGGTGCAAAGCCGGAGGCAAAGGGACTTGCGGATCTTCTCGGTTTTGTAGAGGAGATTTGCGGCAAAAAGCTGTGGGAAGAGTGTCGCAAGGAAAAAGAAAAAATAAAGGGGATGCTGTCCACACTCCGATTCGAGTTAAGTATTGACGGAACCAAATTAAAGGTAAGAACCCAGCAGAGAGAGCTGTATTATTTCGATCATTTAAAGAGACTGTTTCCGCAGAAGTTTTCCGATCGGACGACTTCGGACGGGATTCTGTATGACTATTTGATTGCCAGTCCTTTTTTGGCAAACGAGGAATTGGGCTTTTTGGAATCGGAAATTGTTCGTATGTACCGGAAGAAACGTCCGGATTTCTTTAAGGAGCTGGAGAAGTTCTACAAAAAGTTTGCGGAGATTATCGAAGAAAAGATGTATCGTGTGGAGGAGGAGGTACAGTATTATCTGGCCTACTCCATGTTCCAGAAGGATATGGAAGCCAGAGGCTGCGTATTCTGTGAGCCGAAGGTACAAAACGGCGGCAGTGCCTTTGTAGCCCATGAGGTGTACGATTTGGCGCTGGCCAGAAAGAACCGCTTTGCGGATTTGGAGGTTGTCAGCAACTCCGTGCAGTACAGAGAAGGAGAAAAATTCTTTGTAGTAACCGGACCGAACCAGGGCGGAAAAACCACCTTTGCAAGAAGCTTAGGACAGCTGGTATATTTTGCCATGATGGGACTTACGGCACCGGCGGAATCGGCGGTATTACCGTTCTTTGAGAATCTTTTGACTCACTTTTCCGTGGAGGAAAGCTTGGAGAGCGGCCGGGGTAAGCTGCAGGAGGAGCTGGTACGCCTAAAGCCGATGATGCAGGAAAAGCAGGGAAACAGCTTTATCATTCTGAATGAGTTGTTCACCACGGCGGCAACCTACGATGCTTTTGTTATGGGACAGAGAGTCATCCGTCACTTTGCGGATCAGGGCTGTCTCGGTGTATATGTCACCCACATTGCGGAGCTTTCCAAGGCCGGTGACGATGTGGCAAGCCTGGTAGCTTTGGCGGATGAGAAGGACCACAAGAAGCGCACCTTCCGTGTTGCGAGAAAAGAAGCGGAGGGTGTGGGCTATGCCGGCGATATTGTGGATAAGCATCACCTGGGCTATGAGGAATTGTGCAAACGACTGGATGAGGGAGGGCTTACAAAATGAAGGTAACGTTATTGTATCCCGACAGAGAATGGGGAAAAGACAAATTCTATTTTGACCGGGAAGAAATCATAAAGGACTTAAATTTACATATTTTGTTCCGTGCAGCGGCATCTCTTTACGATGAAGAAGCCCAGTCCGGAAAAACCGTGCAGGTAGCAGGGGAGCGGAATCATGAGATTATGGCCATGATGCAGCGTGTCATGCTGACACCGCTTACAACGCCGGAAGAGGTACATTACCGTCAGCAGATGGTAAAGGAAGCCATTTCCAACTACGACCGGATGGAGGAGTTTTATTCCAGAATCAAAGCCGCTGTGGAGGATATCAACAAATACGCCATGGCGAAGAAAAAACAGGGCTACGGCAGCGGCACGGATTTGGGACGGCGCAATGTGGCAAATATCGAATATCTGGAGTGTATGGTGCATCATTTGACTCGGGTAAGCGAGAGCCTGCAGCGTTGGAGCCTTCACTTTGTTACCCCGGAAATGCAGGCTTTTAAGGATACGTTTTTTGATGAGTATTCCTCGGACTTTATGATTGGTCTGGAAAAGGTGGTAAAGGATTTGCGTTCCACCCTGACGGACGGAATCATTGATGTGCAGGCATCTTTGGGACCGGGGCTTTTTATGTCCTCCATGACACTGACCGATATCCGGGTATCCAATAAAATCGATTTGAGCTTTTTGAAAACTGCCGTGGACCGGTTCGGAAAGTTTTGTAAGCAGTTATTTACGGTGGAGGAGCTGGTATTTGAGGGCGAAAACCAAAATCTGTTGCAGGATATTTATGATATAAAAAATGCGGTCCTGGGCGGCATCATGCGTCACTTTGAAGCCTTTCTGGAAGAGCAGGCGAACTTTTTCCAGAAGCTCCATTCCCAGGCGGCGTTCTTAATGGGTGCAGCCAATTTATACCGCAGAATGAAGCGGATGAATGTGGACATCTGTTTCCCGGAAATTATCGACCGGAAGGATATCCGGTTTGAAGGTCTGGTGGAGCTGAGTCTGGCCATCAATACCTTGCGTTGTCCGGTAGATAATTCCTTGTGTGCAAACGATAAGCATTTGCTGGTGGTAACCGGTGCCAACCAGGGCGGTAAGTCCACCTACCTCCGCAGCATCGGGATTGCCCAGATTATGCTGCAGTGCGGCTTGTTTGTTCCGGCAAAGAGCTTTGCCAGCGGATTGTACAGCAGGGTGTTTACCCACTTTACCCGTCGTGAGGACAGTGCCATGAACAGCGGTCGTCTGGACGAGGAGCTGGGCAGAATGGACCGTATCATCGACAACCTGACCAAGGATTCCGTACTGTTCTTAAACGAATCCTTTGCTACCACCACGGAGAAGGAAGGCTCCATCATTGCGGAGGACATTACCACGGCCCTTTACGAGCGCGGTGTGCGGGTGATGATGGTAACCCATTTGCTGGCCTTCGCCCAGAGCTGTTATGCGAAACAGCCGGAGCATGCCATGTTCCTTTCCGCAGAGCGTAAGGAGGACGGAGAGCGTACCTACCGCATGATTGAGCAGGAGCCGGAGCTGACCAGCTATGGGTTGGATTTATATGACGAGGTGTTGAGAAAAAATCATTGACAGTCCCCTTCTTCATTGGTATTATTAAACTAAGGTGCTTTGCGTAAAAGATAGAAACGCAAGGGCGAAGAAAGGAGAAAGAAATGTATTATTTAGGCGTAGATTTAGGTACCTCCTCCGTTAAGCTTGTGCTGATGGAGAGTGACGGTAAGATTGTGAAGACCGCAAGCCGTGAGTACGGTTTGTCCTTCCCGAAGCCGGGCTGGTCCGAGCAGAATCCGGAGGATTGGTTCGCAGGCTTTGAGAGCGGTATTGCAGAGATTTTTGACGGTCTCGACAAGAGCAAGTTAGCCGGTATCAGCTTCGGCGGACAGATGCACGGTCTTGTTATCTTAGATGAGAACGATAAGGTAATTCGTCCGGCTATCCTTTGGAACGACGGCAGAACCCAGGAAGAGTGTGATTACCTCAACAAGACCATCGGTCGTGAGAAGATTTCCTCTTACACCGCTAATATGGCATTGACCGGTTTCACCGCTCCGAAGATTCTCTGGGTGAAGAAGAACGAGCCGGATAACTTTGCAAAGATTAAGAAGATTATGCTTCCGAAGGACTACCTTGCATACCTTCTTTCCGGTGTACATTGCACCGATGCTTCCGATGCTGCAGGTATGCTTTTGATGGACGTTGAGCACAAGTGCTGGTCCAAGGAAATGCTTGAGATTTGCGGTATCAAGGAAGAGCAGCTGGCTAAGATTTACGACAGCTTTGATGTAGTAGGTACCCTGACCCCGGCAATGGCAGAGCGTCTCGGTTTCTCTACCGATGTTAAGATTATCGCAGGTGCAGGCGACAACGCAGCAGGTGCAATCGGTACCGGTACCACCAAGGACGGTATGTGTATCGTTTCCCTGGGTACCTCCGGTACGGTATTTATCGCATGTGACAAGTTCGCAGTAGACGATCAGAACGCTTTACATATGTTTGCTCATGCAAACGGTAAGTTCCACCTCATGGGCTGTATGCTTTCCGCAGCATCCTCCAATAAGTGGTGGATGGACGAAATCATCGGCACCAAGAATTACGCAGAGGAGCAGAAGGCAATCACCACCCTCGGTGAGAACCACGTTTATTACCTGCCGTACTTAATGGGTGAGAGAACCCCGCACAACAACCCGAACGCAAGAGGCTGCTTCATCGGTCTTACCATGGATTCCACCAGAGCAGACATGACTCAGGCTGTACTTGAGGGTGTTACCTATGCACTTCGTGATTCCCTTGAAATCGCAAGAAGCCTCGGTGTAAAGATTGACCGCATCCGTGCAACCGGCGGCGGCGCAAAGAGCCCGCTTTGGAGAAAGATGCTGGCCAACATCATGAATGTAAAGGTAGACATCATCAACAGCGAAGAGGGCCCGGGCTACGGCGGAGCTATCCTTGCGGCAGTAGGCTGCGGTGAGTACGCTTCCGTAGAAGAGGCTGCTGACAAGTTCATCACTGTTGTGGATACCACCGAGCCGGATCCGGAGCTTGTAGCAAAGTACGAGGCAAGGTATCAGGTATTCAAGAAGCTTTACCCGGCATTAAAGGAGAGCTTCGACGCAGTAGCAACCGTTTAGTTCCTAAGGGCAGTGGAACTGAAAAGACGGATTAACGGAGTTACATCCGTGTGTTTTAACAGATGATTGCATGAGAGACAGATTTTCCTATCCAAGGGGGAAGTCTGTCTCTTTCCTTTTGTTTTTCAAAACGGAAGAGCGGAATTTGCCTGCCGGACTTGACTTTTGGGGCTTTTTTCGATAAAATATAGATAACATGGATAAGTGCCCTCTGTTGTCAGATTTTTGTCAGAATTTTATCGATTTTAGGGTGCGGGATTTCCCGTAATATTCGAAAGAAGAAAGGAGTTCGGCGATGGTTATTCGGAATTTTTCATTGAATAAAGTAGAGCTTTGTGAGCCGGTGTTGGAGAATGCCTTCCGGAAGGAACAGGAATATCTGCGCAGTATCGATATGGACCGGTTGTTGGCCGGATTCCGGGAAACGGCGGGACTTCCGAAGAAAGCGGAGCGTTATCCGGGCGGCTGGGAAAATGCGGAAATCGCAGGACATACCCTGGGCCATTATATGACTGCGTTGGCGCAGCTTTATGCGGCTACCGGGGCAAAGGATATTGAGGAACGTTTGAATTACATATTAAGCGAGCTTTCGGCATGTCAGGCGGAGAGCGGTTTTTTGTTTGCTTCTCCGGAGGAGTTGTTTGACCGGTTGGAAAGAGGCGAACCGGCCTGGGTGCCGTGGTATACCATGCATAAGGTGATTTCCGGATTGCTTTCCGTATATCAGCTGGGAGGTCGTCCGCAGGCGTTGGAGCTGGCCATAAAGCTCGGTATCTGGGTGTACGAGCGTACCGCAAAATGGACCGACGAGGTGCGGGAACGTGTGCTTTTGATTGAGTACGGCGGTATGAACGACTGCATGTACGAATTGTATAAAGAGACCGGACGGAAGGAGTTTGCTGAGGCGGCGGCAAAGTTTGATGAGATTGGGTTGTTCCAAAAGCTTGCCGAGGGAGAAGATGTATTGCCGCAGAAGCATGCAAATACTACCATTCCGAAGTTTTTGGGTGCGTTGAACCGGTATTTTGCTTTGGGAGAATCGGAAGCCTTTTATTTGAATGCGGCAAAATCCTTTTTTGATATTGTAACGAAACATCATACCTATGTAACCGGCGGCAACAGCGAGTGGGAACATTTTCGTGCGACAGGTACCTTGGGAAAAGAACGCACCTGCTGTAATTGCGAAACCTGTAATACCCACAACATGTTAAAGCTGGCGGAAGGGCTGTTCTTTGTGACCGGTGAAAAGCGGTATATGGATTTCTATGAGCGAACCTTCTTTAATGCAGTGCTGGGTTCTCAGAATCCGGAGACCGGTATGACCATGTATTTCCAGCCGATGGCGTCCGGATATTTTAAGGTATACAGCAAGCCGTTTGAGCATTTCTGGTGCTGTACCGGAACCGGCATGGAGAACTTTACGAAGCTGAACAGTGCGATTTACCATACCGGGGAAAATCGCTTGTATGTGAATTTATACGTGGCTTCTGCGTTACATGACGAGAAGTTAAATCTTGATTTAATTCAGAAAACAGACTTAAATCACTTTGATACGGTGAGCTTTACGCTGACTATGGCGGAGGAGAAGCACTTCACGATGGCGTTCCGTGTGCCGGATTGGACAAAGCAGCGTTTTGAACTGAAGGTTAACGGTGAGACGGCGGATTATGCGGTACAGAAGGGATATATTTTACTGGACCGTAACTGGGGCGTGGAGCAGCAGATTACCCTCCGGTTCTTCCCGGAGATTATGCTTTGGCCGTTGCCGGACACTTCTTACAGTGCGGCGGCAACCTACGGACCGTTTGTGTTGGCTGCCAGCCTCGGTCAGAGTGATATGACTACGGAGGTGACCGGTGTCAATGTAACCATACCGACCAAGAAGATATCTGTCCGGGAAACTGTTCTTGTGAAGAATGTCAGTGTGCGGGAATGGTTTGCGGACTGCAAAAAGAATTTCGTGAAGGCAGAGGGCGATGTGGCGTTCTTCCTTTCCGGAACCGATGCGGACGGTGAGCTTTTATTTACACCGTATTACAAGCATTATAATAACCGCTACGGCATTTATTTTAATTATGTGGCTGCGGCGGGACTGTCGGAGAGTGAGTTGGCTGCTCTTTCCAAAAAGCAGGAAGAAATCGCGGATGCGGCGGCACTGGAGGCGCAAAAGCAGGATGTCTCGGCAAAAGCTCTGACGGAAGCTGCAAGAAAAGCAACGAAGACTAAGAAGGCGGATAAAAAAACTGCTGGAGAAAATGCCGGGACTCCGGAGGAGAAAGCAATCGGTAAGAAAAAGCGTGCACTTTGGATTGTATTGGGACACGTGGCCGGAGCTCTTGTACTTGCCGTTCTTTTGTATGTGTTTGCCGGACCGGTCGGCAAAGGCTTTTCAAAGGCGAAGGGAGCCGTCGACGGTTTCCTGCAAAAGAGCATGCCGGGAGTGGCGGAGGTGTTCGGCGTATCCGGTGACAGCGAGGGAGAAGGAACAGAGAATATTCCGCCGGAGATAAAGAAGGTATACTTAGAGGACCCGCAGGGCTATGCAGCGTCCTGTAAGCTTCCGGAGGGCTATCAGGCATTTGTTGCCGAACTGTCCGGGAAAGAATATATTTGTGTGGAAGGAAAGGGACTGCGGGCCTACTATCCGAATGAGGTAGCCGAGGAAGGGGCGCAGTATATTTATCTGGAAAGTCTGACCGGAAAGGCAGTGTATTTCTGGGAGTATTCCTTTGATGTGCCGGAGAGTCTGTGCTTTGTCAGAGGCGTACATAACGGATTGGGAATAGAGCAGTATGTATATACGGAAAATGCATCAAAGGAAGGCTTGCATTTGCTGGATGTAAAGACGCTTCAGGAGCATCTCATCCCGGATTACGGGACCAGCCTGGCGCTCCTGGCGGATGTAGGAGCCTATACGGAGGACGGCGACCGTCTCATCATCGATACAATGATAGGAGATGTGCCGTATACCTTTTCCGTACCGCGAGCGGAAGGAAGCTTTGAAATGTCGGATTACATCCTGCATGCGGATCATGAGCTGGTGTATACGCTGGAGCAGGACAGTATCCGGTTTGATTCCTATGTGGTATCCGCAGAGACCTATCTTGGTAAGGTGACAGGCAGACTTACCCTGAAGGGAAGCGGCTATGAGCTGACCTCTCTGAATTTCTACGCGTATGCGGAGGATACCTTCGGAGATCTTGCGGGAGATTCCGTGATTCGCGGCATTACCAGAGAAGAGGCGGACAAAGAGCGTGTTCTCATCACCGGCGATTTGGGAGAAAGACTCCTGGTTCGTGTACGTGAAGAAATCGCAAAGCATAATTACACGGCAGAAGGTTTTGTAAAGGATGTTGCGGGACAATATACTTATTGGGAAAACGGTGAAAAGGTATCCCTAAAGGGTGTGGATGTTTCCAAATATCAGGAGAAGATTGATTGGAATAAGGTAGCTGCGGACGGCGTGGAATTTGCAATTATCCGTCTGGGCTTCCGTGGTATGGGAACCAACGGTACCTGTGAGCTGGACCCGTACTTCAAGCAAAACATCGAAGGCGCCAAGGCGGCGGGAATCGATGTGGGAGTGTATTTCTTTACCCAGGCAAAGACGGTAGAGGAAGCAAAGGAAGAGGCAAGATTTGTCATTGATAGTTTAAAGGGCTATGACATTACCTGGCCGGTAGTGTTTGATACAGAGGAGATTACCAGTTATGCGGCAGCACGGGCCAACGCCCTTTCCATAGAGACCAGAACCGCTTGTGCAAAGGCGTTTTTGGAGGAGATTAAGGCGGCGGGCTATACGCCGATGCTGTATGCCAACACCCGTTGGTCCATTTTGGATTTGGATCTGGCACAGCTTTCGGACTATGATTTCTGGTATGCATATTACGGAGACGACATTTATTATCCGTATCAGTTTTCCATGTGGCAGTACACCTCCTCGGGAATGGTGGACGGCATCAAGGGAAAGGCGGATTTGAATATCAGTTTTAAAAATTATGGAGAAAAACAGTAAAAAAGGAGGGATATGTATGCGTATGCGAGAATATGCGCGAAATTCGGTTACGGTAACGGAACCGGTACTTGTAAACGCTTACATGAAAGAAAAGGAGTACTTATGCAGTCTTGACATGGACAGGCTTATGGCGGGATTCCGTGAGACGGCAGGTATCTCGAAACGGGCGGACAAATATACCGGCGGCTGGGAGGATAAGGATTATGCCGGTCATACGCTTGGACACTACATGACAGCTCTGGCACAGGTTTATGCAAAGGAGCAATCGGCAGAGATTAAGGAACGTCTGGAGTATATATTGTCCGAGCTGGCTCAGAGCCAGAAGCAAAGTGGCTTCCTGTTTGCCCATGATGAGGAGCTTTTTGCCAAGCTGGAGAAGGGCGATCCTTATAAGCTGTGGTATGTAATGCACAAGCTTGTGATGGGGTTGATTGCCGTATACCGGATGACCGGAATGGAGCAGGCGAAAACCATTGTGGAAAAGCTGGGTGATTGGATTGCGGACCGGGTTTTGAACTGGACGGAGAGACAAAAGAGATGGACCCTTTCTGTTGCGGACGGCGGAATGAATGACTGCTTGTACGAGTTGTCTAAGCTGACCGAAAATGAGCGGTATGCGCAGGCTGCGGCTAAGTTTGACGAAGAAGATATGTTTGCATCACTTTCCATGGGAAAGGATATTTTGGCAAATAAGCATGCCGCCGATACGATTTCCAAGGTTCTCGGTGCGTTAAACCGTTATATGACAATCGGGGAGACGGAGGTTCGTTCTCTTGAGACCGCCAAGAACTTTTTCGATATGGTAACCCAGGAGCATACCTTTATTACCGGCGGTAATGGTGAAATGTATCATTTCCGTACTCCGGGGGATATTGCGAAAAACCGTACCCAGTATAACAGTGAGACCTGCAGTACCTATGCTATGATGATGCTGGCACAGAGGCTCTATTCCTTAACGGGTGACAAAAAGTACATGGATTACTACGAGCAGGCGTACTTTAATGCGATGCTGGGTGCACAGAATCCGGAGGACGGTATGACCGCGTGCTTCCAGTCGATGGCTTCCGGCTATTTCAAAACATTTTCTGCGCCGATTAATAAGTTCTGGTGTTGTACCGGAACCGGTATGAAGATGTTTACTACATTGGACCGCGGTATTTATCATAGGGCGGAAGACGCTGTTTACGTTAACTTATATATTTCTTCGGTACTTGAGGATAAGGAGTCCGGAGTAAAGCTGACTCAGAAAATCGATTGGGAGAGCTATGATACCGCTGAATTTACACTGGAGCTGAACGGGACGAAGGAGACTGCGCTCTATTTCCGTATGCCGGAATGGGCAGGTGATAAGGTAGAGGTAACCATAAACGGAACTGCGGTGGAGACGTCTGTAACGAACGGATACCTTCATACGGACAAGAAGCATGTGAACGGAGAACGTATCGTTCTTAAGTTCCACCCGGCACTGACGTTGCACAAGCTTCCGGAGATGGAGTATTGTGTTGCGGCAACCTACGGACCGTTTGTAATGGCAGCGGGACTGGGTACCGAGGACATGACCACGGAGTGTATGAAGCGTACGAATGTAGATGCGCCGACAAAGAAGGTGCCGGTAATGGATCGTATCGTACTGAAGGAGGGCTTGAACCGTTCCGAGTGGCTGGCAAATTACAAAGAAAACTTCGTGAAAAAGGACGGAGAGCTGGCCTATACACTGACCGGACTGGAAGAGGACGTTGAAGTGGCTTTCAGACCGTATTACAAGCTTTATAACGAGCGTTACGGCATATATATGGAATGCTATGACGAGGAGAATCTTCCGGATGACCTCCGCGCAATTAAGGAGGAGAAAAAGCGTCTGGAGGAGGAACGCCTTGCTGCGGAAGCGGAGGCTGCCCGTAAGGCGGAGGAAGAGCGTCTTCGTAAGGAGGAAGAAGAGCGCAAGATTAAGGAAGAAGAACAGAGACGCCGGGATGCAGTGCGTTTGCAACAGGAAGAGGAAGAACGTCAGCGTCAGGAGGAACTGCGTAAACAGCGTGAGGAGGATTATCGTCTTCGTCGCGGAATAGAGCTTCAGCGTCAGGAGCTTCAGCGTCGTGCGGAAGCAGAGGCGGAAGAGAGAGAGCGTCGTGAGGACGAGGAACGTAAAAAGCGTGCGGAAGAGGAGCGTAAGCGCCGTGAGGAAGAACGTCGTCTTGCGGCAGCAGCAGAGGAAGAAAGGAAGAACGAAGAGGCGGATAGGCTCATGGAAATGAGTCTGGAAGAGCGTTTCCGTTTGGAACAGGAGGAGGAGCGCCGCCGTGCGGAAGAAGAGGAGGCAGCCCGCCGCCGTCGTGAGGAAGAGGAGGAAGAAGCCCGTCGTCGTAAAGAAGAAGAGCAAAAACGTCGTGAGGAAGAGTATCGACTTCGTCGCGGAATAGACCTCCAGCGTCAGGAGATGGAGGAACGCCGCCAAGAGGGAGATGAAGGCCGCGAACGTCGTGCGAGGGAAGAGGAAGATCGTCTGCGTAAGGAAGAGGCACGTAAGAAACGTGAGGAAGAATACCGTCTTTACAAGGAACGAGAGCTTCAGCGTCAGGAGATGGAGCGCCGTCGCCAGGAGGAAGCGGAAGAAGCGGAGCGTAAGCGTAAACTCGAAGAGGAAGAAGCTAAGAAGCGTGCGGCGGATGAGAAGAAGCTGGCCGAAGAGAAGGAAAAACAGGCTGCGGCACAGCAGCTGGCGGAAGCGCAACGTGCTGCGGAGCTGGCAGAAGCAAGACTGAGAGAGGAAGAAGCAAAGCTACTGTTAGCAAAGCTGTCGGCGGAGCGTGCACAAATAGAAGCAACGATTCAGCCGGGAGAAGCAGAAGGCACAGAAAAGAGATGGGGTGGCCTGAAGGGGCTTTTTGGCGGAAAGAAACGCTAAAGAGTGAAACTATGACCGAAAAGGAGGAAGTAATATGCGGATACGTGAATTTGCGCGGCATTCGGTTAAGGTGACGGAACCGCTTATTGTAAACTCTTATGTTAAAGAAAAAGAGTACTTGTGCAGTCTCGATATGGACAAGCTGTTGGCAGGCTTCTGTGAGACGGCAGGTATTCCAAACGATGCAGAAAAATATTCCGGAGGATGGGAAAACGAAGAGTATTGCGGTCATACCCTGGGACACTATATGGTGGCTCTGGCACAGATTTATGCAAAGGAGAGATCCGGAGAGATAAAGGAACGGTTGGAGTATGTTCTATCCGTACTGTCCCGGTGTCAGAGTGAAAACGGATATTTGTTTACCTTCCCTGAGGAGGTTTTTGACAAGCTGGAGAACGGCCAGCCTTACAAGGCGTGGTATATAATGCACAAGCTTGTAGCGGGACTGATTGCCGTATACAAGCTTGCCGGAATGGATCAGGCTCTAACCATTGTGAAAAAACTGGGTGAATGGATTGTTGCCCGGGTACAGAAGTGGACGGACAGAGAACTGAGAAGAGTGCTCAGCATCGCCGACGGCGGTATGAATGATTGCTTGTATGAGCTGTACAAAATTACCGGTGACGAGCGTTATGCGGAGGCAGCGGAGAAGTTTGACGAGACGGCTTTGTTTACGCAGCTCTCCGTAGGAAAGAATGTATTGGCGAATAAACAGGTGTCCGATACGATTCCGAAGATTCTCGGTGCACTGAACCGGTATATGGCGTTCGGGGAGTCGGAGGTCCGTTCTTTTGAGATTGTAAAGAATTTTTTTGATATGGTAACGGAAAGCCATACCTATGTTACCGGCGGTAACGGTGAGATGATGTATTTCTGTGAACCGGGGGCATTGGCAGCCGGGCGCAACCAGTACAACAGTGAGACCTGCAGCGTTCGCGGTATGATGAAGCTGGCCGCGGGGCTGTATTCCGTAACCGGTGACAAAAAATATATGGATTATTATGAACGGGCGTACTTTAATGCAATGCTGGGTGCCCAAAACCCGGAAGACGGTATGGCTGCGTTCTTTCAGCCGATGGCAACCGGATATTTTAAGACATTTTCCACACCGGATTCGAAGTTTTGGTGTTGTACCGGTGCCGGAATGGAGCTTTTTACCGACTTAAGCTCCAGCATCTATCATGCCAGCGGCGGAATTTATGTGAATCTATACATTTCATCCGTGCTTGAGGATAAAGGCTTGGGTGTGAAGCTGACGCAGACGGTAGACCCGGAAAGCTACGAGTCCGCGGAATTTGTGTTGGTGACGGAGGATTTCAAGGAAACCTCTCTCTATTTCCGAGTGCCGGAATGGAGCGGAGAGGACATTGAGGTGTCGGTGAACGGCACGGTGACGAATACCTTCGTAAAGAACGGATATATCAGTACGGAGGGCAAGCGGAAATCCGGAGACCGTATTGTGCTGAAATTCCATCCGAAGGTAACGGTAAATAAGCTTCCGGATATGGAGAACTGTGCGGCACTGTCTTACGGACCGTTTGTTTTGGCGGCAGGCTTGGGCACTGAGGCTATGACCACGGAGAGCATGAAACAAACGAAGGCAACCGTGGCAACCAAGACTGTTTCCGTGCGTGAACAGATTTTACTGAAGGAAGGTGTAACGCTTTTCGAGTGGTTTGAGCATTGCGGTGACAATATCGTAAAAAAAGCCGGGGAACTGACCTTTACTATGCGCGGAACCGATGTGGATGACGTATTGGTATTCCGTCCGTATTACAAGATTTACAAAGAGCGTTACGGTATTTATTTTGAATATTACGATCAGGCGAATCTTCCGGAGGAGTTGCGTAGCGTTATCGTGGAGCAGGAGCGTCTGGAAGAGGAACGCAAGGGCGCGGAAACGGTACACACGGAGGAGGAAGAGTGCGTAAAGCAGGATCCGGAACCGAAGGAGACTGCAGAAGATGCGGAGGCCAAGGAAGCAGCCCGCCGTCAGGCAGAAGAGGCCGAGGCGGAACGTCAGCGTCAGGAGGCCAAGGCGGAGCGTTTGCGTCGTGAAGAGGAAGAAGCGAGACGGAAACGTTTGGAAGAGGAAGAAGAAGAGACCAGAAGAATCGAGAACGAGGCAAGACGAGCTGCGGCACAGAGCGTGGCGGAAGCGGAGCAGGCTGCGGCGTTGGCAGAGGCCGAGGCGCGCCGGATTGCAGCACAGAATGTGGCAGACGCGGAACGTGCGGCAGAGCTTGCGGAGGCGAAGCTTAGAGAAGAAGAGGCAAATCTGCAGGCGGCAAAGCTGGCAGCGGAGCGTGCGGAAGCGGAAGCTGCAACGCAAAAGGCAGAGGCAGAGGCTGCGCGTTTACGCCGTGAGGCAGAGGAAGAAGAGCGACGTTTGGCGGAGGCTGAGACGGAACGTTTGCGTCTAGAGGCAGAAGCAGAAGAACAGAAGAAAATAGAGGCAGAAGCAAGACAGATTGCGGCACAGACCATGGCTGAGGCTGAGCTGGCAGCTCAGATGGCCGAAGCGAAGCGCAAGGAAGAGGAAGAAAATCTGCAGGCGGCAAAGCTGGCGGCGGAGCGTGCGGAAGCGGAAGCGGTAGCTCAAAAGGCGGAGGCAGAGGCGGCTCGCCTGCGTCGCGAGGCGGAGGAAGAAGAACGTCTTCGTCAAGAGGAGGCAGCCGAGGCAGAGCGTATTCTTCAGGAAGCCGAAGAGCAGAGACGTATGGAGGCGGAAGCAAAACAGCTTGCTGCACAAAAGGTAGCGGATGCGGAACGTGCGGCAGAGCTTGCGGAAGCGGAAGCAAGACAGGCTGCGGCCCGGAATGTAGCGGATGCGGAGCGTGCTGCGGAATTGGCGGAAGCGAAGCGGAGAGAAGAAGAAGAGAATCTGCAGGCGGCAAAGCTGGCGGCAGAACGTGCGGAAATTGAAGCTACGACCCAAAAGGCGGAGGCGGAAGCCGAGGCGGCGAAGGCCATGAAAGCCGAGGAAGTGCTGAAGCAGGAAAAGGCCCAGATAGAATCCGAAAAAGTGCAGAAGGCGACCGAAAAAGCCGCAGAAAAGGCTGCTGACAAGGAGAAGAAAAAAGCACAAAAGAAGCGGAAAAAGAAACTACGCCGTGCTTCCAGAGATTTCAGTGCGTTAAAGGCAATCCTTTGGATTGTAGGTGTGCTTGCACTGGTTGTTGTGCTGTATTTGTTCGCAACTCCGATAGCGAGAGGCTTTCTGAAGGGGAAAGATGCGGCAGACACCTTCTTCGCGGAGAAGCTTCCGAAGGTGGCAGAAGTCTTGAAGGTAAAAGGACACGGCTACGATTTGCCGATCTTTAAGGAGGATTCCGTATATCTGACGGAGGATGCGGAAAACTATGTAAAGACTACGGTTTGGCCGCAGGGCTACAGTGCGTCGGTGGTTCGTATCAACGGAAAGCAGTACATCTGTGTAGAAGGTAAGGGATTAAAGCTGTTCTATCTGAGTGAACTTTCCGGAACGGATAGTAAGCACGTTTACCTGGAAAAGGGTGAAGCAAAGGCAATGTATTTCAAGGAATATTCCTTTGAAGACCCGGCAAGCCTTTGCCCGGCAAGCGGCGTGTTCAATGCTGCCGGTGCAGAGCAATACATTTTCCCGGCGACGGAGCTCAGTGAAATGCAGGTTTTGGATGCGACTACCCTGAAGGAGTGCGGAATCACTCTGCAGGCGGAAGATATGGCAGATGTTTTGAAGCTTGTCGAATGTAAGGAAGACGGTCAGTATATCCGGATTAACATGACATCGGAGGAGATTCCGTATGCATTCTGGGTAATGAAAAAGGGCGGCTTGAGCCTTACGGACGGATACAACTTTGCTTTAGAAGGTATTCGTTACGAAATCGGATATAAGAGGATTGATTTTGAGGCCTATGTAACATCCGCAGGACAGTACCTCGGTAAAGTGACCGGCAGACTGGACTATGCTATGGGCAGATATGTACCGGCGGAGGTTGTGTTCTATGCTTACGCGGATGATGATTACGTGAACAAAGTGGCTTCGGTAATTACCGCAACCCATTACAAGGGAGCGGAGATGGAACGTGTTGAAATCACCGGTGAAAAGGGACAACGACTGTTGATTTCGGCGGAGAATGCCCAAAAGGAGTAACGGTGAAGAAAGACGGAAGTAATAAGGCGGAAGAGATAATACCTTATCTTTTGCATTGGTATGATTATAACCGAAGAATATTACCGTGGCGTGAGGATCCGACACCCTACCATGTGTGGGTGTCGGAGATCATGCTACAACAGACAAGAGTCGAGGCGGTCAGAGGCTATTATGACCGCTTTTTGGCGTCTTTGCCGGATGTGAAAGCACTGGCGGAGGCAGAAGAGGAAGTGTTGTTAAAGCTGTGGGAGGGACTGGGCTATTATAACCGGGTCCGGAACATGCAAAAGGCGGCAAAGATATTGGTAGAGCAGTACGGCGGCGAGATGCCGGCGGACTATGAAGCAATCCGCTTGCTGCCAGGCATCGGAGACTATACGGCGGGAGCTATTTCCTCCATTGCCTTCGGACTGCCTTTTCCGGCGGTAGACGGGAATGTACTGCGGGTATTGAGCAGAATTACCGGCAGTGAAGAAGATATTGCGAAAGACAAGACGAAGCAGGCGGTGCGGGAAGATTTGTTACGTGTCATGCCGAAGCGGAGCGGAGACTTTAACCAGTCCCTCATGGAGCTGGGAGCTACCGTGTGTCTGCCCAACGGCAAGCCGCTGTGTGAGCAGTGTCCGGTGATGCATTTGTGCAAAGCCTTTCATGAAGGCAGAGAAACCGAGCTTCCGGTGAAGTCAGGAAAAAAGGAACGACGTATCGAAAAACGAACCGTGTACCTAATTTCCTGCGGGGAGAAAATACTGTTGCATCGCAGGGAAAAGAAGGGACTTCTGGCAGGGCTTTGGGAGTTCCCGAATGCACTGACGGAGGGGAACAGTACGGAAACGGAAGAACTGCAGAAGAAGCTACAGATAGAGTTGCAAGCGGGGTTACAAACAGAATCACAAACGCTTGCTGATAGGATAAAGGTAACGGTAACCAAAGGGAAAAAGGCAAAGCATATTTTTTCCCATATCGAGTGGCATATGGAAGGAATCTGCATACAGGCGGAGCCTGCGGGAGCAAAGGTATCGGACGGAGCAGGAACGTCTGACGAGGAAGAAGCATCGGAAAGGGAGGCTTTATGGGAGAGGACGCCTGCAACGGTCCGGGAAATCCTGCCGGAGCGGCTGAAAGCGGTTGCGGAAGCTTTGACAGGGAAGCGGAAGGCTCCGGAGGATGCGGTATTCGTAACAGTTTCGGAGTTGCGGGATACCTATGCGATACCGTCGGCTTTTGAGGCCTACGTAAAAGAAGTCGTAAAGTCAGAGGAACAGGAAGAGGAAGTTTGAGCAGAAAATGCTTTGAAAGATAAAGGAGGCAGTTATGAGAATCGGAACAGGATATGATGTACATCGATTGGTAGAAAATAGAGCACTGATCGTAGGAGGAGTGGCGATTCCGTACGAAAAGGGTTTGCTGGGACATTCGGATGCGGATGTGCTTTTGCATGCGATTATGGATGCGCTTTTGGGCGCGGCGGCACTGGGCGACATCGGAAAGCATTTTCCGGACAAGGACCCGGCCTATGCGGGCATTTCCAGTATGGTGCTCCTTAAGAAGGTAGGAGAATTGCTGGCAGGAGAGCATTATCTGGTGGGAAATATCGATGCCACGATTATTGCCCAGGCACCGAAATTTGCACCGTACTTGTCCGATATGCGGGAAAATATTGCGGGAGCACTGGGAATTACCAAAGGGCAGGTAAACATTAAGGCAACAACGGAGGAAGGGCTCGGTTTTACCGGCAGCGGAGAAGGAATCGCAGCCCAGGCGGTATGCTTGTTGGAGTCGGTGGGGGACTATCTGCAGGGCGGAGGCGGCATGGAGGTTTACGCCTTTGATGAGTCCGGCAACCGTATGAGCCAGAGTTGCGGAGGATGCGGCGGTTGTATGAGAGGTACGGAAGGGTAAGCAAAAGACAAAGTGTGCCTCCGGAATAATTGTTCATGAGGTCGGTTTTCTGCTTGCTATTTTATATCGGTAGTGATATGATATAAATTGGTGGTTTAGAAAATTGTGTCGAAAATTGGATTCGGTAAGAACCGATGAACAAATAGAAGAGGGATAAAATGAACAAAAAAGCAATTCATGATAAAGGTCTGATTTTGCGTCAGGTTTTCTTTATGGTGCTGGATGTGGGAGCGGTAATCGCATCTTCCATCGGAGCGCTTCTGTTGCGCTTCAATCTCTCCTTTAAGGAGATTCAGGCGCCGTATTTGGAAAATGCATGGCAGCTGATGTTGCCGAATGTGCTGGCGACGTTGGTAATATTTTGGTTTTTCCGGTTGTATCACAGTGTATGGCGCTATGTGGGCATGTACGAACTGCAGCAGATTGTGCTGGCTTCGGTGACGTCCACTCTGGTGCAGCTTTTGGCGTCGGCAATTGCACAGGTGTATATGCCGCGCAGTTACTGGTTTTTGTATGTAGGCGTACTGGTATTTATTACGGTGGTGACTCGTTTCTTCTACCGTTTTATGCGCCGTATACGGAAAAGAATGGTGGACGGACGCCACGGGGGAGAGATTTCCCGCGTGATGGTTGTGGGTGCCGGCGGGGCAGCGGATGTCTTAATCCGTGAGCTTAAGACCAGTGATCACTTGCATAAGCATGTGGAGTGCGTTATCGATGATAATGCGTCTTTGGTGGGCCGTACCATTCAGGGGTGCCAGATTGTGGGCGGCCGAGATGCCATTGTGGATGCGGCGGCACGGTACCAGATTGATGAGATTATTATTGCGATGCCGTCGGTTTCCAAGAAAACTATCGCGGACATTGCAAAGATTTGTAACCAGACCGGTTGCGAGTTAAAGACCCTTCCGGGTGTGTATCAGCTGGTCAATAAGGAAGTGCGCGTCAGCCAGCTTCGTCATGTGGAAATCGAAGACCTTTTGGGAAGAGACCCGGTAAAGGTAGATTTGTCCGCAATTACAGGCTATTTGGGTAATCAGGTGGTGTTGGTTACCGGCGGCGGCGGTTCCATCGGCAGTGAGCTTTGTCGTCAGATTGCGGCAGCAAAGCCGAAGCAGCTGATTATCGTTGATATTTACGAAAACAATGCCTATGAGATACAGCAGGAGTTGAAGAGAAAGTACCCGAAACTCAATCTGGTGGTACTGATTGCATCGGTGCGAAATACCAACCGTATGAACTCTATTTTCGAGCAGTATTTGCCGAATATCGTGTTCCATGCGGCAGCTCATAAGCATGTGCCGCTGATGGAGGACAGCCCGAACGAGGCGATTAAAAATAACGTGTTCGGTACCTTAAAGACGGTACAGGCGGCAGATCGTTACGGCGTGGAGCGTTTTGTATTGATTTCCACGGATAAGGCGGTTAACCCGACCAACATCATGGGTGCCAGCAAGCGTATTTGTGAGATGATTGTACAGGCCTACAGCCGTCGTTCCAAGACGGAGTTTGTGGCGGTGCGGTTCGGTAACGTATTGGGCAGTAACGGCAGTGTAATTCCGCTGTTTAAACAGCAAATCAAAGAGGGCGGTCCGGTGACGGTGACCCATCCGGACATTATCCGTTACTTCATGACCATACCGGAGGCGGTATCCCTGGTACTTCAGGCGGGAGCCTTTGCTCACGGAGGTGAGATTTTTGTGCTGGATATGGGAGAACCGGTAAAGATTGTAGATTTGGCAAAGAACCTCATTCGTCTTTCCGGATATACGCCGAATGAAGATATTATGATTGAATATACCGGCTTGCGTCCGGGTGAGAAGCTCTACGAGGAGCGTCTGATGGCAGAGGAAGGCCTGGCAAAGACGGCAAACGACCGTATCTCCGTGGCAAGGCCGATCGAGATGGAGGACGAACCGTTCTTTGACAGCCTTGCGGTATTGAAGGACGCGGTATACGAGGAGACCGGCGAGGTCAGGGCAATGGTAAAAGAGTTGGTGCCGACCTATAAGATGCCGAAGGGAAAAGAATAGAGATGTTGAGCGGGGCTGTCGCATGGGAATGCGCAGTCCCGCTCTTGCGTTTCGAAGAAAAAGTTTCTTTAAAATAGACCTTGCTTTTCTTTGGACGACATGCTATAATCTAAACAAAGCATATTTCTTTTTTCAAGGCAGTGAGGAGAGAACGCTGCCGTCTGAATCTATCTGTGTGGGATGTTGTGTTCGCAAGCGACATACCGCTTCTTCGGGAAATTCATGCTTTTATTCGGATGACAAAGTAGGAGTTTCCTGAGGGGAGAAACTTCCGGTGTTTTACACAGGAGGAAAAATGGGGGACGAGAAAAAAGAAGAAAAGCTGTTGCAGTGGCATGCGGCATTTTACGCTGATTTGCAGATTGAACTGGCGGAGGAGGCAGAGTTTTTGACCTTCGAGAATGAACATATGCTCAGTACGAAGCCTATGCAGCTGGATGTGCTGGTGATTAAGAAAGACAGTGCAAGGAGGATTAGGAAAAACATCGGACGGATTTTCCGGGGGCATAATATCGTGGAGTATAAAAGTCCTACGGATTCCCTGAGCATCGATGATTTTTTCAAGGTGTACGGGTATGCCTGTTTTTACAAGTCCGACACGGGTAAAGTGAATGAGATTAAGTCCGAGGATGTGACCATTACTTTTGTGAGTATGGGGTATCCGAGAGAAATGTGTAAGTATTTGGAACAGGTGTTACACCGGACAATTACAGAAGCAGGAGCCGGCATCTATTACATATCGGATCCGGTGTTTCCGATACAGTTGCTGGTACAGAAGAGGCTTTTCGAGGAGGAGAATTTTGGGCTGAAAAGCTTGACGAATGATTTGAAAGAAAAGCAGGATGTAGAACGGTTGATTGTGGAATACAAAGCGCATCAGGAGGATATGCTGTATCAGTCGGTGATGAATATAGTGGTAAGAGCGAACAAAGAAAGGTTTCAGGTGGATGGTATGTGCGAAGCGTTAATGGAAATCGTGGAATTTCATAAGCAGAGAGAACGGAATGAAGGAAGAGTAGATATGTTGCTTCTTCAAATCCGCAAGAAACTCCTCAAGAACAAACCTCTTTCGCAGATTGCGGATGAGCTGGAGGAGACGGAGGAGGCTATCCGGCCGCTGTATGAGCAGGTGAAGGCAGAGTTACAACTGAATTAAGAATGTACAGGGGAATCCTGTACATGACCAGCACCGCCGGATTTTCGGCGGTGTTTTATATTGCCGGTAGATAGTGAAAAATTACCAGGAAAAAAGGTTAAGGGAAACTTGCGTTTTGATATGAAATGTGGTATGATAAAGATTGGGATTTTATGCCCTTTTATGTAGAAAAGATGCGGAGGATAGTATGAACGAACAGGAAAAGGAAATCAACTTAAAACGGTTATTATATAAAGCATGCAAGCATTGGAGAACGGCGGTGGTGACCGCCTTGGTGGGTGCTGTGGTGCTCGGCGGTACCAAGTGTGCCATGGAGATGGTAAAGATCTCCGACCCGGAGGTGATTGCCAACCGTCAGATTGAGTATCAGGGTGAACTGGCGTTGTATCAGCAGGAGGGCGAGGCCATCCGCAAGAGCATCGAGAATATCGAGGATTCTCTGGTACAGCAGACGGATTACAATGATAATTCTGTCCTGATGGAGATTGACCCGTACAACGAGTGGAGAGGCTCCGTGGACTTTTTCGTGGAGACGGACTGGCAGATTATGCCGGACATGACCGTGCAGAACCAGAACCCGGCGAACCAGATTGTCCGGGTGTATAGTACGTATATTTCTAACGGTGAGCTGTATCAGTACATCATCGACCGTCTGGAGAACCCAATGGAGATTCGTTACCTCAGAGAGGTAATGAGCGGTTCCGCGGATGCATCCAACTTCCTGATTCACTTTACGGTGCGGGGGAAGTCCCAGGAGGAGTGCCGTACTCTTCTGACCCTGATCGAAGAGGGCATGCGTGCAAAGCAGCCGGAGATTATGGAGAGTGTAGATGAGTTTAAGCTTCTGACCACCAACAACTCCACCTACTCCCAGATTAACTACGAGTTGGAGCAGAGTCAGAAGAATAATTTGCAGGCGATTACGGATTTGAACACTTCCCTTACGGCAAAGCAGTTTGAACAATTGGAGTGGGAACGCGCAGAGAAGGAAATTGAAGTACCGGTTCTTGATAAAATGGATGCGGTAAAGGAAGGAATTAAGATGGCGATCCTCTCCGGACTTGTCATAGGTATTGCGATACTTTTGTTCCACGGCATCAAGTATATCCTGTCCAAGTACGTACAGGACAGAGAAGAGTTTGAGGGCTGGAATGTGTATGTGGCAGAGATTCCGGCTCAGAAGAAGTCCGATAAGAAGAGATTGTTTACGGGAATTGACCGTCTCATCGGAAAGTGGTTCTTGGGAAATGTGTACCGGAAAGAGAGCGGGAAATATATCAATGTAGCCGCGAAGCAAATTGCGGAGACAGCAAAACTTACCTATGATACGAAAGAGCCGAAGCTGGTACTGGTAGGAGATGTATCGAAGGTTCCGACCTCTACCTATGCGGTAATGATGAACAATGAAAAGGTGCAGAAGGAGGTTTGCTTCCAGGAGGGCGGCAATCCGCTGGCAGACTACAAGGCTATTGATACCATTAAAGAAGCGGACGGCGTGGTTCTTGTGGTAGAGCAGGACTACACAACAAGAGAAAGCGTCTACCGTATGCGGAAGATGCTGGCGGACTTAGGAAAGGCACCGGTGGCAGTATTGTTAACCGGAGCAGATGCAATCGATTAGAATGAGAACAAGCAGGCAGGAGGGACGGCACAGGCGGTCTCTCCTGCATGAGTTTTGAATAGAGATAAAATCTTTCGAGGAAAAAGCAGGAAGAAAGCAGAGAAAAACGACGAGAAAAGAACTGACGGATCTGTCCCGGAAGGGATGGGGAAATGGAGGAATAGTGTGGAGAAGAAAAGGACGATATGGCATGCGGTGATCTGTGTGGGATTGTTGTGTTTGATTTGGGGAGGGTATTTCCTTGCAAAACATTACGGAACAGATAGAATTTTAGATATAAGGGAAGATGATTTCTCTTGGGTATATCAAGTGGATTCTGCGGAAACAGAAGATGGAGATTTTGTACTTCGTGGATTTGCTTTTGAATTAGATAAAGATGCTACGGAAGGAGCATTTGAGATTGTTTTGCAGGATATTGAATCAGGAAAAAGATATTTTCCGAAAATGGAATACATGGAGCGGACGGATGTAAACGAGTATTTTTTGTGTGAATATGATTATTTACAAACAGGTTTTGAAGCAGTGATAAAAGCGAAAAAGTTGGATTTGGATGTAAAAAATTATGAGGTCCTTTTAAGAAGAGCAGATGAGAGGCAAACCTATCAGACAGGAACATATATTTCTAAAGGGAGACTTATGTATGCCGAACCATCGGAATTTGAGTCTCTTGATGTAGAAGGGACGGACTTGGAAATGGTGGTAAAGGATGGCATTTTAAGAGTGTATCGTCCCGACTATGGAATGTATGTATATCAGTATGATGGGGAGTTATATTGGATTGCAGATGAAAAATATGAGTATGGAGAAGATGGGAATACTTATGTTGAATGCCAGTTAGATACATCACAAGTGGATAAATTACCAAAAAGTCGTCTTGAGAAAAAGTATTATTGGGATAATATCGGTTTTTGGTTTGCCTCAAAAGAAATCACCGATAAAAATATAGGTGAGTATCGTGTAGCAAAGATAGATTTGCCGAAAGAGTATTCTATCGAGGTGATTTGGACAGGAAAACATGATGGAAATTGGATATGGAGAAATTATTTTAGACCATATTACCAGTTTGAGTAGTGAAGGGATAGTTATTTTGAACGAGGGAAAAGATGGAGATTGAAAGATTAGAGAAAAGGTTATGGCTTGCCACCCCTACCATGCATGGTGAGGAACAAGCTTATGTACAAGAAGCATTTGACACCAACTGGGTATCTACAGTAGGTGCTAATTTAGATGCATTAGAAAAAGGCATCTGTGAAAAAGTCGGATGTAAGTATGCAGTGGCGTTATCTGCCGGTACGGCGGCATTACATTTGGCTGTGAAGCTTGCCGGAATTCAGCCGGGAGATAAGGTGATGTGTTCTGACATGACCTTTGCAGCAACGGTGAATCCGGTGGCCTATGAAAATGGTGAGCAGATATTTATCGATACGGAATATGATACGTGGAATATGGATCCGGTGGCACTAGAAAAGGCGTTCCAGTTGCATCCGGATGCAAAGGCTGTCATTGTAGCAAATCTTTACGGTACGCCGGCAAAGATGGACGAGATACAGGCAATCTGTAAGAAGTATAACGCTGTATTGATTGAGGATGCTGCAGAGTCTTTGGGGGCTACGTATAAGGGGATTCAGACTGGTACTTTTGGAGCGTATAATGCCATCAGTTTTAACGGAAACAAGATTATTACGACTTCCGGCGGTGGTATGTTGCTTACAGATGACAAAGAAGCAGCCGATAAGGCTCGCAAATTGTCTACACAGGCAAGAGAAAATGCACCGTGGTATCAGCACGAGGAGTACGGCTATAACTACCGTATGTCTAACATCTTGGCCGGTATCGGCAGAGGGCAGTTGCTTCACTTAGAAGAGCATATTGCGAAGAAAAAAGAGATTTATATGCGCTACAAGGAAGGTTTTAAAGATTTGCCGGTACAGATGAATCCATACATGGAAGATATTATGGAACCGAATTTCTGGTTGTCTTGTTTAATTATTGATAAGGATGCTATGTGTAAGCAGGAAAGAACAGCAACGGTGGCGTCTTATAAGAGTGAGCCGGGCAAGAGTTGTCCGACGGAGATTTTGGAGAAAATGGCCGAGTATAATGCTGAAGGCAGACCGATTTGGAAACCGATGCATATGCAGCCGATTTGCAAGAACAATGCGTTCGTGATGGCGGACGGAGCCGATGTAGGTGCGGATATCTTTGAAAGAGGATTATGCTTGCCGAGTGATATTAAAATGACTGAGGAACAGCAGGACATTGTGATTGAGATTGTGAAGAGTTGTTTTCGGTAGAAAGAGTAAGGGAGAATTGATGCAGAAACATAATGTGGGATTTTATGAAAAGTACATAAAGCGTTGTTTGGATTTTATATTGGCTTTGCTTGCAATTATTGTACTGAGTCCGATTATCCTTGTGACTGCATTATTGGTAAGAGTGAAGCTCGGAAGTCCGGTGTTGTTCTGTCAAATCAGACCGGGGAAAGACGGAAAGTTGTTTCGAATGTATAAGTTTCGTAGTATGACAAGTGAGACTGATGAGAACGGGAAGCTGCTTCCGGATGAAGTCCGATTGACATCATTCGGAAAGAAGCTTCGTTCTACCAGTTTGGACGAACTTCCGGAGTTGTTTAATATTCTAAAAGGTGATATGAGCATTGTAGGACCGAGACCGCAGCTTGTGAGAGATATGGTCTTTATGACACCGGAGCAGAACCGGAGGCATGAGGTACGACAGGGGTTGACCGGTCTGGCACAGGTCAAAGGACGTAATGCGATTACATGGGAAGAAAAGCTGGCTTATGATATTCAGTATGTTGATAATATTTCCTTTTGGAATGATGTGAAAATCATATTTGAAACAGTGAAGTCGGTATTTGCAAAAGAAGGGATATCTGCGGAAGGGATGGAGACAGCAGAAGATTTTGGGGATTATCTGTTGCGGGAAGGGAAGATAACAGGTAATGAGTATGAGGAAGGGCAAAGAAAAGCAGTTGAACTGATAAAGGAGCTGGGTAGATGAGTCAGGATTTAGTCTCGATTATAATGCCTTCGTATAACACGGAGAAATACATATTAGATTCTATTCGTTCTGTACAGGGACAAACATACACGAACTGGGAATTGCTTATAGTGGATGATTGTTCTTCTGATAATACACTCGAAGTAGTAAGAAAATATGTTGAGGAGACGAAAGAGACCAGAATACGCTTGCTATCAAACGAGAAAAACAGTGGCGCGGCAATATCAAGAAATTATGCTTTAAGAGAGGCAAGGGGACGTTGGGTTGCGTTTTTGGATTCTGATGATTTGTGGTTATCGGAGAAATTGGAAAAGCAGATTGGATTCATGGAAGTGAATCAGTATGGTTTTTCATATACAGAGTATACCGAAATAGATGAAGATTCGAATGAATTAGGTGTAGTTGTATCGGGGCCGAAGTGTATTACTAAAAGGGGAATGTATAATTATTGTTGGCCGGGATGCTTAACTGTTATGTATGATGCATCTGTAGTAGGGGGGATTCAGATTGCAGATATAAAGAAAAATAATGACTATGCAATGTGGTTGAAGGTTTGCAAGAAGGCAGACTGTTATTTGTTGGGAGAGGTACTAGCAAGGTACAGAAGGCGTGCCGGGTCGATATCAAATCACGGTTATAAAAAATTGATTAAATGGCATTACAAGTTGTTTCGTGAGGCGGAAAATAAAAGTGTATTGTCATCTGTTGCATTGACATGCAGGAATTTGATATTTGGACTTTTGAAAAAGTCTGTTTATGTAATTAGAAATTAGATAGAGTGAGGGATTAAGAATGGACATGCGCCCTTATCAAAAAAGAACATGGTGCGAGATAGATTTGGGCATCATGAGGCACAATTTTATTAGGATTAAAGAAACTGTAGGAAATGCTAAAATTTGTTGTGTCGTTAAGGCAAATGCATATGGGCATGGAGCTGTGCCAATTTCTAAACTATACCAGCAACTGGGAGCGGATTTTTTCGCAGTGTCAAATATAGAAGAGGCAATACAATTAAGAGAAGGAGAGATTACACTTCCTATATTGATATTAGGTTATACAAATCCTCATTGTGTAGATATGTTATCACGATATGATATTTCGCAATGTGTATTTTCAAGGGAATATGCAGAATGTCTTGCGCGTGAGGCAGAAAAGAATAGTGTCAACATAAAAATTCATATAAAGCTAGATACTGGTATGGGAAGAATAGGCTTTCCGTGCAAAAACGAGAATGAGTTGGATGATATTGTTGAGGTGTGTAGAAGGAAGTGTTTTATGAAGGAGGGTATTTTTACGCACTTTGCTTCAGCAGATGAAGGTGAAAACGGAAGGCTGTATACGGAAGCGCAATTCGCCCTTTTTCAGTCAGCAATATCGTACCTAAAGGGACGTCATACGTGCTTTGAGATTTGCCACTGTGCAAACAGTGCAGCGATAATAGATTATCCGCAATCGTATATGGATATGGTGAGAGCAGGGCTGGTTTTATATGGATTTTGGCCGTCCGAGGAAGTGAAACAAAGATTTACCCTTTTACCGGCGATGTGCTTGAGATCAATTGTTGATTATATAAAGATTGTTCAACCGGGGGAATGCATTAGCTACGGAAGGACATATGTTGCGGAGAAGACTATGAAAGTGGCTACGCTTCCGATTGGGTATGCAGACGGTCTTTTGAGAGCAAATGGGAATAAGATGTCGGTAGAGATAAATGGTTGTGCAGCACCGATTATAGGCCGGGTTTGTATGGATCAATGCATGGTAGATATAACAGATATCGATGATGTAGAAGTCGGTTCTGTAGCCACCATTTACGGGACTTCTGACTATAATCATGTGGATGAAATTGCAAAAAGAAATAATACAATCAGTTATGAGATATTGTGTAATGTGGGAGAACGGGTTCCACGTATATATATTGACAATAATCTAGTAGTATCTGTGCTTGACAAAATAGTGTATTAGCGTACGAATGGAAAGAAGGAAGATATAATGGAACGCGATTCAATAGCCTATAAAACAAGAAGAAAAATGCAGGTGATAGCGCATAAGTTATTGCCGGATACCTTAATGTCAAAAGTATATTTTAAGTTGGTATTGGGAAAAAAATTGGATATTAAGAATCCAAAAACGTTTAACGAGAAATTGCAGTGGCTTAAGCTTTATTATTATCCGGAGAATAAGACAGTGGTGCAGTGTTCTGATAAATACGCTGTTAGAAAATATATTGAGGAGAAGGGATATGGTGATACCTTAGTACCGTTGTTGGGTACGTGGGAAAAGGCAGAGGATATTACTTGGGATAATTTACCTGAGAAATTTGTCTTAAAATGTAATCACGGATGCGCTTATAATATACTGTGCCCTGATAAGCAGGAGTTTGATAAGAAAAAGGCTGAGAAGCAGTTGAATTCATGGTTAAAAGAGGATTTTGGTGCTTTTAATATTGAAGTGCATTATTCTCGTATTACGCCGAGGGTGATAACTTGTGAAGAATATCTTGGGGATTGCATAACTGATTACAAATTTTTCTGTTTTAACGGAAAGCCACAGTGTATATATGTATCAAACGACTTGGTTCATGATAGACAGGCACAGATTGGATTCTTTTATTTGGATGGAACTAAGATGCCTTTGAAACGTGATGATTATACAGATATTAGTTCAGTGGAATTTCCTGCATATTTTCATGAAATGAGGAATATGGCTGAGCAGTTAGCGAAGAATTTTCCGTTTGTAAGAGTGGACTTTTTCATTGCTAATGGAAAATATTATTTTGCGGAGTTAACATTTACACCGGGGGCATGTATGATGCCGTTTAATCCGGATAAGTATGATTTGGAGTGGGGCGATATGCTGGATATCAGCATGCTAAAGAAGGAATAACTGTTTGAGGTGTATGTATGAATGTTTTATTTATATCGAATTTAACAGGAAATCTTTATGCGGGACCGAATAACAGTGTTCCGGCACAAGTGCGAGCGCAATCAAAAGTGGACAATGTGTTTTGGTACAACATTAATCATGTAAAAAGAGAGGAATGGTCAAAGGACGGATTGGATTGCAAAAATCTTCAGGACTATCCTTCTGCACGGTTAAAGGATTTACCGGAACCGTTTAATTGCCCTGATATCGCTATTGTGGAAGAATTGTATTGCTATCCGTTTTGTAAATTGATTAGAGATTTACAAAAGAGAAAAATTCCGTATGTTATCATTCCAAGAAGTGAAATGACAGAACAGGCACAGAAAAAAAGACACCTAAAAAAGATTGTCGGAAATTTGATTTATTTCAACCGTATGATTCGTAAGGCGGCAGCAATACAATATTTGACGGAGCAGGAACGTACGGAGTCGGAAGAGCAGTGGAAGAAAAAATGTTTTGTTATTCCAAATGGGATTATAAAAAAGGAAGTTGTTAGAGAAGCGTTTTCAAAAAGTGAAATCAGAGCAACATATATCGGTCGCTATGAACTGTATCAAAAAGGCCTAGATTTAATGATGCAAGCAATAGCACAAGAGCAAACGGTTTTACGCGAGAGTGGTTTTATTCTTAATATGTATGGACCGGATCAAGAAAATACAGTTGCGCAATTGAAGGACATGCTAGAAAAGTTTGGAATTGCTGATATTGTAAAAATCAATAGTTCTGTTTTTGGGGCAGAAAAAGAGAAGGTTTTATTGGAAACCGATGTGTTTATTATGACTTCCCGTTTTGAGGGACATCCTATGGGATTGATAGAAGCGCTCTCGTATGGAATTCCGTGTGTTACTACATTAGGAACAAATATTTCTGATGAGATTCTGAATTATGGCGCCGGTTGGAGTTCTGAGAATAATGTGGAATCTGTTCGTATTTCTTTAAAAAAAATGGTAGGCGAGAAAAGCGTGTTACCGGAAAAATCCAAAGGAGCAATTCGATTGGCGGATAAGTTTTCATGGGATAAGATTGCATCTCAAAGTAGCGAGATATATGAGAAAATTATAGAGGAGAATGAATAAGAATGAATCCTAAACTCGCGGTTACCAAATGGATACCGGATAAAATATATTTGCAGATGATGTTTTATAAACATTTTGGTCGCTTTATAAATTTTAAAAATCCGAAGTCCTTTAATGAAAAATTACAATGGTTAAAGATATATGATAGGAAAGAATCCTATACCAGAATGGTAGATAAGCACGAAGTAAAAAAGTATGTTGCAAATTTGATTGGTGAAGAGTATATTATTCCGACATTAGGTGTGTGGGAAACTCCGGAAGAGATAGAGTTTGATACGCTTCCGGAACAATTTGTTTTGAAATGGAACCATGATTCCGGAAGTGTTGTGATTTGTAAAGATAAAAAGACGTTTGATAAAGAAGAGGCAATAAAGAAGTTACAACAGGGTAAAACGTTTTCCGGATATTGGTACGGAAGAGAGTGGCCATATAAAAATGTCAAGCCACTAATTCTTGCAGAACAGTATATGGAAGATGAAAAAACAGAAGAACTTCGAGATTACAAGTTTTTTTGTTTTAATGGTGTGGCAAAGGCACTGTTTGTTGCTACGGATAGGCAAGTGAAAGAAACAGAGACTAAGTTTGATTTTTTTGATATGGAATATAAGCATCTTCCTATTACTAATGGTCATCCAAATGCTGATAAACCACCTTTAAAGCCTAGATGTTTTGATGAGATGAAGGTGTTGGCGGAGAAGCTTTCTGTTGGGATTCCGCATTTGCGAGTTGATTTTTACGAGGTGAACGGAAAAGTATATTTTGGAGAGTTAACATTTTCACACTGGAGCGGATTTGTTCCGTTCAAACCGGAAAAATGGGATTATAAGTTTGGTGAGTGGTTAGAATTACCAATGAAAAAATAGTGAAATGTGTTAGGTGGAAGAAAGAGGGACGTATATGGCAAAGATGAATGTTAATCCGCATAATGCTTTGATAAAGATTGTGATGGGACATGTACAACATTACAATCCGGACAAATACTGGAGAAGGCGTGAGATAGTGGTAAATCCTAATAATAAAGTGCCGAAGTTGATTAAATTGTGGTATTTGTATTATATAAAAAAATGTGATGCATTCAATAATGCTTCGCTTGGAACAGATATAAACCAAGGAGCAATCTTCGCATCAAGACCGGAATTGCCTCATGGATTAAATGGAATTATAGTGCATTTAAAGGCAAAAATAGGTGTAAATGCAGTGATATGGCAACAAGTGACAATCGGCAGTTCAGGAGGCGGAACACCGATTATCGGAGATAATTGTAAAATTGGAGCAGGGTCAAAAATATTGGGGGGAGTTACTATAGGGAATAATGTTTTTATTGGAGCTAATGCAGTCGTTACGAAGGATGTCCCGGACAATGCAGTTGTTGTCGGAGCACCTCAACGGATTATTGAGCAAAAAGATGAATGAGAGTATTTTGGAGGATAGATAATGAGAAAGGTATTGCATGTCTCATATGGAGGATTGGGAAATGGGGGCGTCAGTTCCGTGATCTTGTCTATTACTGAGCCTTTGAAGAATGAATATGAGTTTGGCTGTGTCGTCTATAGAACGGTAGGTATGAGAGAAAGTGTATTTGCTGAATATGGACATTTGCACAGAATACCGTGCTATTCAAAGGATGGAAAGAAAGATATCTTAGAAATTATTACCCGACCTTTCAGGATGTTTTTGGGTGTGTTTTTTATATGCAAGAAATATGGATACGATGTAGTACATGTTCATAATGGGGATGATGAGGGACTTTGTTTGTTTGCTGCAAAGTGTGCGGGGGTAAAATGTCGAATCGCCCATTCTCATAATACATCCTCGCCGAAAAAGAAATCTTTTATTAAGGTTGCACTAGAGAAAATTAATAGGTGTTTTGTGGACAGATTCTCAACAGATAGAGTAGGCTGTTCGGAGTTGGCATGTCGCGATTATTATAAAAGAAATGATTTTAGGGTAATTTATAATGCGATTGATTTGGATAAATATAATTTGGAAGCACGGAGGGAACATGATAATATAAATTTTGTACATGTGGGACGTTTTTGTTACCAAAAGAATCAATCATATGTTATAAAGATTTTTAGTGAAATCTATAAAAGGAATGCAAATGCACGCCTTTATTTAATTGGATTTGGAGAAGATGAGAATGATTTAAGGAGTGAAATTGAACAGTTAGAACTTGCTGCAGTTGTAGAGATTGTTCCGGGAAACAAAGTATCGGTTGCAGATTATTATGCGATAGCGGATTATATGATTTTTCCGTCACGGTATGAAGGCTTTGGAATTGTATTAATCGAAGCGCAAGCATTCGGGATTAAATGTTTTGTATCTGATGCGGTTCAGGAAGAAGCTAATGTGGGATTATTATCGTTTATTGATTTATCTTCAAGTCCTGCTGAATGGGCGGGTATTATTCTGGATTCAATAAATAATGGCAATGGTATTAATGAAGCTGATTTGAAAAAAAAGTTGGAGGCGTATAGTATCAATGAAATTACAAAGAAATATATGCAACTTTACCGGGGAAAGGTTGAAAACTGAATCGGGTTCTTTGTCGGTTGTAGATAGATTTGTTTGGATTTCTTTTTTGCTTTTTTCTTTCGGGGCGACAGCAATGTGCATGTTTCTGGTAGACAACCGCGCGAAACAACTGTTATTTGTTTTACCAATGAGTTATATGGTGTGCATGATATTCTTTAAGAATAATTTTAAGAATATCACATTAAATATTCCTAAATTAGTTATTGAAGCGTTGTACTTTGTAAGAAATACAATATTGCCAATGATGTATTGCGTAAATTCGGAATATCAGTTGTTTGAAGGGAAAAAATCGGTTGAAGAGCACTTTTTATTTGCATGCTTGCTAATGGCTTACGAATGTATTATGGTGCATTTGGCAATCTTTTTTTATGCCCGGGTAAGAAAGAGAAATTTTTTTATAAAAAAAGAGAAAGTTTTCAATATAGATATATGTAAGTATTTAATCATTTTTTTAGTTGGCTATATTGTAGTGATTGCACTTTTTTTGCCTCAGTATGGTGCAACATTTAAGAATGTTTTTCAACTAAATGAGGCAGACTTTACGGTTGCTAATAAAAATGAGTACATGATTGGTTCTTTCGGACGGGTGCTACGTACGTTGTATTCTCTTTCGTTTCAGTTGATTCGAATTCTTTTTCCGGCTTACTTAATGAGAAAGAGCTTTGAACGAAAGGCAAAATCAAAAGATACCGTTTTAGTGCTGATTGTAGGGTGTTTTCTGCAATTTATGTTTTTAACAGCTACATTTGCCGAGGCTATTATTGCTTGCTTAACTTTAATTTTGTATTATGTACATTTATATCCATATACTCGAAAAAAGCTTTTTGTATTCTTAATAAGCTGTACTGCCGGAATGTTTTTATTATATTTTGGTATAAGATATACCGTTGGAAACGGAGGAGGTTTATATTCCAAGGATGAAGGTATTATATATTATGCTACGGAGATTTTAAACGCCTATTTTACCGGTGTAGATAATGTGGCGGCAATGTTTAATGTTCCTAAGGAGCTTGGGAAGGATGCTCTTAAGGCAGATATAATAAGGTCAATTCCGTTTAATTCTACATTGTTTGGAGATGTTGGAAAGACATTACAACAATACTATAATGAAGCGAATCTGGCGTACGGACAGATTCCTCCGACAATAGGTTGTGGCTTTTTTTATTTTGGAGGTTTTCTGGCACCTATTATTTCTGTAATGTTTGTTGTTTTGGGGTTACGTTATAATGAGATTGCTGAAAGGAGAAAAGGGTCCCTACGGTATGTGTCTTCAATATACTGTAGTATAGTATTTTCCTTGGGAACGGTAATGTGTAGTTGGGCAATTACGCTCCAGTTATATTTTAGTTGTGGATTATTTTTGTTGTTGATTACAAGATATTCTCGTAACTCAGAGAAGAAAGTGTCTAGGGGATAAAAGTGAAAAAAATAGTGAAAAATGTTGCGGCAAGTGTGTTGCCGCAACTGATTAACATAATTTCAAACTTAATTTTACCAACGATGATTATTGCAAAGTTTGGCTCTGAAATAAATGGGTTGGTATCGACGACTAAATCGATAGTTTCCTATATAAGCATCGTGGGAGCTGGAATTGCATCAGCGGTTACACAGGCATTGTATTCACCAATGGCAAAACGGGAATATAACACAGTAAAGGGAATGTATAATGCCGCAAGCAGAATGTTTAACAAATATGGGCTGCTATATTGTATTATTGCAATAGGTGTGGCGTTTATATATCCGTTGACTATCAGTACGGATATTAGATATCTTTTAATGGTAGAATTGATGATTGTGATGAGTATTTCGGCGGCATCTGAATTCTTTGCTGTGGGTAAATGCAGATCATTGTTATATGCAGATCAAAAGACTTACGTGTGTACCATAATTCAGGCGGCAAGTCTGTTGGGAAGTCTTTTACTGGCAATAGGGATGTTACGTTTAAATGCCAATATTGTAATTGTGCAATTGGCAATTTCTGCAACATATGTTATACGTGCTTTTTTCTTGGAAGGTTATGTAAAGAAGAAGTATTTAGAATTAAAGGATTACAAGAGTGTCCAACCGGATTATTCTGCAATTGCGAAGAGAAAAGATGCAATGATACATCAGCTGTCCGGACTGGCAGTGAACACATCACAGCCAACAATAATAACAATGATTATAGGCTTAGAAGCAACAAGTATATATTCGGTTTATTATATTGTGTTTTCTGGTTTGCAATCTATTTGTTCGAATCTGAGTATTGCAGTGACCCCTTTTTTGGGACGTGAATTGGCGCTGGAAAATCGTAATCGATTACTGAAAATGTATGATTGGATTGAATATGCTTTTTTTTATATGGTTTCTTTTGTGTATTCAGTAGCAATGGTGCTTATTGTTCCGTTTGTGAAGTTGTATACACGTGGGGCTGATATAAATTATGACTATCCGGTTTTTGCGTCTGTTTTTGTGGTGTCATCAGCTTTTTATATTTTAAAGCTACCGAGTAACTCGTTAATTAACGTGTCGGGACTTTTTAAGGAAACGCGATGGAGAGCAGTAACAGAAGGTGTGTTAACTGTTGTATTAAGTATAATTCTTGCAGTATTTTTGGGGCTGAGCGGAGTGGTTCTTGGTACAGGAATGGTTATGTGTTGGCGGTGTATTGATACGATATTATTTACAGATAAACATATTTTGAAGTGTGGTAATAAGAAGTCCTTGTTTCGTCTGTGTAGAACATTGGTTATTATTTTGCTTTTCTGTGGTTATCAGAGTGTTTACAAATTTTCCGCAGCGAATTATTTGGAATGGATAAAGGGTGGAGTTTGTTTTTCGGGAATTGCAGTAGCGATTCTTTTGGTTGATTCATTGATTTTTGAGAGGAAAACATTAAAAGAGATATACGCATTTGTACGAACGAGGAAAATGTGAGAGGTATCTTTGAATTAGAATAGGAAGGGGTGTAGCGGAAATGGAGAAAAGAGAAGCAGATAGTTTAAAGAATGTGTCAAACTATAATTCGATTGATTTGTTTAAGTTTATCTGTTCAATCTTTGTGGTAATGATACACATTGCACCGTTTGGAAATTCCGAAAATAATATTGTAGTAAGTGAAGTGAATTTTTTTGTTCAGAACTATTTGGCGAGAGTTGCAGTTCCCTTCTTTTTTGTAGGTGCAGGATTTTTCTTATATAAGAAGATATCTCTGGAAAACTTTGATATGGGAGTGATAAAAAAGTATGTTTTGCGTCTTTTTCGATTATATGTAATATGGACGATAATATATTTTCCATATATATTATATGGTTTTTTTACGAATAAAAATGGTATTAGGTATGCTTTTTTAGAATGGGTTAAAAGTTTCTTTTTGACCGGCAGTTATTTGCATTTATGGTACATAAATGCTCTAATTGTCGCGGTGTTGATAGTATCTTACTTATTACATAAAAAGGTAAGTCAGGTTAAAATATTGTTGATTTCATTTGTTTTTTATTTTGTAGGACTGTTTGCACAATCATGGTTTGGTTTTGTTGCGCCGCTGCGTGAATCAGTTCCTACTTTATGGAACGGTATGAAAGGGGTGCAGAAAATTATTTCGACTACCCGAAACGGATTGTTTGAAGGATTTCTTTTTGTAACGATAGGTATGTGCATTGCTATTTTAGATATAAGGCTTGAGAAGAGAAAGGCGTTATGGGGAGTTTGCATTTCCATGGTATTATTGTTACTTGAGGTATATACGTTGGAGTATTTTGGATTCATCAGGGAATATGACATGTTTCTATTTTTGATTCCAGCAACTTTTTTTGCTTTTTCGCTTATTAAGGAAATAAAACTGGCTGATCGGCCAATATACAGGAATTTGCGGATATTGAGTTCGTTAATATTCTATTTGCACCTTTGGGTGGGAAATACAGTTGGAAAGATTCTTTCGATTATTAGTGTGCCGCTTGAAAATTCTTGTTTGAAGTTTATAATTTCATTGTTGGTGACAATTTTTGGTGCATATGTGCTAATGAAACTTTCAAATGTTTCAAAGCTGAAATGGTTGAAGAAATTGTATGGTTAGTACATACCGAGGATTGCGGTCAGCATTAACATCTTAAAGCCGGGCATCACAAAGGGCCAGCATTGGCACAACTCCAAGTGGGAGCTCTTTATCGTAGTTGCCGGTCACGGTTTGATTCAGGAGCGTAACATCAACACCGGAGAGATGGTGGAGTTTGAGGTTTCCGGAGATAAGATAGAGGCCATCCACATGATTCCGGGCTGGACCCACAACATTATTAACCTCAGTGAGACGGAGAATCTGGTTACGGTGATGACCTGTAATGAGATTTTTGATCCGGGGAGACCGGATACGTTCTTTGAGAAGGTGTGACGGGTTCGCTGTAAGCGGATCACGGATTGTTTGGAAAGAGAAGATAATTTTTGATGCGAAAGCGCCTGGCCGGCGGGAGATACCCGCCAGCCAGGCGCTGAGTTTGTGTGTTGCAAAGTCTTTACTGCTGATGCAGTTCATGTTGTACCTGCTCGTACAGCGGAAGGATGTTTTCGACGGTCTCTTCCAGCTCATCCGCAATTTGCTCTAAGGATTTGCCTTTGGCGAGTTTCTTTTGAATTTGAGTAAGCAGGCGAAGCCGGTCGCCTTTCTCAATACCTTTCTCTTCAATTAAATCACTTAAGTTACACATTTCACGTAACCCTCCTTCCAGTTCGACTGTTGTTTCTATCTGGTAGTCGTTATATAAGATAGTTTCTTTTTCCTGTGGTGCTAATTCCGGAGAAAATAAGGTGTCCAACAGACCGTGAAGTTCATTCCCCTTGTTTCCTGCGTTTGAGGTCCCCAAACAAACCAAGACTAATTATAATAAATCATAACGCTTTTTCTTTGGCAGGCTTCCGTAAAGCGGATGCTCGCTCATCCGGTAGGACGTAATGGTATGCTGGGCATACGGTGGATTTTCCATACTAATCCAGATGGAGTATACCTTTTTGATGGAATCGTAAACAGAACCGGTGAATTCAGTTTCCTTCTGCGCCGCTACCATGCGCGTACAGTAGAAAATACCGCGGGTTACGATGTCATAACCTGGGTTGAATTTTTTCTGACTTTCCACGTTGATAATCAGCTTGATACGTTCTGCGGTAGGCGTAAGTACGGTGAAGCGCACATCGTAGGTGACTTCCCCTTCACCCGGGACTTTGTCCACTGTATCCAGACCGGTAATGGCTTCTGGTACTGTTTTGTCGCTGAGGATTTGTTTTGCCTTTATTATAGGGGCATCCGGAGGAAAATGCAAGGCAAACCTATCGGTTTCTTCTATCTGCTCTATAAATGTGAAACTTTCGGCAGACTTTCGCCGAAGAAACAGAGTGAAGGTATGCATCGACACGCGCGCTGTGTCGGAGGGGCAAGGCTCTGTTATGGATATAGTATAGCATAAAATTGGATGAAAGTTCAACGGGATTCGACTTGTGATGTTTACCAAAGATTATGCACGGATTTTGTGTATGGTGCACAAAGGAGTATGGAGACGGAAAGTGGTTGAAAGGCGCATGGGAGCTGTTTTTCGTCCATTTTTGTTTTCGGGTTATATCGGGAAAGGTACACCGAATTATTCCAGAAAAGTCAATTTATATCGTGACCAATCTTTTGAAATGTCATGATATAGATTGACTTTTCTTTTTTTGTATGTTACACTTTTTTTGTTTCTTTTGAGTATATTTTGTCCGATAAAGGAGTTTTTTTATGGAATACATAGAAGTCGCAGAAGCAGCGTTGCGTTGGGATGTGCCGGAGCGTAAGGTGACGGCGTTAGCGAGAGACGGCAGAATTCCGGGTGCAAAGAAGGAAGGAAAGGCTTGGTTGATTCCGGGAGATTGTAAGCTGCCGCCGGACGGCAGAACGAAGGAAGCCAGAAAACGGACGGACGAGGTGTTCGGTACGGAGGTGACGACGGTTTCTTATACGGAGTCCGGTGCCGGAGTCCGCGTGATAGAGGCGTTCCGGAATAAGTATCAGAAGATGCCTGCGGATACAGCTTTTACGCCCTATCGTATTTGCCCGATCGGTGCCCACAGTGACCACAATCTCGGAAAGATTACCGGATTTGCCATTGATAAGGGAATTCATATTGCTTACGGACCGAAGCAGAACGGTGTGGTGGAGATTGCAAGTCTGCAGTTCCCGAAGCGTGCCCAGTGGCATGTGAGTAATACGCCGAAGGAGAAGGAAAACGACTGGGCGGATCATTTGCGCGGCGCAACCATTGCTCTGAACAATCGTTATCCGTTACGGGTCGGTATTTGTGCGGTGATTGACGGAGAGCTTCCGATTGGCGGTCTTTCCTCCTCGGCAGCGGTGATTATTACTTTTTTGTCGGCGCTTTGCAAGCTGAATGGGATTACTTTGTCCGCGCAGGAGATGATTCTGATTTCTAAGGAGGCGGAGAATGCGTATGTGGGCGTGTCTTGCGGAAAGCTTGACCAATCCTGTGAGGTGTATTGCCGAAAGGGGAAGCTGTTGTATCTTGACACAAAGGATGATTCCTACGAGTTGATTCCGACTCCGGAGACCATGAAGCCTTATGCGTTTTTGATTTTGTTCTCGGGGGTGGAGCGAAGCCTTGCCGGCTCGAAGTTTAATATGCGCGTGGATGAAGCACGTTCGGCGGCTTACGCATTAAAGGCGTATGCAGGGCTTGATTACGGAAAGTTTGAGGAGACGAATCTCCGGGACGTGCCGAGAGAGGTGTTTGAACAGTATAAGGAGAAGCTGCCGGAAAACTGGCGGAAGCGTGCGGAACACTGGTATACGGAGTATGACCGTGTGGTCGCGGGAGCCGAAGCTTGGCGGAAAGGTGATATTGAGGAGTTCGGTCGTCTGTCTTTTGCATCCGGGCGCAGTTCCATTGATAATTGGGAAACCGGTTCGCCGGAATTAATTAAGCTGTACAAGTTGATGACAGAGACGGAAGGAATTTACGGCGGTCGTTTTTCGGGAGCCGGGTTTAAGGGCTGCTGTATGGCAATTGTGAACCCGGAGTATATTGACAGTATTTCCGAGAAGATTACAAGGGAGTACTTAAAGGAATTCCCGCATTTGGAAGGCAAGTTTTCTATTCATGTCTGCCACAGCGCGGACGGGGTGCACCTATAGGTATGGTCCGACAGTTATGTCTGATGGGCAGGTAATTTAGAGATGTTTTGAAAGGCAGGTAGTGTATTATGAAATGTTTGATTCTTGCTGCGGGCTATGCGACGCGGTTGTATCCGTTGACGGAGAATTTTCCGAAGCCGCTCCTGAAAGTCGGCGAAAAGACCATTTTGGATTGGCTGATTGATGATATTGATACGTTGGGGCTGGTGGATGAGTATGTGGTGATTTCCAACCACAAGTTTGCCCATCATTTTGATGCCTGGGCGAAGGAAAAGTTCCGGAAGATTACCGTGGTGGATGACGGTACGGAGAGCAACGAGACCCGTCTCGGTGCGGTGAAGGATATTCAGTTTGCGGTGGATACGCTGGGACTGGATGATGAGATGCTGGTGATTGCCGGGGACAATGTGCTGGATTTCTCTCTGACGAAGTTTATTTCCTATGCGAAGGAGAAAGGTACCTCCTGTATGATGCGGTATTATGAGGAGTCGGAAGCGAAGCTGAGGAAGTGCGGCGTTGTGCAGGTAGACGATTCCGATTTGGTACTGGATATGACGGAGAAGCCGGAGCAGCCGGCCTCCCACTGGTGTTGTCCTCCGTTTTATTTCTACACGAGAGAGGATGCAAAACTGGTGGAGCAGGGCATTGCGGCAGGTTGCGGTACGGATGCGCCGGGAAGCTATGTGGCGTGGCTGTGTAAGCAGACGAAGGTTCATGCCATGGAGATGCCGGGCAGTCGCTATGACATCGGTAATTTGGAGAGTTACGAAAAAGTACAAAAGGAGTATAAGGGGATATGTTAGGAAATCTTGAGTTAAAGAATAAGACGGTGTTTGTGACCGGCGCGGCGGGCTTTATCGGTTCCAATCTGGTGAAGTGTCTGCTTTCCCGCAAGGAAGGGATTCGTATTATCGGCATTGACAATATGAATGATTATTACGATGTTTCTTTGAAGGAGTATCGTCTTGCGGAGATCGAGAAGCAGGCAAAGGAGCTTTCCGCAGAGTTTGTTTTTGTGAAGGGAAGTATTGCGGATGTAGCGGCGATTAACGAGATTTTTGCCACCTATCAGCCGGATATCGTGGTGAATCTGGCAGCTCAGGCCGGGGTGCGTTACAGCATTACAAATCCATGGGCTTACATGGAAGCCAATATGATCGGCTTCTATAATATTTTAGAGGCTTGCAGACACAGTTACGACGGCGGAGCCAAGGGTGTGGAGCATCTGGTATATGCCAGCTCCTCCAGCGTGTACGGCACCAACAAGAAGATTCCGTATTCCACCGATGATAAGGTGGATAATCCGGTGTCCTTGTACGCGGCGACGAAGAAGTCCAACGAGTTAATGGCCCATGCTTATTCGAAGCTTTATAATATCCCGTCTACGGGACTGCGGTTCTTTACGGTGTACGGACCGGCGGGACGTCCGGATATGGCTTATTTTGGGTTTACCAATAAGCTGCTGGCGGGTGATACCATTCAGATTTTTAACTACGGCAATTGTAAACGCGATTTCACCTATGTGGATGATATTGTGGAAGGCGTGGTGCGCGTGATACAGAAGGCACCGGAGCGTGTGAACGGTGAGGATGGATTGCCGCTGCCGCCGTATGCGGTTTACAATATCGGCAACAATCAGCCGGAGAATTTGTTGGATTTTGTGCAGATTTTGTCCGAGGAGCTGGTACGTGCGGGTGTGTTGCCGCAGGATTATGATTTCGAGGCCCACAAGGAGCTGGTACCGATGCAGCCGGGGGATGTGCCGATTACCTATGCGGATACCACGGCTTTGGAGCGGGATTTCGGCTTTAAGCCGGCGACGTCTTTGCGCGAGGGCCTGCGGAAGTTTGCGGAGTGGTACAAGGAGTTTTATTTAAAATAAAGAGTGAGAGGTCGCAGGTACAATGCGATTTAATCATAGGAAAAAACATAGGGGGATAAAGAAATGAAAAATTACAAAATCGCAGTAGCCGGTACCGGTTACGTAGGTCTTTCCATCGCAACGCTGCTGGCACAACACAACGAGGTGGTTGCGGTGGATATCGTGCCGGAAAAGGTGGAGATGATTAACAACAGAAAGTCGCCGATTCAGGATGATTATATCGAGAAGTATCTGGCGGAGAAGGAACTGAATCTGACTGCTACATTGGATGCCAAGGCTGCCTATGAAGGGGCGGATTTTGTGGTCATTGCGGCTCCGACCAATTACGATTCTCAGAAGAATTATTTTGATACCTCCGCGGTGGAGACGGTGATTCGTCTGGTGATGGAGTACAATCCGGATGCCATTATGGTCATTAAGTCTACCATTCCGGTCGGTTTTACGGAGAGTATCCGTGAGAAGACCGGCAGTCCGAATATTTTGTTCAGCCCGGAGTTTTTACGTGAGTCCAAGGCGCTGTACGACAATCTGTATCCGAGCCGTATTATTGTTGGCACGGATATGAACGATGCTCGTCTTGTAGAGGCTGCCAAGGTGTTTGCGGAGCTTTTACAGCAGGGTGCCATTAAGGAAGATATTGATACGTTGTTTATGGGCTTTACGGAAGCGGAAGCAGTGAAGTTGTTTGCCAATACTTATCTGGCGCTCCGTGTGTCTTATTTCAACGAGTTGGACACCTATGCGGAGATGAAGGGGCTGGATACCCAGCAGATTATCAACGGTGTATGCCTGGATCCACGTATCGGTGCTCACTATAATAACCCGTCCTTCGGTTACGGCGGATATTGTCTCCCGAAGGATACGAAGCAGCTTCTGGCCAACTACGCCGAGGTGCCGCAGAATATGATGACTGCCATTGTGGAGTCCAACCGTACCCGTAAGGATTTCATTGCGGACCGTGTACTTGAGAAGGCGGGCTATTACAATTATTCCGAGAATAATGCGTGGGATGCGACCAAGGAAAAGGAAGTGGTTGTGGGCGTGTACCGCCTGACCATGAAGGCCAACTCCGACAATTTCCGCCAGTCTTCCATTCAGGGCGTTATGAAGCGTATTAAGGCAAAGGGCGCTACGGTGATTATTTATGAACCGACCTTAGAGGACGGCACCACCTTCTTCGGAAGCCGGGTGGTAAACGATTTGGAGGCCTTTAAGGCCCAGAGCGATGCCATTATCGCAAACCGCTACGATTCCTGCCTGGATGATGTGGAGGAGAAGGTTTATACGAGAGATTTGTTCCGGAGGGATTAGGTTTCGGTATTTCAATGAAATAGATGAAAAATGGATTGCAAGGCTCGGAAGTGATTTCCGGGCCTTGATTTTTGGAAAAATGTCAAAAACAAGTGAAAAACGGTTGGAAAAATGTCAAAACCGAAGAAAAAACAGTTGTAAAAATGTCAGGCATAAGGTATTCTATAAATGAGGAGGTGCAAAGCAATGTTGAGGAGAAAAATAGAGAAGGACATTGTCGGTTGGCTCAGAAACGGAGAAAAGGCACTTTTGATTGACGGGGCAAGACAGGTCGGAAAAACATATATCATCAGAAGTGTTCTTCAATCGGAAGGTTTTGAGTTTATCGAATTTAATTTTTTGAAGTCTCCGCAGCTTTGTGCCCTGTTGGCAAAGAGTGAAACAGTAGATGATATGATAACGAATCTTTCTTTGTTTACGGAAAAAGCATTTGTCAAAGGAAAAACTGTTGTTTTTTTTGATGAAATTCAAGAGTTCAAGGAAATTACAACAAAGTTAAAGTTTTGGGTAGATGAGGGTTCGTTTCGATATGTTTTCAGCGGATCACTCCTTGGGGTAGAACTAAAGAATATTAAGTCCGCACCGGTTGGTTATTTGAAGACATTAACGATGTATCCGTTAGATTTTGAGGAGTTTTTGCAAATCTATAATTTTACGGATGAGTTACGGGCATCTCTGTATCGTTCATTTACGGAGCGTTTGCCTGTGGACGAGACTGTTCATAACCGGATGATGCAGATTTTTAACATGTATCTGAATGTGGGCGGGATGCCGGCGGCAGTGAATCGTTTTAAAGAAACCAAGAGTCTGGAAGATGTAATCTCCGAGCATGAGGATATTGTGGTACAGTATAAAAAGGATTTTACCCGTTATGAAAGTGATGAGAAGAAACCGTATCTGACACAGATTTATGATTTGATTCCGGCGGAATTGAATCAGCCGAATAAGCGATTTAATTTTTCGGATTTGAAGAAGGGACTTCGGTATGAACGTAGCGAAGAAAATTTTATTTGGCTTGCGGAAGCCGGAGTTGCATTGCCGGTGTATAACACATCGGAACCGGCGGTTCCTCTTTTATTAAACGAGAAAAGTAGTTTGTTTAAATTATTTTTGGCAGATGTCGGAATGCTGACCACTCTTTACGGGCGAGCGACAAAGATGCAGTTGCTTTCCGAAAATCAGGATATAAATTTTGGTGCGTTATATGAAAATGTGGTAGCGCAAGAGTTGAAGGCACATGGATTTAAACTATATTATTATAATAGCAAGCGCTTCGGTGAGTTAGACTTTGTGATTGAATACAACGGCAGAATATTACCGATAGAGGTGAAGAGCGGCAAGGATTATAAACGACATTCGGCGTTGGCAAATATATTGGAGGTAACGAATTATTCGATGGAAGAGGCCTTTGTATTCTCAAACTATAATGTTGAGGTGACAGAGAATATTGTTTACTATCCGATTTATATGTTAATGTTTTTGTTGAACGATGCAATTCGCTTGCCGAAGGTGGAATTGGATGATTTGTCGGCGTTATAGGAGACACGACAGCACGTGTGTCGGAATACAATGTATATAGTGATTGTTTTAGAATAAGCAAGTAAGAGGGCAGGTTATGGATTTTATTTCGTTAAGAGAACAATACAAAGAGTTTTTATATAAAGGCTTTTCCTATGAGGTAGAGGATGGTCTTTACAAGGTGACCTTTTCCTATGAGATTCCGGGGCTGTCGGAGTTTGAGACGGTGTGGAAGTTCCCGGATGCGGGGAAAGCGGTGGATGCAGAGATTTTTAGTCGTCTGTTGTTTGAGCTTGGTATGGCGGAGGCCATCAGTTACTGGAAGGTGACCTGTGCGCCGGTGCTTCGTGTGGCTTGCGGAAGCTTGAACGAGTGGCAGAATAAATGGTGGCGGAAGCTGTTTTACAACGGCCTCGGGGAGTTTATGTATGTGAACGGGATTGAGGTGGCGGAAGAGGAGCTTCTGACCATTGTGTGCGAGCCGGGGGCTTGCGAAGACAAAGTATGTGCCGGGGACGAAACGCGTGCCCGGAACGGTCGACTTACCGATACTGCCTCTTACTCCGGCTGTCTTGTGCCGGTGGGCGGCGGCAAGGATTCCGTGGTGTCCATGGAAGTGCTTCGGAATGAGGATGTGACAATTTATCGTATCAATAAAGACGCGACGGTGGAGAATGTGTTGGCAGCGGCAGAGCGGGAGTACAAGACCTGTTTTGCAAACCGCAGACTGGATCCGAGGATTTTGGAGATGAACAAGCGGGGCTTTTTGAACGGGCATATTCCGTTTTCTGCGGTAGTGGCCTTTTCTACCTTTATTTCCGCCTATTTAAAGGGCATCCGCTACATTGCCCTGTCCAATGAGTCCAGTGCCAATGAGTCCACGGTGGTTGGCTCTTTTGTGAATCACCAGTATTCCAAGAGCTACGAGTTTGAGCGGGATTTTATGGAGTACATCGAGAGCTTCCTGACGACGGAGATTCGGTATTTCAGCCTGCTTCGTCCGCTGTCGGAGCTGCAGATTGCGTATTTGTTTTCCAAGTATACAAAGTATCACAAGGCCTTCCGTAGCTGCAATGCAGGCAGCAAACAGGGCATATGGTGTTGCAATTGTCCGAAGTGCCTGTTTGTGTATATTATTTTGTCTTCCTTCCTGACCGAGGAGGCTCTTGTGGAGATTTTCGGCGAGAATCTTCTGGATGCGGAGAAGTGTGAAAAGTATTTCCGAGAGTTGACGGGCCTGGATGAAAATAAGCCGTTTGAGTGCGTGGGTACCAGAAGTGAAGTGGTGATGTCCTTAAAGAAGTATCTGGAAAAGGGCGGCAAGGCGCTTCTGCCGGTGAAGTATGCCGATTGGCTTATGGCACAGCCGGGGGACGTGGATGCGGCACTCCTTGAGTGGAATGAGCTGCATAATGTGCCGGAGGAGTTGCTGGCGGTGCTTGAGAGCGAACTGGGCCGGAAGTAATTGCGGGGGTTGAGCAAAGTGAGGGATGCTGCCGTGAGGCGGCGGATTGGAGATTGAGATGGATATTGTACAATATCTGAACGGAAAAAGGATTTTAATTTGGGGCTACGGCAGAGAAGGAAAGTCTACAGAGAACTTTCTTGCCACCTATTGTACCCCGGCGAGTGTAGAGGTGTATGAGGGGGATAAGACCGGCATTGATGAGGCAAAGTACGATTTGATTATCAAAAGCCCGGGTATCCCGATGTTAGAATATGACCCGAAGTATACGTCCCAGACGGAGCTGTTTTTGGGACAGTTTAAGGACAGAGTCATCGGCGTGACCGGTACCAAGGGAAAGAGTACCACGGCCACCATGTTGCATCATGTGCTGGCGGAATGTTCCGGTAGGAAGACGCTGCTTCTGGGCAATATCGGCAAGCCGTGTCTGGATTATTTCGGCGAGATGGAAGGGGATACTCTGGCGGTATTTGAGCTTTCCTGTCATCAGTTGTTTCATACGAAGGTGTCCCCGCATGTGGCGGTGCTTTTGAATATTTTCGAAGAGCATCTGGACTACTACAAGACCATGGAGAATTATGTGGCGTCAAAGCACGCCATTGCAAAGTATCAGGAGCCGGCAGATTTTCTGTATTGCGGAGCCGGTGTGGATTTGACCGGAGTGGAAGCTTTGGGGCAGCGGACGGTAATTGCTCCTGTAACAGAGAAGAAGTACGAGCTTCGGATTTTGGGCGAGCAGAACCAGTACAATGCGGAGTTTGTGTACCGGATTGCCACGGAGGTGTTCGGCTGCGAGGTTGAGGCGGTAAAGACGGCACTCGGTGAAGTGGGGAATCTTCCGCATCGTTTGGATTTTATCGGAGAAAAGAATGGTGTGCAGTATTACGATGATTCCATTTCTACGATTCCGGAGGCGGTGATTTGTGCGGTGGCCGCCATAAAGGATGTACAGACGGTGATTATCGGCGGTATGGACCGCGGCATCGATTACAGCGTGCTGGAGGCCTTTGTGGAGGAGAATCCGCAGTACACCTATATTTTTATGTACGATACGGGAAAACGTATTTATGGGGCGTTAAAGGGTTCTGAGGATGGCGGGAATTGTTTCCTGGTGGAAACGCTGGAAGAAGCGGTAGCCCTGGCAAAGAAGGTGACGGCACCGGGCAAAGCCTGTGTTATGTCCCCGGCGGCACCGTCCTACGGAGTGTTTAAGAATTTCGAGGAACGGGGCGAGAAGTTTAAAGAATACGTAATGATAACGGAGTAAGCATTGCTTGCTCCGTTATATGCTTCTGGGGAGGAAAGAATTCAGATGCGTAAAAAACGTGTAAAAAACTGTTGACATCTGAGAAGTGTTGTAGTATGATGGTGATACAAGATAACGCACGTGAATTTACGGGCGTAATACAAGGAGGCGACTGATATGAAAGCAACATTCGAAGATTTTACAAATGAAACAGGGAATGCAAACTGTTCCGGTTTTTTTACCAACACCGATATGATGGACTTATTTGAGTTCTTATCGGAAGATGAAAACATAATCAGCATGATTGAGATGTGCGAGATGAATAAGCCGGCATTGGCAGGTTGCGTTCGAGCAGTGGAAGCGTGGTTTAATAAAAAGTCGAATCCGCAGATCGATTTAAGAGATGGATTTACTCGAACAGTTGTCGGAAGACTGGTTAAAACGATTCTCAAACCGTTCGGATATGAGGTGACGAAACAGAAGGATTTATCTGCATCACTGAAATGTAAATATTTTGCGTCGGCATCGTGTTATGCGAAGACAGGGGATGCAACAATGTGTGTGGTGAAAAGGATAGAGCAAATAAGATAGACGGTTTAAGTGTGTGACAGAGGATTAGGTGACGCCACCGTGACGTGATAAAATGTCATGGTGGCATTCTTAACTGCTTTCGTTATATGTTGTTTGGTGTATCGGTGATTGGTGTTTCTTCCTTCACATGCTGCCGTCCCTCATGGTCCATCTCGTAATTTTCTTTATGTATCAATTCAGAAATCGGTACCAGTTCGTAACCTTTCTCCTTTAACCCCAGAATAATTGCTTCCAGTGCCGCCGGAGTATACTTTGCTCCGTTGTGCATGAGGATAATGGAGCCGTTGCCAAGGTGCTTGTGTTCCAGCACTTTCTTTACGATGGCGTCGGTGCCGTAGTCCTTCCAGTCGAGACTGTCGATGTCCCATTGCACACAGTGATACCCCATATCGTTACATACTTCAATCAACGTATTGTTATAATCCCCATACGGCGGCCGGAACAGATTCATTTCCACTCCGGTCAGCTCCTTAATCCGGTCGTGGGCCTTTTGAAGCTCCGTACGGCACTGATCCGCAGAGAGCTGGGACATTTGCTTGTGATTTTCACTGTGGTTGCCCAGATCGTGTCCGTCGGCCAGGATTGCCTTTACATCATCCGGATACTTGTGCATCCATTCCCCGGTCATAAAGAAGGTGACCTTCACGTTGTGCTTTTTGAGGATGGAGAGGATGTTGCGGGTGTCTTCATTCCCCTAGGGTGAGGGGAGATATGGAATACAGGAAAATCAAGGGTTTCCACAATTTGCGAACAGTAGTAACTTGATTAATGACGAACATCTTTTAGTTTTACTGTGTAGTATTGTAGCTAACAATACTGCGCGAGGTTTATTATCTCATAGGCTTTTTATTCAATTTTAGAATGTATGTGTAAGAATCAAAAAGTTACAAGCCTAATAGATTTTTTATAAATGTACCGACAGAGATAATATCAGAACTTAATGATAGGAAATTCAAGGCGGATTGGCTGAGTCTTGCCTTAAATGTATTCCAATTTTTAAGCTCTTTTTCTTGTTCGGCAGAAGTATTTGCAGATATGATGGCATTTAAGTTACGGATAGTGTTTATATACTCTTCTGATGTAAAAGTGTCAGAAGGTGTATTCTTAATGTATTCGACAAAATTCTTAAGTTTATCGATATCACTGGAAGATAGAAGGATATTTGATTGTACAATAGTATTATTATCATTTCCGTTATTGATTACAACAGTTCCTTTTGTTTTTACTTTATTTTTAAATATATTCATGTTGATTGTTCTCCTAGTATTTGTGATTTTTTTATAATATTTTGAGTCAATTCCGGACATTATTTCAGTGAGGAGTGAGTTGTTGTTTGAGCGTTGCAAAATTGTTGGCCATATTTCCTTGGAAATAGACAATGAGCGGGCTATGCTTTTGAAAATGTTATCGCGAACGTTTTTATAGTCTGACCAGAAATTATCGATTTTAATTGCATTGACTGTATATTCATATGATTTTACGGAATGCAATATTGCGTCAATGAAGGTGTTGTCACTATGGGCTTTAATATACTCTTCTTCACTTTGCATGCTATTGATAGTGCACAAATTTGCACATAGTGCTGCAACATGACCGTTGTATCTTCGTTGCTCACCATATGAAAAATATTGAGGATTAGCACTTATAGTTTGGCATACCTTTTGTAGAACATCAATTGCCTCTTGAGTTTTATCGGATGCCAATGCATAGTTATTGTTAGATATCGCGTGGTTTGATTCGTTTTTTATTTTCATTGCTTTGAGAAGTAATAAGTCTAACGACCACACATGGAAATCACATTCGGCACATTCTCTTTCTTCTGCTGCTAAATCTTCTTTTAGTGACTCAGAAATATAGTGAACCGCTTTTTGAATATTTTCTTCAGCAGCATCATATGAAGTTGTTGCATTTTTAAAATCTCCTATTAATGAATAATATTCACCATAAGAGGCATGTGAATCATATTTTTCGTGGTACATATTTGCTTTGAGAAGCAGTAAAACTTTGGTATTGGCGGTAGGTTTGACCATAGAAAGATATATTTCATACGCATCAACTAATTCTTGATATTTTTCAGCAGCTAATTTGAACAAACTGTAGTTGTTAAAGTCGGATTTGGCAGATGTATTTAGACTATCTGCCTCGGCACTTAGCTCTTGAATTTTTTTATCAATGGCCTCAAGCTTTGATAAAAATAATGATGTATGGTTTTGCATTATGAATAACCTCCTGTGTTGTTGTAATGGTTTAGTCCATTTATAGTTATTATAGCGAATAAAGACGATTTAGTAAAGATAAAACGGAAAAATGATATGTAGAGACATGTTAAATACGTGTGTCCTTTACCCAAATATGTGATTTACATCGTAAAGTCTATTATTCTATATTGACGACTTTTCCAGGGAGAATTGGAATGGGGAAATAGGTGGATTTATGTCGTGATATGTTTATATGTTAGAGCAAAAAAACGGAAAGTTTTTTGCAAAAACGGAATAAAAAATAACAAAAACGAGAAAAATAGTTGCAAAAACACGACATAAGTGCTATTATTAGGATAGCGGAGGTGGCAAACATGATGGATACTATTGTACGTTTAGCTTCTTTAGAATTATCAAATATTAAAAATGTGAAGAATGGCAGAATCGTCATGCCGGGAGGAATGGGCAAGGATCCGGTTCGGGACAAGGCAGAGATTTTGGGCATATACGGTCAGAACGGTTCGGGAAAAACAGCCGTGATTGATACGTTATATTATTTACAGAAGATTATGAATGGTGAAAGTTTGGCAGAAGAGTTTGAGGAATACATTGATGCAACTTCTTCGCAGGCCGAGATTGTCACAGAATTTAATGTGTTCAACAATGATATATTTTATGAGGTCGGATATAAGATTGTCCTTGGAAAAGCGGAAAAGGGAATTGAGATACAAAGGGAATCCTTAAGCTTTGCAAAGACAGAGTCCGGAGTCCGGAGTAATAAAACTGTGTTTATGGATTTTCAGAGAGAGAAAGAGAATCCTGTATTTTTGCCTAAGAAGAGATATGAAGAAGTAATAGAGACTAACAAAGAGAACAGCACAGACTTGATTGTTGCCCGTAAGATGGCAGAGAAAAGCCGCTGCTCGTATGTGTTCGGTGAAAGTAGCCGAGAGATTTTCTTTCAGAATTATACAAATCGGTTTAAAGAGTGTGCAGAGTTGATTCATGCACTGTTCATGTTTTCCTTAAAGGATTTATTTGTAATTCGTAATACACATTCCGGTGTTATTTCTGCAAATGTATTATTGCCGGTGGCATTTAAGATAGAACAGGGTAAGGTTGGATTGAAGGGTGATTTTGCATTTCCGATGACGAAACCGTTGGTCTTGTAAGCAGAGAGAAATCAACTGCTTGATACCTTGTTAGAGCAGATTAACACTGTTTTATACCTGTCTCTTATACACATCTGACGCTGC
>CAZJEN010000013.1:0-79982 GCA_964545045.1 uncultured Lachnospiraceae bacterium | reverse complement strand
GTAAAACGCTGCACTACAGCCTCGGACGGCCATCGCGCAGCGATTTTGTTCAATTTCAGTTTGTCGGAGCGATAAAATCTGATTTGTAGAGGTTGAGAATAGAGGTTAATTATCCCTGAGTAAAATAAGATTTGGAGGAAATGTGATGCTGGTACAGGGTATGGAGGAGCTGGAGAGAAGGTTCGGTTTTGTTCCGGATTTTCATGATGATACGATTGAGAGTATTTTGATTGCTGAGGACCGAATTGAGATGGTGATTCAGACAGAGGACGGTCCCAGTCGTTTACAGAAGAGGAACGGAGCACGGTTTAAACTTACATTTGTGTGTGTGAAGAAATTCTCTTTTTACGGTGAGTTGCCCGGAACGGTAAGTATTATTCTGGATTTGATGTTTGAAAAACGGGAGAGATGGGTGAAAACAACGTTGGAGACTTCCTTCGGAACAGGAGGAGAGATTTTTTCGGAAGAGGTAAAAATAGAGATGTTGTAAGAACGAGAATTACATGGAGTACCGAAGGGATAAACGCCTTTCGGTACTCCGTTTTTTTAAGAAGATGTGCAGATCAGCGCAGCAACGGCTGTATCTGCTCCCCGTTTGCTGCCTTCGACGCGGACACCGGTACCAGTGCCATATCCGCAACCAGGGAATTCGGTTTGCCGGAGCAATCGTCCTGACGGAACGGAACGAAGTAGTAGTTCCGGGTGTTAAGGAGCTTGCCGATGTTTGCGGCATTGCCGGTGAGGCCGTCGTTGGTGGAGATGGCAAGGAGCACCGGACGGTTGTTGCGCAGGTGGGCCTTTACGGCCATGGTCACCGGGGTGTCGGTGATGGCGTTTGCCAGTTTTGCAATGGTGTTTCCGGTACACGGAGCTACGATGATAAGGTCAAAGAGCTTCTTCGGTCCGATGGGCTCCGCTCCCGGAATGGTGTCGATGACCGTGTTGCCGGTGATGGACTCCACGTCATTACGGAAGTCCTCGGCTTTATAAAAACGGCTGTTTATCTGAGACGTAGAAAAAGAAAAAATCGGGGTTACAATCGCCCCGAGGCGAACCAATTCTTTGATTGGGTCTAATATCTTCGAAAAGGTGCAAAAGGATCCGGTAACGGCAAATCCGATGCGCATTCCTTTTAAATTTTCCATAAGACTACTCCTTTTTGATTTGTTCTATGATTTCGTCGAATATCAGCTTTGCTGCAGACTCCGGAGAAAAACGGGACGGTAGTGCCCCGGCAGGGAGAACATGCAAATCTTTGATATCTTTTGTCAGACAAGGAACACTTGCCAGTTCGATTAACAGTGCCGGTGCCGTATTACAGGAAAACGGCAGACTGTCTAAAACAGGAGCCGGAATTGTATTGAGTACAATGGTACCGTCGAGGTTAGAAAGCTCCGTAAGCTTTTTGGCGGAAACGCCGTTTTGCATGGCGGCGGCCAGCTCCTCCGGATTTTCCGTATAAACCGTGACGGTTGCGTTCAAAGTGGAAAACAGGCGGGCGCATTCTTTTCCGAGAAAGCCGTAGCCCAGAACGTAGACGGTACTTTCGCAGAGTGCCGTTTTGCTTTCCGAGATTGCTAATGTCACGGCACCTTCTGCGGTGTACACGGAGTTTTTCACCCGGAAGGCATTACTCTGCGGTATTCTACGGTATCCGGCCGTTTGCAAGGCTGTAGTTTCCGAAGGGATACCGCCCCAGATGAGACAGTGATTGTTTATGACATCGGTGTGTGCCGTAAAGCTTTCTTTCGGGGATAAAATCAGAAGGTCTGCGGGAGCCTGCAGGGTGTGACCTGCTTGTTGCAAGAGGTCGGACAGAATGGCGTGCCGACAGTCTTTTCCGTAAATCAGAAAATTCATAAGCGACTCCTTTGTTTTTTATACCACAGTGTATTCAGAGGAATCGGTTTGGTGTGTGCACGAAGGGAAATCTTACGGAATAAAATAGGGAGAACGATACTTGATTGGAGTTAGTATGGGACAATGTTATTTTTCGGGCAGCAACAGCGGAGAAGGTTTTCATAACTATTTTGACGGTGTGGTACCGTCGTGGGCGCGGCTTACACGGTATTTTATGATTAAGGGAGGCCCGGGGGTAGGAAAGAGTACCTTAATGAAACGAGTGGCAGCAAAGGCCGAGGAAGCGGGAGAAGAAGTGGAACTGTTTTATTGCTCCGGTGACCCGGACAGTCTGGATGCGGTGCGTTTGATAAAACAGGGAATTGTGTTTGCGGATGCAACATCGCCTCATACCATGGACCCGCAGTTCCCGGGGGCGGTGGAGGAAATTGTGAATCTGGGAGAGCAGATTGACCGGAACCGGATTATCGGCTACCGGGATGAGGTGGAAGCCCTGACACGGAAAAATAAGCGCAGTTATCGTAGAGGATATGCGTTCCTACGGGCGGCAAAGGCATTGGAAGAGGAACGTTACAGGGAGATTGCGGATTGTGTAGATATGGAAAAGATAAAAAAACAGGCAAAGGAGATTGAGGAACGAATCGGAAGAGGGGAGGAGCGGCAGACCAGACGCCTGTTTCTGGATGCGCTCAGTTGTAAAGGAAGAGTCAGCTTTGCAAAGGAGCATTGCGCGGGAAAAAGGGTGTACCGGGTGCTGGGGGCCGAGAAGGATGTGATAACGGATATGCTTTCTAAGGCAATACAGAACGATAAAAAAGAGCTGTTTTGCAGTCCCCTTTGTCCGCAGTATGTGAACCATATGCTACTTCGGGAGCAGGACTTTTTTCTGACTACAATGGGTGGAAACGATGGAACGTTACTAACGACAAAAGGATTTATGAAACGGGATTGTCATAAGCTTGCCGAGCGTTACGGAAGCGAAGCGCGGCGTATGGAGGAGGCAGCCATGCTGTGCTTTGAGGAATGTAAACAAATTCATGATACTTTGGAAGGGATTTATCGGGAATGCGTGGATTTTGCGGCGATTACCGAACGGACGGAACAGTTACTGGATTTGTTATGGGAACTTTGATTTTGTATAAGGTTGGAAAAATAAGGCATACTAAGGAAAAAAGACTGCGAAACGGAGGCGTTTATGAAGAAATTATGCTTTTTTGATGCGAAACCTTATGACAAGATTTATTTTGATCCCTTTGCCAAGGAATATAATTTTGAAATTCTGTATTGTGACTCGAAGCTCAATGAGCGGAGTGTAGTATTTGCACAGGGTTGCGATGCGGTGGTGGCCTTTGTAAATGACAGAGTGAATGCCGAGGTATTGAGTGCTTTGTCGGATATGGGGATCTCTATTGTGGCACTTCGGTGTGCGGGTTACAATAATGTGGATTTTAAAGAGGCTTACGGTAAGGTACACATTGTTCGGGTACCGGCCTATTCCCCTTATGCGGTTGCGGAGTTTACTATGGGAATGTTTCTTGCACTTAACCGGAAGCTTTACCGTGCCTACAACCGTATCAGGGAGTATAATTTCAGCTTAATCGGTCTTCTCGGTACGGATTTTCACGGAAAGACCATGGGAGTGGTGGGAACCGGAAAAATCGGCCAGGTGTTTATCGATATCTGTTTGGGGTTCGGCATGAAGGTGTTGGCGTACGATCCGTATCCGAGGGAGCGGGACGGGGTTCGTTATGTGTCCTTTGAGGAGCTGTGCAGACATTCCGATATGATTTCCCTTCACTGTCCTCTGACGAAGGAGTCTTATCATCTGGTGGATGATAAGGCCATTGATACGATGAAGGACGGCGTAATATTGGTAAATACCTCCCGTGGTGCGCTCATTGATTCCGCAGCACTGATTGAGGGATTAAAGGAAGGAAAAATCGGTGCGGCAGGCCTGGATGTGTACGAGGAAGAAGGGGATTATTTCTATGAGGACTATTCCGGTGCGGTAATGCCGGACGATGAATTGGCACGAATTATTTCCATGCCGAATGTGCTTTTGACGTCTCATCAGGCGTTTTTGACCAGAGAAGCGCTAAGAAACATTGCGGAGACCACCCTGGAGAACTTGCGGCAGTACTTTGCCGGAGAGGCGTTGCCGAATGAGATTTGTTACCGGTGCGCAAAGGACGGAAATTGTAAGAGAGAGCACAAGGAACGGTGTTTTTAGGGCAAAAGCAGAACTTTGATTTTCGAAAAAATGCGGGTTCTATGTGATTCCGGGCTGTCGATGGTGAGAAAGGTTTGCGGCAGCCCGAAATGAATATGATAAACGGGACGGAACAAATTGGCAGACATAGGAGGACAGAACTACTTGCGTTTCGACGGATAATATACTATAATGGTATCGATTATAATTTGTCAGAACGGTTTAGGGGCCGTGTTTAGGGAAGGTGATATTGATAATGGCAAAGAAAGAACAGGGAACCAGGGAGCTTTATATTTTATTATTACGTACACAATCCTTACTCTCCAGAGTAATACATATAGCAACAAAGGAACCGTATACTCATGTGTCTATCGGATTTTCCGGTGATTGTACACAGTTTTACAGCTTTGCGAGACGGTATACCAGATTACCGCTACCGGCAGGGTTTGTACATGAGAGCATTGAATCCGGTATGATGGCAAAGTGTAAAAACGCACCTTGCGCGTTGTATCGGTTGGAGGTTTCGGAGAAGTCCTACCGGGCAATCCGCAGGAAGTTCAAAAGGATGCTTCCGGTGCAGAAGCGTTTCCAGTACAGTGTATTAGGTACGTTTTTATGCTTTTTCGGGATTCCGTACAAGCGTCGGAACAAGTATTTTTGTTCCCAGTTTGTAGCGGAGACGTTAAATGAAGTAGGGATTATGGAACTGACCAAGTGTCCGGAGTTGTATCATCCGGTGGATTTTTTAAGCCTTCCGGAGATGGAGCTTTGTTATGAAGGAACCTTGGGAGGGTTGGCACAGAAGAGATTTGCTTTGTCGTGTTAGTTTTGGGGTAGGGAGAACATATATGAGGAATGAAACACTTATGGATACCGGAGCGGCACGCAGTAGCAGTGCCGCTTGCTTTATAATGTGATACTTTAAAAAGGTAGAGCGAGAAAGAAAATAAAAGGTATAAGAAGGGAGTAAAAGAATGAAGTTTACAATTGAGCATCTATCCAAGAGTTTTGAAAAAAAGCAGGTATTAAAGGATATTGATTTTTCTTTTGAAACAGGGAAAATCTATGGCCTTTTGGGAAGAAACGGTGCGGGAAAAACCACATTGTTTAATTGTATCAACGGCGATATCAAAACAGACGGAGGCAGATTTTTTCTGGAGACGGAGGTCGGCGAGTGTAAGATTGTGCCGGAGGATATCGGGTATGTTCTTTCTACACCGACGGTACCGGAGTTTTTGACCGGCCGGGAGTTTCTGAAGTTTTTCCTGGATATTCATGAGAACCGGATTGCGGAAAAGAAAACCATTGACGAATATTTTGAGTATGTCAGTATCGATTCGGAGGACCGGGATAAGCTGTTAAAGGACTATTCCCACGGTATGAAGAACAAGATGCAGATGTTAATTAACATGATTGCGCGGCCGAAGGTGCTGCTTTTGGATGAGCCGTTGACTTCTCTGGATGTGGTAGTGGCGGAGGAGATGAAGCAGTTGCTTCGTTCGTTAAAGACGGACTGTATTACGATTTTTTCTACTCACATTATGGATTTGGCATTGGATTTGTGTGATGAGATTGTACTTTTAAACCACGGAGTACTGGAGGTTGTGGATAAATCGAATCTGGACAGCAGGGAGTTTAAGGAGAAGATTATTGCGGCATTGCGGGAGGAAGGAAATGAGTAAGACATTGCGACTTTCGTTTGCTTTAAAAAACACGTATCGTGTGAATTGCATAATTTATTCCCTAAAGCAAATACCGTTGATTAAAAAATTGATTCCCGAAAAGGCATATCAGTCTCGCGGATTAAAGGTGTTTGCGAATGTATTGTTCTGGATTTGGGAGGTGCTTTCTGCTTTTTTGGGAAAGCTGTTATACTTCCTTTTGATGTTTGTAGTACCCATTGATCTTCTCAAGATAACGGGGGAGACGGAAGCATCCTTCTTTTTATATCTGTTGCTGCTGTTGTCCGTCATCGGGTCTTATTTGAATACGTATATGTTTGATCCCTCTAAGGATAAATATTATGCTATGATTCAGTTAGGGATGGAGGCAAAGGGATATACCTTATTGAATTATTTTTACCAGATAATCCGGTTGCTTTTGGGCTTTTCGGTGTTCGGCTTTATATTCGGTCGTTCGGCAGGACTGGAGGTTTGGGAATGTCTTCTGATTCCGTTGTTTGTGGCCGGAATGAAGCTTATTTACGCGGCTATGGAGTTGGCCCGTTATGAGAAAAAGCGGAAGGTCGTGAGAGAAAACAATCAGAATGTGACACGTCTTATTCTGGCAGCGGTGTTACTGTTGATAGCATACGGTCTGCCTGTATTTGAGATTATGATTCCGCGGGCGGTTAGTGTAGGCATTATGGGTGTTGTGATTTTGGCGGGAGCTCTGTCTCTCGGAAAGATTATTACCTTTACACAGTACCATGCCATGTACAAGGAAATCTTATTCGGGTCCATGGTTTTCTTAGATCCGAACGTACAAAGGGAGCTTCAACAGAAGCAGGATCAAAAGAAAATCAGTGCGGATACGAATATTTTCAGTGATAAAAAGGGGTTTGAGTATTTAAATGAGTTGTTTATCAAGCGACACCGAAAGATTTTATGGAGTTCCGCAAAAAAGATTTCTGTTGTTGCAGCGGTGATTTTTGCCGGATTGTTGGTGTTGCTTGCGGCAATGCCGGAGGAAAAGGCGGAAGTGAATGAGCTGGTGATGGTTTTTCTGCCGTATTTTGTGTTTATCATGTATGTGATGAACCGTGGAACAGGATTTACGAGAGCTTTGTTCGTAAACTGCGACCACAGCTTGTTAACCTATTCCTTTTACAAGCAGCCGAAGATGATTTTGAAGTTGTTCCGTATCCGGCTTTGGGAGATTATAAAGGTAAATCTTTTGCCGGCAGGCGTCGTGGGCGGCGGATTGGCACTTTTGTTGTTTGTGTCCGGCGGAACGGACAATCCGCTCAATTATGTGATTATTATAGTTTCTGTTGTGTGTATGAGCATCTTTTTCTCCGTACACTATTTGACGTTGTACTATCTGTTACAGCCGTATAATGCAGGGACAGAGATTAAGAACGGAATGTATCAGATTATTATGGCAGTGACTTACGTTGCCTGTTATGTTATGATGCAGCTTCGGTTGCCTACGTTTGCATTCGGGCTTGCAACGATTGTGTTTTGTATTTTGTACTCGGTGGCGGCATGTGTGTTGGTATATAGAATTGCACCGAAAACATTTCGTATTCGTTCGTAATTTGCTTGCAAAAAAAGTTCATTGTGATATACTGAAAATGCGGGAAAGGATTGCCCGCAATACAAAGGAAACCAGAGGGGATTCATATGGAAGAGAACAAGAAAGGCAATACATTAAAAACGGTTTTGATGGTGTTCGGTATTATTTTCAGTTTGGTTTTGGTTCCGGGCTTGATTGCGGGAATACCGGTAGGCGGTGCGATGGTGGCACTGTCTCAGTCGGTGTCGCAGGAAGAAATCGAAAAAACGGTACAGGAAGCAAAGCTTTCGGAGAAGGTACATCAGCTTGTCATGGATGAAGTGTTGACGGAAATCCAAAATGACGATACATTAAGCAACGCCTTTTTCGAGGAGATGGTACGTGACTGTATTACCGTGGATACAATTGATGAAATGGTAATTGCATTTATTGATTGTTTTTATAACGGAACAGAACCTCAGTTAAAGTTCGACAGTATGGTGGAAGGATTCCGTGACGGAATGGATGACATTGCGGAAAACGGCTTTGATGATTTTTATTCCGCTTGCTTTGAAGGGACTGAATCGAAGTACTTTTCCGAAGGGTTTATTCAGTCTTCCAAAGACACAATCGAGCAGGAAATTTTAGGCAGGTATTCCGAGTATGGGGTGAACTCCTTAGAGGAATTGGAAACAGCATATGATGCACAGTTCGGAGCAGGTGCGTATGAAAAGCTTTTCGATGAGGAAATGGCAGAGTTTGAACGTGGCTGGGATGACGGCATGTTAGAATCTTTTGATGATGAAATGGATGCGATGGAAGAGGAGCTTGAGGTTGAGATTAATCAGGCACTTGCAGAAGCTGTTCAGGACCCGGATGTTCGTTGGTTGTTTGATTTATTAGATGAAATCAGTGCAAAGAAGGATACGATAAAAACGGTTGCCTATGCAATTGTACTGGTGGCGGTAGTGTTGCTTCTTGTTTGCTTCTGGTTCGGAACCGCAGGCTTTGTGGTCCCGTCTGTGGCTCTGATTTTGGGTGGTCTGCTTTGTAAGCTGATAACTCTTTTGGAGGGTAAGATTCTTTCTCTTATCCGGGATGAAATCGGAGCAGACCCGGAGGTGGCGGAGTTCACCGACGTTATCGTAGATATCTGCGGCGGCATTATTTCTCCGTTCTTTGCGGAAATGTCCAAGTTTGGTGTTACGATGATCGGTATCGGTGTTGTGCTTGTGTTGGCTGCGATTTTACGCAGTGTATTAAAGAAAAATGCAGCATCGGCAAACGAAATGATGTAACAGAAAAATCTTTGCAAACAAAACGCTTTATGCTATACTAAATTTAGGTTAGTGTAGTATAGAGCGTTTTTTAGAAAGAAGGAACAGAATGGAAAAGGGAAAAGTTTATACCTATCAGGGCTTTACATTTCAGTCGGAGGAGGAGCTTGCCGAAGCAAAGAAGGAAGCGGAGGTTGTAGCTTATATCCGGTCCCAGGCGGATTTGGGAAATGTAAAAACGGTAGTGAAGTTGTATAACAGACTGATTGAAAAGGGAACACTGGTAACGGTACTGGGAATTGCGTTTTTGCAGGAACTGCGTTCCAGAGCCTTAGACACCGGAACTGTGGCAGAAAGCAGTCTGAAGCCTTTGCCGGAACCGGTAAAAAAGGAGAAGGTGCGTTTTGACCCTAAGATGACGAAAGAACGCAAGCTGTTGGAGTTTTACAAAGAAAAGTGTAAGCGTCTGACTTTTACGGTAGTGGTACTGTGCATTGTAATTGTGATTTTGTTTGCGATTCGTCTGTTCGGAACCACATCACCCTTTGCGGATCATGAGCAGAAGGTACTGGATAAGTATGCCGGTTGGAAGGAAGAACTGACCGAGTGGGACGAGCGTCTTCATTTGTGGGAGGAAAGCCTGACGGAATGGGAGAGGGAGTTACTGCAAAAGGAACAGGAATTGCAGTAAGCCGTTCACAATTCGATACGGATTCGGACACAGTTTTTCCATAATCCCGTGTTAGCATAAAGGAAAAAGCTTCAGATTAGGAGGTAGGCTTGATGGAACGTACGAAAATACTGGTGGTAGATGACGAGAGCCGTATGCGCAAGCTTGTACATGATTTTTTGGCAAAAAACAATTATGAGGTGATCGAGGCGGAAAATGGTGAAGAAGCGGTAGATTTGTTTTTCGAACAAAAAAATATCGAGTTGATTATTCTGGATGTGATGATGCCGAAGATGGACGGCTGGCAGGTGTGTAAAGAGATTCGCCAGTATTCCAACGTGCCGATTATTATGCTGACGGCAAAAAGTGATGAGCGGGACGAACTCCTTGGGTTTGAGCTGGGCGTGGACGAGTATATTTCAAAGCCCTTCAGTCCGAAGATTTTAGTGGCAAGAGTGGAAGCAATTTTACGCAGAGCCGGGACGGTGGCTGCAGAAACCACGGAAATTGGCGGTATTATGCTGGATAAGTCGGCTCATCAGGTGTTTGTGGATGGACAGCCTATTGAGTTAAGTGTAAAGGAATTTGAATTACTTACGTATTTTATCGATAACAAGGGCATTGCCTTGTCGAGAGAACGTATTTTAAATAATGTATGGAACTATGACTATTTCGGAGATGCCAGAACCATTGACACCCATGTAAAGAAACTTCGCAGTAAAATGGGTGACAAAGGCGATTATATCAAGACCATCTGGGGGATGGGTTACAAATTCGAGGTGTAAGGTATGAAGCACGGGAAGCATTCCGTAAGAGTAAAAATGATTGTTCTGACCTTTGCCGCAATTTTCGGTACGGTTGCCCTTTGCGTGGTTTTAAATAATTCTTTCCTGGTAAAGTATTATGAGAAAAGTAAGCAAAAGACGCTGGGGGCGGTGTATGAGGAGATCAACCGGTTGGCGGCAACGTTAGATGCCGGCAGTGTCGCGGAAGAAGGAACGAAGGATGAGGAAGTACTTCTGTCGGAGGAGCAGCAATTAGAACTTGATATTTTGTGTACGAAGTCTAATGTAACCGCAGTGATAGGAGCGGATTTATCGCGTGCAAAAAATCCGAGGGATATTATAAAATACTTTTTCGGAAGTCGTGGGGAAAAGGATCAGGACGATGGTGTAATCCGGGATTTAATCGGGGATTATTATTTACCGGGATTCGGTCAGAAGGTAGAAGAAAAAGAGTTGGAATTGGAAACGGAGACCTACAGCATTTTTTCTCTTTATGATGCCAGAATGCAATCAAAATACATTGAATTGGTAGGTTTTTTGCAGAACGGAGACATCATTCTGATGCGCTCTAATGTAGAGTCCATGCAGGAAAGTGTGGAAGTTGCCAATAAGTTTTTGATTTATGTGGGATTAGTCAGTGCGCTGGTGATTTCCGTGATTATGTTTTTTGTCAGTCGCCGGTTTACAAAGCCGATTTTAAAGCTGGCGCAGATTTCCAAGGAAATGTCGGAATTGAATTTTGACGTAAAATATGAGGCAAAGAGCCAGGATGAATTCGGAACCTTGGGGCACAGTATGAATGTACTGTCGGAAAAGCTGGAAAGGACGATTTCAGAGCTAAAGAGTGCGAATAATGAATTACAGGTGGATATCGAACGGAAAACCCGGGCGGAGGAAGTCCGGAAGGATTTTCTTTCCAATGTAACCCATGAGTTAAAGACTCCGATTGCTTTGATTCAGGGGTATGCGGAAGGGTTAAAGGATAATATAAACGAAAGTCCGGAAGACCGCGAATTCTATTGCGATGTAATCATTGACGAGGCCGCAAAGATGAATTCGTTGGTAAAGAAGCTGTTGACGCTGAATCAGTTGGAGTACGGAACCGCACCGTTAGAGTTTGCAAGGTTTGATTTGACTGCGGTGATCCGTGCCGTATTGGGGTCGACAGAGATATTGGCCACACAAAAGGAGGTTTCGGTCTGTTTTTCGGAGACAGAGCCGGTTTATGTGTGGGCCGACGAATATATGGTAGAAGAGGTATTGACCAATTATATCAGTAATGCGTTTCACCATGTGGACGGAGAAAAGCGAATCGAAGTAAAAATTATTCCGAAGGGAAGCAGAGTACGGGTCGCTGTGTTTAATACGGGAGCACAGATACCGGAGACGGATATGGACAATATCTGGATTAAGTTTTACAAGGTGGATAAGGCCCGGACAAGGGAATACGGCGGCAGCGGTATCGGATTGTCTATCGTGAAGGCAATTATGGAAGCGCATAACCAATCCTACGGGGTGGAAAATCATACGTCCGGTGTTACGTTTTGGTTTGAATTGGACCACTCTGCAGAAACTCAAAATTAATTTAAAATTCCTATTGCTTTTTCGAAAAAACCATGCTATAATGAGAAAGCTGTTTTAAGTTATGTAGATAAAGAGGTGAAAGACATGAAAGAAGCAATCCAGCCGAAATACTATCAGGCAAAGGTAACCTGCAACTGTGGTAATGAGTTCGTTACCGGTTCTACCAAAGAGGAAATCCATGTGGAAGTTTGTTCCAAGTGCCATTCCTTCTATACCGGTCAGCAGAAAGCTGTAGCTGCGCGCGGTGCTATTGATAAGTTCAACCGTAGATATGGTTTAAGCCAGAACTAAAAAAACATAAAAGAACGAAAATCAGGTTGAGGTTGTGATAATCTCAACCTGCTTTGCTTATAAGACACACACGGAGAAGGAGGTACACATGAAGTCATCAGGTATCGGGGGACAGGCTGTATTAGAGGGTGTAATGATGAAAAACAAAAGCCGTTATGCGGTTGCGGTCAGAAAACCGGACGGTGAGATTGCGGTGGAAAAGGGTGAAGTTACCAGTGTTATCGAGAAGCATAAAGCACTGGGATTGCCGATTATCCGCGGTGTGGTGAATTTTGTGGAATCCTTGGTGTTGGGTGTAAAGATGCTGACCTCCTCTGCAGAGTATTTTGAGGATGTGGAGGAAGAGCCGGGAAAGTTTGAGCTCTGGCTTCGAAAGAAGTTCGGAGAGAAGGCGGATAAGTTCATCATGGGCTGTACCGTGTTTTTTTCCGTTGTTATGGCGGTTGCGATTTTTATGCTGTTGCCGCTTGCTATCGTAAGCTTTATCGACGAAGAGGTGATTTCCTATGAATGGAAAACTTTAATCGAAGGCTTACTTCGTGTAGCTATTTTCCTGGGATATGTGGTATTGATTTCCCGGTTAAAGGATATAAAAAGAGTATATATGTATCACGGTGCAGAGCACAAGACCATTAACTGTATCGAGCAGGGAATGGCGCCGACAGTGCAAAATGTAAGAGAGTGTTCCAGACTGCACAAGCGTTGCGGAACCAGCTTCTTATTGTTTGTAATGTTAATCAGTGTGATTTTCTTCCTTGTGGTTCGTGTAGAAACCCTTTGGCTTCGTTTTGTGGTGCGCATTTTGTTTGTGCCGGTGATTGCGGGGATTTCTTATGAGTTTATTCGTCTGGCAGGCTCCAGCGAGTCCAAGGTTGTAGGTTTCTTAAGTAAGCCGGGCCTTTGGCTTCAGGGCTTAACCACAAGAGAGCCGGACGATGACATGATTCGCGTGGCAGTGGCTTCCGTAGAGGCGGTATTTGACTGGCAGGCATATATCGATGAGAACTTCGGTAAGAAGGTTCGTAAGAAGAACGGCAAAGTGAAGAAGGCTCCGTTGGAGAAAAAGTCCGTGGAGAAGAAGCCGGTAAAGGAAGCTGAAAAAGAGAATATTCAGGCAGTGGAGCCGGCAACCGTTGTTGAGGAGCCGAAACAGGAAAAGAAAACGAAGGTTACGGCGGATGTACCGAAGCAGGATACGCCGGCTGCAGAGGAGGATATCGTTGCTAAATTTGACTGGAGTTTCCCTTCCGCAAAGAAGGAAGAGCCGGATGAGGCTGCGGCCCAAGAAAGCAGAAGCCGCCTCGTAGAGAAGGTTTCCGCTGCGGATAAGGCAGAAGCGGCCAGAAAGGCAGCGATGGAAGCAAGACGTGGTGTTGCTGAAGACGAGGATGAAGAAGATGAGATTCTTCGTGCATTGGATAAGTTTTTTGTATTTGAAGGTGAAGGAACGGTTATGGAACGTTCCGGTAACAAAGAGCATTAAAGGCGGGATGTTATGACCTATTCCGAGTTGATGGCGGACGGAGTAAAGCAGCTTACGGCGGCAGGATTTTCTGAAGCCCGCACGGATGCAAGAGTATTATTGTTTCATGTATGCGGGATGGATTTTATGACCTTTCTTCGGGATGGAGATATGCCGGTACCGGCGGAGCAGGAGGCGTGTTTTCTGGATTTGCTGAATCGGCGTAAAGAGCATGTTCCGGTACAGTATCTTACGGGAGAGCAGGAGTTTTGCGGGTTGTGTTTTTGTGTACAGCCGGGAGTGCTGATTCCGAGACCCGAGACAGAGCTTTTGGCAGAAGCAGTATTTAAGGATGCGGCAGGGAAACGGGTACTGGATATGTGTACGGGTTCCGGATGTATTGCGATTACCGTGGCAAAGCTGGGGAATCCTGCATTTACGGCAGCGTCCGATTATTCGCAGGAGGCACTTGCGGTAGCTAAGAAGAATGCGGAGTTTTTGGATGCGGATGTGACGTTTTTTCAGGGAGACTTGTTTGAAAATGTAGAAGGTGTGTATGATATTATCGTATCAAACCCGCCTTATATCAAGAGCACGGTGATTGATGATTTGATGCCGGAGGTAAGGGAGTTTGAGCCCCGTTTAGCGTTGGACGGAACCGAGGACGGATTGCTGTTTTACCGAAGAATTGCAACGGAGGCAAAGGAGTACTTAGTCCCGGGAGGCAGGCTGATGTTTGAAATCGGTCACGATCAGGGAGAGTCGGTACCTGAGATTTTAGTAGCAGAAGGATATGCAGCTATTGAAGTAAAGAAAGATTATGCCGGACTGGATCGTATGGTATTTGCGGTTTGGCCGGGTGATAATAAGGAGATTTAGAGATGTTTGATAAGTTAGAGGATTTGTTACAGCGTTACGAAGAGTTGCAGAATGAATTGAGCGACCCGAACGTAGTAAACGATCAGGCAAGATTCCGTAAGCTCATGAAGGAGCAGAACGATTTGGCGGACATTGTTGCGGAGTATAAGCGTTATAAGCAGACGAAGCAGGATATTGAAGACAGTCTTTTGATGCTGGATGAGGAAAGCGATGAAGAAATGCGCGAGATGGCAAAGGAAGAACTTGCCGAAGCCAAGGATCGTTTGGAAGAATGTGAGCAGAATCTTAAGATTTTACTGATTCCGAAGGACCCGAACGATGAGAAGAACGTTATCGTGGAAATCCGTGCGGGTGCGGGCGGTGATGAGGCTGCATTGTTTGCGGCAGAGCTTTACCGCATGTATGCAAAGTATTCCGAGACCTTCCGCTGGAAGATTGATTTGATGAATGTAAATGAAAACGGCATCGGCGGCTTTAAGGAAGCGGTGTTTATGGTAAACGGCCAGGGCGCGTATTCCAAGCTGAAGTACGAGAGTGGCGTACATCGTGTACAGCGTGTACCGGTGACTGAATCCGGCGGACGTATTCACACCTCCACCGCAACGGTAGCAATTATGCCGGAGGCAGAGGAAGTTGACGTAGAGCTGAATATGAACGATTGTAAGTTTGATGTATTCCGTGCATCCGGTAACGGCGGACAGTGTGTCAACACCACCGACTCCGCAGTACGTTTGACCCATATTCCGACGGGTATCGTTATTTCCTGTCAGGACGAGAAGTCTCAGCTTAAGAACCGTGATAAGGCATTAAAAGTACTTCGTGCAAAGCTGTACGAGTTGGAGCTTGAAAAGGCTCATGATGCCGAGGCGGAAGCAAGACGCAGTCAGGTAGGCACCGGCGACCGTTCTGAGAAGATTCGTACCTATAACTTCCCGGACGGACGTGTTACTGACCACCGTATTAAGCTGACTACTCACCGTTTGAACGAAATCTTGAACGGTGATTTGACGGAAGTGGTGGATGCACTCACTGCAGCGGACCAGGCAGCGAAGCTGGCGAAGATGGCAGAAGCATAAGAGAAGCGAAGCTTCGGAACTGCAAAGCAGTCTTTTTGCGTAGATAAACACATGAACCAAACGGACACCGAGGAAATGCGTAGCATTTTCGAGGTGTCCGTTTTAGGCCCCTTTTTTGTTACCAAAAAAAGAACAATTCGTTAACATTTGTGAAAGTGCTTCCATTTTTTGTGGTTTCGTATTATAATAACTTTTGTAGTTTGCCGGAGTGCAGTGTTAAAATATTTGTATAATAAAGAGATTATTAACCTGTGAAGGGCGAAAAAGATAAAGGAGAAGATAGTATTATGAGAAAATGGAAATTGGGGCTTCTTACGGCGGCTTTGGCATTTGCGTTAGCTGCCTGCGGAACCAACGAAGCAAACAACAATAATCCGACTGCGGCACCGACAGAGGCAGTACAGCCGACCGCAACCCCGGAGCCGACACCGGAACCTACGGCGACCCCGAAGCCGACCGTAACCCCGAAGCCGACCGCAACGCCGATTCCGGAGTTTACGGAAACCTTTAAGGGTGTTTACGGGGAGTACGGTTTAAAGGCCGGTACTTGTATGTCCGAGTATATGTGCAACGATTCCAGAACCCAGGAGTTCATGAAGAAGAATTTCAACAGCATTACTTTTGAGAATGAGTTAAAGCCGGATTATGTATTGGATCAGGCGGCAAGTAAGGCGGCAGGTGAGCTTGTTGTTGCATTAAGACCGAATACCTTAAAGATGTTGCAGTGGTGTAAGGATAACGGTATGGCAGTGCGCGGTCATACGATGATTTGGCACAGTCAGACCCCGCAGTGGATTTTCTACGATAACTTTGATACCAGCGGTAATCTTGTGGGAAGAGAAGAGATGCTTAAGCGTATGGAAAGTTATATTAAGCAGACCTTTGACGTATTGGAGGAAGCAGGATATCTTGAGATGTTCTACGCATACGATGTAGTGAATGAGGCTTGGGAGGATGATGGTTCCATGCGTTGGAGTAACTGGCGTGCGACCATTGGTGACGATTATATTTGGCAGGCATTCTATTTTGCGGACAAGTATGCACCGGAGTACGTTGATTTGTACTACAACGATTTCAATGAGCAGTTTAAGACCGAAACATTCTACAACTTCTTCCAGACTTTAAAGGATGAGGACGGAAATTACTTAATTGACGGTATCGGTTTCCAGGCACATTTGTATACCATGGATGATATGGATCTCTATTTTGCTCATATGGATAAGATGGCTGAACTTGGACTTAAGCTCAGCTTAACGGAGTTGGATGTATGTCTCGGTAAGTATCAGGATATCGGATATGCGACCGATAAGAACAAGAAGATTCAGGGACAGTTCTATTATGACCTGATTACCGGTATTATGGAGCGTGTAAAGGCAGGCTCCGTAGAGATGAATTCCTTGACCTTCTGGGGCTTTGCGGATGAGCTTTCCTGGAGACAGGAGTACAATCCGTTGTTGCTTGACAGAAAGTGGAATCCGAAGTATGCTTACGCCGGAGCACTGATGTTAAAGGAATATGCAGGTTTTGATGAAGTAACCGAATAAGCAGGTTTGGACCGCCGCACGATGTGCGGCGGTTTTGTTATGCGCGGCTTCACGGTTCTTACAAGCGGAGAAAGTGACAGTTGCGAACCGGGGTAAAAAAATGGTATAATCTTTGTGAAAAGAAGAGGAATATAAGATGAAGAATGTGTTAAGGGAGGGTGTGTATGTCGGCAAGAACAAAGCTTTTTAAGTTAAAAAGACCTTACGATAACGGGGAGTCGGACGAATTGTTTTTAAAGGCAATGCAGGAGAATTGTGCGTTTCAGTACGAGAATTGTCCGGAGTATCGTAAGATTCTGGATATAAAGGGATTTACGCCGAAGGATTTAAAGGAGTACAAGGATTTGGAGCGGTTGCCGTTTCTGCCGACGTTATATTTGAAACGTCATGCGGTGTTTTCCATGCCGCAAAGGAGGATGCTGATTAAGGCGACCTCCAGCGGGACCAGCGGAACAAAGTCCCGGATGGGATATAATTTTATGAGCTTGTACCGGGGGCTTCGCATGATTTTGACGTTGGGGAAGTATCATCGGTTGTTTTCGGTAAAGCCGGTACATTATCTGATTCTTGGTTACGAACCTAATAAGGCAAATAAGACAGTGATTTCCAAAACGTCCTATGGGTTTACCTATTTTGCCCCGGCACTCAGCAGGGATTATGCGTTACGGTATACGAAGGACGGATACAAGTTGGATTTGGAGCATTTAAAGGAAAGGTTGATAAAGTTCAGTAAGTCCAAGCATCCGGTGCGGACGGCGGGGTTCCCGGCGTATACTTACTTTTTGTTAAAGCAAATGAAGGAAGAGGGAGTACGGGTAACGTTGCCGAAGGGGTCTGTTCTGACGCTCGGAGGCGGCTGGAAGCAGTTTTATGCCGAAAAGGTAGAGAAACAGGAGTTTTATGCCTTGGCAAAAGAGGTATTGGGAATCGAAGAGAGCAATATTATCGAGTTTTTCGGTGCGGCGGAGCATTTGGTGTTATATGTGGATTGCAAATGTCATCATTTTCATGTGCCGGCGTACAGCAGAGTGTTGATTCGGGATGTGGACACATTAGAGCCGGTGCCGGATGGAGAAACGGGACTGATTAATCTATTGACGCCGGAGGTGGACAGCGTTCCGATTTTAAGTATTATGACGGATGATTTGGGGAGGTTACATAGAGAGAAGTGTCCGTGCGGTGTAGAAGCACCGTGGCTGGAGATTATCGGTCGGGTAGGCATCCGGGATATCGTGACCTGTGCCGCGGGAGCGGACAAGCTGCTCAAGGGAGGTGACGGGAAATGATTCTGATGCACGGAGAAGTGATTGATTCCAACGTGGAGCAAAAGTATCTGGCAGGATTGTACGAAGAGTGCACAAAGACTTTAGCGGCAAAGGAACCCATTACAACGGAATGTGTGATTGCAGCATGTGATAAGCTGTACCGGGCGGCGATGCAGGGAGCCTATGACGAGATTGCCCTGCCGTTACTTCAAATGGCGAATCTTTCCTATGAGCGGTTTCAGGCTTTGGCAGGATTGTTTTCCAAAGAGGGGCTGGAATATAAATGTAAAACGGAGCTGGGAGAATGGTACGGAGATTTGCCTGCGTTAAAAAACGGAACCTTGCGGAAACGGTATCCGCTGGGGATTTTGTTTCATATTGCGGCGGGGAATGTAGATGGTCTTCCGGCTTACAGTGTGATTGAAGGATTGCTTGCGGGCAATATAAATATACTGAAGCTTCCTACGGGAGATAACGGCCTTTCGGTACGGCTGTTGTCGGAGCTGATACGGTTTGAACCACGGCTGAAGGATTATATTTATGTATTTGATGTGCCGTCGGCAGAGACGGAAACTTTAAAGGTATTTGCAGAGATTGCGGATGCGGTGGTAGTCTGGGGCGGTGATGAAGCGGTAGCGGCGGCCAGACAGCTTGCCGGTGTGAATACAAAGATTATTCCGTGGGGGCACAAGCTTTCCTTTGCTTATGTGACGGAGCAGGCGGACGAGGAAGAATTGTACGGCTTGGCTCGGCATATTTGCGAAACCAATCAGGTGTTGTGCTCATCCTGTCAGGGAATATTTTTAGATACGGAGGACCGGGTGGTGCAGGAACGGTTCGGAGAGCATTTCTTTGAACTGTTGAAACGTGCAAATGCAGAGCTTGGGAAAGCTGATATCGGTATGCGCGGTAAAAATACGCTTCGTCTGTATACGGATTCGTTGGAGGCATCCGAAGGACGCCGGGGATTGCAGGAGGACGGCGTCAGTGTGGTGATAAAAGAGGACAGGGAGCTGGAACTTTCTTATTTGTTCCGCAATGTGTGGATAAAACGGTTACCGAAGCAGTATATTGTGGAGGAGTTAAAGCGGCATAAGGGGCATCTGCAAACCTGCGGATTGCTTTGCGGCTCGGAAGAAAAGGCGGAACTGGCCCATTTGCTTGGAATAGCAGGTGTAGTCAGGATTACGGGGAGTGATATGTCGCGAATGATTCCGGGAGAAGCCCATGACGGAACCTATCCTTTGCGGGAGTACAGCCGCATTGTGGAGGTAGACTGACAGAAGGAGTTTGCTATGAAAAGAGACGAGATTAACATCAGAGACCCTTTTGTGCTGGTGCATGACGGGAAATATTACTTATATGGGACCAGAGGTGCGACCTGTTGGGGAGAGGCTGATGGGTTTGATTGTTATGTGGGAACGGACTTGGAGGAGTTTGAAGGACCTTTTGAGGTGTTTCATAAGCCGGCGGACTTTGCTCCCCATAAAAATTATTGGGCACCGGAGGTATATGCGTATGACGGGGCATTCTATATGTTTGCTTCCTTCTTTACGGACAGTGTGGGAAGAGGTACCCATTGCTTAAGGGCAGAAAGTCCGTTGGGACCGTTTGTACCTTACAGCGAAGGTTCGATTACGCCGAAGGAGTGGGCATCCCTTGACGGGACGCTTTATGTGGATACGGACGGGATACCGTACATGGTATTTTGCCATGAATGGGAAGATACCAACGGTGACGGTACGGTATGTGCGGTGGAGCTGACAAAGGATTTAAAGGCACCGGTGGGAGAACCGCGACTTTTGTTCCGGGCTACCGATGCAAAGCCTGCGGTGGCAGGTTTTCAGCATCCGAGAAAGGGTGAAATCTATGTTACGGATGGGCCGTTTTTGTTTCGGGATAAGGAGGGAAGGCTTCGGATGATCTGGTCCAGCTTTGCGGCGGGAAATCAGTATTGCGTGGCGTTGGCGTCTCCGGAGCAAGGTGAGTTTCGGAATGATTGGAAGCCGGAGTCGGAGTTGTTGTTTGCAAAGGACGGCGGACACGGAATGATTTTTACGGGCCTGGACGGAAAACGGTATTTAGCCCTTCATTCACCCAATGAAACATTGAAAGAAAGACCGTTTTTTTATGAGGTGGATTTATAAAAAGTGCCGGAAACAGTAAATCAGAAACAAGGCAGTTTGTTAAAATAAAAAGCAGAGAAGAGAGAGGATACAGTATGCGGGAACAGTTGACAGAAAAAGATGTGGAGCGTATCGAGGCGGAAATCGAGCATAGAAAGTTGGTGGTGCGTAAGGAGGCGCTTGAAGCGGTAAAGGAAGCCAGAGCTCACGGGGATTTGAGTGAGAATTTTGAATATCATGCAGCAAAGAAGGATAAAAATAAAAACGAAAGCCGGATTCGTTATCTGGAGAGAATGATTCGGACTGCGGAGATTATTTCCGAAGAGTCCGCAACGGATGAGGTGGGACTGAACAATACGGTGACGCTGTATTTCGAGGAGGATGACGAATGCGAGGAGTTTCGTCTTGTAACATCTATCCGAGGCAATTCTTTGAAAAATCTCATCAGTATCGAATCTCCTTTAGGAAAAGCAGTATACGGAAAGAAAGTAGGAGAGCGTGTATTGGTTCCGGTAGGAGAAGGCGGATATTATGTGGAAATCCGTGAAATCAAAAATACCGGGGATGACGGAAGCGATACTATCCGTTCTTATTAAGTGAAACGGTAAGGAGAACCGCAGAAACTTGTAAAAAAACGTCGGTATACTTGTATTTTACACTTTACTGTGGTATACTAAGTAAGTATGAATAAAAATACCCCGAACGGTAATGGAGGTAGAGATGAACGACAGTTATGTAGTTGTGAGCGGTGCAACCGGTGATTTGCCGCAGCATATCATAGAGGAACTCGGTCTTGAGGTGATTCCTATGAATGTCAGAGTCGGCGAAGAGGATTATTTGTACCACCCTGACGAGAAGGCGTTGTCCTGTAAGGAGTTTTATACGAAGTTAAGTGCGGGAGAAGAGGCTGTAACCAGTCAGATTACCCCGATTGTATTTAAAGAGGTTTTTGAGAAGTATTTGAAAGCAGGAAAGGACGTATTGTACATTGCTTTTTCCTCCGGTTTAAGCGGAACGTATAATTCTGCATGTTTAATTGCGGAGGATCTTTTGGAAATATATCCGGACCGCAAAATTGTTTGTATTGACTCTCTTTGTGCATCCATCGGAGAAGGATATCTCGTATATTTGGCGGGAATGCTTCGAAAGGAAGGAAAGTCCTTTGATGAGGTGGCGGACTTTGTGAAGAAGAACTGCACCAAGGTGTGTCATTGGTTTACCGTAGACGATTTGTTGCACCTAAAGCGTGGCGGTCGCTTAAGCGGTTTTGAGGCAGCAGTAGGTACCGCCCTTAAGATTAAACCGGTGCTTTCGGTGGATCCGGAAGGAAAGCTTACGGTAGTAGCTAAGGTACGGGGTACCAAAAAGGGTATGGATTACCTGAAGGAACGTCTGATAAGCGATGGTATTGATGCGGCAAATCAGACGGTATTTGTGGGACATGCAGATGCACCGGAGATTGCGGAGCAGTTAAAGGAACAGTTGTTGTCCGAGGGTCTTGTAAAAGACGTTATTATTGCCAATGTGGGACCGATTATCGGTACGCATGTAGGAAGCGGAATGTTCGCACTAGTATTTCTTGGTGAGAATTATAAATTTTAATTTAACGAAGGGAAGGACAAGTCATGTATTCTTTTGAAGAAGTAATGAGAGCTGATGCCGATGTGGCAAAGGCAATGGACTTAGAACTCGGTCGTCAGAGAAAAAATATCGAGCTGATTGCATCCGAGAACTTTGTCAGCAAGGCTGTTATGGCAGCAATGGGTAGCCCGTTAACCAACAAGTATGCCGAAGGGTATCCGGGAAAGCGTTACTACGGCGGATGTGAGTGCGTAGATATCGTTGAGAATTTAGCAATCGAGCGTGCAAAGGAGCTTTACGGATGTACTTATGCAAACGTACAGCCGCATTCCGGTGCACAGGCAAATATGGCGGTGTTCTTTGCACTGTTACAGCCGGGCGATACCGTTCTCGGTATGAACCTTGCACACGGCGGTCATCTTTCACACGGGAGCCCGGTAAACTTCTCCGGTTCCTACTTCAACATCGTACCGTACGGTGTAAATGATGATGGTTTCATCGATTATGACGAAGTACTTCGTATTGCAAAGGAAGCAAAGCCGAAGATGATTATTGCCGGTGCTTCCGCATATGCAAGAAAGATTGATTTCAAGAGATTCCGTGAAATCGCGGATGAGGTTGGTGCATATTTGATGGTAGATATGGCACATATCGCAGGACTTATCGCAGGCGGTGTACACGAGAGCCCGATTCCGTACGCTCACGTAACTACCACGACCACCCACAAGACCTTGAGAGGACCGCGTGGCGGTATGATTCTTTCTTCCGCAGAGTTTGCAGAAGAGCATAAGTTAAACAAGTGTGTATTCCCGGGCATCCAGGGCGGACCGCTGATGCATGTGATTGCAGCTAAGGCAGTTTGCTTCAAGGAAGCATTGTCTCCGGACTTCAAGGTATATGCACAGAACATCGTTACCAATGCTCAGGCTTTGGCAAAGGGCTTGCTGGCAGAGGGCTTCAACCTTGTATCCGGCGGTACCGACAACCACTTAATGTTAGTTGACCTTCAGAGCAAGGGTGTAACCGGTAAGGAAGCAGAGAAGCTTCTTGATGCAGTGAACATTACCTGTAACAAGAACTCCATTCCGAACGATCCGGCATCTCCGTTTGTTACCAGCGGTATCCGTCTCGGTACGGCGGCAGCTACCACCCGCGGCTTAAACGCTGATGATATGGCACAGGTAGCAAAGGCAATTGCTCTCACCATCGATAAGAAGGAAGCAACCGACGAGGCAAGAGCTATTGTTGAATCTATTACGAAGAAGTATCCGATGTACGAATAGTATATAAACGGCGTTACAACGCAAAGGAAAAGGGAACCCCGCATAGCGGGAGGAAGGAGTAAGTATGGGATTAATTAATGCAGCAAAGAATGCATTTCAGGATGTGTTCGCAGATACCTGGCGTGAGTATTTCTACTGCGACCGCTTGGATGATGACACTTTAATGGTAAAAGGCGAGAAGAAAGTTTCCGGCAAGTCCTCCAATAAGAAGGGCACGGATAACGTTATTTCCAATGGTTCTATTATTGCCGTAAACGAAGGTCAGTGTATGTTAATTATTGACCAGGGCCGTATTGCGGAGGTATGTGCTGAGGCAGGAGAATACATTTACGACAGTTCTACCGAGCCGAGTATCTTTTACGGCAGTCTTGGTGAGAACTTAAAGAAGTACTGGGAGACCTTTTTCAGACGTGTTACTACCGGCGGAGATGTTGCAAAGGACCAGAGAGTTTACTATGTAAATATCCGTGAAATCTTTGATAACAAGTTCGGTACCCAGCAACCGATTCAGTATCGCTTTTACCCGGACCCGTCCTCCAGTATTCCGAAGACCTTGCGTATTCGTTGTAACGGAGAGTTTACTTTCTGTATAAAGAATCCGATTGCGTTTTATAAGACTGTGGCAGCCAATGTTTCCGATTCTTATGAAAAGGCAGAACTTTTCAGCTTCTTGCGTTCCAGTATGGTAACGGCATTACAGCCGGCATTTGGCAGTCTTGCTAAGCAGGGGTATCATTACGGTGATTTAATCAATGCCGGTCTTGAACTGGGCAAAGAGATGAAGACCGCATTGCAGGAAGAATGGTATGAGAAGCGCGGTATCGAGTTCGGCACCATTAATGTACAGTCCATGACCTTACCTGAGGAGGATCAGGAATGGTTGGATAAGTTCGAGACCGATAAGCTGTATTCCAGTGATGCCAGAATGAATCAGAGAGATATTGCAAAGGATGTAATCGGTGCAATGGAAACCGCAGGCGGTAATGAAAGCGGTTCTTTCAACGGATTGTTCGGTATGGGCATGATGGGAAATGCAATGGGAATGAATCCGGCGGCCATGGTGGGTGGCATAATGGGTAATAACGGAATGCAGAATAACAATATGCCGAATAACGGAATGGTACAGCAACCGATGGTTGGGGCGGCTGTTCAGACTCAACAGACACCTCAGACTCCGGCAGCAGACAGCTGGACCTGTACCTGTGGTGCGGTTTGTACCGGTAAGTTCTGTACCGAGTGCGGTACACCGAAGCCGATGGCAGGCGTTTGGACCTGTACCTGCGGCGCGGTGAACAAGGGCAAGTTCTGTTCGGAGTGTGGTACAAAGAAGCCGGCAGGAGCTCTGTTGTATCGCTGTGATAAGTGCGGTTGGGAACCGGAAGATCCGAAGAACCCGCCGAAGTTCTGTCCGGAATGCGGTGACAAGTTCACAGACGATGATATTCAGTAATATGAGATGATTTCAGGCGGTACAGGTGTGTTCATCTGTACCGTTTGTTGTTAGGAAAAGACGGATGAGGGGGAATGAAAAGATGGAACAAGAGACAGCTGAAATGGGAGAATATAGGGAGTCGACAATCGCGGAGACGAAAAAGGATTCAGGCAGAAAATGCCCGAAGTGTCGAGGCTTTATGGAGTTTGATCCGAAGGAAGGAAAACTTCGCTGTTTGAGTTGTGACTATGTGGAGCCGGTTTTATCCCGAAATGAGGAGGATATATGTGCAGATGAGCAGGATTTTATCTATGCGGAGCGGAAGGGAAATCATGACTGGGGCGTAGAGAAGAAGACGGTGCGTTGTGAAAATTGCGGCATAGAAATGATTTATGATGCGGCGGATGCATTAGAAGGATGTTTGTATTGCGGGTCAAGTCGGGTGACGGAGGTACAGACTGAGAATATTTTGGCTCCGGGAGGCGTTTGTGTATTCGAACTGGATGCGAAGCAAGCGGCAGAACGGTTTGAAACATGGATTCGGAAGAAATGGTTTTGCCGGAAGGAAGTAAAGGAGTCTGTACAACCAAAAAAATTTAAGGGGATTTATGTGCCGTGTTGGACCTTTGATACCCATACCGATACTACATATGATGCAGATTACGGAGTATGTTATCAGAAGACGAAAGGAGCAACGGTAATTAATTGGGGCGGATGCTGCGGTGAATACAAAGAATTTATTGATGATCAGGTTGTGGACGGGAGCACCCGTCACGAACAGGATTTGCTGAATGTAAGCAGAGCATTTCGTACAGAAGATAATAAAACCTACAGGCAGGAATATCTGGCAGGTTTTGCGGTGGAGCGCTATTCTGTCGATTTAATGGATGCTTGGGAAAATGCGAAGGAATTAATCTCCGCACGCCTAAAAAGACATGTCAGAAATAAAATTTTGGCGTTGTATAATGCCGATGAAGTGAAGAATTTAAAGATGACGACTTCTTATGCAAGAATCCAATATAAGCTTCTGTTGCTTCCGGTATGGGTGATTTGCTTTGATGTGAAGGGGAAGTTGTATCGTTTTATAGTGAACGGGCAAAACGGAAGTGTTTCCGGAAAGATTCCGATTTCACCGGTAAAGGTAGCTTCTATTGTGCTCGGAGGACTTGCGATATTGGGTTGTTTGTGGCTTCTCTTAAGCAGATAAAAGAATCCGCAGCATAAACTGCGGATTCGGAGTGGTGATTGGTTCTTTTATTCTTCGGTCATCTGCTTAATCCGGTGAAAGGTACTTTTTACTGCCGGAATGCAGAGGATTATCACAGTGACTACGCCTTCAATCAGGATGTAAGAGTAGTTATATACAATCGGATAGATGGCGGACAATGCTTTCGGAAAGTTGTCCGGCATGTAGTCCATCCAATACAGGTAACCACCTAGGGAGTGGAATGCACCACGGAGGAAGATTCCTAAAAGATAACCTTTGATAAGTCCGTTTTTCTTTCCGGCAAACAGACCGGCAAAGCCCAATGCGGTAAAGGCGAAAAAGTAATCGCAGCACACCTGGAGCGGAGTCAGAATATAGGTGCCGCCGCCTTGAAGGAACTGCAGGATACTGTAGGTGAATGCTACGGTCAGACCGGTGCGCAAACCGTACCAGTTGCCGATTAAGCACACAAACAGCATACTGAATAAGGTGACAGATCCACCCCATGGCAGTTTATAGGGCTGCAAATAAGACAGAATAAAGGCCAGTGCCAGACAAACGGCGGAAAAGACAAGTTTTTTTGCTTTCCAGTGTGGTTTGGCACTTTCTTTTTGCTTGGAAAAGAGTGCGGCGAATACCACAATCAATAATACAACCATCGCACAGGCAACGTACCCGGCAGGGGTGAGTGCGGCGTATCCGTCCTCTTTGAACAGTTCGATAAACATAAAAAAATCCTCCTTGCAAACTGCTTAGGAGGGGCCATGAATAACCATAGAAAATGGTCTGCTTCCTTACGCCGGAATTATCCGGATCAAGTTATGAGGGTCAGTAGCACAGAGCTACCTCTCAGCATGGGGCTCCCCTAGCAAAATATGTTATTTTACAAAAGCTAGTATAGCGAGTCGCCTTTGTTTTGTCAATAGTTTTTTGAAGAACAGGAACTGAACCGCAAAGGAAATTTTATTGTTTTTCTCGGATAGTTATGATAGAATGAGAGTGCCAAAGGAGGCAGGAAGATGAAACGAAGGATAGGGTTAATAATATTGAGTTGCATTCTGGGGATGACAGGATGCAATCAGATGATAGAAGAGGCAGTGCCGAAAGTTACGCAGGTTCCTGCAATGACAGCAGTACCGAGTCCAACGGAAGAACCGGAAGAGACTGTGATGCAGACACCGACGGAAGAACCGGAAGCTATGCTGATGCTGACACCGATGGCCGTGCCGGAACCAACGAACACACCGGTACCGACAGCAACGCCGATTGTTAGGAAGGAAAAAGTGATTGCTATTGACCCGGGGCATCAGGCAAAAGGAAACTACGGAAAAGAACCGGTAGGACCGGGTGCTACGGAACAAAAAACAAAGGTTTCTTCAGGTGCCCAAGGTGTTTTAACGAAGGTACCGGAGCATGTATTTACACTGGAGCTTTCCTTGCAATTGAAGAATGCATTGATTGCAGAGGGCTATGAAGTGGTAATGACAAGAGAAACAGCGGAAGTCGATATCAGTAATGTAGAGCGGGCAGAGATTGCCAATGCGGCAAAGGCAGACATTTACATCCGCATTCATGCGGACGGCGCCGACAATGAGGCGGCAAAGGGAATTTCCGTATTGTATCCGTCGGAGAACAATCCCTACGTGGCAGAGCTTTCCGGAGATAGTAAGAGACTTGCGCAGGCGGTACTGGATGAAATGTGTGAGGCCACGGCAGCAAAGAAACGTGGTATCGTTAAGAGAGATGATTTGTCCGGAACCAACTGGGCACAGATGCCTGTCATATTAATCGAGGCAGGATTTATGACGAACGAAGAAGAGGATAGGAAACTGCAAGACCCGGAGTATCAGGCAAAGCTGGTACAGGGAATTGTAGAGGGGATAGAGGAGTATTTTGAAGAGTAAGGAGAAAAGTCATGCAACAGGAAAGAACAAGAAATATTAAGCTGACATTGGAATATGACGGGTCCCGTTATGCCGGATGGCAGAAAATTGCGGGGAAGGACCGTATGGTAACCATTCAGGGAAAACTGGAGGAGGTGCTGGCGAAACTGGAAGGAAAGCCTGTGGAAGTCATCGGCGCGGCACGGACCGAACCGGGAGCCCATGCCTACGGGCAGATTGCCAATTTCCATACGACGACTACCATGAGCGTAACGGAAATTAAGCAGTACTTAAACCGTTATCTGCCGATGGATATCGCGGTGTTAGAGGCTTGTGAGATGCCGGACCGGTTCCATGCGTCTTATCTTGCCAAGGAGTTTGTGTATGAGTACAAGGTGACGGTGGGAGATGTGCCGTCGGTATTTGACCGGAAGTACAATTATTATTGCTTTAAGCGTCCGGACATCGAAAGGATGAAAAAGGCAGCGGAGTATTTGTTGGGCGGACACGATTTTAAGGCCTTTTCCGATAATCGTAAGATGAAAAAGTCTACGGTGCGTGTGATGAAGGATATTACGATTTACGGGGACGATTGCGAGATTTTATTCTCCTTTACGGCGGATGATTTCTGGCCGCATATGGTGCGGATTCTGGTAGGTACGCTCCTGGCTGTCGGTAAGGGAGAAATGGAGCCGGAGGCAGTACAGAAGCTTTTGACTACCGGTGACAGAGAAGCGGCGGGAGAGACCATTGAAGCAAGAGGTCTGTTTTTGTCGGAAGTACGGTATGATGTGACGGAGAAATAGAAAGGAAAGAGTACGATGAGAATTTTAATTAAAAACGGTTATGTAATTGACCCGGTGACCGGTCGTGAGGGACAGTTTGATCTTTTGACGGACGATAAGAAGATTGTACGCGTGGCGGAGAAGATTGAAGAGGGCGAAGCAAAGGCAGAACGCGTAGTGGATGCTACGGGAAAGCAGGTACTTCCGGGCTTTATTGATTTGCATGTACATTACAGAGAACCGGGCCTTGAGTATAAGGAGACTATTGCTACCGGTTCCGCGGCCGCGGCGGCAGGTGGTTATACCACGGTTTGTCCGATGCCGAATACGAAGCCGGCGACAGACTGTGCCGAGGTGGTGCAGACGGTGCTTCAAAAGGCAAAGGAGGCCGGTAAGGTTCGTGTGCTTCCGGTAGGTGCGGTGACCCTCGGTCAGAGCGGTACGGAACTTTCGGATATCGAGGCAATGGCAAAGGCCGGAGCGGCAGCGGTGTCCGAGGACGGAAAGTCTGTGATGAATCCGGTGGTATATGCGGAAGGAATGAAGCGGGCAAAAGAAGCCGGACTGCCGGTATTTGCTCATTGTGAAGAGATTTCCTTGGTACGGGGCGGCGTGATGAATGCGGGTGCAAAGGCTGACGAACTGGGGCTTCCGGGCATCACAAATGCGGTAGAGGATATTATTACCATGCGTGATATTTTATTGGCGGAGGAGACCGGCGCAAAGCTTCATCTGTGCCATTGCTCCACCAAGTACAGTGTGGATTTCGTGCGCTTTGCAAAGGAAAAAGGCATTGACGTAACCGCAGAGGTTTGTCCGCATCATTTTGCAATGTGTGACGAGGATATTACCGGGGATTTGTCTATGTTCAAGATGAATCCGCCACTTCGGGGAAAAGAGGATGTAAAGGCGCTGATTGCGGGTCTGTTAGACGGTACCATGGAGGTGATTTCCACGGACCATGCGCCGCATTCTGCTGAGGAAAAGAGTGGTTCCATGATTGGATCCCCGTTCGGAATCGTAGGCTCTGAGACGGCTTATGCCCTCAGTAATACGGTGTTGGTAAAGCAGTACGGTATGAGTCCGATGCAGCTGGCGAAATGTATGAGTTACAACCCGGCAAAGGTACTGGGAAGAGACAAAGAAATCGGTGGTTTGGCAGAAGGATACTATGCGGATATCGCCATTGTGGCACCGGAAGAGGAGTATGTGATTAATCCGGAGGAGTTTTTCTCCAAGGGTAAGAATACACCGTTCGGCGGCAAGAAGGTCAAGGGTAAGGTGTATATGACTCTATGCGAAGGTAAGATTACTTACGAGAGAAGATAATATCGAAGCATTCTTACAGTAACAGGGCTTGCGAAAGACAGCTTTCTGTGCTAAAATGTTCGAAAGAATGTGCAAACGGGATAGGCCGTTTATAAGAAAACAACTGCCGGAGGGCAGAAAAAGGAGACTACTATGGTAAAAGAGCTTATTACGAAGATTCAGAAGACAAATGCACCGATTGTTGTGGGACTTGACCCGATGCTTTCCTATGTACCGAACCAGGTAAAGGAAAAGGCATTCGCAGAGTTTGGCGAGACCTTAGAGGGTGCAGCAGAAGCAATCTGGCAGTTCAATAAGGCCATTGTGGATGCTACCTATGATTTGATTCCGGCTGTAAAGCCGCAGGTGGCAATGTATGAGCAGTTCGGTATTCCGGGCCTCATTGCCTTCAAGAAGACTGTGGAGTATTGTAAGGAAAAGGGCCTTGTGGTTATCGGCGATATTAAGCGCGGTGACATCGGTTCCACCTCCGAAGCTTACGCAGTAGGGCATCTCGGTAAGGTTGCGGTAGGCAGCAAGAGCTACTATCCGTTTGACGAAGATTTTGTTACGGTAAATCCGTATCTCGGCAGTGACGGTGTGAATCCGTTCGTAAAGATTTGTAAGGAAGAGAATAAGGGATTATTTATCCTTGTTAAGACCTCCAATCCGTCCAGCGGTGAGTTCCAGGATCGCTTAATCGACGGCAGACCGCTGTACGAGTACGTCGGTGAAAAGGTGGCCGAGTGGGGTGCTGACTGCATGGACGGCGACTACAGCAACATCGGTGCGGTAGTAGGTGCAACTTATCCGGAAATGGGTAAGGTGCTTCGTAAGATTATGCCGAAGAGCTTCATCCTTGTACCGGGCTACGGTGCACAGGGCGGTAAAGCGGCTGACCTGGTTCACTACTTCAATGAAGACGGTCTCGGTGCTATCGTAAACTCCTCCCGTGGTATTATTGCAGCTTACAAGCAGGAGGCTTACGCAAAGTTTGGGGAAGAGAACTTCGCAGACGCATCCAGACAGGCTGTGATCGACATGCGCGAGGACATTGCAAGTGCGTTAAGAAAGTAAAATGTAAAGCGACGCTTCCTTGGAATTGAAATTGTTCCGGGGAAGCGTTTTTAGTTTGTCACAGTGAGGTGTTACGGAATGTTAAATAGCGGAGATAAAATCGGTATTGTCTGTTGTTCCAACGGACAGAAACAATACTACGCGGAAAAGTTGAAATGTCTGGAGACTACATTACGGGAGATGGGTTTACAGCCTGTATTCAGTAAATACATTTACGAGAAAGAGGATGTGTTCAGTGGGACTGCAAGGGAACGGGCGGATGCCTTGATGGAGTTCTACCAGGATGATTCCATAAAGGGAATCTTCGATATTTCCGGCGGGGATGTGGCAAATGGAATATTGCCTTATCTTGACTATGATATTATAGCAAACAGTTCGAAATTGTTTTGGGGTTACAGTGACTTGACGACGGTGTTGAATGCCATTTATGCGAAAACGGGGAAGGCTTCCGTGCTGTATCAAATCCGAAATCTGCTCTATGATTGCAAAGAAGTCCAAATTACTGATTTTAGAAATACCGTTTTGCAAAGCGGTACGAATTTGTTTGAATGGGAGTATGAGTTTATTCAACAGAGGGAGATGCACGGAGTTGTGGTAGGAGGAAATATCCGGTGCTTTTTAAAGCTGGCGGGAACGGAGTATATGCCGGATTTGAGCGGTAAGATATTGCTTTTGGAAAGCTATAGCGGAACCGTTGCCAAGATGGAGACATACTTGTGTCAGCTACAGCAATTAGGAGCTTTTGAAAAAGTGGCAGGGATTCTTTTGGGAACCTTTACGGAAATGGAATCCGAGAAGTGCACACCGGGGATAGAAGAGCTTGTGAAGAGGATTGCAGGCAAAGAAGTACCGATAGCGGTTACAAGAAAGATCGGACACGGGACGGATGCAAAGGGGATTCTGATTGGTGGGAAATTAGAGTTTATAAAGTGATATGAGTGCAAGCTCTATAAGATGTCATAAGAGTAATTAACTCTAAAGTAAATTACTTATAAGTTAGTTTAAAAAACGAAAGAAGGAATATTTTATGGGAAAGATAACGACAAAGCAGTTTCAGGTGCTTTCGGATGTCAATATGGCGTGGGATTTTATGGTAGAAGCCTATGAGGCGGTGGATGATAAAGGGACGGAAAGTGTGGAGGCACCGTTTTTTGAATATGCGTTAACTTCTATGTGGATGGATAAAAATTATTTGCATTTATGCCGTTTTTGGCTGGATGAGGATGTGGTGGTTGGATTTGTTTTTTATGAAAATCCAGTAACCAACATTCACTTTGTGTTGCGCCAGGGTTATGAACAGTTGGCGGAGGAGATGATAGCCTATGCGGACGAAGCGTTTCCGTCGTATCTTGGAGAAAAAGAGTTTGTCTTTTCGGAATGTCAGACGGCGCTGATGGAGGCTGCCGAAAAGTATGGGTATAAGCTGAGTGATAAAGAACGGGAATATCGGTTGGATATGACAAAATCATCCTTGAATTATGAACTTCCGGAAGGTTTTCATTTTGTGGAGCCGGAGGAAATTGATGCGTTAAAACTGGCAAGGTGTATGTGGAAAAGCTTTAACGAATGGGAATTGGGACCGTTTGAAAACTGGACTGTTCCGAATGAGAGTGCGGACTGGAGTACATACAAGTCCTATCTGGGAGTTTGGGGAAACGTGATGGCGCCGCCGCCCCATTCCACTTATGAATACAGCGTTGCCATTGCTGACGAAAACGGAGAATATGCGTGTTTTGCCGGCATGTGGTGGGGAGAGGAAAATAAGCTTGCTTATCTGGAGCCTTTATGTACTATACCGGAATACCAGCACCGGGGCTTGGCAGCAGCGGCACTGACCAAGCATTACCGGACATTTAAGGAGATGGGCGGCAGATTTCTGACCGGTGGAGGAAATGAGTTTTATAAGAAGATAGGATATGATACAAAAGTGTATTCTTTGATTTATAAAAAATAAGCAGGCTGCGTTTATGCTTTGCTCCATGGCATGAAGGACGATGAGCTGGTACGCTTTTCAAATGCCTGCTCCGCCATTGCGATTTCCGGATTCCCGTTGCCACTGAATCCGCCGACAATGGAGCAAGTGAAGATACTTATGGAGACGGCCGGGAAATAGATAAAGAAAAGCCTCCCTTGGACCTTGCAACAGGTCTGAGAGAGATTTTTTTTGAAATATCACAAAGGTAGAGTGATATTTGCATTGAAATGTCATAAAAACCAAAGTGAAAAGATATTGAAATGTCATAAAAAACAGGGTATAATATAATTGAAATGTCAGTATGGAGGTGTTTTTATGTTATACCGAAAGATAGAGTCATTGATAGAGGAGCATTTAAAATCCGATTCTCCAAAGGTACTTTTGATTGACGGTGCACGTCAGGTTGGAAAGACGTATATTATTCGTTATGTAGGAAAGAAGCTTTTCGAGAATTTTGTTGAAATCAATATGGTAGAAGATTTATTGGGAGACGGGCTTTTTGCAAATACGAAAACCGTGGAAGATTTTTATCTACAGGTTAGCATGTTACATGGCAGTAAAATGAAAGAGAAAGAGAATACTCTGATTTTTATTGATGAAATTCAGGCATATCCGCACCTGCTTACATTATTGAAATTTTTGGTGCAGGATAATAAGTTTACGTACATCGCAAGTGGTTCGCTTCTCGGCGTTACACTATCACAGACCACTTCGATTCCGATGGGAAGTATTCGCAAGGTAAGAATGTTTCCTCTGGATTTTGAGGAATTTTTGTATGCCAACGGAATGAATGAGTTGGTTATTTCTTCCATGCGGAAAAAGTTCGAGCGGTTGGAGGCGTTGGAGGAGTCGATGCATAACAAGATGATGGAGCTGTTCCGGAAGTTTTTGCTTGTGGGAGGGTTACCGGATGCGGTGAATTCGTATCTGGAGGAAAAAAACATTCAATCCGTGCGGGAGATTCAAAATGAAATCCGTGATTATTATGCGGCGGATGCCTCTAAGTATGATGAGGAAAAGAAGCTGAAAATTCGTAGAATCTACGATCTTATTCCGTCCAATATGGAGAATAAGAAGAAGCGTATTGTGGCACAAAACATTGAGAATAAAAGAGGAAAAACCTTCAATGATTATCAGGATGAGTTTGATTATCTCATCAGTGCAGGGATAGCACTCAACGTGCAGGCAATTTCTACTCCTGTATTTCCTCTTATCGAATCTACGGGAAAAAATTTACTGAAGCTGTATTTAAATGATGTGGGGATTCTTACCGGGATTTTATATGGAAATAATATCCGGGCGATTCTGGATGATACAAGAAGTATCAATATGGGTGCGGTATACGAAACGGCAGTAGCGAGTGAGTTAATTGCCCACGGTCATAAATTGTTCTACTATGATAATCGAAGTAAGGGAGAGGTGGACTATCTCATTGATGATTATGACAGCCTTTCCGCTGTGCCGATTGAGGTGAAATCCGGAAAAGATTATACTGTGCACAGTGCGTTGAATGCATTTGTTCAGAATGAGGATTATCATATTCAAAAAGCGTTCGTTGTATCAAATGAAAGAGAGGTTATGCGGAAGGGGAAGATTATCTACATTCCGATTTATTATATTATGTTTTTTGATGTTGCAACAAATGATAAAAGTTTACGATTTTAATTTTTTTCCTAACCTTTGCCCATCTCCTGTCACTTATTAAGTGAACAGCTGTGAAAAAAGGAATTACGGAGGCAGGACTTGCAAGTGAAAAATCAATTGTTTGAAGAAATTACAAAAGAATACTCGTTACAGATTTTAAAATGGGCGTACAAAAAGTGCGGAGACAGCGACCGGGCGGAGGAACTGACTCAGGAAGTGATGGTACAGATTTTTTCTGCCATACAGAAAAGCACCGCGGAAGGGAAACGAATCGAGCAGGTGGAGCATTTTGTATGGAAGATTGCCCGGTATGTATGGTGCCATAGTTTGCGGAAGAGTGCGCATTATGTGATGTGCCCTTTAGAGGAGGATTTGCGTGACGAATCCGACTTTGCGGGAGAACTGGCAGAGAGGGAAGAGCAGAAGCTGATGATTACACAGCTCCGCAAACAGGTCAGCAGACTAAATTATTTGCAACGGGAGATTTTGGTTACCTTTTACATTGACGGACTGCCTCAGAAGACAATCGCAGAAAAGCTCGGTATCAGCGAAAGTGCCGTGAAATGGCATCTTCATGATACGAGACAGAAATTGAAAAAGGAGATGGCAGAGGATATGAAACGTCAAACCGAAAAGCAGGAGTGCTATAAGGTGTACGGCAGGCTCCGGAAGCAGGTGTCGGATGTAATTGTAAAGGGGCTTTTAGAGGCAGAGGATAAAATCCGTGCGGTGGGATTTCACGGAAGTGATTTGCCGATGGAGAAACTACTGTGGGTACTGATTTATACCTTTTGCGGGTATTATCAGTATGAAGATGAAGACAGAAAGCTGGAGCATCCGATTCGTCCGGACGGCGGAAGGTATTTCCCGTTAGGATATCTGGATGACAGTGACCTGATTCAGTCGTGGGAAGTGGACAACCGTGGTTTTGCTTATAACGGGCCGTTAAAGGACGAAGGATTTTCCTGGTTCGGACTTTACAATTTCGAATACTCCGGTATTATTGACATGATAGACCGGTTTACCCCGGAGAATGATCGGATGAACCGGCTACTTGTAGAGCTTGTGAGTAAGGAGTTCGATATTTCCTTTGTGGGGGAGGAGCGTAAGCATGACCTGGCAAAGCTTGTGGAACAGGGTTACGTGAGAGTGCAGGGAGAAAGGGTAGTTCCGCAGTTTGTAGTTATGACCGGTACACAGCTGAAAGCTTTGTACACAGAGGTCTTTGCAGACATTGCGGCAAAGCTTCAGCCTGGGTACGCACGGCTTAAGGAGGAACTTAAGAAGCTGCATGGAGAGAAGCTGCCGAAGCACTTAAAGGAAGTTAGCAGATTGCCGTTTGTGCAGTCCTTGTACGCTATGCAATATGTGACCTCTCTGCTTGCTTTTAAGGATGACTTGCTCTATGTCCCAAAGGATAGTGCGGAGGGAGAGTTTTTGACCCCGATGTATGTGGATTGGGAGAAGTAAGACCGGCATCATACTTCCCGAGAGGCACGATGTTTTGCTCTTTTGTGTAGGAGAAATACGACAACAAAACCCATAAGTACCGGTATCAAATATTGCTTATATCGGTCATAGTATCCGGAGACAGCGCCCCAGTTATCTTGTAAGAAGTAGCCGAGAGATAACAGGGCGCTGTTCCATATAGTAATACCCAGGAGGGAGTAAGGAAAGTAGACGGAAGGAGACTGCCCCACCGCTCCTGCTACAAAGGCAATATAGGTGCGGCAAAGGGGGATGACTCTGCCGATACAGACTGCTCCTGCGCCGTATTTTTCAAATTTTGCATGGCAAGAGTTGAAAGCCTTTTCTGTTTTCGGGAAACGTTTTACAAGCTTTGTGAGGACCGCATCACCGCCCAGACGTCCCGCTAAGTAGCAAAGACCGGTACCGAGAAGCCCCGCCAGTACCGACAGCGGAAGCAGCAGAAAGAAGGATACATTTTCTGCCCGGGCCACCGCGCCGGAAAAGGGAAGTACCAGTTCGCTGGAAATCGGGAAGCAGGCATATTCCAGAAAGATAATCAGAATCATGGCAAAAATGCCGTAGCGGTCAAATAAAGACAAGAGCGTTTCCATAGGCTTCCTTTCGGTGCGTTACTTTTTCATAAATTTTTTTAACATCTCAAATTTTGCCTTTTCGGCAGGAGATAAATTCGACATAAGTGTAGACATTAAAAAGGTGCTTTCTTCCTGGGTAAACTGGATGTTTTGTGCTTTCATACGGGACTGTGCCTTTAAAAGAATCGGCAGCATGGCATCGCCGGAGGCATTGCCTGCATCCTTTACGATTTCGCAAATCAAAGCCTGTTTTGCAGGAGAAAGTTTTTGGTATTCAGGGAATGATTTTAAGGTTTCCGGATTCATAGAAACTCCTTTTTACAAATGGTTTGATTACAGCTTATGAAAAAGGGCTAATCCGTATGCATGAGCTGCTCGTAAATCTTTTGCTGTTCGGGGGTGAGGAAGGAGTAAAGGCTGTTGTATAAATCGTCGGCAGGAGGGGAAGGTTCCGGTTGAACCTCCGGTTCGGCGGTTTCGGAAGGCATGATGTCGGGAGGAACAGGAGCTTCGGTGAAGCTGTCATCGGGTGAAACGGCTGTTTCTGAAGAGTGGTCGGAGGTTTCCGCAGCAGGGAAAGCAGGACCGGTGCAGGCAGACAAGGCTCCTCCGGAACCGCCCAAGCCGGAAAACAGAGAAGACATCAGGTCCGGTGACAGTCCGCCTAACATAGAGAACAAATCGTTTGAGGAGCTTTCGGTGTTGTTGACATTTCCGAATCCGCCGAGACCTCCTAGGCCGGAGAAAAGTCCTGCCATGTTGCCGAAGGCAGAGGATGGATCCCCGCCGGTACCACCCATACCGGAAAACAGTCCGGGAAGGATGTCTTTGTAGGTTTGGTAGAACTGAAAACCTTGGAGAAGAGTGGCTATGGTAGAGAGTAGCGGCATCCGGAACATTTTTCCGTAAAAAGAGAGGGAATGCAGCATAATGTCCTTGTCCGTAATAAGGGCTTCGATTCCGGCCACCCCTGTTAGTGGTGGTACGGAAGGAATGTTTTTTAGTCTTGTCAGTTCGGTCATATGATAGGCAAAGGATGCCAGAGGACGATAGGTTTCCTGCAGGCAAGGGAGGACTGCAAATAAAAGTGCGCCCAGTTCCGTGGAAGGAGGCAACATCGGTGGGAAAGAAGAATCCTTGTTCATAACGTCTCCTTTCGAAACGGCGGAGTTTCCGAGGATAAGCGGAAACGTGTTTGCAACAGTATATGCGGGAACGTAGAAAATGAGAAGCATCAAGATAACAGATAAGTTCGTTTTCTTATATAGGAAAATACTTTTATGTGGATATTACAGGAAAAGTATGCTATACTCTTTTCTGGGTAAAGCGGTATAAAAGCAAGAAGGAAAATGATTGAATATGCTGCATCCCGGAAAGAGAAGGAGAGGTAGAAAGGTATGAGTTTAAAGAAAGCATATGAGCAATATTTTAAAATGGGAACGTCGGTATCCCGGTTTGACATGAAGTCCGATAAGGCCATGGATGAGCTTGTAAAGCACTACAGCAGCATGACGGCGGAAAATGATATGAAGCCGATGTTTATGATGGATAAGGAAGCAACGCTTGCAGATCCTGAGAAGTATCACCTTCAGCCGGTGATGAACTACGACACGGCACGGAAGTATTTGGAGTTTGCAAAGAAGAACGGCATTGCTCTTCGCGGTCATACGTTGGGCTGGCACAATCAGACCCCGATTTGGTTCTTTAAGGAAAACTTTGAGGATGATTTCGAGGCACCGTGGGCATCCCGTGAGACCATGCTTGCCAGATTGGAATGGTATATTAAGAGCGTACTGACCTTTGTACAGACGGAGTACCCGGGTGTGATTTATGCGTGGGATGTAGTAAACGAGGCCATTGAAGAGAGAAACGAAGAGGGTTGGAGAAAGCGTTCTCCGTGGTATCAGACCCTTGGAGATGAGTTCGTGATTAATGCGTTTCGTTTTGCCAGAAAGTATGCGGCACCGGAGGTTAAGCTTTTTTATAATGACTACAATACCTTTAATCCGTTTAAGAGAGATACGATTTTAAATTATATCGTAAAGCCGTTAATGGAAGAAAAGTTAATCGACGGTATCGGTATGCAGTCTCATTTGATTTTAAACGAGTTTGATAAAGATATGCCGGAATATGAGAAGACTTTGGAAAACTTTGGCGCAACCGGTCTTGAAGTGCAGGTTACGGAATTGGATATTCATAATGCAGACGGCTCCGAGGAAGGTATGAAGAAGCTGGCAGAGGCTTATAAAAAGCTGTTTGAGATTTATGTAAATGCGAAGAAGAACGGTACGGCAAATCTGACCTGTGTTACCTTCTGGGGCATGAAGGATGATGTAAGCTGGCTTACCGGTTTCCGCAGAGAGAGAAGTTATCCGCTTCTGTTCGGGGACAATTGGGAAGAGAAGGACGCTTACCGTGCGGTGATTGCCGTAGCGGAGGAAGTTTAATTTCCCTTTTTACTTGACAAATTCCGTTCCCTCTGCATATAATGGAGAAAGTAGAGAAACGCAGTGAAGAAAAGAGTAGCTGAGAAGGAAAGCAACAGAGAGGAACTGTCACCGGCTGAAAGCAGTTCTGGTTCGAGATTTCAGTGAAGTGCATTTCGGAGCGGACGGGTGAGCGCTGTTTGCGGGTAGCCTTGTACGGCGGCAGTCGTTATCATGCACAGAGAACGAGAGAAGCGTATTATGCGGCTCTTGTAAAAGTTGAGTGGAACCGTGTATATTGCACCTCATCCTAGGATGAGGTGTATTTTTTTCGCGGGCGCGTAGATGGCGAAGCCACGGCGTAGATGGCGAGCGCGAAGCGCGGCTTACGCGGGATGTCAAGGAAGGAGGTCTTTTATGGGCTTTATACAATATGTCAAGGAAGAAATGCAAGTGATAAGAGAGCGGGATGCCGCGATTAAATCTTCTTGGGAAGTATTTCTTTATCCGAGTTTCCGGGCGATTTTACGGCATCGTCTGGCGCATAAATTATATTTAAAGAAGCACTATTTTCTGGCTCGTTGGTATTCCCAACGGACGGCACGAAAAACCGGCATCGAGATTCATCCGGGTGCTACCATCGGCAAGGGATTATTCATTGACCACGGTCACGGAGTGGTCATCGGAGAGACGGCGATTATCGGCGACAACGTAACATTGTATCAGGGGGTGACCCTGGGAGGTACCGGTAAGGAGCAGGGCAAACGTCACCCTACCATTGGGGACAACGTGATGATCAGTGCCGGCGCGAAAGTGCTTGGGTCCTTTACCGTAGGAGAGAATTCCAAAATCGGCGCAGGTTCCGTAGTGTTAAAGGAAGTGCCGCCGAATTCCACGGTAGTGGGTGTTCCGGGCATTGTGGTAAAGAGAGATAATGTGCGGATTCCGCGAGAAGATTTGGATCAGGTGCATTTGCCGAACCCGGTTATGATGGAAATCGACAGACTACAGCAAGAGAACAGCAAGTTAAGAGAGCGTGTAGACGAGCTTGCTGCTGCGGTTGAGAAAAAGTAGGGAAAGTCAGAATTGTTTAAAACAACGAGAAAAGGAGAAAATCATGGAAAACAAGTTTCAGTTATTTAACACCTTAACAAGAAAAGTAGAGCCGTTTATCCCGAATGCGGACGGTAAAGTAAAGATGTACACCTGCGGACCGACGGTGTATCATTTCGCACACATCGGAAATCTGCGCAGCTACATTATGGAGGATGTCTTGGAGAAGTCTCTTCGTTTCGGCGGCTATGATGTAAAGCGCGTTATGAACATTACCGACGTAGGACATCTGTCCAGTGATGCGGATACCGGTGAGGATAAGATGTTAAAGGGCGCAAAGCGTGAGAATAAGACCGTTATGGAGATTGCAAAGTTTTATACCGATGCCTTTTTCTCCGATTGCGGAAAGCTTAATATTAAGACTCCGGATGTGGTAGAGCCGGCAACCAATTGTCTCGGTGAGTTTATCCACATGGTAGAGGTACTGTTAGAGAAGGGCTATGCTTACGAAGCAGGCGGAAATATTTACTTTGATACTTCGAAGCTCAACGATTACTATGTATTCTCCAGTCAGAGTGAAAAGGAGCTTCTGGTGGGCGTCCGTGATGACGTAGAGCAGGACGAAAACAAGAAGAATAAGAGTGACTTCGTACTTTGGTTTACCAAGTCCAAGTTTGACGACCAAGAATTAAAGTGGAACAGCCCGTGGGGAATCGGCTATCCGGGCTGGCACATCGAGTGCTCCGGTATTTCTATCAAGCATCTTGGCGAGGATATGGACATTCACTGCGGCGGCGTGGACAATATTTTCCCGCACCATACCAATGAAATTGCACAGAGTGAGGCATATCTCGGTCATAAGTGGTGTAACTACTGGTTCCATGTACATCATTTGAACGACCGTTCCGGTAAGATGAGTAAGTCCAAGGGAGATTTCTTAACCGTGTCTCTCTTAGAACAGAAGGGCTACAATCCGCTGGTTTACCGTATGTTCTGCTTGCAGTCCCATTACCGTAAGCCGTTGGAATTCTCTTATGAGGTGCTGGACCAGGTGGCAGCGGCATATCAGAAGCTGGTAAAGCGTATTGCGGGTCTGGATAAGAGCGGTACCGTGGATGAGGCAAAGAAGGCAGAATACCGCGAGAAGTTCTTGGAGGCGTTAGCAAACGATATCAATACTTCCAGCGCATTGACTGTAGTATACGATGTATTAAAGGATGAGATGAACGGAGCAACGAAGTTTGCGTTGGTAGAGGAAATGGACTATGTGCTGGGTCTTAACCTGACTGCAGGTGTAGCCGCAAACGATACCGCGGACAACGGTGCAGCCGGTGCGGACGATGAGCTGACCGCATTCGTTCTGGCAAAGATTGAAGAACGTAAGGAAGCAAAGAAGGCAAAGGATTTTGCAAAGGCAGACGCGATTCGTGACGAGCTTTTGGCAAAGGGCGTTGCCATTAAGGATACGAGAGAAGGCGTAGTTTGGGAACTGGTGTAAACAAGGAGGCGGCTGTCATGTCGGATACTTTGGAACAGGCAAATAAAGCAAGTACCGAGCTTCCGCTGTTTGGGACGATTTGTACTGCTTTTTCCTTAAAGGAACAGGACGCAAGGCAATATTCGCCTTTGACGTTAGCTTATATCGGAGATGCGGTTTATGAAGTGATTGTGAGGACCATTTTGGTGGAGCGTGGCAATGCGCCGGTGAATGTATTGCACAAGCATGCCAGTAAGCTGGTAAAAGCAGAGGCTCAGGCAGACTCTTATCATCGCATCAAGGAGCAGTTGACAGAGGAAGAAATGTCGGTATTTCGCAGAGGACGCAATGCCAAGTCTTATACCAGTGCGAAGAATGCCACCATTGGAGATTACCGGGTGGCTACGGGCTTTGAGGCACTGTTTGGATTTTGGTATCTGACGGGGCAGACGGAGCGGATGCTTACGATGGCTAAGGCAGGAATGACGGAGGATAACACATGCGATACGAAGAATTAACAATCGAGGGAAGAAACGCGGTGATGGAAGCGTTTCGTTCCGGAAAAACCATAGACCGTTTGTTGGTGTTGGAGGGCAATAGAGAAGGTGCCATGCTGACGGTGTTAAAAGAGGCAAAGAAGCATAATACCGTGGTTTCCTTTGTAAAGAAGGAGCGTCTGGACCAGATTTCCACTACCGGAAAGCATCAGGGGGTTATCGCTTATGCGGCAGCCTATGAATATGCGGAGGTAGAGGACATTCTTGCCATTGCGAGAGAAAAGGGCGAAGCACCGTTTTTGGTATTGCTTGACGGTATTGAGGATCCGCACAATTTAGGTGCGATTATTCGTACCGCAAACCTGGCGGGAGCCCACGGTGTCATTATTCCGAAGCGTCGTGCGGTAGGTTTGACCGCTACGGTGGCGAAAACCAGTGCGGGAGCCTTAAACTATACCCCGGTGGCGAAGGTGACAAATCTGGTGCAGACTATGGAGGAATTAAAAGAAAAGGGCCTTTGGTTTGTTTGTGCGGATATGGACGGAGAGGTGATGTACCGCCAGAATCTCACGGGACCGATAGGTCTTGTCATCGGAAACGAGGGCGAGGGTGTCAGCCGTTTGGTAAAGGAAAAGTGTGATTTTGTGACCAGCATTCCGATGGCGGGTGACATTGATTCCCTCAATGCGTCGGTGGCAGCGGGTGTACTGATGTATGAAATCGTACGTCAGAGACTGGGAAAGTAAAAGAAAGATAGAAGCTGTAACAGTTTGGTAAGATAAAGGGGAGAACGGTATGGCAAATCAGGCATCGGAACAACTGAATAATCCGCTACAGGAAGATGAAAAGGTGCTTCTTATGCGGTGTCAGAACGGAGACGACGATGCCACGGAGGAGATGTTGAACCGTTACAAAAACATGGTTCGCAGCAAGGCGACGGCGTTGTATCTGGTAGGCGGTGATAAGGAGGATTTGATTCAGGAGGGGATGATCGGATTGTATAAGGCAATCCGGGAATATAATCCGGAACGAAACGATTCCTTTGCGGCCTTTGCGGGGCTTTGTATTACAAGACAAATGTACTCGGCCATTAAAGCCTCCAATACAAAGAAAAACCAACCGTTAAACAATTACGTTCCCTTTGATTTGTATGCCTTTGCGGAGGATTCTGATTCGGTGGTCGGCAGCGGCAACGCTTATGAAGGGATGGGCTACTGGCAGAAGGACCCGGAGGAGTCTGTGATTGACAGAGAAAATGCCCTTCGTATTGAGGAAGAGGTGTTTTCTTCCCTCAGTAAAATGGAACGGCAGGTACTTTCGTATTATGCGTCCGGGATGCCTTATCTGGAGATTGCAAAGGTCATGGAAAAGGAGCCGAAATCCATTGATAATGCGCTTCAGAGGATTCGGAAGAAGCTGAAAACGGTGCTTGCGATAAAGACTGATTTGTGATAAAATAAAAGCAAGATTTCGAGGCGTTTTTAAGGGTGAATCGTTTCACCCTTTTTTGCGATGTTCGAGAGTTCGAGCGGAAAATGTTTCAGGCAGGAGTTTTTGGAAAGAGTTACGCTGAAACGAGAATTGCGGAGGAATGAAAGAGCATGATAAATATAGTGTTACTTGAGCCGGAGATTCCGGCAAATACGGGAAATATCGGGCGGACCTGTGTGGCGACCGGAAGCCGTTTGCATTTAATCGAGCCGTTGGGCTTTGATATTTCGGAAAAGGCGGTACGCCGTGCCGGTATGGATTACTGGAAGGATATCGATTTGCATGTGTATAAAAACTACGAGGAATTTTTAGAGAAGAATCCGGGAGCTCGTCCGTATATGGCGACCACAAAGGGGCAGAGTTTGTATTCTGAGGTAGCATACGAGGACGAGGCGTATATTATGTTCGGCAAGGAGAGTGCCGGGATTCCGGAGGAGATTTTGATGACGGATAAGGAGCGTTGTATCCGAATTCCGATGTTGTCGGAGATTCGTTCCCTGAACCTTTCCAATTCGGTGGCGATTGTGACTTATGAGGCACTGCGTCAGAAGGGTTTTTCACATATGCAGATGCAGGGAGAGCTTCATCGCCACAGCTGGAGTGAAGTTGATTCATAGAGCTTTTGCGTGACGCAAAGGCGCGTGTTCAGAAAAGTTAGAGGATTTTGATATGAGTGTAAATGAAAAAGCATTGCGTACCTTAGAGTACGGAAAAATAATTGAGCGGTTGCAGCATTATGCGGGCTCGGAGCCGGGCAGACGTCTCTGTGCGGAGCTAAAACCGCAGACCGAGCTTTCTAAGATTGAAGAACTGCAGAGAGAGACCACGGATGCCTTAAAGAGAGTGTTCAAAAAGGGCAGTCTTTCCTTTAACGGTTTGCCGGATATCGGCGGGACCTTAAAGTTGTTGGAGGTAGGTTCCTCTTTATTGGCAGGGGAATTGTTAAAAATCAGTTCGGTACTTACCGCTACCCAGAGGGTAAAGCAGTACGGTACGACCGGTGAGGAAGAGGTAACGGACTGTCTCACGGAGCGTTTTACGCTTCTGGAGCCCCTTGTCACCTTGAACAACGAGATTCAGCGCTGTATTATTTCCGAGGAAGAGATTGCGGACGATGCCAGTGCCGGCTTAAAGCAGGTGCGTCGTCAGATGCGTATCACCAATGATAAAATCAGAGAACAGCTGGCGTCTATCGTTAATTCCCAAGATAACCAGATGATGTTCCAGGATGCTTTGGTGACCATGCGTAACGGCAGATATTGTCTTCCGGTAAAGCAGGAGTACCAGGGAAAGTTTTCCGGTATGATTCATGATCGTTCCTCCAAGGGTTCCACTGTGTTTATGGAACCGATGGCGGTGGTGAAGCTAAACAACGAGCTGGCGGAACTGGCAGAAAAGGAAAAGATTGAGATTGAAAAGATTCTGGCGGAGTTGTCCGCTTTTGCCGCAGAGCACGTGGAGAATCTTGCCTATAACATGAAAACTTTGACGGAGCTGGACTTTATTTTTGCGAGAGCGGTACTGTCAAAGAGCATGAAGGGAACGGAGCCGAAATTTAACGAACGTGGCTATATTAATATCAAAAGAGGTCGTCATCCGCTGATTGACCCGCATAAGGTAGTTCCGATTGATATTTATCTGGGAGGGGACTTTTCTCTTCTTGTAATTACCGGTCCGAATACCGGCGGTAAGACTGTATCCTTAAAGACCGTAGGTCTGTTTACCCTCATGGGTCAGGCGGGACTGCATATTCCGGCCTTTGATGGCTCGGAACTGGCTGTGTTCAAGGATGTGTTTGCGGATATCGGAGACGAGCAGAGCATCGAGCAGAGCCTCAGTACTTTCTCCTCTCATATGACCAACACGGTGTCAATTTTGGAAAAAGCGGATGAGCATTCTTTGGTATTGTTCGATGAGCTTGGTGCGGGAACGGATCCGACGGAGGGTGCGGCACTGGCTATGTCCATTCTGACCCATTTGCACCGTAAGGGCATCCGCACCATGGCAACCACCCATTACAGCGAATTAAAGATATTTGCACTGTCTACCGAGGGTGTGTCTAATGCCTGCTGTGAGTTTTCCGTAGAGACTCTGCGTCCGACCTATCGCCTCTTAATCGGTATTCCGGGAAAGAGTAACGCTTTTGCAATATCAAAAAAGCTGGGGCTTTCCGAAGAGATTATCGAGGAGGCAAAAGGCTTTATCGGCGTGAAGGACCAGAGCTTTGAGGACGTTATCGCAGATTTGGAAAAGAAGCGTTTGGCTACCGAGCGGGATGTGGAAGAGGCCGCAAAGCGTCTTGCGGAGGCCGAGGCTTTAAAGAAAAAATACCAGGAAAAGAGCGACCGTCTGGATGCGGCAAAGGAGCGTGTTCTGCGGGAAGCAAACGAGAAGGCAAAGGATATTTTGCAAGAGGCAAAGGACTATGCCGACAGTACCATAAAGAAATTTAATAAGTGGGGAACATCCGGTGCGGGACGTGAGATGGAAGCGGAACGAAATGCACTGAGAGAGAAGCTGGGAGAGAAGGAAAATTCCCTTGCCATAAAGAAGAAAAAGCAAAAGAACCGTAAGGTTATGACGGCAGAGGAGATTAAAGTGGGCGATACCGTACAGGTATTGAGTCTGAATCTTACCGGTACGGTGGCAACGTTACCGAATGCTAAGGGTGAGCTGTATGTACAGGTTGGTGTACTTCGTACCCAGGCCAACATAAAGGATATTGCGCCGGCGGAAGCGGTACAGGAGCCGGAAAAGAAGGCTCGTACCGAAGTGGGTAAGATTAAGATGAGTAAGAGTATGAGCGTCAGTCCGGAATGTAACCTCATCGGGAAACGTGTGGATGAGGCGCTTCCTGTACTGGAGAAGTATTTGGATGATGCATATTTGGCACATTTGCCGCAGGTGATGATTATTCACGGAAGAGGTACCGGAGCGCTCAGGGATGCGGTGCATCAGTATTTGAAACGGTTGCGTTATGTAAAGAGTTACCGGGTAGGCGGCTTCGGAGAAGGTGACCACGGAGTTACGATAGTAGAGTTTTAAAGGAGATGGGGATATGGCAGTAAAACAGAAAATAATGATTGTAGATGATGATGCGAGTATTGCGGAATTGATTTCCTTATATTTGCGGAAGGAGTGCTTCGATACGTTGTGTGTAGAGGACGGAGAGGAGGCCCTGCAGCAGTTTGTGGAGTATGAGCCGAATCTTGTTCTGCTGGATCTGATGCTTCCGGGCATGGACGGTTACGAGGTGTGCAGAGAGCTTCGTAAGACCTCGAAGGTGCCGATTATTATGCTTTCCGCAAAGGGAGAAATTTTCGATAAGGTGCTCGGGTTGGAGTTGGGCGCAGACGACTATATGATTAAACCCTTTGATTCTAAGGAACTGGTAGCCAGAGTAAAGGCGGTGCTGCGCCGCTTTACTCCGGAGGTGGTAAAGCCGGAGGAGTTCCCGAACGAGAAACAGGGTGACTGTGTGATTTATCAGGATTTGTTAATCAATCAGACCAATTACGCAGTAACCTATCTCGGAAAACAGGTGGAGATGCCGCCGAAGGAACTGGAGCTTTTGTATTTCCTGGCATCCCATCCGAATCAGGTGTTTACAAGAGAACAGCTCTTAGACCATATCTGGGGCTATGAATACATAGGTGATACCAGAACTGTGGATGTGCATGTAAAGCGCGTACGTGAAAAGATAAAAGATCGTGCAAACTGGAGCATTGCAACGGTTTGGGGTATCGGTTACAAATTTGAGGTAAAGAAAGTATGAAGAGAAGCCTGACAAGGAAACTCATCGTTTTTTATCTTTTGATTGCATGTGTACTGTTCATTTTTGTGAATACGGTACTGGCGGAAATTGCAGAGAAGAAAATATTCGGGCAGCAGGAGCAAACGATGTATACCCAGACGGGGGTCGTTTTGGATGGGTATGTCAAAAAATATTACGACAACCGGATTACCATTACAAAACTGATCGAGAATCTGCAGCCGGTGGCCACTATCTCGGATGTACGTATTTTGATACTTGCGCCTTGGGGAAAAGTAGTAGGTGATACGGCGCCGGTCAGCAAAGAAGTAGTTGAATTGGGAGAGATTGCACCGGGATTTTTGGATGAGACTTTTCACAGGAATGTGTATTATCAGGAGCTGACCTCGGAACCGATGCTGGCAGTGGTACTTCCGCTGACACATCAGTATCAGGTAAAAGGTTATGTATGTATGATGGTTACCATGGATTCCGTAAATCAGAAGGTCAGTGATGCGGTTTATGAGATGAACGGGTATTATCTGGTAATCATGGCAGTTTTGGCGGCAGTATTTGTGGGGATTTACTGTTTTATGGTAATTCCTTTGAGAAGGATGATTGCTGCGGCAAAGGCTTATGTGGAAGGAAATTACGAAAAAAAAACATTGCTTCGTTTTGAAGGGGAATTTAAGGCATTGGCGGATGTCATCGGCTACATGGGAGATACCATGTACCGGTTCAATGAATATCAAAGAGAAATTATAGCGAATGTTTCTCATGATTTCAGGTCTCCGCTTACATCCATCAAAGGCTACGCCGAGGCAATTAAGGACGGTACGATTCCGCCGGAGCAGCAGGATAAGTATTTGGATGTTGTGTTGTTTGAGGTAGAGCGTTTGACAAAGCTTACCTCCAATCTGCTTATCTTGAATACAATGGACCAAAAGGGAATGATTTTGCAGCCTTCGGAGTTCGATATCAATGAGGTAATCAAAAATCTTGCCAGAACCTTTGAAGGACAATGCAAAAAGAAGCGTCTGATTATACAGTTGGTTTTCTCTGCCAAGGAGATTATTGTAAATGCGGACAGGGACAAAATTGCACAGGTGCTTTACAATCTGGTGGATAATGCCATCAAGTTCAGTCAGGCGGATGCTGCGATTCGTATTACGGTAGAGGAAAAAGGGAAGAAAGCAATGATATCCGTGAAGGATACCGGCGCGGGAATTCCGAAAGAAGATTTGGCAAAGATTTGGGACCGTTTTTATAAGTCTGACAGTTCCCGTGGTAAGGATAAAAAGGGAACCGGTCTGGGACTTTCCATTGCAAAGGAAATTATGACTGCCCACAAGGAAAATATTAATGTAATCAGTACGGAAGGTGTGGGAACGGAGTTTGTTTTTACTCTCCCGCTTGTTATGACAGAAGAAATCTAAGCACAGAAATTCAGGGCTGAGGAGTTGTGTCAGGAGGATTGGGATATGGAAGAAAACAGAGATAGGGTACAGGAAGAAGAGCAGCAGGTAATACAAGAACAGATTTTGCCGCAAAAAAAGAAGAAAAAAGTTTGGAAATCATTGCTACGGCTTGCGGGCTCTGCGGTGGTGTTTGGTTTAATTGCGGGAATTACGCTTGTTTTGACCGGAAACTTTTTGATAAAGAAGCTGGATTTGGAGAAAACACTTCGGCAGGCGGTAGGTATCGGAAAAGTGACTCAGGCAGTATCGCCTACCGGTGTTCCGTCACCATCCAAGGCACCGACAGCTACGAAGACTCCGGGAACAACCGGAACGCCGACCTTGGATGTGGACCCGCCGAGGGCTACCCCGCAGGTTATTGTAACCATAGACGGGAACAAGAATGACGGAAAAGAAGATACGGTTATCGATGATGAGACCGTACAGGGCTTTTTAAATATGTATACCGGAATTGCCGATTTGTCAGGAAAATTCAGCAAATCTCTGGTGCGGATCACTGCGATTTCGGAAGGGGTGGATTGGTTTGAGGAAGCATATGAGACCAGTCGTACCGCTACGGGACTTTATGTGGGAGATAACGGACTGGATATGCTGTTTTTGGCAAGTTTTGACAGTATCGAAGGGGCTACAAGGTTTCAGGTGACCTTTGCCAACGGAACAACCATGCCGTGCTCTGTATTTTCCTATGACACCAATTATTGTCTTGCGGTGCTGTCGGTACGGTTAGCGGCAGCGGCGTCTGTGGGAGAGGAAAATCTGCCGGAAAAAGCAGACTTTGCCATGGAAGGGTTGGAGCCGGGAACCCCGGTCATTGTGCTGGGAAATCCAAACGGACATCCGGGAGCTATAGAGCTTGGAATGACGACCGGAACCGGATTGGTGGTTCAGGTGATAGATGATGAGGTAGTGTATTTCACTACAGGAATTACGGAATACGCGGAAGGTGACGGATTTGTGTTTAACCTAGCCGGTGATGTAATCGGGATGCTCAGTAATACGTTAAATAAAGGCGAGCAGGGAATTATTACCGCGGTAGAGGTCGGTGGTATGCGTGACATTATCAATGCTACACTGAATAATATCCCGAGGATGTACTGCGGAATGCGTCTGGAGGCGGTGGATACCGTAATGGGCGGAAAGTACAATTTGCCGCAGGGGGTTTATGTGTCCGAGGTCCTTCCGGGATCGCCGGCTATGTATGCCGGGATTAAGAACGGTGATATTATTACGGAGGTAGGGATAACGCCGGTAAACAGCGTAAGGCAGTTTTACGAAGAAATCACCGGAGTAGGACCGCACAGTGTACGTATTATTGTGAATAGGGATGTAAAGGGCGACCGTAAGGAGCAGACGCTGTATATGGTGCCGGAATTGAGATTTCATTAGAAAACAGAAGGGGTTAGAAAACGGAGGAAACGGAATGAATTATTTAAAAGAATTACGGGACGGGGAAATGGTCTCGGAAAATTATTTTTGTAAGCAGAAGCAGACGTTACAGACCAAAGCGGGAAAGAGTTATTATTCCTTGATTTTGCAGGATAAGACGGGAACGATGGACGGTAAGGTCTGGGAGTTGAATGCGGGAATCGAGCACTTTGAAGCACTGGATTATATTCGTGTGGAAGGTCAGGTAGTAAGCTTTCAGGGAGCGCTGCAGTTAAATATCCGCAGAGTACGTCGTTTGACCGAGGGCGAATACGATGTCAGCGAATATATGCCGTGTACGAAGCGTAATACAACGGAAATGTATAAAGAACTGTTGGGCTATATCGATTCCTTAAAGGATGCCCAGTTTAAGCTTTTGGCAGAGAGTTATTTCAAGGAGGACCCGAAGTTTAAGGAAATGTTTTTGTCTCATTCCGCTGCAAAGACCATGCACCATAACTTTGTAGGCGGACTTTTGGAACATACGGTTTCCGTGACAAAGCTTTGTACTTATTTGGCGGATAACTATCCGGTACTTGACAGAGATCTGTTGCTTACGGCGGCAATGTTTCATGATGTGGGTAAGCTTTCCGAGATTTCTTCATTCCCGGAGAATGATTATACGGATGCAGGCCAGCTTTTGGGCCATATTTATATCGGGGCGGACTGGTTATCCAAGCGGATGGATAAGTTGGGAGGCTTTACGGTAAAACGTAAGAATGAGTTGCTGCATTGTATTTTATCTCATCATGGTGAGTTGGAGTACGGTTCTCCGAAAAAGCCGGCTCTGGCGGAAGCGCTGGCCCTCAGTATGGCAGATAATTTGGATGCGAAGCTTGCGGGAGTAGCGGCGCTCTTTGACAGTACCGAAGAGACCGGATGGCTCGGTTTTCAGAAGATGTTTGAATCGAACATGAGAAAAACCGGAAAATAATTACTTGACATGACCCTTAGGGGAAGGTGTAGAGTGGCCATAACACAAAAAATATCGAACAGGAGAATAACGAAATGACGATTTTAGTTTTAGGAGGAGCCGGATATATCGGTTCTCATATGGTGTATGAGCTTGTAGACAGAGGAATTGATGTGGTAGTGGCTGATAATTTGGAGACCGGTCACAAAGAGGCGGTACATCCGCAGGCTCGTTTTTACGAGGGAGATATTCGTAATCGTGCATTTGTGGATTCTGTATTTGAAAATGAAAAGATTGATGCGGTGATTCACTTTGCGGCGAACTCTCTGGTGGCGGAGAGTATGAAGAATCCGCTGAAGTATTACGACAATAATGTATGCGGTACCAAGGTGTTGTTGGAGTCCATGATTGCCCATGATGTGAAGAAGATTGTATTTTCCTCCACTGCGGCAACCTACGGTGAGCCGGAAAATATTCCGATTTTGGAATCCGACAAGACCTCTCCGATTAATACCTACGGCGAGACGAAGCTTGCCATGGAAAAAATGATGAAGTGGACGGATACCGCTCATGGCTTAAAGTATGTGGCTCTGCGTTATTTTAATGCCTGCGGGGCACACCCGAGCGGAGCCATCGGTGAGGCACACTCTCCGGAAAGTCATTTAATTCCGCTTATTTTACAGGTTCCGCTTGGTCAGCGTGATCACATCGATATTTGCGGTACGGACTATCCGACGAAGGACGGGACCTGTATCCGTGATTATATTCATGTGATGGATTTGGCCCAGGCTCACGTGCTGGCAGTGGAGTATTTGATGCAGGGCAACGAGAGCAATGTATTTAACCTCGGCAGCGGAGAGGGTTACAGTGTAAGAGAAATCGTAGAGGGCGCAAGACGTGTGACGGGTCTCCCGATTAAGGCACAGGAAGCACCGCGTCGCGGCGGTGACCCGGCGACTCTTATTGCTTCCAGTGAAAAGGCGAGAACGGTGCTTGGCTGGAAGCCGCAGTACACCGATGTGGAAGAAATTATTGCTACGGCGTGGAAGTGGCACAGTAGCCACCCGAGAGGATATCAGGCGTAGGACAAGAACAGAAAGCAGGAAGGTTAGTATGACTCCGAAGAAGAATGAGCTTGTGACAATTGAAATTATAGATATGGGCAGCGGTGGTGAAGGAATCGGTCGTGCGGATGGGTTTACCCTATTTGTGAAGGGGGCTGTGGTAGGTGATGTGATTGAAGCAAAGGTGCTTAAGGCAAAGAAGACCTACGGATATGCAAAAATCGAGAGAATCCTTCGGCCGTCGGAGTGTCGTGTGGAGCCGGTTTGCCCGGTGGCGGGACGTTGTGGCGGTTGTCAGTTGCAGTCCATGAGCTATCCTTCTCAGTTGGGCTGGAAGGAACGAAAGGTAAGGGGATGTCTGGAGCGCATCGGGGGAGTCCGGTTTGCGGAGAACGGTGGTACAACTGAAAAAGATGTGCCGCAGTTTCTACCGATTCTCGGCATGGAGGACTGTCTCGCTTATCGTAACAAAGCCCAGTTCCCGGTAGGGAAAGATAAAAACGGAAAGATTGTCACCGGCTTTTATGCGGGTCATAGCCATGCGATTATTCCGAGTACGACTTGTGCCATTCAGGCACCGGTCAACGAAGTGATTTGTAAAATTGTTTGTGAACATATGGAGCAGTATAATATTGCTCCGTACGATGAGGAGAACCATACCGGTTTGGTGCGTCATATTTTGACCCGCGTGGGGGCTGTTACCGGAGAGGTACTGGTGTGCCTTATTGTGAACGGAAAAAGTTTTCCGAAGGCAGAGATGCTGGCAGAACGGCTCAAGGAGGCAGGCTTGGTTCTGAAAGGATTGTGTCTGAATGTCAACCGTGAGAAAACCAATGTTATTCTTGGTAATGAAATTATCCCGGTATGGGGAGAGACATATATTACCGACTATATCGGTGAGGTATCCTTCCGGATTTCTCCGTTGTCCTTCTATCAGGTGAATCCGAAGCAGACGAAGGTACTGTATGAGAAGGCATTGGAGTTTGCCGGATTGACCGGAAATGAGATTGTTTGGGACTTGTACTGCGGTATCGGTACCATTTCTCTGTTCCTTGCCCAAAAAGCGAAGCAAGTGTACGGTGTGGAAATCGTACCACAGGCCATTGAGGATGCAAAGCAGAATGCCGTGCGGAACAACATTACTAATGCGGAGTTTTTTGTGGGGGCAGCAGAGGATGTATTGCCGGCAAAATATAAAGAGAGCGGCGGCAGTATGTGCGCGGATGTTATCGTAGTAGACCCGCCGCGTAAGGGATGCGACGAAGCGTTGCTTCATACGGTAGTTGACATGGAGCCGAAGCGGGTGGTGTATGTATCTTGTGACCCGGCGACCCTGGCAAGAGATGTGAAGTATCTGGAGGAAAACGGCTATCGGCTTGTGAAGGCGCAGCCGGTGGATATGTTTCCGTTTACGGAGCATGTTGAGACAGTGGCTTTGCTTGTGAAGCGTACTTGTACAAATAAAAAAAGTATAGTATAATTAAGATAGAATTAAGGCTGAGAGAATGGCCCGGTAGGCAGAAAGGCAGGTGTCATATGGCTAAAGTAACATCTACGGTAATTGTACATAGACCGGAAAGAGTCTTATATTATTTGCCGGAGATTACGGAAGATGTAAGTCAGTGCTTTACGGACGGAGTGTGTCCTTCTGTATTAAAGGAGTATCGGTATGCCTTCGGGACCTATGATGATGTAGGGGTTTATTATTTGTCACCTTCTTTGCAGACTGAGGTTGGAATGCGGTGCGTGATTGGTATTGCATTTCGAAAGGATGACCCTGCGTTGACATATCCGGAGCATCTTCCGTCGGTAGTGCTGAGGGAATGTGATGTGATTATCCAGGATATTACCTATGAGAATCAGCTGAGTCGGGAAAGTTTGATAGAGATTATTCGGTACGGAATGGATACGGAGAATGACAGGAGTGCGGTGTATCGTTATGTAGAGGATGGACTGGTCGGAGTCTTTACCGCAAAGGAGAAACTGCGTGTTTCGTACGAAATTGAATTAATTGGAGAAACTCCGCTTTTTCTGAACCGGCTGGGAAGCGAATATTCAACGGAAGAATTGTATTATAAGGCCTTTCATGATCCGATTACGGGGTACTATAACTGGTCCTGGATGTGGGATCGTCTGGCATCTTATTATCTGAACGGAATTACGGATTATGGTTTTGTTCACTTTGATGTGAAGGATTTTAAGATGATTAATGAATTGTACAATCATCAGATTGCGAATGATGTTTTGGTACGGATTACGAAGAATATCGAAGCACACAAGGATTGGATTTACTTTGGGGCAAGATGTCACAATGATAATTTTGCATTGATGATTCGGGATATGCCGGAGGAAGAAACCAGAGAGAAGTTGACAGCCTTTTTCCTGGATATTTCGACACTGCCGGAGGATCCGGCTTATCGCATTTATTACAGATGTGGTGTTGTGAACATGCGAACTGCTATGAATGTGGGAAATATTGTGGCCGATTGCGCAAAAATGGCACAGGCAACCGGTACCGGGATGAATGTTACGGAGATTAATTTCTATACAAACGAGATGCACGAAAATCTTCTTTGGGAAAAACATTTGAAGGCGTATTTGGATACCGCAATAAACGAGGATGAGTTTTTGATATATCTGCAGCCGAAGATGAATGCGGAAAAGGAATGTATTTGCGGCGCAGAAGCATTGGTTCGGTGGAACTATAAGCATAAATCATTGTTGCCGCCGTATCATTTTATTCCGCACTTTGAGGCGGATGATTCCATAATAAAAATGGATAATCAGGTGCTTCGTAAGGTTTGCGAAAAACTGAAGGAATGGAAAGAAAAGGGGATGACGTTGTATCCGATATCGGTAAATTTATCCCGGAAGCATATGGAGTTGTTCGGACTTGCCGATTATTTGACGGAGATTGTGGATTCCTACGGAGTGGAACGTTCTCTGATAGAATTTGAGTTGACGGAAACCGCAGCTTATGAGAATCAGAACTATATGATTTCTGTAATAGATGAGTTAAAGAATAAAGGATTCCGTATTTCTATGGATGATTTCGGAACCGGCTATTCTTCCTTCGGCTTGTTGAAAGAGATGACTCTTGATACGATAAAGATTGATAAAAGCTTTGTGGATATGCTTGCGGTGGAAGAAGAGTCACAGAAAATCCGGATTATTATACGTCATATTGCGTCCATGGCACAAGAACTGGGCGTTGCTTGTGTGGCAGAGGGTGCAGAGGAACAGAACCAGGTACTTGCCCTTAGGGAATTGGGCTGTCAAATTGTACAAGGATATTATTACAGCAGACCGGTTCCGGTGGAAGAGTTTGAGGAGAAGTATTTGTAAGTTGTAAGGTGAAAGAGTGTTTTGGAAAGAAGAGTGTAAATCGATGAGATGATTTACGCTCTTTTCTTTGTTGTAATACGGATATTTATATTGAACTCGAAGGTATTACGAGGTATACTAAAAGATAGGACAGAACGGGGAGGCCATTTGTTACAGTAGAAGGAGAGAAGAATGAAGCGAAAGCATATTGTATGCGTGGCAATATATATGGGAATGATGCTGGCAGGATGCGGAACGAAAAAAGCTACCAATGATTTTGTTCTTCCGGCAGAAGGTGGAAAGAAGGAAGCAGTGGAGGAGAATAATAGTGGAGTTTTGGAAAAAACTCTGGAAGATGTGTTTGTTTATGAGATAGAGGACGGAGAATTATATATATACGGTATGTATGATAACGGTTTGGAGTCTTTGGTTATTCCGAATGAAATCGAGGGATGTCCGGTAACGGAGTTTGATGCGAATTACATTGCGGATAACGGGACGATACGAACGATTGTTATACCACGAAATGTGACTCGGTTGGTTTGTAGTTTTCAAAATATGGATGCAGTGGAAACACTTTTGGTAGAGGAAGGAAATGAGCGTTTTACCTCCAGGGATGCCGAAGGAAGAGAGTGTAACGCTATATTAGAGAAGGGTACGGGAACCCTTGTGTACGGGTGTCGTACAACGAGAATACCCGAGGAGATAACGACGATCGGAGAGGATGCGTTCTTTGTTTGCGGAGGGTTAACTGAGTTTGAAATTCCGAATACTGTGACATCGATTAAAGATGCGGCTTTTGCGGGGACACCGTTGCGGCGGATTGTGATACCGAACAGTGTAACAGAGCTTGGCGGGTGGGCTTTCTGCGATTGCTACGATTTGAAAAGTGTTGTTTTACCGGAAGATATTACGGAGATAAAGGCATTTACGTTTGCTGCGTGCGAGAGTTTGAGAGAAATAGAAATACCGGAGGGCGTTGTCAGGATAGGCGAATGTGCGTTTAAAGATTCTGCATTGGAACGAATCACATTGCCAAAATCGTTGGAGGCGATAGAGGAGGATGCTTTTTGGGGATGTGATAATGTAAAGGTTATCGTATCGAAGGGCTCCTATGCGGAGTCATGGGCGACAGAAAACGGAATGGAAGTCAGTTACGTTGATAGCGAGTAAGTTGAACAAGCAGAGAGGAAGTGTGTTTATGTACACAAAAGTAGATTTAATTCAAGATTTAAAGAACATGGGGCTTAAGCCGACAGACGCCCTGATGTTACATTCTTCCATGAAATCCGTCGGTGTGGTAGAAGGCGGTGCGGATACGGTAGTAGACGCATTTATGGAGTATTTGAAGGAAGGGCTGTTTATGACACCGACCCATACCTGGGCGCAGATGAGTCATGAGTATTCTACCTTTAATCCGGTAACGGAACCGGCTTGTGTGGGAATTATTCCGAATATTTTCAGACAGAGAGAAGGCGTAGTACGTTCTCTTCATCCTACCCACAGTATTGCGGCTTACGGAAAGGCTGCGGCAGAGTACATAAAAGGAGAAGAAAATGCAACATCTCCGTGCCCGCCGGGAGGCTGTTGGGACCGGTTGCGGGACATTGATGCAAAGATATTACTGCTTGGTGTGACACATACGAGAAATACTTACATTCACAGTGTGGACGAGGTGTTGAATATTCCGGACCGTTTGACTGATGAACCGACCTTAATGCATGTGGTGATGCCGGACGGAAGCTTAAAGGATGTACCGATGTACCGGCATTTTAACCGGACGCTTGGTACCGGTAACTTTTCGGAAGAGTTCGATAAGATGAAGCAGGCCTTTTATGACCTAGGCGCTGCAAAGCCGGTGAAGTTCGGCGATGCGGATTGTATTTTGTGTGAAGCGAAGAAGATATTCGAGGTATGTGAGAAATTGTTTTCCATCGAAGAGAATTGCGTGATTGACCGGGAGGAACTTCCGAAAGAATGGTGGAAGTAGAAAGGAGGATTTGTATCATGGGGTTGTTTCATAAGTTTGCCAAAAAGCATATCCATCTGGAAATGATTATTACCCGGATGGAGTCCAACAAGGAGAATAATTACAAGGATGCGGCTCAGCTGGATTTTAAGGAGCTGGTGGACTGCTATGAAAAGTTGTCGGCGGCAGGATGTCTTTCCGAACGGCAGAAGAAATATTACGAGGATGTGATTGCAAAGTACCGGGAAGAACTGAAAGGTTATACTCATAAGGACCAGAAACCGTTTTGGACATAAAGCGATTCGCTGGTACGGATGGAATATGTACAGTATCGGTGAAGGAGGAAGTATGGGAGAACGATTGAAGAAGTATTTAAAAAGAACGGAAGAACTGGTTGAGTATTTGGAGCGGATACGAGAAGAGCAAAAGACAGCGGGAGCTTCCGGGGAGCAGGGAATTGTTCGGGACGGAGACGCATTCCAGGCGCGTGTTGCCAAGGAAAAGTCCGCGCTTCTGATTCAAATTGGCTTCTTTCAGCATGAGCGGCTGATTCATCTGATTGTAACGGTGTTGTTTGCGCTGATGACCATATTGGTGTTTTTGTTGGCGGTGACGAATTTTTCACCATGGAACGGTGTGTTGCTGTTACTGCTTTTAGTGCTTTTGATTCCGTATATCAAGCATTATTGGTTGCTTGAAAACGGGACGCAGAAGTTATATGAGTATTACGACAAAATGGAGGAATTGTACAATGGAGAAGACTAAGTTAGTAGCGTTTACTTTTGATGACGGTCCGGTGGCTTATACCGAGGACAGCACAGCAATGCGGATTTTGAAGACCTATGAGAAGTACGGACAAACGGCCACCTTCTTTTATGTAGGACAGAAGATTAACGAGGCAAGTGTTCCGGAGATGAAGTTTGCGCAGAGTATCGGTTGTGAGGCGGGAAATCATACTTTTACCCATTGCTTTTTGACGGAGAAGACAGCGGATGAGATTAAAGAAGAATTGACGAAAACTGCAGAGGCAGAGGAGAAGGTTCTTGGCGTAGCACCGAAGCTGATGCGCCTTCCGTATCTGGCGGCAAACGAGACCGTAACCGCTACGGTGGACTATCCGATGATTAACTGCAGTGTGGACAGCAGAGACTGGGCAGACATTCCGACGGAAGAAATTATTCAGAGAATCATGGACGCAGAGGCAGCCGGGGAGTTGGAAAATGCGGTGGTGCTGCTGCACGAACAGTATGCCACCACGGCAGCGGCAGTGGAGTATCTGCTTCCGACCTTAATTGAGAAGGGGTATCGTTTTGTGACGGTATCGGAGCTGGCAAAGCAGAACGGTGTGGAGCTGGAGGCTCATAAGATTTTCGGAAAGCTGTAGTAGCTCTGATTGTAGGAGAGCATATACAGCAATAAGGTGTGAGATATTACATAAGGGCATTGTATGGGAGGAACAGGAATGTACAAAAGGTTTTGTGAGTTAAACTTAAATCTTTCTGCGGTCGGCTTAATACCCGGAGATACCAAAGGAGGGTACTTTTGTACCCCGAAGGGAGCGAAGGTCATCGGCTGGGCCGGCGTGGACGGAATCCATTATTGTTTTATCAATGGCATGAGGGATATGGTATTTGCCGTGGATCCTACGGCTACGCCGGGAAATTATGTGCATCCGCTTGCAAGGAATTTTGAGGACTTTTTACGACTGATACTTGCATGTGGAGATTTGGCAGCGGTACAGCAGATTTATGCATGGGATAAGGAGACCTTTGATGCCTTTTTAAAGGACAATCCGGTGACAAAGGAGCAACAGGCACTTCTGGATTTTATGAAAGAGAAGCTTTCTGTGATCCCCATGGAGGAGCCTTTTTACGATGTGAAAACGCTACAGTCGGCCTTCGATTATGATATGATTCCGTTTAAACGGGAGTATTACGAAGGGATTCCGTTGGCGACTGAGGCGACAGAAAGTAGAAAACCGGAGGAATGGAAGGTCTGGTTTGACGGAGATTTTTATGATAATAGAGGAAACGGCAAGGCCGGGACGGAGATGACCCTTGAGAAGACGTTTTTCTGGAACGGACATGCTTGGTACATTCCGGCGGTGTATCTTTGTGCAAAAGGCGTGGTGGTAGACTTATGTATCGCCATAGAACCGGAGATAATCTCTGCTTATTACGAGAAGTGGGGCTTTGGGGAGGAAAGACAGGAGCGGTTCAGTAAGGAAGAACGGAGACAGGCTGCACAGGAGAACCCGATGGAAATTGACTTTTGTCTCAAGCCGGAGATCAACGGAAAGGTACAGCGGAGGTGGTCGGGAAGAGGAATCGGTTGGATGCCGGAGGAGTATTTGCTTCCGGAAGAAGCAAATACCGAGGAAGCGGATGCTGTTATGGAGCATTATCAGCTGGACCCGACAAAGGGATGGTCATTTCGCAGAATATCCATTCCCTGGGTAACAAAGACAAAACCGGTTCTGCGAACATTGGTATTAGAGCTTATACCGGAGATGATTTCCGTGCCGGGACCGCGGTTTCCTATGCCGGAGATTGGAGAAAGTATCCCGATTCAATACCCGATAGAGGGAACTGACCATCTCCTGACCGTTCGGGATATTCAAAGGGGACAGTTTCCGAAAGAGCGTTTTCAGATGGAGGATTTCGAGTTTCCGGAGCATTTTACGCAGATGTTTTATACCCTTGACCCGGATATTCCAAAGGGAGAATATACGATAAAGGATGTATGCGACAGCGATGCACCGAGAAGAAAGGAGTCTGCAAACGACGTTTCCGCATGTTCTGTAGGGATTATCGGTATCGGCGGAGCGGACGGTCCTGCCGCAGTGTTTATTGCGGAAAGTGGGACCACGGAGAAGGTACAGGTTGCCTGCTCGGGGCTTCGCTTCGAACCGGCAGAGACGGTGGAATGGGAGATGATATTCCGGAAGAAGCCTTGCGAGGATATACGGGTGGAACTGCTGTAGTATAGCTTTAAGGCACAAACAGAGTGCTACTTCGATTATATGGATAAAACTACGAATATGTGCCATTACCCCCGGGAGAAAGTCGGATATATGACTGAAAATCCCGGGGGTTTCTTGTATAATTAAAGTAGAAAAATCCCACAGGAGGAGTAGTACATGATTGTAAAGGGTACTTATTTTCAGAATGATGCAGAGAAGCCGTTGGTGTATGGTGATGTGGAAATTTATAATACAAAGCGCAGAAGGCTTCGGGGAGAAGAGGAAAAGGAAGCAGTGCTTTGTGAGCCGGTGATGGTGGGCTTTTGCGGAACGGACAATGAGTTGATGCATATGGGAAGTGAGGGCAGACTTGGACCGAAGTTTCCGGAAGGTACGAACCGTCTCATTAACGGACATGAGGGTATCGTATGGGTGCCGTCCCAGAATCGCTTTGCTATCGTATTAATTCGCGGCGGAAACAGCTATGACCCGACCCGTTACACGGAAGAAGAGACTTATTTTGAGTACGGCTGTGACCAGGCGGACGGCTTGTTCTGCGATAAGCAGTACTTCCATCCGGATATGCTGTTGCCGATTCCGGAGGGCTATGTGAAAAATGGAAAGCTTAAGTTGTCCTTTGCAAAGAAGATGGTATTTCCGGACCCTTTTGCCTGCATGTTGTTTCAGCTGGAGCGTATGGAGGATTTGGGCAGTGCCCACAACTTCCGTGTGGCGATGAAGAAGTATAAGTGTTGTGAAGAAGAGGCAAGGGCAATCGCTAAGGAAGAAATTTTTGAGCGTACCGTGATTTTCGGACTGGGCACCACCGGCATGTTTATCGGAGATTTGATTATGCAGAATCATAGAGATGCCAAGGTGTTGTTTGTAGGCAGAAGCCCGGAAGATTCTTCGAAGGTGAAGTTTGCACTGGAGCAGGCTAATGCGGAGTATTTGCGGAATACCTATGACAGTGAAGAGGAGCTTTCTAAGGCGATTATAGAGAAGCTTGGCGGAAGGGCCACCACCTTTATCGGTGCCAGCGGAAGCAATGTAGAACACAGAGTGGCCTTCGATCATAAGGTGCTGGGCTGCAACGGCATTTACAACAGCTTTTCCTTAGGACCGAAGGTAACCTTCGATACCATGCCGTTCGGGTTTGAGAATCATTTGATTTTCGGCTCTATTAATTTTAGACAGGACCATATGGAGCAGGCTATCGAACTTCTGGCAAAGAGTCGCTATGATGAGATTGTGGAACTGATTGACAGAGATGAGTTTACAAAAGATCCAATCGGAGCATATCGCGACAAGATTTACAGCAAGAACGCACCGATGAAGACTGCGGTGATTTGGAATAAGAACTATGTGGAGACTGAGTAAGAAGCAGGAGAATCAAGAAAACAGAACGAAAAGGAGACAAACACTATGAAAACAGTATTGATAGAAAAGCCTTTTGAAATTGCGGTAACCGATACCGAGATGCCGGTGCCGAAGGAGGGAGAAGCCCTGTTAAAGGTGCTGTATTGCGGTGTGTGCGGTGCGGATGTGGCAAGCTATACGGGAAATCAGCCTTTTACGACCTACCCGCGTATTCCGGGACATGAGTTCAGTGCGGAAATCGTTTCCATTCCGGAAAATGACAGAGGCTTAAAGCCGGGGGATATTGTAACCGCCAATCCGTATTTTAACTGCGGAACCTGTTACTCTTGTCAGAGAGGCTTTGTGAACTGCTGTACCGACAATCAAACCATGGGTGTACAGAGAGACGGCAGCTTCCGGGAGTATATTGTAATGCCGGTGGAGCGTATTTACGACGGCAAGGGTTTGTCCGCGAAGGAGCTGGCATTGGTGGAGCCGTTTACCATCAGCTACCACGCATTGCACAGAGCACCGGTAAAGCCGGGAGATAAGGTGTTGGTAGTAGGTGCAGGCCCGATCGGTCTGTTTGCACTGATTGCGGCAAAGGCACAGGGCGCAGAAGTGTATGTGGCGGACGTATTGGACGGCAGACTGGAAATGGCAATGCACTTCGGAGCAACGGGCATCATTAATTCCGCGGCAAGTGATATTAAGGAAGAGGCCATGAAGGTTACAAACGGAAACGGTTTTGATGTGTGCGTGGAGGCCTGCGGTCTTTCCGTTACCTTCCTTTCCTGTATTGAGTGCGCGGCTTTTGCGGCAAATATAATTTTAATCGGAAACGGCAAAAAAGAGACCACGTTCTTACACTCTATTTTGCTCAAAAAGGAGTTAAATGTGTTCGGCAGCAGAAACTCCTATGCAAGTGATTTTAAGGCGGTAATCGACCTGATAGCGAGCGGAGAGGTGAATGTTCTGGATATGGTAAGTGCGGTATATCCGATGGAACGTGCGGACGAGGCGTTTAAGGCATTGGCGGAAAACGACGGTAGCTTGTCCAAGGTATTAATTGAGATGTAGTTCTGACGGAAAGGGATGACAGTATGAAGGAAACCATAATTCAGTTCGGTGAAGGCGGCTTTTTAAGAAGCTTTGCCGATGTGTTTGTACATAAAATGAATGAGCAGGGCTTGTATGACGGTAAGGTAGTTGTGGTACAGCCCATTGCAAAGGGCTTGATTCCGGTAATAAATGAGCAGAAGGGGGGCTATCATCAGTTTCTGCGGGGAATCGAAAACGGAGAAGTGGTAAATGAGTGTATCAAGGTAACGTCCATATCGAGAGGCGTGGACCCGTACACAGATTATGCGGAGTATTTAAAACTGGCCCACAATCCGGATATGCGTGTGATTATCTCCAATACGACAGAGGCCGGTATCGAGTATTTGGGTACGGAGGGCTTTGACGATGCGCCGCCGAAGTCCTTTCCGGCGAAGTTGACCCGACTGCTCTTTGAGCGTTTTGAGGCGGGCTTTGGGGGCTTTATTATTCTGTCCTGTGAGTTGATTGACAATAACGGAAAAGAATTACTGGACTGCGTGTTAAAGTATGCGAAGCTTTGGAATTTATCTGAGGAGTTTGTACAGTGGGTGTTGAAGGAAAACCATTTCTGCAACACGCTGGTAGACCGTATCTGTACCGGTTATCCGAAGGATGAAACGGAGGAGTTGACCGAATTTCTCGGAGAAGAAGATAAGCTGATGAACACCGCGGAGATTTTCCACTTATGGGTGATTGAAGGAGATTTTGAAAAGGAGTTTCCGCTTAGGGCAGCGGGGGTAAATGTCATTTGGACCCCGGATGTAAAGCCGTATAAGAAGAGAAAGGTGCGTATTTTAAACGGAGCCCATACCTCTATGGTATTGGCGGCGAGACTGTACGGGCTTTCTACGGTGAAGGAATGTCTGGATGATGTTACTGTACGTGCGTTTCTTGATAAGACCTTGTCGGAAGAGATTATCCCGACCCTCGGAAGTACCGAGGAGGATATTACCTTCGGTAAGGCGGTGCTGGATCGTTTTGCAAATCCGTTTGTAAAGCATCAGCTTTTGAGCATTGCACTGAATTCCGTCAGCAAGTTTAAGGCGAGAGTGCTTCCGACGCTTTTGGAGTATTATGAGGAGCGAGGTGAATTGCCGAAGTGTATGACTTTCTCCCTGGCGGCGTTGATTGCCTTTTACCGTACGGAAGAGTCTAATGACAACGAGGATATTATGGCGTTTATGAAGTCGGCATCTGTAGCGGATATTTTAAAGAAGGAGCAGTATTGGGGCAGAGATTTGTCCTTCATGCGTTCGGAAGTGGAGCGTTACTATGAGTGTATGACTACTCAGGGAATGGAACAGGCATATGCGGAGGTGCTTGCATGAAGCAATTGATAATTCATCCTTCCGACAATGTGGCGGTGGATGTGACTACCGGCCATAAGGTGGCCCTTTGCGACATCAAGGAGGGGGAGAATGTAATTAAGTACGGATTTCCTATCGGACATGCCACAAGGGATATTCGGGAAGGAGAGCGGGTACATACCGAGAACCTTAGGACCAATTTGAAGGAGAAACTGTCCTACGAGTATCATCCACAGGTGTTTGAATTACGGTCTGTGCCGGAGTATACCATCGATGCGTATGTACGGGAAAACGGTGAAATCGGTATCCGGAACGATATCTGGATTGTAAATACGGTGGGCTGTGTGAATAAAATTGCGGAGAAGTTAAGTAGTCTCACGGGAGCGTTTACATTCCCGCATCCCTACGGCTGTTCTCAGTTGGGAGACGACCATGGGGTAACACAGAAGATTATAAAGGGACTGGTAGAGCATCCCAATGCAGGCGGTGTGTTGGTGCTGGGATTGGGATGTGAGAATAACAATATCGCTTCTTTCAAAGAAGTTTTAGGCGAAGTGGATGAACGTCGCATGAAGTTTTTGAATGCCCAGGATTTCGAGGATGAGATTGCGGAGGGTGTACGGTTGATTGAGGAGTTAAAGGCTTATGCGGCTACCTTTACCAGACAGACGGTGCCTGTTTCAAAGCTGAAGGTGGGCTTAAAGTGCGGCGGCTCCGACGGTTTTTCCGGCATTACGGCCAATCCGCTCATCGGTCAATTTTCGGATATGCTGATTGCCGCAGGCGGCAGTACGGTACTGACGGAGGTGCCGGAAATGTTCGGTGCGGAAACGATTTTAATGGATCGTTGTGTGGATGAAACGGTGTTTGAGAAGACGGTACATCTTATCAATGATTTTAAGGACTATTTTATCCGTCATAATCAGGTGATTTACGAAAATCCTTCTCCGGGAAATAAAGCGGGCGGCATTACTACCTTGGAGGAAAAGTCTCTCGGCTGTACCCAAAAGGGTGGCAGGGCTGCTGTGGTGGATGTGCTGACCTACGGTGACCGGGTGACAAAGAACGGTCTCAATTTGCTGAACGGTCCGGGAAACGATATGGTGGCGGTAACCAATCTGGTGGCGGCCGGCTGTCATATGGTGCTGTTTTCCACGGGACGGGGTACTCCTTTGGGGAGCCCGGTTCCTACGGTTAAGATTGCCACCAATGATACGTTGGCTGAAAGGAAGAAGAACTGGATTGATTTTAATGCGGGACCGATGCTTGAGGGGGAGGACCTTGCGGAGGCGTTTATGCAATATATTATCCGGGTGGCAAACGGAGAAGAAACCTGCAACGAACGGAACGGTTATCGCGAAATTGCGATTTTTAAGGATGGTGTGACGCTATGAGTAAATACACGGTGGTGGATGCCCATTTGCATCTTTGGGAAAAACAAAACGGCCGGGTAAACGGCAAACCGGTCATCGGAGTAGGAAACGGCAAGAGTGATTTCGGCGGAGAAGTACGCCAGATGATGCCGCCTTACATGGAGGATGACAAAAATACGGTGGAGCGGCTTATTGCAAATATGGACTATGCTTGTGTGGCGGGCTGTGTGGTGACTCAGGAGTATATCGATGGAAACCAGGATGCATATTTGCTCGCGGCAAAGGCAAAGTATCCGGACCGAATCAAAATCTGTTCTCTCTACGAAGAGAAGGATGACTTTTTGTTAGACGGTGTGGATGGTGTGAAAATTTGCGCCGGACGTCTGACTGACCGGGATTTAAAAAAGCTTCTCCCGGTATTTCAAAAGGTAGAGTGTGCGGGAAAGTTTATTTCCATTGATTTGGCGGACGGAGATGCCCAGACAGAGGATATGGAATACTTAATTGAGAAGTGTCCGGAACTTAAAATCGCCATCGGTCATTTCGGTATGGTATCCACAGAAGGTTGGCAGAAACAGATTGCTCTTGCAAGGCATAAAAATGTGTATGTCGAAAGCGGCGGTCTGACCTGGCTGTTTCATAAGGAGTTTTATCCGTATCCGTCGGCCATTGATGCTATCTTGGAGGCAAGAGATATTTGCGGTATAGAGAAGCTGATGTGGGGCAGTGATTATCCGAGAACCATGACGGATATTACCTACACCATGGCGGTGAGGTTTATTGCTGAGTCGGTTAAGCTGACGGAAGAAGAGAAGAGAGCCTTTTTGGGCGAGAATGCAGTAAAGTTTTATGGATTTGAGAAACTTCCGGTGATGGAAGAGATACCGAATATGTTATAAGGAGGTTTTATATGTTAAAAGGAATATCCCCGATGTTGTCCCCGATGTTACTGAAGGTACTTTGCGAAATGGGACACAGCGATACGATTGTCATTGCCGACGGAAACTTTCCGGCGGAGACTATGGGAAAGAACGGCATTGTGATACGGATGGACGGACACGGTGTGCCGGAGATTTTAGAAGCAATCTTAGAGGTCTTTCCGCTGGATCAGTATGTGGAGAAGCCGGTAAGCCTCATGGAACGTGTACCGGGAGACAACGCGGACGTATCCATTTGGAAGACCTACGAAGATATGATAACAAAGGCAGAAGAAAGAGGCACGGAAGTGATTCAAAAGTTAGAGCGCTTTGCTTTTTATGAAGAAGCGAAAAAGGCTTATGCGGTGATCGCTACCTCGGAAACGAGCCAGTATGCGAATGTGATATTGCAGAAAGGTTGTGTATTATAGCTGAGAGCGAATGAACTGCCTTGTGAGAGTATATGTAATGGTCTCGGGTGTGGCGAGCTCTTGCGATTTGAACAGCACTATGAAAAAGTTGAGGGTATATGATTCAGTTTTTGAATTTGTCCGAAGGACCGCGTCCTTAGTGCAGTCGATATCACCTCTTAGAAAAGACTGGGCGCGAGGTCGCTCCCGAGCGTCCTAGTCGTTCTTAGAGGAAGATTGACGGAGCGTTGCGCTATAAAAAACGAATCATATACCCTCAACTTTTTGTTAAAGAGCCCCTAAATCGCAAGAGCGGGAATCAAAAAGTGAAACAGCCTCCGGGGGTGAACCGGAGGCTGTTTGCGAGAAAGAAAGGAATGAATAAACAAATAAATTGATATAAGCGTAATTAGTTGAGCGATTAGCCCATGGTTACGGTTACGTTGTATTCGGTCTTTCCCTTTACATACGGGATTACGTGGCCGTCTACCTTTACACCGTCTACTTCAAGGGAAACAACACCCTTTTCTACATTCTGCGGATTCTTTACCGTAATGTTGTAAACACCCTCACGGAATGCTCTGGTTAACGTAAAATCACCGAAGCCCTTCGGTACACACGGATTAATGGAAAGTCCGTTGTGGGTCGGGTAAACACCCAAGATGTACTGGGAGATGTTTACGAAGGTCCATGCTGCGGTACCGGTGAGCCAGCTGTTCTTTGCCTCGCCGTGGAACTTTGCGTCACGACCTGCTACCATCTGGGAGTATACATACGGCTCGGTACGATGAATTTCACTGATTTCTTCTACGTAAGCCGGACAAGTCTTCTGATAAATTTCAAAAGCACGATCGCCTCTGCCGATAACGGTTTCCGCGATGGATACCCACGGATTGTTGTGGCAGAAGATACCCGCATTTTCCTTGTATCCTGGCGGGTAAGAGGTGATTTCACCAAGCTCTAAGTGATACTTGGTATAAGCCGGCTGTAAAATCATAACGCCATATTTGGTATCAAGGCGCTCCTTTACGGAATCAAGAGCCTTCTTTGCAAGACCTTCCTCTACACCGACACCTGCAAGAACACAGAAGCCCTGCGGCTCGATGAAAATCTGGCCCTCTTCACATTCCTTGGAACCTACCTTGTTGCTGTAAGCGTCGTAAGCACGAACGAACCATTCGCCATCCCAACCGTCTGCAAGAATAGCATCGTACATTACCTTAACTTCCTTACGTGCACGCTCGGCTTCAGCGGTATCACCGAGAAGCTCGGCCAGCTGTGCATACTCTTCGCCGTACTTTACAAACATACCTGCGATGAAGACGGACTCTGCTACCGGGCCTTCACTCGGACCGAAGGTCTGGAAGGATTCGCCCGGATGCTCGGAGAAGCAGTTTAAGTTGAGACAGTCGTTCCAGTCTGCACGGCCGATTAACGGTAAGTTGTGCGGACCCTTGTGGTTGATAATATAGTCTAAGGAACGCTTTAAGTGCTCCATTAAGGACGTTGCAACGGACATGTCGTTGTCGTACGGCACGGTCTCGTTTAAGATGGAGATATCGCCGGTCTCTCTGACATATGCGGAGGTGCCTGCAATGAGCCATAACGGGTCATCATTGAAACCGCTGCCGATGTCTGCGTTACCCTTCTTGGTCAGCGGCTGGTACTGATGATAAGCGCTACCGTCCTGGAACTGGGTGGAAGCAATATCGATAATACGCTCTCTTGCACGGTCCGGAATCAAATGTACGAAACCGAGGAGGTCCTGACAGGAGTCACGGAAGCCCATACCACGGCCGATACCGGATTCGTAATAAGAAGCGGAACGGGACATATTAAAGGTAACCATACACTGATACTGATTCCAGATATTTACCATACGGTTTACCTTGTCGTTTTCGGAAGAAACGGTATACTTGGAAAGAAGCTTCTCCCAGTATGCTTTTAACTCTGCAAATGCCTTCTCAACATCTGCATCGGTCTGATAGCGGGCAAGCATTGCGTTTGCCGGCTTCTTGTTGATAATATTGTGGGACTCCCACTTCTCATCCTGCGGATTCTCGATGTAACCCAATACAAAGATGAAAGTCTTGGTCTCACCCGGATTAAGAGAAACATTAATCTGGTGAGAAGCAATCGGAGACCAACCGCTGGCCATGGAGTTGGTGCAGGCACCGTTTTCGATGGCTTCCGGATTTGCTGCGGAACGATATGCGCCGAGGAATGCATCACGGCTGGTATCGAAAGCATCCACAGCGGTATTTACGGAGTATACGGCGTAGTGGTTACGACGCTCTCTGTACTCGGTCTTATGGAAAATGGTAGAACCTACCACCTCAACCTCACCGGTGCTTAAGTTTCTCTGGAAATTCTTCATATCATCATCCGCATTCCAAAGGCACCACTCAACGTAAGAGAAGAGCTGTAAATCCTTCTTTGCTGCGGAGGTGTTGGTAAGAGTAAGCTGGCTTACCTCGCAGGTATCGCCCATCGGAACGAAGGTAAGAACGGAAGCTTCTACGTCGTTCTTCTTACCGGTGAAGCGGCTGTAACCGATACCGTGTCTGCACTCGTAAGCGTCAAGCTCGGTCTTGGTCGGCTGCCAACCCGGATTCCAAACGGTGTTACCGTCCTTTATGTAGAGATACTTACCGTTGGTATCTGCCGGAATGTCGTTGTAACGATATCTGGTCAGACGAAGGAGCTTTGCATCCTTATAAAAGGTATATCCGCCGCAGGTGTTGGAAATCAGGCTGAAGAAATCGTTGCAGCCGAGATAGTTAATCCACGGAAGCGGAGTCTTAGGAGTGGTGATTACATATTCTTTGTTTGCATCATCAAAAAAACCGAACTTCATAGTAGTTTCTCCTTTTCTTTTTAATTCTTTCATTCTCTTTCTAAAAGGCAGAGTGTTTAGTTAAACGTTTAAGTTCAAATAAAACCTCACTTTTTGCTTGCCTTTAACTGCATTATACACGAGGAAAAATAAAAAAGCAACCGTCAAATATAAAAGATAGCAAGAAAATGATATATATAACAACTATGTAATATTTGTTGTCAAAAAACAGCTTGCAAAACACCGTGAAATAGAGTATGATATGGTTACGAAAACGTTTAAGTAACGTGCATATAAAGTGTAGGATTATATGGTTACATATATTTATATAGAAATGAGGAATATACGATGGCATCAATGAAGGATATTTCCGAATTATGCGGAGTCAGTATCGCAACGGTAAGTAAAGCACTGAACGATCAAAGTGATATCGGAGAGGAAACCAAGGCACGGGTGAAACAAGTAGCAAAGGAATTGGGATATTTCCCGAATTCTTCCGCCAGAGCTTTAAAAACAAAGCGTACCTATAATCTTGGGGTACTGTTTGTGGATGAGGCACAGAGCGGATTGACGCATGACTACTTTGCAAATGTATTAAACAACTTTAAAAAGGTTGCGGAGGAGAAAGGTTACGACATTACCTTTATCAGTGCGGGAAACGGTGACGGGAAAAAGATGAGTTATCTGGAACGTTGCCGATATCGCGGCTTTGACGGTGTGGTTATTGCATGTGTGGATTTTGAAAATCCGGAAGTGGCGGAACTGGTAAAGAGCGATATTCCTCTGGTGACCATCGACCATAGCTTTTACGGACGGGCAGCGGTGATTTCCGATAACGTGACCGGAATGAAGGAGTTGCTTACTTATATTATAGAACAAGGACATAAAAGGATTGCCTATATTCACGGAGCGGACTCCGCGGTTACGAAAAACCGTCTGTCTTCCTTCTTTAAGACGGCGGAGGAACTGGGAATTACGGTACCGGACGAATATATTAAAGAAGCTGCTTACCGTAGTACCAAAGAAGCGGGAGAAGTGACAAAAAAGCTGTTGGAACTGAAAAATCCGCCGACCTGTATTTTGTATCCGGATGATTTTTCCTGCTTCGGTGGCATGAACGTAATCCGGGAAAAGGGGTTGCGGATTCCGGAGGATATTTCCGTGGCAGGCTACGACGGATTGCGTATCGGCAGACATATCGAGCCGAAGCTGACCACGCTCCGTCAGGATACGGATGCCATCGGGGAAGAGGCAGCAAAGAAGCTGATTGATTTAATAGAAAAGCCTAAGACGACGATAATAGAGCAAATAGTCATTGGTGGTGAGGTGTATGAAGGAAAGACGGTAAAGAGACTAATATAAAAAAGGTATCGACAATCTGCTAAAAATAGGGTATCATTGTAATATGAACATGAGGTGCATTGGCGATATGCCAAGGAACAGTATATGAGGAGGCGTTTTATGAAGGTACTTTTTATCGGCGGAACAGGCACAATCAGCATGGCGATTACGAAGAAACTGGCAGAAACGGATTGTGAGCTGTACGTATTCAATCGTGGTTCGAGAAATGAAGCATTACCAAAAAATATTCACATTATCAAGGGCGATATTAATAACGAAGCGGAAGCGGCGGAGCTTTTGAAGGATGATACCTTTGATGTGGTGTGTGATTTTATCGGCTTCGGGAAAGGACAGGTAGAGCGGGATTACCGCCTGTTTGCGGGAAAGACAAAGCAGTATATGTATATCAGTTCCGCATCGGCCAACCATAAGCCGTGTAAATCCTATGTGATTACGGAAGGGACCACTCTTGCTAATCCGTACTGGGAATATTCCCGGAATAAGATTGTATGCGAAGAGTATTTGATGCAGATGTATCGTGAGAACGGGTTCCCGGTAACGATTATTCGTCCGAGTCATACCTACGACGAGCGTTCCATACCGCTTGGTGTACATGGAGACAAGGGGAGTTTTCAGGTGGTGAAGCGTATGCTTGCCGGAAAGCCTGTCATTGTTCACGGTGACGGCACTTCACTTTGGACTATGACCCATAACAGTGACTTCGCAAAGGCATTTATCGGATTGATGGGCAATCCCCATGCCATCGGTGAGGTATTCCAGATTACCTCCGACGAAACACTGACCTGGAATCAGATTTATCAGACCATTGCGGATGTACTGGGTGTTCCGTTCCGTCCGTATTATGTTTCGTCTGCGTTTCTTGCAGAGGTGGGGCCGTATGATTTTACTGGAGCATTACTTGGAGACAAGGCATGTTCCGTGGTGTTTGATAATACAAAGGTAAAACGTGCGGTGCCGGATTTCGTGCCGACGGTGCGGTTTGAGGACGGTGTAAAGAGGGTCATCGAACATGTAATGGCACATCCGGAGCTGCAGACGGAGGATCCGGAGTTTGATGCGTGGTGCGATAAGGTGATTGAAGTGCAGGAAGAAGCGAAAGCAAAACTTCAAAAGAAATAAGAATTTCAAACAAGAAAAACAAAACGGTTGCCACCGTGCCCGTCGGGGTGCGGTGGCAACTTTGGTTGGAGGATGAGGATATGTCGGCAAAAGGAAAGGGAGAAGGAAAGGAGAAGAGGAAGCTTGTAATTAAAAGGTCTTTTTTGGCCGCGTTTCCGAAAACAATTCCGATTATGACAGGTTTTTTGTTTTTGGGAATGTCCTACGGGATTTATATGAAGGTGTCCGGATTTTCTTTTGTATACCCCCTGTGTATGAGCATGGTGATTTTTGGCGGTTCGCTGGAGTTTGTGGCTGTTACGATGTTACTTGGGAGCTTTGCTCCGTTACAGACCTTTCTTATGGCGCTGATGATTCAGGCACGACACCTGTTTTACGGAATCGCGCTGTTGGAAAAGTACAAAGGAACCGGATGGAAAAAGCCGTATTTGATTTTTGGAATGTGTGATGAAAGTTTTTCCATCAATTGCTCCACGGAAGTACCGGAAGGGGCGGATAAGGGCTGGTTTTACTTTTTTGTAACCCTTCTGAATCAGTTTTACTGGGTTGCGGGAGCTACGCTGGGAGGGATTATTGGTTCGTTCCTGACTTTTAATACGGAGGGACTGGATTTTGTTATGACCGCTATGTTTGTGGTGATTTTTCTGGAGCAATGGTTAAAAGAAAAGAAGCATTATACCGCACTGTTCGGAGTGCTGGCGTCGGCCGCTTGTCTTTTGATTTTCGGAGCAGATTCTTTTCTGATACCGACCATGGTTTGTATTTTATGCCTGCTTACGGTATTCCGGAAACAGGTTGAGAAAGCAGGTGGTTTATCATGACGCTTGCAGAAGAGATTCTTACTATAGGTCTTTGTGCGTTGGCAACTATGTTTACTCGATTTCTTCCGTTTTTTGTATTTCGGGCAGATAAGCCTACACCAAAGTATATCAGGTATCTCGGAAAGGCGTTGCCGGCGGCAATTTTCGGGATGTTGGTAGTGTATTGTCTAAAAAATGTGGATGTGACCGCCGGTGCCCACGGATTACCGGAGGTGATTGCAATCGGACTTGTTACGGTGCTTCATCTTTGGAAGCGGAATATGCTGTTATCCATCGCCGGAGGTACGGTTTGTTATATGTTACTGGTGCAATGGATTTTTTGATGAAAGAATAAAGAATATGTAAAAACTTGTACTTTTTGTGGAAAAAACAGTCGTTTTATGCTATTATATAAATAAGTATGTGATAGGGCCGATGTCAGAGATGTGCTTTTGGAAGGATGAAAGCAGGAGGTGATTTGCCATGTTGCACTATAAATTGCAGATAGGTTGTATGGTAATCGTGCTGTTGGTTCTTGTACTATATTTCCGTGAACGTCATGAGCAGAAGAATGTGAAACGTATGATGTGTTTTGAACGTTTGCTTGTTTTTTCTCTGCTGTATTTTGTGCTGGATATTGTAACGGTATATACGGTAAATCATTTGGAAACGGTACCGGTTCTTGTGAATAATATTTTACATTTAGTTTATATGTGGGTAATCGATCGCTGTTTGCTGGATGTGTTCCTTTATGTGGCGACGATGCTGGAGGTTCCGATTACCACAAATAAATGGAAACGACTGGCGTTTTTGCCGCATTATGCCGGAAGCTTTCTTATGATGGTTACAATACCGGGGATTGAGTATGTGGAGGGATCTATATCCAATTATTCCATGGGAATTCCTGTGATTACCTGTTATTTGATGGTAATCTATTATTTGTCTTTGGCTTATTATGTATGGAGAAAGCATAAAGATAATTTGCCGAAGCGTTCCAGGGTAAACTTTTTGATTTGTTTTCCGGTATTTATCGGGGCAATCGTAATACAAATGATTTTCCCGGATGCGCTGATTACTTCTTTGGCAATTACCTCTATTATTCTGGTGGCATATTGTGCCATGGAAAATGCGGCCAGCTGTGAGTTGATTCAGTATCATGAGGAAGTCATCTACGCTTTTGCGGATGTAATCGAAGGCCGGGACGGCAGTACCGGTGAACATGTAAAACGTACGGTAGCTTATGTAGGGATTATTGTAGATGCTTTGAAAGAAAACGGCATATATGCGGAAAGTCTGGATCATGAATATTTGGATTTCCTTTTGCGGGCTGCGCCGATGCACGATTTCGGTAAAATTGCGGTGACGGATACTGTACTGCAAAAGCCGGGACGGTTGACATCGGATGAATACGAAGTGATGAAAACGCATACCGTAAGAGGTGCGGATATGATAAAGACCAGTCTGGCGGCTTTGGAGGAGCCGGACTATATCACAATTGCATGGCAGGTGGCGCGTCATCATCATGAGCGGTGGGACGGTTCCGGATATCCGGACGGTTTGTACGGAGAAAAGATTCCTTTATGTGCCCGTGTGGTTGCAGTGGCGGATGTGTTTGATGCGGTATCTCAGGACCGCTGTTACCGCGGAGCAATGTCTCTGGATGAGTCTTTTGCGATTATCGAACAGGGGGCAGGTACCCAGTTTGATCCGATGATTGCAAAGGTGTTTTTGCAGATGAGGGACAAGGTCGAAGCGGTATTTTATCAATTTCAGGAGGCAAACAATGGTTAAACATGTGATTTTATGGAAGTTGAAGGATGAGATTGCGGGAGACGCAAAAGAGAAGGTTTTATGCGAAATGAAGGAGAATTTGGAGGCTTTGGTGGGAAAGGTACCTGGGCTTCTTCGTCTTGAGATTGTAACAAAACCGATGGCAAGCTCCAATGCGGACGTGATGCTGGACAGTGATTTGGAGAGCGAGGAAGCACTGAAGGGATATCAGTCCCATCCGGACCATGTGGCGGTTGCAAACACGTATGTGCGGCCGTTTACGGAAGTAAGACTTTGCATGGATTATGAAGTATAGAAATGGCAGAGCGAAGCGGGGGAGTGTGCGCTTGACAAAAAAAATCTAAGGCGTATAATGGTGGATAGCGTTAGGATTTTAACATATGTTTTAGAGAGGTTTGAGTTATGAGCGAAGAAATTTATGAGCAGGAATTAAATTGTTCCCATGATTGCAGCAGTTGTTCTTCCAACTGCAGTTCCAGAAAGCCGGATAAGTCCCAGTTTGCGGAGCCGATGAACCAGTACAGCAATGTAAAGAAAGTGATCGGCGTTGTCAGCGGTAAGGGTGGCGTAGGTAAGTCTTTTGTAACGTCTTATCTTGCTGTTATGATGCAGCGCATGGGTTATAAGACTGCGGTGCTGGATGCGGATATTACCGGTCCGTCCATTCCGATGGCATTCGGTGTACACAAGAAGGCACAAGGCAATGAGCTGGGTATTTTGCCGGAGTACACAAAGAACGGTACGGCTATTATGTCCGTAAATCTTTTATTGGAAGATGAAGAGGTACCGGTAGTATGGAGAGGTCCGGTCATTGCAGGTACCGTAAAGCAGTTTTGGTCCCAGGTTGTTTGGGGCGATGTGGATTATATGTTTGTAGATATGCCTCCGGGAACCGGTGATGTACCGCTTACGGTATTCCAGTCTCTTCCGGTGGACGGTATTGTGATTGTTACCAGCCCGCAGGATTTGGTATCCATGGTTGTGGCTAAGGCCGTGAATATGGCACGTACGATGGATGTTCCGGTACTGGGTCTTGTAGAGAACTACAGCTATGTTGAATGCGGATGTTGCGGCGAGAAGATGTATGTTTTCGGCGAGAGCCATATTGAGGATACTGCGCGTAAGTTTAATCTTCCGGTACTTGGCAGACTTCCGCTCAATCCGAATATCGCAAAGGCTGTGGATGCCGGTGATATCGAGGGCTTACAGGGCGACTGGCTTGAGGATGTTGCGCTTGTTTTAAAGGAGCTTCAGCCGGTAAATACGACCGCTGCGGAGCAGGGAAATTATACCCTTGCGGTGACTACGGATGAGAATAATAATATTTTCCAGCATTTCGGTCATTGCGAGAAGTTTACGTTATATACTTTCAGTGACGGTATTTTGATGGCAAAGACCGTGCTTGAAACCGATGGTAACGGCCATGAGGCGTTGGCCGGTGTTCTTGCGGAGCGCGGTGTAAAGGTGCTTCTTTGCGGTGGTATCGGTATGGGTGCGATGCAGGCGTTGATGCAGGCGGATATATTGGTAGTACCGGGCCTGACCGGCGATATCGAAGTGGCAGTAGCAGGATATTTGGACGGAGTATTGGGAACCAGTACCGAGCCGAATTGCAACTCTCATGACCACGGGGATGCCGGATGCGGCGGCAGTTGCGGTTGTTCCTGCGGATGTCACTAATCCTTGGAGGAACTATGAGTAAAACGTATTGCGGAGCTTGTCGCGGTGAACGGGGATGCAGGGATTGTAAGGCAGTCGGCGGTTCGGTATGCTATACCGGATTGACGGAGTTTTTTGCGCAGGAATCGGCGCAGATGAGGTCTGAAGAGGATACAGAGGTACCGGAGGATAACTCAGGAGTCCTTTGTGACAAGGAGCTTTTCCTGGCGGCTGATTTAGGAACCACAACGTTAGCCTTTATCTGTGCGGATGAGTGTAGAAATGTTCTTGCTTCTTACGGTTGTGAAAACCCTCAGCGCAAGACGGCTGCCGATGTAATCGGCAGGATTGATGCGGCGTTGCACGGACAGGGGGAGAGTTTAACAAACGGGATAAGGGAAGCCTTGATAAAAGGCTTCCTTTTTGTACTTTCCAAAGGAACGGAGACGTTGCGTATCCGTGGGAGAAACGGTAACGGGATGCGGGTGAAAATCGGAATTGCCGGGAATACCGTAATGCAGCATTTGCTGTTGGGGTATCCTTTGGAGGGAATGGCGAAAGCCCCCTTTATACCGTATACAACAAATAAGACTGTACTTCCTTTTTACGAATTGCTTTCGGAATCGATGGGAGATTTTGAGATACCGCAGATGCTAATGCAGGCAGAGGTGATTATTTTTCCGTGCCTTTCCGCTTTTGTGGGAGGCGATGCGGTGGCCGGAGCCAATGCGGTGTTTTCGAGGAATAAAGAACAGACTGAGTTGCTAATTGATTTGGGAACAAACGGAGAACTTTTACTTTCTGTAAAGGGGAAATGGTACGGTACAGCGGCTGCCATGGGAAGTGCAATAGAAGGCGGACGGTATGCGTATGCATCGGATTTATTTCACTCGATTGCGTATGCTCTGGAGAACGGAGTTTTGGATGAAACGGGGCTGTTATGTGAGCCGTATTTTACGGATGGATATGAGGGGCTTCTGCAGGAGGATGTCAGGGAATTTCAGCTGGCCAAAGGAGCTGTTCGGGCAGGAATCGAGCTGCTTTGCGGATGTGCCAAGGTGAGCCCGGAGCAGGTGGAACGGATTTATGTTGCAGGTGGCGTGGGACAATATTGTGAAATGAAGGATTTATTTCGGACAGGACTGTTACCGAAGGAGTTCTTCGGGAAAGTGCGGATGGTAGGGAACAGCTCAATCGGAGGAATTCTTTCCTGTTTATTAAACGGCAAAGATATGATATACTGTAAAGGGGAATGTCTGAATTTGGCGGAACAACCGGAGTTTGAGGAATTGTATTACCGGTTTATGAATTTTGGGAAAGAAGAATAGAGTTTCGGAAACAGAGATGAATTCGGAAAGGAAATGATACGGTGAGGAACAGAGAACAAAGCAAATTCGGAAGAAAGAGAATATGTGTAAGTTTGGTGGTGCTGCTGTTGGTTGTTTGTGCGTTTCCGGCGTGTAAAAAGGAAAAACAGGAAAGTGCGGAAGGTGAAAGTACGGGAACTCCGACGGCCGGAGTAGAGTGGCAAGGTTTTGCCCGGGCAAATCAAAGTCTTGTGAAGCAGAGAGCGGAGGCAAATGAAGCAACTACCGCGGTAACGGTGGGAGATGCGGATGTTTCCATGCAAACGGCCATGTTCCTGATTTATTCCATGGAAGTCCAAGGGAACAGTTACGCGGCTTATTACGAGTCCCAGTACGGCACGGACTATTGGGAAATGGCTTATGATGAGGACGGACGCACTACGCGAGAGGTGTTCAAGGAAGAGACAATGAACGCATTGATTCAATATGCTGTTTTGTATGATTGTGCGAAGAAGAACGGTATGGAACTGACTGCGGAGGAGCTTTCGGAATGCAATACTTTTGTGGAAGATTTGAAGGAAATGATGTCGGCGGAGGAAACGGAGCGGGGCGGTTTTACCGAAAAGAATCTGAGAGAGACCTGCGAGTGGATGATGCTGGCGGAAAAGTATTATACGAGAATGACAGAAAACCTCGGGATTACCAAAGAGAGCGTCCGGGAAAAGATAAACAAAGAGGATTACAAGGAATACGAAACAGAATATTTGTATTTGGCCACAACCTATTATGACGAGGAATATAACATATGCGAAGAAAGTGCGGATGTCATTGAATCGCGGATGGCACAAATGCGGGATTATTATGAACAGGTGACGGAAGGTGCTTCTTTTGAAACGTTAGCAGCTGCAGATGATACGTTGGTGCATAATACGAGAACTTTTGTGGATGGAGGAGACGGTGCAGAAAAGGCGTATAAAATGGCTGCGAAAAAATTGAGGGAAGGCGAAGTGTGTGCTCCGGTTCAGACCGAGTATGGTATTTATGTGATTCGTATGGTGGATGATGAGTGTACGAAGACCTATGAAGAAACGGTGGAAGCAGAGTATGAAATACAGCGAAGCGAAGCCTTTCAGGCGGCCTATGAAGTACTCCTTGCGGAGTATAATGTGACGGTGAATACGGAAGCATGGGACGACATTCTTCTGGGGGCAACCGTAAGCATTTTGGAATAACAGAAACTACGAAGAAGAATAGAAGGGCTGTCGCATTTACGATAGAAAGTCGTAGGTGCGGCAGCCCTTAGTTGTTCGCTTAATCGATGGTTCCCTTTAGCAATTTCATGAAATAGTTGGTCGGCTCCGAAATCGGAAGGGAATTGTCATAAGCAAGGACCAGCTTTCGTTTCGGAAGCGCTTCTTTTGTTTTTATTATATATAACTCGTCGTCTGTCTTTCCTTCTACACAGAAATCCGGGACAAAGGCAATACCGAGGCCGATTTTCGCAAGGTCAATCAGAAGGTCGTTACTGCTGAGCTCTACCGCAGGGGCCAGTTCCACGGAATGGGACAGGAACTGTTCGTGTAAAAACTCACTGGTGGTGGAACGTTTGGAAAGCATTAAAATCGGTAATGCAGACAATTCCGCAAAGGAAAGTGCTGTGTCGGAATAGTCGTAAGAGGACTTATTTGCAATAAATACATCCGAAAACTCCCGCAATGTTTCGATTTGCATGGAGTTGTTCAAGGCAGGATTCGGAGAGTTGGCAACGATAAAGTCTACCGCATTTTCTGAGAGAAGTTCCGCACACTGCAGGGATGTGGCATTCATAACCCGCAAATGAACCTCCGGAAAGGTCTGGTGAAACTGATTCAGGTAAGGGACCAGATAATAACGGCAAATGGTATCACTGGCCGCAATACGCAACTGCATACCGCCGGAGTTTTGGGAATTGACCAACTGATTTTCGCCTTTGGTAATCAGGTTGATGGCCGGTTCGATATGCTTAAACAGCATTTCGCCTTCTTTTGTCAGGGTAACCCGCTTGGTACTTCGGGTAAACAGAACTTGTCCCAGGCGGCGTTCCAGTACCTTCACCGACTGGCTGACCGCAGACTGGGAGATAAACAAAGAAGAAGCCGCCTCCGAAAAACTAAGGGTTTTGGCTACATGATAAAAAACTTTATATAACTCGTAATTTACGTCCATAAGAAACTCCTTTCTTTGCTTTGCAAGTCGCATTTGTTTCCTTTCAAATACAGTATAACAGACGACTTTTTTTATTGCAACTGTTTTCATAAGAAATCCTAATAAAACAATTCATATATATTAA
>CAZJEN010000012.1:0-88962 GCA_964545045.1 uncultured Lachnospiraceae bacterium | reverse complement strand
GTTAGTGGCAGAAAGAGGAAAAAGGTTACAGGGAAAATAAAAATATTTTTGGCAAAATTTTGAAGAAATATTCAAAAGCCGGAAAAACAGCAGATTTCCGGGGGGTAAAAAATTTTTGTATCCAAAGGAAAAAAAGTATGTTATACTAACCGTAAAGTTTTATTCTATAGAGAAAAACGCTCCGCACGGATTGCAATGCGGCGCAAAATTTACGAATCCTGAAGACGGGGGGAAGCTTTTTTGGAAGATTTTGAAGAGATTTATGTGCGTTACCAGACGAAGATATACAGCTTTTTGTATCGTCTCAGCGGTGATGCACAGTTGTCGGAGGAACTGACTCAGGAGACCTTTTACCGGGCCTTTGTTTCCTTCGGAAAATATAAAGGCAACAGCAGTATGTTTACCTGGCTGGCGGCAATTGCAAAGTATACTTACTTTGGGTATTTAAAAAAGGAAAAGCAGTCCAGAGAAGTGATTCAGCTGGATGATGTAGTTACCTTCTTTATGGCCCAGGAGGGACATGATTCGGCAGAAAGTCAGATGCTTCGAAGGGAAGTAACGGATAAGGTCCGTGAGGTGCTGTTGGAGTTGCCTCAAAAGAATCTGGAAGTGGTGGCGCTCCGGATTTATGCGGAGATGTCCTTCAAGCAGGTGGCAGAAACTATGGGAATTTCGGAAAGTTCGGCAAAGGTGCTGTACTTCCGGGCAAAAAATATGTTAAAGGAGAAATTGGAGCATGAGTATAAGCTGTAATGTAGTGCAGGATTTAATTGTATTGTTTCAGGAAAACACGGTGAGTGACGAGACACGCCGGGAAGTGAGAAATCACTTAAAAGAATGCAGAGCATGTCGTAAGGTTTACAGGGAATATGCTCATTTAAACCAGGAGGAGCTTCATTTTGAGCCTGAAGTGAGACCGGAGTACGAGTTTGACTATGAGGCATTGGCAAGCCGGATTCGTAAGAGAAAGTTCTGGAAGCATACGGTGGTAACAAGTGCGTTTGCGGTATGCATCGGCATTACTGTGCTGGTGACCCGTGCCATTTTACGGAACGAGAGATAGGGGGCTTCTTTGATGGAGATTGAACGTAAATTTACGATGTCTTGTTTGCCTGCGGATTTGTCGCAATATGCCTGTAAAGAACTGGAGCAGGGCTATCTTTGCACTCATCCGGTGGTTCGTGTGCGGAAGTCCGTAAAAAACGGCGAGGCAAGCTATATTCTCTGCTATAAATCAAAGCTGGGACTGGAAAAGAAGGAAGATGCTACGGCCCAGGTATGCAGAGAAGAGGAAATGCCGCTGACAGAGGAAGCTTATGAGAAGCTTCTTTCCAAGGTGGACGGCCGCGTGATTACCAAGAAGCGCTATTTGATTCCGTATGGTGCCTATACCATTGAACTGGATGTGTTTGCCGGAGAACTGACGGGACTTGTCTTCGCAGAAGTAGAATTCCCGGACGAGAAGGCAGCGGCGGAGTTTGCGATGCCAGAGTGGTTTGCTGAGGACGTGACCTTTGATGACAGGTTCAAGAATAACCGGTTGGCACTGTGGAAGGAAGCGCCGGAGGAGCTTAGAAAGACCGGAGTAATAAAGTAATATTCTGCAGAGAAGAAGGTTGGAGCAACCCGGATTTATCATGACAAGAGAAGGGTGAGGAGATATTATGGATACGGAAACGAAAGAGAATAGGAAAGTAAGGGAAGTTTTGAGCATAGTATTCGGGGTGATACTGATTGCTTTAGGTTTAATCTTTGTATATGGTACAGATTTTAAAAGATCATTGCCGCTGGGTGTGATTTTAATCTATTGTGGAGCTCTCTTTATTGTTCTCACAGATGTGCCTGCTATTTTTTTCCCGTCAATGGATGAGCCAATGTTTTTTACAAAAAAAGTCCGACTTTTCGTTGCTTGTATCATTGGGGTATGTCTCCTGGGTGTTTCGGGATATGATTTTGTGAGAGGACCGCAGGAAACGGTGTTAGAACAGCCTTATATATCAAGGAAAAGTGAGAAAATCAGAAAAAAGAAACGAGTTTCGGTAACCTATTTAAAGGGAAAAACGGAAGCCGGTAAAGATGTAAAGATACTTGTAAAAGGAGAAGAAAATAAAGAAGAGGTATCGGATATAGTGTTAGAGGAATTGTCAGAGGGGAATAATAAAATAATCGTATCTTATTATAAGGGACTTAGGATATTTTATGATATAAAAGGAGCGGATTAGAGGCATATCATATACCGTTCATTTTATTTATCCGGATTATAACAAGAGAACAAAAGGGGCGTTCGCTTTATGCGACGCCCCTTGGTTTTTACAAATTATTACTCCTCGTACGGCTTCATGCATTGAATGGTGCCGTCTGCGTTGTACTTAATCTCGCGGAACATTACACAACGCTGATGGTTTACACCGCCGGACAGGGAAGAGTCGTGGTAGAACAAGTACCACTTATCGTTCCATTCTACGATGGAGTGGTGGGTGGTCCAACCGATAACCGGCTCTAAGATACGGCCGCGGTAAGTGAACGGACCCATCGGGCTCTTACCGGTTGCATAGCAAAGGTAATGAGTATCACCGGTAGAGTAGGAGAAGTAGTAAGTATCCTTATACTTATGTACCCAGGAAGCCTCGAAGAATCTTCTGTCGTGGTCGCCTGCAAGTAACGGATTACCGTTCTCGTCTAAAATCTGAATCTCCTGAAGCGGAGCCTTGAAACCGAGCAAATCATCGGTCATCTCGGCTACGAGCGGTCCCAATGCCGGCTCGTTACCTTCCGGTGCATGCGGATTCTCAACATATTCGCCGGTCTGCCACTTCTCAAGCTGGCCGCCCCAAAGACCGCCTACATACATATAAGCACGTCCGTCGTCGTCAACTAAAACAGCCGGGTCGATACTCTTGCTGCCTTCGATATAGTTCGGTTCCGGAGTGAACGGGCCGGTCGGGCTGTCGCTGGTAGCAACACCGATACGGAAGATGCCGTCCTTGTCCTTTGCCGGGAAGAACAAATAGTATTTGCCGTTCTTATAAGCGGCATCCGGAGCCCACATCTGATGGCTTACCCACGGAACGTCCTTCTCGTGAAGAGCCTCACCGTTGTCTACGCACGGTGCATCCAAGGAATCCATGGAAAGGATGTGATAGTCCTCCATCTGGTACTGATCGCCGTTATCATCGTCCGGGCAATCCAAAGCCACGTCATGAGACGGATAGATATACAGCTTGCCGTCAAACACGTGTGCAGACGGGTCAGCAGTATAAATATGTGTAACTAAAGGTTTTTTCTGCTCAGCCATAATAAATCTCCTTTACAGTTAAATTGCAGATACATCATCACTATAAATTTACCTTGTTTTCCCTTTTTTGTCAAGTGAAAAGAGTTTGTTCGTCAAAACAATGAATTATTGACCGAGATAAAAGCCACCGTAAACAGCTTCGTCGCCTATCATAAACTTGATTCGGTACAAGCCGGCAGCACCGTCCGCCGTCTATGATGCCGTTCCCCAGAAAATCTCTGTTGTCGCCGTTGCTGACAAAGGTATAGCCGGTCAGCTTGTATTTGCCGGTTTCGTTTTGTAAGGAATCCAGCCATACCGCTACGGTCTCTCTGGCAACGGAAAGGTATTCTTCCTTTGTGGCCGGCTCCGCACAAGGTACGGATACTCCGATGAGGCGGGCTTCCGGTGTGGTCTTCGACGGTGCCTCCGTAATATGAAAAAGTTGACACTTGGGAGTATACAGAAAAATGTCTCAAAAAGCAAGTCGTATGATAAAGACGGTTGAAGGTGAAAAGAGTTATATTTGGGGGATTTGGTTAATAATTTCTTGTTATTTTCAGATAAATATGCTATAATTATAGGTATAATGAGAAGAAAGGAGCGTATGGGATGAATATCTACTCACAGTGTTGCGGAATTCTTTTGCTGCTGGTACTTGTTTGGTTCTACCGGCATCAGAAACGCCTGCACCTGAATACCGGAAAGGCGTTTTTGCTTGCGCTTACGGTGGCCCTTTGTTCACTGGTTCTGGATGCCCTTTCTGTTGTGATGATATCAAACATGGACAGTCTGCCGCTTCTTTTTGTTAAGTTTTCCTGCAAGGCGTATTTGTCTTCTCTGGTGGCAGTGGCACTCTGTACTGTATGTTATATTTGTACGGATATCTATACGAAACGGATCCAATACTATAAAGTGGTAAACTTGAATGTTTTGGTGTCGTTTGCGGCGATTATTATGATTTGTGTTTTGCCGATTTCTATTTACAACGACCCGGTGCGAGGCGAGGTATATACCTTCGGTCCCAGTGTATTGACCGCGTATGTTGCGGCGGTGTTCTATCTGTTGCTGAATCTTGTTCTGCTTGTGCGGAAAAAGAATGTCATTCGTCTGAGCCGTAGAAAAGCTATGATGTTCTGGATGCTGATTTGGATCGGAGGAGCGTTGATACAGTTCTTCAACAATGAGATTTTGATTGTGGGCTTTGCTTCCTCTATCGGTATCATGGTGCTTTACATTAAGCTGGAAAATCCGGAGGTGAATCTGGACCGGCAGACCGGTTTGTTCAACCAGACGGCATTGACCCGCTATGTGCGTCAGCTTTCCTACAGAAGTCATCATTTTTCGTTGGTGTTGCTGGTTTTGGAGCACTCGTTTTATAAAAATATTTCCAAGGAATCCAAGGAGTCCGAGACGGCGGCCGAGATGGAGATGATTGATTATTTGTCTGCCATAGAGGGCGCAATGGTGTTTAAAACGGCAGGCGATGAAATTATGCTGTTATATGAAAACGAACGGGAGGCGGAAGAAAGCTTAGCGGTTCTCAGAAAACGGTTCGAGAGAGGCTGGGGAAAGGATGAATCCGTATTCCAGCGTCCGTTTTGGATTTACCTTCCCGACTCGTCTGTGATGCATGACGTAAAGGATGTGTCCCATCTGATCAGGCATGTCAGACAGAATAGCAAGGAATTGATTGAGAATGGATACTTACGGATTGATAAGGCGATTGCGGAGGAGATGTACCGGACCCGGGAGATGGAGAGCATAATCTTTAATGCTATTGAGCAGAACTGGATTACGGTATATTATCAACCGATTTATTCCACGGAGGAGGAACGTTTTACCTCGGCGGAGGCATTGGTCCGTATTACGGATGAAGACGGAAGAGTAGTGCCGCCTTATGATTTCGTATGGGTTGCGGAGAAGAACGGAATGATGCTTCGCCTCGGAGAGATTATTTTCGAGAAGGTGTGTCAGTTTATCCGGGACTGTAAGCCGGAACAGTACGGAATTGAATATATCGAGGTAAATCTTTCTGCGATTCAATGCGCATATGAGCGGTTTGCGGATAATTATATTGCCATTATGGAAAAGTACGGTGTGCCTCCGAAGTTTATTAATCTGGAAATCACGGAGACGGCAACCATGGGTGCGAAAAAGGTTGCGCTGGAGAATATGAGGAAGTTAATCGAATACGGTGTCAGCTTTTCTCTGGATGATTTCGGCACCGGTGAGTCCAATCTGAATTACATTGTGGAGATGCCGGTAAAGATTGTAAAATTTGACCGTACCATGATTAATTCTTATTTTGAAAACGGTAAGGCAAAGTATGTTATGGATGCCGCAATGCATATGATTCACGGCATGGGACTGGAGATTGTATCCGAGGGCATCGAAACAAAGGAGATGTATGATACCATGCGCTCCCTGGGGATTAATTATATTCAGGGATATTATTTTTCCAGACCGATACCGGAGAGGGAGTTTTTAGACTTTATCAAGGCGAAAAAGGAAGGAAAACGGTATGGAAGATGAGCCGGCCGTAAAAGAGCAGAAAAACAACAGAAAAAGGAAAAAGAGGCGCGGACTTAAGGTATTCGGCGCCTTGTTTTTGTTGTTCTCTCTGGCGGTGTTTTCGGTAGGATTATGGTTTTATGCCAAGTACGGAAAGACGATTTTGTCCTATTACCATAAAGCAAAAAGTATTATGAGAGAAGCCTCTGTGGAGGATTTTAAGAAATCCAGGACCAGCGTTATTTACGCCACCGACGGTACGGTAATCAAGGCGTTGCAGTACGGAAAGGATGTGTATTATCTTCCTTACGCGGATATTCCGGAAGCGGTGGTAACGGCCATGATTGTGACGGAGGACAAGAAATTTTTCTCCCATGAAGGCGTGGATTATATGGCAAATCTTCGTGCGGCCTATAGCCTGGTAAAGCATAAGGGTACGATTTATCAGGGCGGAAGTACGATTACCCAGCAGCTGGCTCGGAACATTTATTTGACCAACGAGCAGACCTATGCCAGAAAGATTACAGAGATTTTTTTGGCGGGAGAGTTAGAAAAACGATATAACAAGAAAGAGATTTTGGAGTTTTATTTAAACAACATTTATTTTGCTAACGGATTTTACGGGATTCAGGCGGCGGCCCACGGGTATTTTTCCAGGGGCGTGGCAGAATTGTCGTTGTCGGAGCTCATGTTTTTGTGTGCGATACCGAATAACCCGTCCCTCTACGACCCGTATGAGCATTTTGAGGATACGCTGGCACGGCGTGACTCTGTTATGGAACAGATGCATACGGATGGGAAGTTAAGCAAAGAGGATTATGATGCGGCGAGAGAGGAAGAGATTGTTCTTTGTCCCCAGGAGGAGCCTTACAATGATTATGTGGAAACCTTTGCGATTTTCTGTGCGGTTCGTGCTTTGATGGAGGAGAACGGATTTCCGTTTTGCTATTCTTTTGTTGACGATGCGGCAAAGGATATGTATCTGGAATATTACGAAGAAAGCTATGCCTACTGGCAGAAGCAGCTGTACGTGGGCGGATACCGGGTGTACACCTCCATTGATTTGGAAAAGCAGGCATTGCTTTTAGAAACGGTACAAAATCAGCTGGCGGAGTTTGACGAAAAGACAGAAGCCGGAATTTATACGCTGCAGGGTGCGGCAACCTGTGTGGAAAATGAGACCGGCCGTGTGGTGGCTATTGTAGGCGGCAGAGGGGAAAATGAATACGGATACTCCTTGAACCGTGCCTATCAGAGTTTTCGTCAGCCGGGCAGCTCCATTAAGCCTTTGGTGGTGTATACGCCTTGGCTGGAACGGGGATATTTCCCGGATACCATATTGGTGGATGAAAAATTTGCGGGAGGCCCGCGGAACGCAAATGGTGTATATTCCGGCAAGATTACTTTACGTCGGGCGGTGGAGGTGTCGAAAAATACCGTGGCGTGGAAGCTGTTTGAGGAGCTGACCCCGGAGGTAGGACTGTCGTATGTGACGGATATGCAGTTCCGGAATATTGTGCCTTCCGATTATGTTCCGGCAGCATCCTTGGGCGGACTGACTTACGGTGTATGTACGCTTGAGATGGCGGGAGCTTACTGCACCTTGGCCAATGACGGTTTGTATCGGAACCCGACCTGTATCGTAAAAATTGCTACGGCAGACGGTGATGTGATTGTTGGAAAAGAACGGGAAGTGACACGGATTTACGAGGAAAATGCGGTCCGGATGATGACGGATATTTTACAGGGGGTTATGACCAACGGAACCGGCGTGAAACTTCAGCTGAAAAACTCTGTGTCGGCAGGAAAAACCGGCACAACCAATGACATTAAGGACGGCTGGTTTGTAGGCTATACCCCGTATTATACCACTGCGGTGTGGGTAGGCTACGATATGCCGAAGGCTCTGGATAATCTGGCGGGAAATACCTATCCGGGGTATATTTGGCAGACGTTTATGGATAAGCTTCATGAGAATCTTCCGGAGAGGGATTTTACTTTGTACGAGGATGATCGCCCGGTGGCCATTGTGGATGATGCGCTAAAGGAAAAAGAAGAAATTGATGTATGGAATCCGGAAGGGGAACCGGTATTTTCGCCGACACCGGTACCGGAAGGAACGGGAACCCTGGATGGTGATGAGGCCGGACCGGGAGGAGCCGATGAGCCGGGAAGCGCCGGTAGCGGTCAGGAAACAACCGGTGAGTTGGGGAGTGAGAATCCGGGTAACAGCACAACCGTAACAGGAGCACCGTCCGGTACGCCTACGCCTACCCCGGAACCGACCCCGTCCACAGGCTGGATCGAATACGACGATGACTGGTGGGATGCCCAGATGGGAGAGAGCTCCGGCGGGTATGATGATTTTTATGAGTAGAAAAAGACCTTCCTTTTTATGGGAAGGTCTTTTTTTGTAAGTTTATTCCATCCGCCCCGTCTGCTTCATTAGGAATTGATACAGCCGGATATAGTTAAGGTGCTATGCAGATAACTTTCATGTCTTTTTAATACAATTTCAATTTTAGAATCCATAATAAAACCCTCCCATACATATATGTTTTTAAAGACTGATATTATAAATGCGCAGCGGCATCGGGCGTGGCGTGGTTTTGCATTTTCTTTTATTATTCTTTAAAGCAAGCAGGTGCTCTCGATTTTAAAATCTCTTTGAACTTTACGCAGGATAGTAGACTTTCTTATTACTTCGATGGTATGTCAGCAACGTCCGGACAGGAGGTCCGGACGAGCCCGCCATAAGGCATGGATGCCGCATCAGGGCGGTTGCGTCACATTTAGATATTTATTCCCGAAGTAATTAGAAAGACTCTATCCGGAGTACGAGAAAAGAGGTTTTAAAATCGAGAGTATCTGCTTATTTGCGGAATCTAAAAAGAAAATGCAAAACCGGGGCTACGCATCTCATCTGCGACAGCCCCGTAATGTTTAGCGTTTTCCGTGTTTCTGCAATAATTCCTGGATACGTGCAGCCGGGTTTAAGTACTCGCTGATGGAACCGTCATGGTTCAAGGCATCAATTAAGAGTGCGATATACTTAGACATGTCGGCGGTCTCGTAGTACGGCTTTGCAAGAAGCTCCTCCGGCTGGTAGATAAGATTCGTCGTAATGACTTTGGTAATCCAGCCCTTTTCATAAGCTTCGTCAAACTTTGCTAAACCGTTGGTAAATAAACCGAAGGTGGAGCATACGAAGACACGCTTTGCCTTACGTTCCTTTAATTCCTTTGCGGTGTGAATCATACTGTCACCGGAGGAAATCATATCGTCGATAATAACAACATCCTTGCCCTCGACGTTTGCTCCTAAGAACTCGTGAGCAACAATCGGGTTACGACCGTCCACGATGGTGGTATAGTCGCGGCGCTTATAGAACATACCGACATCAACGCCTAAGGAGTTTGCAAGATAAACCGCACGTCCCATAGCACCTTCGTCCGGGCTGATAACCATAAGGTTTGCCGGATCCGCCTGAATATCCGGAGCGGAACGAAGCAGGGCCTTTACAAACTGATAGGTCGGCGGTACAGACTCAAAGGACTTCAACGGAATCGCGTTCTGAACGCTTGGGTTGTGGGCATCAAAGGTAATGATGCTTTCTACACCCATGTTCACAAGCTCCTGCAAGGCTACGGCACAGTCCAGAGACTCTCTGGAGCTACGCTTGTCCTGACGGCTCTCATATAAATACGGCATAATCACGGTAATGCGATGAGCCTTTCCGCCTGCTGCGGCAATGACACGCTTCAAATCCTGGAAGTGGTCATCCGGAGACATGTGGCTTACATGTCCGCAAACGGAATAGGTCAGGCTGTAGTTGGTAACATCTACTAAAATATAAAGGTCGTCACCACGAACGGTCTGGCGGATAATACCCTTTGCTTCGCCGGAACCGAAACGGGCGCACTTCGTATCTACAAGATAGGATTCTCTCTGATAACCATCCAATAAAACGGTAGGAGTGTGTACCTCATGAACACGCTTATCTCTCCAGTCAACAAGATACTGATCAATTCTCTGTCCCATTTGCTTACAACTTTCCAGTGCAATCACACCAAGTTTACCTACCGGCAGAGCTGCGACATAATCTTTATGAAGTGGCATAATAGTTTCCTCCGTTGTTATGTAATAGTAGTTCTAAAGCGTTTTATATCATACTATGCCGAATTCCGTTTGTCAAGGAATGGCATAAAAATAATCGAAATATACAATAAGCTAAGAGAAAGAGCCTTCCATGCGCTTTAACACACGGATGTCTTTGCCGATGAGCTTCCATAGAGTATAGTTTCCAGTAATGCGCGAAAATACACGCTCACTGTAACGATCCCGCAACTGTTCTAAGGAAAGGTTGGTGGAGATTACCGTGGACTTTCCGTGAATTTGGCGTTCGTTGATGCAGGTGTACAGCATGGAATTGGTGAAGGAGTTGGACAGCTCGGTGCCCAAATCATCAATAATCAGCAGGTCGCATTGAAAAATGTACCGGTACAAGGAATTCACATCCGGCTCCTCGTTACGATCGAAGCGGTGTGACTCAAAGGTTTCGAACAGTGCGTGAGAGGTCATGTACACCACGTGATGTGCCGAATCCAGCAAAGCCTTGGCGATGCAATTGGTCAGGAAGGTCTTTCCTACACCGGTGTTGCCGTAAATGAGAACGCTGCGTTTTTTTGCATCAAACTCTTCTATAAAGCGCTTGGCGTCGGTAACGATTTTACGCATATTGTCCCGCGGTGTCAGTTTGAGCTGGGAATCGGCAGTCATATCGTCATAATAGGAAAAGGAAAAGGTGGAAAAGTTTTCTTTTTCCAAGATTCGAGGCAGGGTAGAAGCCTCCGACATGGCAAAGGTCAGTGCCTGCTTAAAGCAATGACACTTTTCCTGACCGATAAAGCCGGTGTCTTTGCAATCCGGGCAGGTGTAGGTAAGCTCCAAATAATCCGCCGGGTAGCCGGCAGTTTGAAGAACCTGTTGTTTCTGTTCGGAAATGCGACGGTTGTTTTCGGCGAGACGCTCCAGTGCGTCGGTATTGCCGTCCAATGCGGCGCGGGCTGCGGAAACGGAAGCCTCGGCAATTTGACGGTCCAGGGAATCCAGCTCCGGAAGCTCTTTATAGATATGCTCGCGGCGTACCCGCTGGTCATGCAGATGCCGTGTGCGGGTGTCTTCGTAATCGCGGAGCAAACGTTTGTAATGTAAATCCTCTCGGTACATAAGTGCCTCCTTGGGTAGTTATGCTTGGGCGGAAGCGGTTGTGGAAAGCAGAGCGGTTTCCAAATCGGTCAAATCGCTGCCGGAATAATTTCGCTGCGGAAATGCGTTGAAACCGTTCTGCGGGGAAGCGGTGCCGCCGGAGGCATGTCCCTTTCCGGAACGGCTGTTGTGTGCTTCGTCCAGCTTTTTAATATCTGACATGGTATGTACACCGTTTTGATGCCAGCGTTCCATAATCTTATCCGTGTATTTGAAATCCGCACGGGAGGTGGCTAACAGAGCGCGGCTGCAGGCCTCTTCAATTAATTCGGAAGAAAAGCCGAAAGAACTCCAACGTTTCAGGTAGCGAAGCTCCACGGCACCCGGATCGCGATTTAATCCAAAGGCTCTTTTTACGGCGGTAAAACAAGTATCGAATTGCAAGGAATGTCCTTCTGCCTCTTCTACGGTACGGATGCCTTCCTCGTGCCAGGAAAGGGCAACCTTTTGGATGTAGGCCGGGGTCTTTTTGCCGCGGGATACACAATATTCGTAAAGGTGCAAAATCAATTCGCAGGAAAAATCCAATTCATCGTGTAAAAAGAATAAGAGCTGAATGTCCGCAGGCTTTAGCATACGTTCCAAATAGCTTTCCGTTGCGTGTAAAAGCCAGTTGGTATCTTCCCGGTTGGCAAAAGCGTCTAACTGGGCAGGCGTATAGTTCGGAAGCTTGTCCGAGGCGGCTTTCTTTCCGACGGTACCTGAAGCTTCTTTATCGGCCGGAAAGGCAGTGACTACGGACGTTGCTGCCGTAACTGCGGATAGACCGGAGACTTCGGTTGCCGGTTTGGAAAGACTGTGCAATTTGATGCCCCGGAGTTCGTTCTCCGCTCCCCAGGTGAGGGAAAGAACGCTTTCCTTTTCCCAGTAGCGAAGAGCCCGGAGAATATCCTTTTCGGTTTCGTCCAGTGCATCTGCAATGAAGCTGATGCCGAAGCCTGCGCCCGGTGCGGTCAGACAACGAAGCAGATAAATATATACTTTCACAAAAGTGCCGTTTGCGCGCGGCATATAGTAATCGATAAACTCGTTCGGAACCAAAGTGGTTCGTGTGTCCTCCGAATATACCGAAATTCCGTCCATAAGTGTTCCTCCTCCAAATATCCGTTGCCGGATAAAATCGTTACCCAGAGTATATCATATTTTCCTGAAAAAGCAATTTGACCGAAGAGAAACGAGTTGGGTTGTGGATAGTGTGGATAATGTGGAAAGTTTTTCTTTTGCTTTGTAAAACTAAAATTAATTTTTGAGAAAAACCTTGAAAAATAAGGTTCTACTTTTGTAGGTCTATTTTTGTAGAAGATTGACCGCCGGAAAAAGAAATCCACAACCAAAATCAATCAAAAATGTTGATAAGGTTGTGGATAATGTGGACAATTAGGCAGAAACCATGGATTCCGCAACGCTGACGATGTCACCCGCGCCCATAGTTATCAACAAATCACCCGATTTGCAATGGTTGAATAAAAATTTTTCAATCTCTTCAAAAGAGTGAAAATAGTAAACTTCTTTACCTTTTTCTTTTAACAGAGACGCGATGTCGCCGGAAGAGATGTCACCCAGGTCTGTTTCGCGGGATGCACTGTAGATGTCTGCCAAAACAATAACATCCGCAAAGGAAAGGGACTCCGCAAACTCAGGGAGAAATGCCTTGGTCCGGGAAAAAGTGTGAGGCTGGAATACACAGCAAAGACGCTGGTCTCCGGAAACACAAGCCCGGGCTGCGCTTAGGGTGGCGGATATTTCCGATGGGTGGTGCGCATAATCGTCATAAACACGTATTCCGTTTGCCAGACCCTTGAAATCGAAGCGACGGTGGGTGCCGGTGTACTTCAATAATGCGGCAGCAACCGCATCGAAGGAAACGCCGTAGGAAAAGGCCAGTGCGGCGGCGGCAAGGGAATTGGAAATGTTATGCTTGCCGATGACACGGAGGGAGATTCTTCCCAGACACTGTCCGTTCTGATACAAATCATAGCTGCCGAAGCCGTCAGAATCAAAGGCAAAGTTTGCGGCAGCATAATCGTAAGCGGAACACAGGGAAGCATCCTCACACAGACCGTAGGTAACTACCTTTGCCGGGAGTTTGTCGGTTAATTCGGTAAGGTCTTCGATATCGCCGTTGATGACAAGGGTGCCGGAGGCCGGAAGGATTTCTGCGTATTTGCGGAAAGAATGGCGGATATCTTCCAGATCCTTAAAGAAATCTAAGTGTTCCGCTTCTATATTAAGTATAATGGCGTCTGTCGGATAAAAGCTTAAAAAGCTGTTACAATATTCGCATGCCTCGGCGACCAGATAATTGTCCGATCCCATGCGGAGGTTGCCGCCGATGCCGTCCAATACACCACCCACCAAAACTGTCGGGTCCAGTGCACCTTCCATTAACATAAGGGAAAGCATGGAGGTGGCGGTGGTTTTGCCGTGGGAACCGGCGATGCCGGCTACGTGACGGTATTGTTTCATCAGCTGCCCAAGCAAATCCTTTCGTTCCAAAATCGGAAGTCCCAGTTCTTTTGCTTGTACCATCTCCGGATTGTCGGCATGCACTGCTGCGGTATAAATAACTACGGAGCAATCCTTTGTAATATTGGATGCCTGTTGCTTATAAGAAACGGTAATTCCGAGACTTTCTAAATGCTCTGTAAGAGGAGTGACTTTTAAGTCCGAGCCGCTGACACGGAAGCCCTGTTTGTGCAAAAGCTCCGCAAGGGCACTCATACTGATGCCGCCGATGCCGATAAAATGTACCGAAACCGGGTTGGAAAAGGAAATTTGAAACATGGGAAAACTCCTTTCAAAAGGGTTTGAACTGTTTAAGATACTAAATAGTATAGCATATTTTGAATTATGTGCAAGTGCGGAGATGACGGAATGTTTGAAAACAGAAAGTGAAAAACGCAGAAGAGGGGAAGAAAAAACGGAAAAAGATTGCTAAAAAAATATTTCACAGGAAAAATGTAGAAAAAGTTAAATTTTTTGTGGAATTTGTAGAAAAACCGTGTACTTTCGTCCGAAAATGTGTTATACTATAGTCACTATCAGTATATGCGTTTTTGCGCAGTTTTATTACTATAAGTAGGGATTATTATTATAAGAAACAAGAGGTGATTGACGTGATTAAAAAAGAAATGATCGCGATGCTGTTGGCAGGCGGACAGGGTTCCCGTCTCGGGGTGCTGACCTCGTCTATTGCGAAGCCGGCAGTTGCATTCGGTGGCAAGTATCGAATTATCGATTTCCCGCTGAGTAACTGTATCAATTCCGGAGTTGATACGGTAGGTGTTCTTACCCAGTATCAGCCGCTTCGGTTGAATACTCACATCGGAATCGGTATTCCGTGGGATCTTGACCGTAACGTAGGTGGTGTTTCCATTCTTCCTCCGTATGAGAAGAGCAAAAACAGCGAATGGTATACCGGTACCGCAAATGCAATTTATCAGAACTTAAAGTATATGGAATACTATAATCCGGAATATGTATTGATTCTGGGCGGTGACCATATTTACAAGATGGATTACGAGGCAATGCTTGATTTCCATAAGCAGAAGAATGCGGATGTTACTCTGGCGACCATTCCGGTGCCGATTGAAGAGGCAAGCCGTTTCGGCGTTGCGATTACCGATGCGGAGAAGCGTATTCTGGAGTTCGAGGAGAAGCCGGCACAGCCGCGCAGTAACCTGGCTTCCATGGGTATTTACATCTTTACCTGGAAGGTGTTAAAGGAAGCACTCATTGAGCTTTCCGACCAGAAAGGCTGCGACTTCGGTAAGCATGTAATTCCGTATTGTCATGAGAGAGGCAGCATTTATGCATACGAGTACAACGGATATTGGAAGGATGTAGGTACCTTGCAGTCCTACTGGGAGTCCAACATGGAGCTCATTGACCTGATTCCGGAGTTTAATTTGTACGAGGAGTTCTGGAAGATTTACACGAAGTCCGAGGTGATTCCGCCGCAGTACATTTCCGAGAACAGCGTAATTGAGCGTGCGATTATCGGTGAAGGTGCCGAGATTTACGGCCAGGTTTATAATTCTGTTATCGGTCCTGGCGTAGTCATCGGAGAGAATTGTGTTGTACGGGATTCCATTATAATGAAGGGAACCGTAATCGGTGACAATACCACAGTGAACAAGGCAATTATTGCCGAGAACTGCTACATCGGTACGGATTGTGAGCTGGGTGTGTTCGATGATGTTCCGAATACATGGAAGCCGGATATTTACAATAACGGCATGGTTACCATCGGTGAGAATTCCATCGTGCCTGACCGGGTGAAGATCGGAAAGAACACCGCGATTTCCGGAGGTACAACCATTGACGATTATCCGAGAGGTGTTTTGCCAAGCGGTGAAAATATTATTAAGGCAGGTGACCGTGTATGAGAGCATTAGGTATTATTTTGGCAGGAGGAAACTCCGGCAGAATGCAGGAGTTGTCCAATAAACGTGCAATTGCGGCAATGCCGGTGGGTGGCAGTTATCGTGCCATCGATTTTGCACTCAGTAATATGTCCAATTCTCATGTGCAGAAGGTGGCAGTGCTGACGCAGTACAATTCCCGTTCCTTAAATGAGCATCTGAGTTCTTCCAAGTGGTGGGATTTCGGACGTAAGCAGGGTGGTTTGTTTGTATTCCCGCCGACCATTACCAACGATAACGGTTTCTGGTATCGTGGCACCGCGGATGCAATTGCGCAGAACCTTACGTTCCTTCGAAACAGCCATGAGCCGTATGTGGTAATCGCATCCGGTGACTGTGTGTACAAGCTGGACTACAATAAGGTTTTGGAATATCACATCGAGAAGAAGGCAGATATTACCGTGGTAACCACAGAGGTTTACAACGGGGATGAGCTAGATCGTTTCGGTATTGTGGAAACCGCAAAGGACGGTCGCATTACGGACTTCCAGGAGAAGCCGGTAATTCCGTCCGGCAGCACCATTTCCGCCGGTATCTATGTGATTCGTCGCCGTCAGCTCATTGAACTGATGGAAGAGGCGATTAAGGAAGAGCGTTTTGACTTTGTAAAGGATATTCTGATTCGTTACAAAGATGTGAAGCAGATTTATGCGTACAAGATGGAGGGCTATTGGAGCAACATCGCTTCCGTAGAGTCTTACTTCCGTACCAATATGGATTTCCTTGAAAGAGGCATCCGTAATTATTTCTACAAGGAATATCCGGATATTTACTCCAAGATTGATGATTTGCCGCCGGCAAAGTATAATCCGGGTGCGGTTGTAAAGAACAGCCTCGTATCCAGCGGATGTATTATCAACGGTGTAGTGGAAAATTCCGTATTGTTCAAGAAGATTTTTGTGGGCAACAATTGTACCATTAAGAATTGTATCATTTTGAATGATGTACACATCGGTGACAATACTTACCTTGAGAATTGTATCATCGAGAGTCGTGATACCATTCGTCCGAATTCCAAATATGTGGGTGAGGACGGTAAGGTGAAGATCGTTGTACAAAAAGATGATCGTTACACCATGGGTTAAAGACCTTTCCGGGCGGGCTTGTCGCATTTGCGGCAGGCCCGTTTTTGTGTTTGGAGACAAAAAATGGGGCTTGCGGGTTCCCCTGTTTTGGGGTAAACTAGAATAGGTACTCGGGTGGGATACGAAGGAGGGAACTTGTGATGAAACGGAAGAAAAAAGGAATGTCGACATTGAAGAGAGTGTTGCTTTGCTCCTGGTGTGTTTTGGGGCTTGTGTCGGCAATTTTTCTTATAAAATGGGCAATGAATTTATCCCCGGAGAATCCGGAAGGAAGTATCGGCTCCTTTGCACAGAGTGAGAACGGAGAGGATACGACGCAGCAAGGAGGCGAGTCAACCAAGGCGCCGACTCCGACGGCAACGCCGACATCTGCACCGACGCCGACCCCGATTCCGGTACCGCAGGCAGAGTTTGTTAAGGAATACCCGCATATGGGAATGATGACGGAGTTCTATGCATATACCGAGGGCGTGGCATACGGTTTCCGTTATCCGTGTTATGAAGCGAATACGTCTGGGGGAGCGGTAGTTGCTAACGCTGTAGCGGATGCGGCACATCAATTGATGGCGGAGAAGGTTACGGAGCTTGCAAAGGCGGAAGGAAATGAGAAGCTTCTTTTGATTGATTATGAAGACGGCGAGACGACAGGGTTGTATTCTGTGTTGTTTTATATCGAAAAGGAAGTAGACGGCGTAAAGACCACGGAGACAAGCCATTGGATATATAATAAGAAGAAAGGCGAGCCGGTTGATGCGGAGTCCTTATTCGGTGACCGGGCATATCTTTATGTCGCACAGCAGGTAAATGCCTTGTTGGCAGAGAAAGACGATGCGTCGGGAGAACCGGGAGGAGCTCCGGAAGGCACTGCAGATGAAGTTACGAAGAAATATGAGTTTACGGGAGCAAAAGAGGAGTTTCCGGCTTATTTGCTGACAGCGGACGGTGTGAAGTTTTATTATAACGGAGACGGTGTGGAAGACTCCATTGTGATTCCGTATATTGCGGTGCATACGTATATGGCGGTGACAGAAAACGGCACGGTGAGAGCGGATGGTATCCGCGAATTGGACCCGGACAAGCCGATGATTGCGCTTACCTTTGACGACGGACCGCATTATCAGCAGACCCCGCGTTTGCTGGAGATTTTAGAGAGATACGATGTGAAATCAACCTTTTTCGTTTTGGGAGATCGTTCTCATTTTACGGAGTCCAATAAAAAGACGGTAACGTTGGTGGCGGAGGCAGGTCATGAGGTTGCCAGTCATACCTATGCCCATAAGGATTTGAAGTCTTTATCCAAGGATGGCGTGATTGCCGAGGTGGTGAAAGCCCGGGATAATATTTATGCGTTGACAGGGGAGTATCCGACCTATATCAGACCTCCGTACGGCGGATATAACGACCTGGTAAAGGAGTATGCTTACGCACCTTTGATTAACTGGGATTTGGACAGCAAGGACTGGAGCTTCCGGGATGCGGACAAGATTGTAGAGCATGTATTGAAGGAAGTGGAAAACAGAAATATTATACTGATGCATGATATTCACTGGTTCACCGTGGATGCGGTGGAACGGTTATTGCCGGAATTGGCGGCACGAGGCTATCAGTTTGTGACCGTAAGTGAATTGTTCTACTATAATAATGTAGAAATAGTGAACGGCAAAGTATATTACGGCGGTTATAATTAAAGGAGAACAGAGATGTATTTGATTGCGGGACTGGGCAATCCTACCAGGGAATATGCCGGGACGAGACATAATATCGGGTATGATACCATTACGAGACTTTGCGATGACTATCATATTTCTTTGGATATCAAAAAGCATAAGGGGCTTTGCGGCAAAGGTGTCATCGAAGGAGAGAAGGTGCTTTTGGTACAGCCGTTGACCTATATGAATTTAAGCGGAGATTGTATCAAGGAAGCCGCGGATTTCTATAAAATCGACCCGGCGCATATTATTGTAATATACGATGATATTTCCTTGCCGGTGGGCAAGCTTCGCGTAAGAGCAAAGGGCAGTGCCGGCGGACATAACGGCATGAAGAGTATTATTGCGAGACTGGGCACGGAGGAGTTTTTAAGAGTCCGTATCGGCATCGGTGAAAAGCCGGCGGGCTGGGATTTGGCGGACTATGTACTGGGCCGTTTTAAGACCGATGAACTGCCGCTGATGCGGGAGGCGGTAGGAAACGCCGCGAAAGCCTGCGGGATGATTTTAAAGGATGGAATCGAAACAGCCATGAACAGGAGTAACAGCCTGTAAGGAGGAGTATGCGTACTTATACCGAACCGTTAAAGGCATTAAGAGAATATGAAGAGTGTACAGAGGCATTGCTGCGGAAGAAAACACCGGTTGCTGTAACAGGGTGTATTGATTCCCAGAAATGCCATTTTGTGCATGCCTTGGGAGAAAAGTACCGGGTGCGTCTCATTGTGACCTACAATGATTTAAAGGCTAAAGAGATTTGTGAGGATTATCGTCTGTATGATCCGGAAGTGTTGTATTATCCGGCCAAGGACGTTATTTTTTTCAGTGCGGATATTCACGGAAATACCTTGGTGCGGGAACGTATGCAGGCAATCAAGCGGCTTTCGGAAGAAAAACCGGTAACCGTTGTAACTACCATTGACGGCGGCATTGATCATGTACTTCCGCTTTCTTATTTAAAGGAGAATTGTATCCGGCTTGAGGAAACGAAAGAGGTAGATTTGACAGAGCTTACGGCCCGTCTGTCTGCCCTCGGTTACGAACGTCAGGGGCAGGTGGAACACCCGGGTGAGTTTGCGGTCCGGGGCGGTATTTTGGATGTATTTCCGTTGACGGAGGATACGCCGTTCCGTATTGAATTTTTTGGGGATGAGATTGACTCCATCCGTTATTTTGATGTAACAAACCAACGCTCCATCGACCGGGTGGAGGAAATTTGCATTTATCCGGCGACGGAGTTGATTTTGTGGTCGGAACGGAAAGCTGCCGGCATCGAAAAGCTTCGCACCGAGGCGGCAAAGCAGGTGGAAGATTTCCGACGAGACATGCGAACGGAAGAGGGTGCCCGACTTCGCCGGGAGACGGAGGAGCTTTGCGAGCGGATTTCCTATATGGGAGGTCTTGCGGGAGCGGACCATTGCATTCGGTATTTTTACGAGGATACGGTATCTTTCTTTGATTATTTCGGAGACGATGCCATTGTGTTTTTGGACGAACCGGCTCGGATTGCGGAAAAGGGTGATGCGGTGGCGGAGGAGTTTTCCCAGAGCATGAGCGGTCGTCTGGAAAAGGGGTACATTTTGCCGGGGCAGGCGGATGTGATATTTGATTATAAGGCCCTTTTGGCGAATCTCGGTCGCAAAAATACGGTGTTGTTGTCTACAATGGAACAGAAGCTTTCTTGTTTGGCACCGGCGGTGCAACTGGATTTGACGGTGCGTTCCGTGGCGGGCTATAACAATAATTTCGAGCTGTTGGTAAAGGATCTGGCGGCGTGGAAAAAGAGCGGATACCGGGTAGTATTGCTTTGTGCTTCCAAGGTCCGGGCGGAACGGTTAGCGGGAGAGTTACGCGACCGGGAGTTGGCCGCCTTTTTGTCAGAGGATCCGGACCGTGTGGTACAGCCCGGCGAGATTCTGGTGAGCAGTGGCAGTGTACACCGGGGCTTTGAGTACCCGATGATAAAGTGGGCCGTGATTTCCGAAAGCGATATTTTCGGTACGGAACAGAAAAAGAAAAAGAAGCATAAGATGTATGACGGACAGCATATCGGAAGTCTTTCGGATTTGTCCTTCGGCGATTATGTAGTACATGAAAACCATGGTCTCGGTATTTATCGCGGTATTGAAAAGATAGAAGTGGACCGGGTAATAAAAGATTATGTAAAGATTGAGTACGGTGACGGCGGCAATCTGTATGTGCCTGCCACCGGTCTTGATGTGATACAAAAATATGCGGCGGCGGATGCGGCAAAGAAGCCAAAGTTAAACAAGCTGAATTCCGTGGAATGGAAAAATACAAAGGCAAGAGTAAAGGGGGCGGTCAAGGATTTGGCGAAGGAGCTGGTGGAGCTTTACGCCCTCCGCAGCGCCCAGAAGGGCTTTGCCTGCGAAGAGGATACGGTATGGCAGCGGGAGCTGGAGGATTTGTTCCCGTACAATGAAACCGATGATCAGTTAAAGGCAATTGAAGAAATAAAAAAGGATATGGAAAGTACCCGGATTATGGACCGCTTGCTTTGCGGTGATGTAGGCTTCGGAAAGACGGAAGTGGCACTCCGGGCGGCGTTTAAGGCGGTATCCAACGGTAAGCAGGTCATTGTGCTGGTGCCGACTACGATTTTGGCACAGCAGCATTACAATACTTTTACCCAGCGAATGATGAACTATCCGGTACGGATTGAACTGATGTCTCGGTTCCGCACACCGACCCAGCAGAAGATGGTTGTGGAAGGCTTTAAAAAGGGAACGGTAGATATTATCGTCGGTACTCACAGAGTGCTGTCCAAGGATATTGAGCCGAAGAATCTGGGGCTTCTTATTGTAGATGAGGAGCAGCGGTTCGGTGTGGCCCATAAGGAGAAGATTAAGCAGTTAAAGGGGAATGTGGATGTACTGACGTTGACGGCAACTCCGATTCCGCGAACCCTTCACATGAGTTTAATCGGTATCCGTGACATGAGTATTTTGGAGGAACCACCGGTGGACCGTTTGCCGATTCAGACCTTTGTTTTGGAGCAGAATGACGAGATGGTGCGGGAGGCGATTTGCAGAGAGCTGGCCAGAGGTGGTCAGGTGTATTATGTTCACAATCGCGTACATGGAATTGAAGAGGTGGCAGCGGGGTTGCAGAAGATGTTGCCGGATGCAAATGTCGCTTATGCCCACGGCCAGATGAGTGAGCGTACCTTGGAAAAGATTATGTACGGGTTTATTAACGGAGAAATCGATGTACTGGTGTCTACCACGATTATCGAGACAGGTCTTGATATTTCTAATGTAAATACCATGATTATTGCGGATGCGGATCGTCTCGGACTGTCCCAGCTTTACCAGCTTCGGGGGCGTGTGGGTAGAACGAATCGTACGGCCTATGCATTTTTAATGTATAAACGCGATAAAATGTTAAAAGAGATAGCTGAAAAGAGACTGCAGGCCATCAAGGAGTTTACGGAACTGGGCTCCGGCTTTAAGATTGCCATGCGGGATTTGGAAATCCGCGGTGCCGGAAATCTTCTTGGAGCGGAACAAAGCGGTCATATGGAAGCAGTGGGGTACGACTTGTACTGTAAGCTGTTAAATGATGCGGTGAAGGAAGTAAAGGGAGATACTGCGGTTGAGGAAGATTTTGAAACCACGGTGGATTTAGAAGCAGATGCCTATATTCCGGAAAGCTACATCCGTAACGAGGTACAGAAGCTGGATATGTATAAGAGAATTGCTTTGATACAATCGGAGGAAGAGCTTTCGGAGTTGCAGGATGAATTAATCGACCGTTTCGGGGATATTCCGCAGAGTGTAAACCGTTTGTTGGAGATTGCGCTTTTACGTAATCTTGCCCATGAGGTATATGTGACACAGTTGATTTGGCGTGGGACAAAGGTACGCCTTGTGCTGTATCCGAAGGCGAATATTATCGTGCAGCGGATTCCGGCGCTGGTGCAGAAGTATAACGGACGTCTGAAGTTTTCCGCGGAGGGAACGCCGGAGTTTTCTTATGAACTGGCGGTTCTTCGGGGAAAGACGAATTTGCGGCCGGATGTAAGGGCGGTACTGAAGGAACTGCGGGAATTGCTCGCGGACGCAAAGGCAGAGCTGACCTGACGGGAAGGCAAAACATCGGATAAAGGAAGGAGTCAGGGAATGAAGAAGAAGTGGATTGTGGTTGGGCTGGTGACGTGCCTGTTATTGGGAACGTTGGCCGGCTGTAAAAAGAATCCGGGAACGGCGGAGAATCCGACGGGACCGGTGGATCGTACGGAATATATGGATGATGCGGTGGTGACGATTGACGGTGCCGAGGTGGGCTACCGGGAGGCAATGCTGTATTTGCAGGCCGCAAAGCAGGAATATGAGAGTGCCTACGGCGGGGATATCTGGCAGTATATGTTAAATGCCGACGGTACAACCCTGGGGGAATGGGTAAAGAACCAGACCCTGGAGCAGATTATTTACGTAAAGATTGTCTGTGCCCAGGCAAAGCGTCTCGGAATCGAACTGGATAGTGAGGAAAAGAACCGTGTGGCGGAGCGTACCGAGGAGTATATGGGAAAGGCAGAATACGGAACCCTTGCTTTGTACGGCATTGCAAGAAAGGATGTGGAGCGGGTATATGCGGATACTGCTCTCGCTCAGAAAATTTACGACAGTGTAACGCTGAATGTGGATACAGATATTTCCAACGCCGAAGCGGCGCAGAAGCATTTGCAGAGCCTGATGCTGAAGAATTACCATGAGGACGAACTGGGAAATCATTCTGCATTAACGGTGCAGGAGCTCATTGCTACGTTGGATCGGTTTGATACATTATATAAAGAAGCGCAGGAGACAAAGGATTTTTATTCTCTTGCTTATGCCAATACCGAGGATAAGCAATACCTGGATATTATGGTAGGTGAGGGCGATCTTCCGGAGGCATTTGCCGCGGCATACAATCTTGCGGAAGGAGAAGCAATGCAAATTCGTACGGACAGCGGTTATTACATCTTTTACTGTGTGTCCGAGTACGATGAGGATGCTACCATTGCAAAGAAGGAAGAACTGATTGCCCATCGTCAGGAAGAGGAATTTAAAAAATTATATGAGGACTGGCGGGGAGAGACAAAAATCGAAATGAACGAGGTTCTATGGAAGGCCATCGGCTTTGACTTAGAGGCGGAAGGCTAGGAAATACAAGGGTTTTCTCTGAGATGAGCAGTTATCGAAAAACTACGAAACATGTTTGATAAAACAGAGAAAATATACAAAATAAGGGGATGCATTGTGAAAAATGCAAAAAAAAGACAAAAAGGCATTGCAAAATGGTTCATCATGATGTATAATAAGAGCGTGTTAAAAATGGTTCCGATTGTGCATTTTGATACAACGGACCGCACACATTACTTTCGATAATGTATTTTTACATACATTATAAAAATTTTTTTTCTCAATTTAAGAGGAGGGCAATTTATGAAAAAGAAGTTATTAGCAGCACTTCTTTCTGTAGCAATGGTTGCAACTATGTTTGCAGGCTGCGGTAAGAAGGACGACAAGGTCATTAAGCTTATGGCCTTCACCGATGAGGTTGGTAAGATGGTTCAGTTATATCTTGATAACCATCCGGAACTCGGCTACACCTTAGACGAGACCATCGTTGCAACTACCGATGGTGCTTATCAGCCGGCTCTTGACGAAATGTTAAAGAGCGAAGATTCCGCTCCGGACCTCTACGCATTAGAGGCAGCTTTCGTATTGAAGTACACCCAGGGTGATGCAGCTGGTTTCGCAGCTACCTACGATGACCTTGGTATCGATACTTCCGCAAAGCTTAAAGAGGCACAGATCGCTACCTACGCTTCCGAAGTTGGTACCAGACCGAGCGATAAGAAGGTAGTAGCTCTTCCGTATCAGGCAACCGGTGGTGCATTCATCTATCGTCGTTCCATCGCGAAGGACGTTTGGGGCACCGATGATCCGGCTACCGTTTCCGAGAAGCTCGGCGGCGGTTCTCAGACCTGGGATCAGTTCTGGAAGGCAGCTGAAGAGTTAAAGGCTAAGGGCTACGGTATCATTTCCGGTGACGGTGATATCTGGCACGCAATCGAGAACAGCTCCGATTCTGCATGGGTTGTAGACGGCAAGCTTGTTATTGATGAGAAGAGAGAAGCATTACTTGACATCTCCATGATGTTAAAGGAGAAGGGTTACTCCAACGGTACTCAGGACTGGACCGACGCTTGGTATGCTGATATGAAGGGCGAAGGCGAGCAGCAGATCTTCGGTTTCTTCGGACCGGCTTGGTTAATCAACTACACCATCGCTCCGAACTGTGGTGGTTCCGCAGTAGGCGAAGGCACCTATGGTGACTGGGCTGTTACCGACTCTCCGGTAGGTTTCTGCTGGGGTGGTACCTACATCGCATCTTCTGCTAACGCAGTTAAGAAGATGAGCGATGAGAAGAAGCAGGTTGTTGCTGATATCATCGAGTGGATTACTCTTGATGCTAGCAATGATGGCTTACAGTACAAGTGGGCTAACGGTACCGAGGACTGGGATAAGAATCCGGAGACCGTTACTGCAAAGGATACTGTAGCTTCCGGTAAGGTTATGTCCGTATCTGACGGTTCCCTTGAGATCCTTGGCGGACAGAACATGTTCGATTACTTCGTTCCGGCTGGTGACTACGCTACCGGTGCTAACATGACTCAGTACGATGAGACCATCAACACCAAGTGGAGAGAGGCTGTTCGTGCTTATGTAGCAGGCGAGGTTGACCGTGCAGGCGCAATTGCTAAGTTTAAGGCTGATGTTCAGTCTGTATATGCAGATATCGTTGTAGAATAAGTTACAAAGATGCTCAATAAGGAGGCGGACGGGTTTTTCCGTCCGCCCCTTTTCTTTTCTTAATTAAGGCAGGAGACCGGAGCTCCGGTTTGCTGTCGGATGATGGTTGGAGGTAGTGCTTTGAAAAAGAAAAAAGGCGTTAGTTATGCAAAGTGGGGGTATATCTTTGCACTTCCGTTCTGCATTGCATACCTGATTTTTATGCTGTATCCGGTTTTCTATACGTTTACAATCGGATTTACGAACATGACTGACAAGCTGCAGATGCAGATTGCGCAGGAAGAAATGATGGGAATGGAACCTACGGTTAAGGTTGAACTCCTGGATAATGTTTTGGAAAATTATCAGTTCGTTCTGCAGGATACGAACTTTTGGCAGAGCTTAAGAAATACCGCTCTTATCTGGGGCATGAACTTTGTGCCGCAGGTATTACTTGCTTTATTGCTGGCAGTATGGTTTACCAACACCCGTAACAAGATTCGCGGTAAGGGACTGTTTAAGGTATTGTTTTATATGCCGAATATTATTACGGCGGCAACCATTGCAATGCTCTTTACCAAGCTGTTTGACTATAACAAGGGCCCGGTAAACGATGTGTTGCGTATGATGGGCGTTATTCAAGAGAACATAGACTTCTTCTCCGAGAAATGGGCATCCCGTGCCATTGTAGCATTTATCCAGTTCTGGATGTGGTACGGTTATACCATGATTATTTTGATTTCCGGTATTCTCGGTATCAGTCCGGAGCTTTTCGAGGCTGCGGATATCGACGGTGCCAACGGTTGGCAGAAGTTTAAGTTTGTAACTCTTCCGAACTTAAAGACCATTATTCTCTTTACCCTCGTTACCAGTATGATCGGTGGTATGACCATGTTCGATATTCCGTTCATGATTGGCGGTAACGGTGGTGTCCGGAGTAATTTCCGTACGGTGAGTGTATATATTTACGAAATGTCCTTCCAGGGCGGTAAGTTGTACAACCGTGCGTCTGCAGCGAGTATGCTGATGTTTATATTGATTGCAATATTGGCTGCGGTTATCTTCTTCCTGCTTCGTGACAAGGATGAGATTGCTCAGCACAAGATTGAGAAGGCCCAGACAAAGGCCTTTAAAAAGCAGTTGAAAGAAGAAAAGGTTAAGGGAGGTGTGCAATAATGGCGAAGAAGAAAAATAATGTAGGTCCTGTGGTTGCGCACTTCTGGATTTATGTTTTCCTTATTTTACTGGCTATTTTAAGTATTTTACCGTTCTGGGTTATGTTTATGAACGGAACTCGTTCCACACCGGAGATTAATGCGAATTCTTTGGGATTGTTACCGTCCAAGTACATTAAGCTGAACTGGGATATCGTTATGTCGAAGTCCTTTGATGCGATGACCGGTTTTGTCAATTCCATGATTATTTCCACCGGTGCTACGGTGCTTTCCGTATACTTCTCTGCCATGACAGCGTACTCCATCGTTGCTTACAGATGGAAGCTGAGAAGAGCGTTCTTTACGTTTATTATGGCAGTGCTTATGGTTCCGTCCCAGATTGTGTCCATCGGTTTCTATCAGATGATGTACTCCCTGGGATTGAACAACAGCTTCCTTCCGCTGATTGTTCCGGCGATAGCTTCTCCGGCAGTAGTATTCTATATGAAGCAGTACATGGAGCCGGCGTTGCCGCTGGAAATCGTGCAGGCTGCCCGTATTGACGGTGCAGGTGAGTTCTTCACTTTTAACCGTATCGTTATTCCGATTATGAAGCCGGCAATCGCAACTCAGGCGATTTTTGCTTTCGTACAGAAGTGGAACGAACTCTTTGTTCCGTCCGTATTGTTGACGGAGACCAAGAAGTTTACCATGCCGATGATGGTAAGCTTGTTAAAGGGTGATATTTACAAAAAGGAGCTGGGTTCCATTTACCTGGGCTTGTCCTTGACGGTATTACCGCTCTTTGTTGTGTATTTCCTGTTGTCCAAGTACATTATTGCGGGCGTTGCTCTCGGTTCTGTAAAGGGCTAACAATTTTATACGAGCTTTTCAAGGGCTACGCACTTGTGCGTGGCCCTTCGTTCGTGTTGGGACGGCTTGGGGTTCAAAAGCTGGTGTGAAAACTACGAAAAGTAACATGGTAGAACATCTTCATCATCTATGGGCTTCGGATGAAGTCTTTCTAATTGCTTCGGGAAAGTTTGTGACGTGGTGACGCAACCGGTCCCATGCGACCTCCTGTCTTATTGGGACGCTCGCCCGGACATCCATGTCCGGACGTTGCTATTTTATGATAGAAGCAATAAGAAAGTCTAACATCCTACGCAGATAGGATGATTTCAGAGGTTCTACCATGTTTCTTTTCTATGCATTTTAGTAGTTGCTTTTGAACCCCAAGCCTGTTCCGCCACAAAAAATGACAGTGCCACGCACAAGTGCGTAGTCTGTGAAAAGCAACAGAGAGGAAGAGGGAGGTTAGTGAGTCTTTTATGTGACGTAATAAGAAGAAATAAGAGGTACGAAAATGTAGTAGAGCAGAGCATATTAGGGTATCAAGATGGAAATTCTAAAATAAGTACTTGATTTTTAAAAGGAAGCGTGTTATAGTCAATATAGAACAGATAGAAAACAAGGTTAAAACATGGGTGTTGGTTTGTAAGAAACCGGAAGGGAGAGATGTGGTATGAATATTAATAAGTTTACGCAAAAGTCTATGCAGGCGGTGCAGGCTTGTGAGAAGCTTGCCTATGATTTCGGGCATCAGGAGCTGGCGCAGGAGCATTTGTTGTATGCACTGGTAACGGATAGTGATGGGCTGATTCCGAAGCTTTTGACAAAGATGGAGATTGCACCGGAGGTGTTTACGGCTCAAGTAGAGGGGCTTCTTAAGAAGCGTGTGAAGGTGTCCGGCGCGGCGCAGGTGTATGTGGGAAATGATTTGAATAAAGTGTTGATTTATGCGGAGGATGAGGCAAAGGCCATGGGAGATGCCTATGTGTCCGTGGAGCATTTGTTTTTGTCTATGCTGAAAAATGCGTCCAAGGAGATGCAGGTGTTGTTCCGTGATTTCGGAATCACGAGAGAACGCTTCTTGCAGGCTCTTGCAACAGTCCGAGGAAATCAGCAGGTAATGACCGATAATCCGGAGGCGACCTATGATACATTGGAGAAGTACGGCTATGATTTGGTGGAGCGTGCCCGGAATCAGAAGCTGGATCCGGTCATCGGAAGAGACAGTGAGATTCGTAATGTGATTCGTATTTTGTCCCGTAAGACGAAGAATAATCCGGTGCTCATCGGTGAGCCGGGTGTCGGTAAGACGGCTGTGGTGGAAGGCCTTGCCCAGCGTATTGTGAGAGGCGATGTGCCAGAGGGCTTAAAGGATAAGAGTCTGTTTGCGCTGGATATGGGCGCGTTAGTAGCCGGTGCAAAGTATCGCGGCGAATTTGAGGAACGCTTAAAGGCGGTTTTGGAAGAAGTCAAAAAGAGTGACGGAAAGATTATTCTGTTTATTGATGAGCTGCATACTATTGTAGGAGCCGGAAAGACCGACGGTGCCATGGATGCGGGCAATATGTTAAAGCCCATGTTGGCCAGAGGTGAGCTTCACTGTATCGGTGCAACGACTTTGGACGAGTACCGCATGTATATTGAAAAGGATGCAGCATTGGAACGCCGATTCCAGCCGGTGATGGTGGAGGAGCCGACAGTGGAGGATACCATCTCCATTTTACGTGGTTTGAAGGAGCGTTACGAGGTGTTCCATGGCGTTCGTATTAACGATGCGGCACTGGTATCCGCAGCGGTACTTTCCAACCGTTACATCTCCGACCGTTTCCTGCCGGACAAAGCAATCGATCTGGTGGACGAAGCTTGTGCTTTGATTAAGACGGAGCTGAATTCCATGCCGACGGAGCTGGATGATGTAAAGCGCCGTATTATGCAGATGGAGATTGAGGAGGCGGCCTTAAAGAAAGAGGACGACCGTATCAGCAAAGAACGTCTGGAAGCTTTGCAGAAAGAACTGGCGGAAGAAAGAGAACGGTTTGCCGAGGCGAAGGCAAAGTGGGACAATGAAAAGGCGTCTGTAGAGCGTGTACAGCGTCTCAGAGAGCAGATTGAAGAGTTAAATAACGAGATTGCAAAGGCAGAGCGGGAATATGACTTGAACAAAGCTGCCGAGCTCAAATACGGCAGACTTCCGGAACTGCAGAAGCAACTTTCTGTCGAGGAAGAGGCAGTTGCGAAGGAAGGGCACACCCTTGTGCATGAGAATGTGAGCGAAGAGGAAATCGCGAAGATTGTGTCCCGCTGGACCGGGATTCCGGTGGCAAAGCTTACGGAGAGCGAGCGAAACAAAACGCTTCACTTGGATGAGGAGTTGCACCGCAGAGTCATCGGACAGGATGAGGGTGTACAGAAGGTGGCGGATGCCATTATCCGTGCCAAGGCGGGCATCAAAGACCCGGAAAAGCCAATCGGTTCCTTCTTATTCTTAGGACCGACGGGCGTGGGGAAAACGGAGCTGGCAAAAGCTTTGGCGGCGTCTCTGTTTGATAACGAAGCCAATATGGTGCGTATCGATATGAGTGAGTATATGGAGAAGTATTCTGTGTCCCGTTTGATCGGAGCGCCTCCGGGCTATGTGGGGTATGAAGAGGGCGGACAGCTTACGGAGGCGGTGCGCAGAAAGCCGTATTCCGTGGTGCTGTTTGATGAAATCGAAAAGGCTCACCCGGATGTGTTCAACGTATTGCTTCAGGTGCTGGATGACGGCCGTATTACCGATTCTCAGGGGCGTACGGTAGACTTTAAGAATACCATTTTGATTATGACTTCCAACATCGGTTCCCAGTATTTGCTGGAGGGAATCGAAGAGGACGGCGAAATCAGCGAACGGGCAAGAGAGCTTGTGAACAATGAACTGCGCGGACATTTCCGTCCGGAGTTCTTGAACCGCCTGGATGAAATCATTTTCTTCAAGCCTTTGACAAAGGACAATATCGGCGGAATTGTGGAGTTGCTGCTGGAGGATTTGAACCGGCGTCTCGCGGAACGGGAGCTTACCATTGCCCTGACGACCGAGGCAAAGGCGTATATTATGGAAGAGGCCTACGATCCGGTGTACGGCGCGAGACCGCTCAAGCGTTATTTGCAAAAGCATGTGGAGACCTTAAGTGCGCGGTTGATTCTGGCGGATGAAGTGGCGCCGGGTGCTACGATTGTGATTGACAAAGACGAGAACGGGCTTGTGGCACGGGTATCCGAAAGTGTGAAATAAGTATGAAATGGTGGGGACAGGGACTGTATTTTCTTGACAATTGATTTCCTGCATCATATAATGAAGTTACGAAATCTGTGGTTTTGTAACCGGGAAAGAGGAAAACTGATGAAGAAGAAACTGTTTCGGGTAATGGTACTTGTAGGACTTGTGGCGATGATGACCGTAGGGCTTGCCGGCTGTAAGAAGACGACTTGTGAGTGGTGCGGTGAGGAAGCTCATTGTAAGACGATGTACCTGAATATGTTGGGTGAGTATAGTGTGTGCAAAGAGTGCAGAGAATTGTTGGAACCGATATCGGAGAATTATAAACAACTGGAAGAGATGTACGGAAACTAAGCAAAGGGCTTTCGCAGGAAACTGCGGAGGCCCTTTACCTGTCGTGGGCGCGTTCGCATGACTGTGCAATTGCTTGTGAGTGAGCTCGCGAGGTTTGCTCGCATGCTCACTTTGCCTACACGAACCTTAAGATTTTCTTTAGATTGTTAAAACGGCGCTACGGCATCTTGAAAATTTTTCAAAAAAATTTAAAATAGTACTTGACAAATAACAACTGCGTATATATACTGTATATATCGATATGCACAGTATATGCACGGTGGGAGTGGGGAGAAAGGTCAATGAAAGGAGTATAAGGATGATAGAGATTAAGAATTTGACCAAAGTGTACAAGCTCAGCAAAAAGAAGATGGCAGAGCTGAAGACCAAAGAAACCATGAAGAGAGCAGCGAATAATATTTCGCTTGTCGCAAAGCCGGGTGAGATTTACGGCTTGTTGGGACCGAACGGTGCCGGTAAGACTACCACGCTTCGTTGTGTTGCAACGTTGCTCACGCCGACGGAGGGCTCTGTCAGCGTATGCGGTTATGATACCGTAAAGCAGTCTGCAAAGGTACGTGAGAGCATATGCTTTCTGACCAATGAAATTAAGTTAGACCCGCATTTCTCTCCGAAGTATTTGTTCCAGTTCTTCGGAAGACTTCACGGCTTGGACGATGCCACCATTGAGGCGCGTCGCAAGGAACTGTTTGAGTATTTTGAGATTACTGCATTTGAGAATAAGAGAATTGAAGAGCTTTCCACCGGTATGAAACAGAAAGCATCCATCGCTGTAAGTTTGGTACATGATCCGAAGGTGGTTATTTTCGATGAGCCGACCAACGGCCTTGATATCGTTACCGCAAGAAACGTAACGGATTTGTTACAGAAGCTTCGCGATGAGGGCAAACTGGTTATTATTTCTACCCATATTATGTCTGAGGCTGAGAAGCTTTGTGACCGTATCGGTATTATCATTGACGGTAAGAAGGTAACCGAAGGAACTCTTTCCGAGATTCTGGCGGAGACGAAATCCGAGGACTTAGAGGATGCGTTCTTCAACCTTTACAGAGAACATCACAAGGAGGAAAAGTAAATGAAGGATATATTTAAGAAAGAAATAATGCGCGTATTCAGCGATAAGAAGATGATTTTCTCCCTGTTTATTTTACCGGCAATCGTTATGGTTGGTGTATACAGTTTGATGGGAGCAATGACCAGTAAACTGGAGAGTGATATTGAAGAGCATATCTCTGTTACTTATATTCAGAACGCTCCGGAGGGCTTTAAGGCTCTGGCAGCCCAGACCGGTTATGATGCCGCAGCAGAGATTCAATATGTGGCAGCAGATGCATCTGCAGAGGAAATACAGAAGATTAAGGCTGATATTTTAAATGGTGACGCTGATTTGTTTGTGGTGTTTGATAAGGAGTTCTTAACAAAGGCAGAAGCGTATCAGAATGCGGGAGATCCGATTCCGGGTGTAAAACTGGGCTATAATTCCACCATGAATTATTCTACTGCGGCTAGAAGCATGTTTATCGGTATGGTGTTGGATGTGTATGAAATCAATTTGCTTCAGGGACGTTTTGGTAACCTTGATTTGTTGACAGTATTCCAGACCGAAGATGAAGTGATTGTAAACGAGGACAAGGCGAACGGATTGATGCTTGCAAGTATGTTGCCGTATATGATTATTTTGATGTTATTTGCGGGAGCAATGGGGCTTTGTGTGGATGCTATTGCCGGTGAGAAAGAGCGTGGTACCATGGCTACCATGTTACTTAGCCCGGTAAAGAGAAGCTCCATTGTATTCGGTAAGTTATTTGGTCTTTCTGTATTGTCTTCCATTTCTTCTGTGGTATATGCCACATCCATGATTGTGTCAATGCCGATGATGGGAGATATGGGCATGGGAGATGTATCTTTCTCTGTATTGCAGGTAGTTGAGTTGCTTGGGGTTATGATAAGTTTGGTGTTGTTTAATGTAAGTATTATTTGCCTTCTTTCTGTATTTGCAAAGAATGCCAAGGAAGCAAATGCATACGTAACACCGGTATATACGGTAGTAATTGTACTCGGCATGCTGACCATGTTTAATGTGGGTGGAACGGCGCCGGCAACGACATCCTATGCAATTCCGGTTTACGGAAGCTCCCTTGCAATTCAGGCAATTGCTTCTAACGAGCTAAGTCTTGTACAGTTCGGTTTGAGCATGGGAGGAAACATCCTTTGTGTATTGGTGATGATATTTGCGATTACGAAGGTATTTAACAACGAAAAGGTTATGTTGAATGCCTAAAACATTATAGTATTTGAAAGAAGGCTACGAGGAGTAAGAAATTTTTCCTGTAGCCTTCTTTGCACTGTAGTATAGATATATTGTAGGAGGGGGATAATGGAATGTGGCGCGATTATGAAATAAGTTGTTGAAGAATGCATATTGTTGAAAAATACAAAATTTTCAAAAAAATAGAATTGACTTTGGCGTCAGAAAGGGATATAATTGCATTGTAAATAGAACGTTCAGAATTGTTAAAATAATATGAGGAGGGGATGAAATGTCAGATTGCCCTACGATTATTTCAGTAGCTATGGGTTCGATTATGTGGGCTACAAGCTTGGTAACAAAAATGTTTGTAAAATAAGTTAAAGTGATAATGAAATCAATGCATATTTGTAGGATAGAGAGTGCATTGATTTTTGAATTTGTTATATTATAGTTGTTTTGTGTTTGTGAGGAGGTGAAAGATGTACATATAGGTGTGTACGCTTTGTATTTGGACAGTTGTAGAAGATACGTGTAATATGATCTTATAATATCAAGGATGTCGCATTATTTATGTGACATCCTTGATATATTTTTATACGTTAAGGGTTATTGGGAAAATGAAAGGACAAAATGGAAATAATGCACTTTTTATTAAGATATAATTAATATTTTATCTTGAAAAAGTTAATTGTTGAAAAAACACGAAAAAACAGAAAAATATGGTTGACAGATATAAGAACAAAGGATACAATAGATTCTGCAAAGAAGAACGTTCTAAGTTGTAAACAGATATTATGGGAGGAGGGAATGAAATGGCAGTAGGTGCAGCAGCAGCGTTAATAGCATTACTTCTTTTTGGAGCCAAAGGTTGTGGCGGTAGCCGTTAACTAATGAGTGAGATGTTTCAATGCACACCCATGTGGTGTGCATTGAATGCATTAAAATTGATAGGTAATAGTCGAAAAAAGGAATGAGAGATATTGGCGAAATATATTTTAGGGGTTTTGTTGTTAAGTGGATTTGACATTGGAACAAAACTGTTGGCAAGAAGTTTTTTGGTATATCATGAAATACGAATATTGGATGGGGTGTTAGAGTTGGCTTTTTTTTCCAATGCGGGCATTTCGTATGGGTTGTTTCAAAATAACAAATTTGTTACGCATATTTTCCCATTAGTATTAATTGCTTTGTTAGCGATTATATGTAAAAAATTTATTTCAAAAGAAGAGATAGAGCAGATTATAAGGTATAAAATAGACAGAATAGCATTGGTGATGCTTGTTGCGGGTTTTTTGGGGAATTATATTGAGAGATTAATTATGGGAGATGTGACAGATTTTATTAGTATAAAAAATTTTCCTACATTTAATTTCGCAGATGTTTTTTTGACTTTTGGTGGTTATGTAATACTATTTCGTTGTGGTTGTTTGTGTTTTGCGAAGTGGAAAAAGAAAAGTGATACAGAGTGATGGAAATTGACTAAAGGACAAAGAATGGCAAAAGAAAATGATGGGACTAAAGACATAGAGGGCATATGAAGGTATTTGTGGATTAAGTATAAAGGGCGTTTTTTTGCTTTTTATAAATAAAAAAAGGAGGGAGAACATATGACAGGAGCTGCTTTGGCGATTGGGAGCATACCGATTGTTATTTATCTTTTTTTAAAAAAACAAGGAGTGATATAAGAGAAGAACTAACTTTATCACAAGTAAAAAGAGAGTCGACTAATGCTCGTCAGGAGAGTTGGTCGATTCTCTTTTTGGGGTCTCCAAAGTTTTGAGGGTTTCTTATGAGGGATTGGTGGAAATGCACCAGCAGCATTCCCTTTTCTGGCGTAAACGATTATTCGTCATAATAAGAAAACTCGTCAAGGATGCGGATTCGAACTGCTTTGCAGCAAGTCCTTGACGAGTTTTCTTATTATGATATTTTGGCCAGTAAGCAGATATAAGGATAAAAATCAGAGGAGAAAATCCTCAAACTAGCCCTTCGCGAAAGCCCCTCAAAAACTTTGATTCCCCTCTTTTTAATACACTGAAATAAGTTCATGTAATGATGAAAATAGTAGAGCTATCAAAAATATTTTTTATAATAAATGGATAGCGTGATAAGTTCATTTTCCTTCGCCGCGTCCTGCAAGGTTTGTAAAAAGGCTTCGCTGTAGTCTCCCAGTTGCTCCTTTAACCGTTCTGTGTAGGTGACTGTGATATGGAGCGGTGTGTCTCGCTCGGTGAGGCAGTCATACAGGGCGTCCAGGTTTTTGCCGTAGTAGGCTGGAAAGGCCAGTTTTTTTGCCAGATAGGTATGCAGAACCTCTTTTGAGGTCATTTTGTTTCCGCTAAGGGTGATACGTTTTCTCATGGAATTCTCCTTTTGCATGTGTGCATGAGACCGGCTGTGTGGAAATCGTCCGGTTAGTACAGTTGCGTGAAGCTCTCGTAGTGGTCGTCGGTGTAGTAAATCAGACCGTCGTTGGAGTAAAGGATACGCTCCGAACCGCGGTAGCCGCCGTAATAGTTGACATCGCACTCGTACCACTGGCGTCCGTTTTTCTTCGGAAGAAGGCCTTCTCTGTTGCCGAATTTATCGCCGCCGATGGACATTTCGTCCGTTACATCCCAAAGGTTTCCTTTGCTGCTGACCCAGCCTAATTGCTCTGCTTCCTTCTTGGTAATGAAGTTGGATGGGAGCTTGTTAAAGGTGTGGATATATGCAGCCACCAAATCAGGGGTGCTGTAGACACCGTCTTCTTCTACCAGGTCCAAAGGAGACTTAGTCGGCTCCGGAGTCGGAGTGGCAGTCGGTTCCGGTGTGTTTGTCGGTGCTATGGTAGCGGTTGGTTCCGGCGTGCTTGTCGGTGCTATGGTAGTGATTGGTTCCGGAGTCGGAGTAGGGGTGATGCCGGATTCTGCCGGATCTGTCGGTTTGGGAGCCGGGGTCGGTGTGACACCCTGTTCACCATCAGAGTCCTTTGAGGAAGGGGCATCGGTTATTTTATCCCCGGTTAATACATCTATTAAGGCATTTCCGACATCTTCGGTATCTAAGGTCTGTTCCGTGGAAAGCCCGTCCGGAAACAGGGAATTAAAAACCTGTTTTAAATCTTTTCCTTTGACAAGGGCAAGAATGAAAATGACAGCTACCACCAACAGGGTGCCGTACAGTTTCTTTTGTTTATTTGTAAGTTTCTTTTTACTCATTGGAATACCTCCATGTTGTTTGGTGGTTTCAGTATAGCATGAAGAAGAACGATTGTCAAAACCCGTTATTTCTTATATTTTCGCAAAAGTAGTATTGCGTATCGGCCGACATCATAGTAAAATAGGAGGGTAGGTTTTGTTTCGGGAGCCATGAGCAAAGGCGAAGGTTTCCGGTGAAAATATAAGAAAGCGAGAATGATTTATGCAAAGAGAACGGTTGGGAAGCCGCCTTGGTTTCCTTTTGTTAAGCGCGGGCTGTGCTATCGGTCTGGGAAATGTTTGGAAGTTTCCGTATATGGTAGGACAAAACGGCGGCGGTGCTTTTGTTTTGATTTATATTTTCTTTTTGGTTGCATTGGGGGTGCCGATTATGACCATGGAGTTTGCCATCGGCCGTGCGGCGCAGAAGAGTCCGGTGAAGTTTTATCAGGAGCTGGAGCCGAAGGGAAGTAAGTGGCATTTGCACGGCTATGCGGCGCTGGCGGGAAATTATTTGTTGCTGATGTTTTATACAAGTGTTGCAGGGTGGCTTCTTCAGTATTTTGTGAAGACCGTAGGCGGGACCTTTGAAGGGCTGGACGTTGCGGGAATTAAGCAGGAGTACGAGGGTATGCTGGCGGAGCCGGGAATGATGATTGTTTCCGTGGCAATTACCGTTTTACTTGCGGTTGTTGTGTGTTCCATCGGATTACAGAACGGTTTGGAGCGTATTACGAAATGGATGATGTTGGCACTGTTTGCCATTATGGTAGTGTTGGCAATTAACAGTATTACCCTTCCTGGAAGCGGGGAAGGTCTGAAGTTTTATTTGTTACCGGACCTTGACCGGATGAAGGAGGTGGGCATCGGTAACATCATCGTAGGTGCCATGAACCAGTCTTTCTTTACCTTAAGCATCGGTATCGGAAGTATGGCGGTATTCGGAAGCTATATCGGCAAGGAGCGTGCCCTCATGGGTGAGGCGGCCAGAGTGGCGGTGCTGGATACCTTTGTGGCCTTTGCCTCCGGTTTGATTATTTTCCCGGCGTGTATGGCTTACGGCGTACAGGTAGACAGCGGAAAGAGCCTGATTTTTATTACGCTTCCGAATATTTTCAATAACTTGTCCGGAGGAAGAATCTGGGGCGGTTTGTTCTTCGTATTCTTATCCTTTGCGGCTATGTCTACGGTGCTTGCGGTGTTTGAAAATTTAGTATCTTGCACGATAGATTTGTTTGGTTGGAGCAGAAAGAAGGCTTGCCTCATAAACGGTATACTGCTCTTTGTATTGTCCCTTCCGTGTATTCTGGGCTTTAATGTATGGAAAGGCTTTGAACCGCTTGGTAAGGGTAGCAATATTATGGATCTGGAAGATTTCATTGTCAGCAATTTGTTGCTTCCGGTAGGTTCTTTGCTGTTTGTTTTGTTCTGTACCTATCGTTACGGTTGGGGCTGGAAGAAGTTTACCGCAGAAGCGAACGAAGGAAAAGGTATGAAAGTGGCCAATTGGATGCGGGGATATCTGACCTATGTCCTTCCGGTAGTAGTTGTGGTACTGTTTGTGATGGGGCTTTATAACGTGTTTGTAAAGTAAAAAACGTGTAAGAATAGAAGAGATTGAATAAGAAACTGTCGTTTGAACGGATACAAAAATCCCGAAACGACAGTTTTTGTTTGCTTTTTGAAAAACTTTATGTTATACTGACAAAGTCTTTGCGCCGGAAACACAAGTCGGAGAGCGTGTTGGAAACGGGTTGACGGACCTGTTGTGTGTTCGAGTGCGGAAAGACTCGAAATTATAGAATAGGAAAAGATAGTATGAGATTTGATGAAAGTGATTTACAGGCACCGATTTTGCGTGCGGTAGCAGAGATGGGATTTGAAGAGATGTCTCCGATTCAGGCGGCGGCAATCCCGGTAGTATTAGAAGGAAAGGATATCATCGGCCAGGCCCAGACCGGTACCGGTAAGACGGCGGCCTTCGGTATTCCGCTTTTACAGAGAGTGGATCCAAAGGATAAGAGCCTTCAGGCGTTGGTTCTTTGTCCGACGAGAGAGCTGGCCATTCAGGTGGCAGAGGAGGTGCGTAAGCTTGCGAAGTTTATGCACGGCGTAAAGGTGCTTCCGATTTACGGCGGCCAGGATATTAACAAGCAGATTCGTTCCTTAAAGGGCGGAGTGCAGGTGATTATCGGTACGCCGGGGCGTGTCATGGACCATATGCGTCGCCATACTCTGAAGATGGGTACGGTAAAGATGATTACCTTAGATGAAGCGGACGAAATGTTGAACATGGGCTTCCGTGAGGATATTGAGACCATATTGAAGGAGCTTCCGGAGGAGCGTCAGACGCTTTTGTTTTCTGCAACCATGCCCCAGCCGATTATGGAGTTGGCGGAGACCTATCAGAAGGATGCGGAAATTGTCCGTGTGGTAAAGAAGGAGCTGACGGTTCCGAAGATTGAGCAGTTTTATTACGAAGTGCGTCAGAAGAATAAGCCGGAGGTACTGGCGAGACTTCTGGATATGTACGATCCGAAGCGTGCGCTGGTATTCTGTAATACGAAAAAGCTGGTAGACGAGCTGGTGGAGGATTTGCAGCTTCGCGGCTATTTTGCGGACGGTTTGCACGGCGACTTAAAGCAGCAGCAGAGAGACCGTGTGATGGAGTCCTTCCGCAGCGGAAAAATTGACCTTTTGGTGGCAACGGATGTGGCTGCAAGAGGTATCGATGTAGACGATGTGGAGGCGGTATTTAACTACGATGTGCCGCAGGATGACGAGTATTATGTGCATCGTATCGGCAGAACCGGTCGTGCGGGCCGTGTGGGTACGTCCCATACCCTTGTTGTAGGTAAAGAGATTTATAAATTAAAGGATATTATGCGGTACTGTAAGACGAAGATTCACCTTCGTCCGATTCCGTCCGCTGACGATATCAATGCCATTCGTTCCGAGAAGCTGATGAAGCAGGTGGATGAGCTGATTGCAGGCGGCGAGCTGAAGGTTATGACCGAGCTTATTGAAAAGCATATTGAAGAGACCGATTGTACCGCTATTGAAATGGCAGCAGCATTGTTAAAGCTTTCCATGGGTGAGTTCGCTACGGAGAGTGCTTTTGATGCGGGACTGGATATGAGCGAAGGCGAAGGTAAGGCAGAAAGAGCCCGTTTGTTTGTGAATGTCGGAAAACGCGACAGAATCCGCCCAGGTGATATTGTAGGTGCCATCGCAGGTGAAAGCGGTATGCCGGGCCAGCTGGTGGGTTCTATTCAGATGTACGACAACTATACCTTCGTAGAGGTGCCGGTGGATTATGCCGAGGCTGTGCTTGAGGCAATGCAGAATGTAAAGATTTGCGGACGTAACATCCAAATTGAACGCGCCAACAGCGGCGGAAAGTCCGGTGGCAGAAGCAATAGAAAGAGCGCCGGAACGTCGTCCGAAGGCAGAAGTGCCGGACGGGGCAGAGGAAAAGGTGAAGGCCGGGGGAGTCGCAGTAAGAATGCATCGGAGGAAGGAAATACTGAAAAGCGCGGAAGTGAAAGTAATCCGGAGCGCAAGCGCGGAAATAAGTCTTCCGAAGACAGCGAAAAGAAAGGCATGAGTACCGGAAAGAAAAGAGCCAAGGGAAAGCTCGGCGTGGTAGATGTAAGTCTGACCGGAAAGCCGGTAAGGAAGAGAAAGTAGATTTTATAAGAACAGTATGAAATGACGGATAAGTCCGGTATGCATATGGAATGTGCATGCCGGGCTTTCTGTTTTTTGTGCGGGTGAAAAAGCTTGACAAATCGTTCTAAAAAGACTATACTAATATTAGTAACTATTACTGTATTTGAAAGGAGGTATGTATGACAAAACACAGCAGGCAACGGGACGCGATTCTTACTTACTTACATAGCACCAAGTCTCACCCTACAGCGGAAACGGTGTATGAAAATGTAAGAGAACATATCCCGAATATCAGTCTCGGTACGGTGTACCGTAATTTAAACATGCTGGCGGAGGCGGGAGATATCCTGCGTTTGTCCTGCGGAGGTACCAGCGACCGGTATGACGGCAATCCGATGCAACATTATCATTTCCTATGTAAAGAGTGTGGTGATGTTTCGGATTTGGAGATGCCGGGACTGGATCATATTGATGTAATTGCCGGTGCGGCCTTTGGGGGTACGATTGAAGGACACTATGCTTATTTTTTCGGGTGTTGTCCGGCATGTAGGATGAGAGAAGCAGAGTAAAATGGCGGGTTGGATATAGGAACAAAAGAAAACGATAATAATTCCTAAATTTCTTTAAAAAAGTGTTGACAACCGGAAAAAAATATGCTATATTAATATCAGTAACAATTACTGATTTTGAAAAAAGCGACAGAGTCGCAACAAAACATTTTATAAAAAGGAGGATGCTGTGCGTAAGACGTAAGCGCGGCACAGCGAAGCGAGTATGGCAAAGTATGTATGTAATGTGTGTGGTTATGTTCATGAGGGAGATTCCGCTCCGGAGGCTTGTCCGGTATGTAAGGCACCGGCAGAGAAGTTCACCGAGCAGGCAGGCGAGAAGGTATGGGCTTCCGAGCATGTGGTAGGTGTTGCAAAGGGCGTTAGCGAGGATATCTTAATGGATCTTCGTGCAAACTTCGAAGGCGAGTGCTGTGAGGTTGGTATGTACCTGGCAATGGCTCGTGTAGCACACAGAGAAGGTTACCCGGAAATCGGTCTCTACTACGAGAAGGCTGCTTGGGAAGAGGCTGAGCACGCAGCTAAGTTTGCAGAGCTCCTGGGTGAAGTAGTAACTGACAGCACCAAGAGAAACCTTGAGCTTCGCGTAGACGCTGAGAATGGTGCAACCGCAGGTAAGACCGACCTTGCAAAGAGAGCAAAGGCACAGAACTTAGATGCTATTCACGATACCGTGCATGAAATGGCACGCGACGAGGCAAGACACGGAAAGGCATTCGAGGGACTGCTTAAGAGATACTTCAACTAGGAGGAAATTGGTTCCGATAACGAGCATCCGCTACAACAATCGAAAAATATATGCTCCCGTAAGCTTGCTTACATGGGAGCATTATTTTTTGCTTGTGTGGGGCGAAGCCCTTCCGCAGGCGGTTTCGTCTGCGGAAGTAGCGATGCGACAGACCGAGAGAGGCCTTCTTTCGTCTTGCCGACCGCCTCCATGAGGAAGGAGCGCAGCGGATTTCGAATGGCCTTTTACCTATCTAACAGGAATACTACCCTTTTTGTTTCCTATTTCATTAAAAAAGGTCTAATATAAGTCGAAAAATGAATTGACTTTTTGATAGATTGGGTATATTATAATGTATAGAAGGAGGACTTCTCGAGAAGCATACTCGTAAAAATGCTTTCTGTGCTTATGAAGTAGAATCCGTGATGGAATACGGGGACTATGGAGGTTTACAAAGGTGGCAACTTACCATAATCCATCTTAGCTTCGGCGAAAGAAAGTTGTGTTTTACAAAGGGTTTGAGAGCCTTGCGATTGTTGCAAGGCTCGTTTTATAGGGAGAGTATATGGATTTAATTTTTGAATGTGCCACGAAGTTCATATCGCTTGAGCGATATGAGTACAGATTTGTGGTATCAAAAAAACGTAAGACACGAGAAATAATTCTGAATTTCACGATACTGATTTCTTTCATCTGGCAGGTCTGCATCATCTCACAGACATTAGTATTCCAAGAAACAGAAAAGATACTTTGAAGAATATTATTGAGAAAAGGAAGATTACAGATTTTCTCTTGTACAAGAGTCGTTTCTTTGTTAATTCTGAATCGAATAAAGATATCAAATCACGGGTTGAAGAGTTACGATTTTTGGAAGAATATTTGGATACGGATAACTTAATTAGGATTTACAGTACGGAGAATATAAGATATCTTCAATCTTACATAGATGCAGAGTATATAATCGAAAGTCAATTACAGAAAACGGGAGCCTGTGTTTATATTTTTTTGAAACAACGTGAAGAATCTCCGATGACATATTGTGTTGCCTCTTTTTTTAAGAAGGGAACGGTCGTATATGGCGGAGAGTCATTGTATTGGATGTTGAAGGAAAAGAAAGGTTTGAATGGATGCAACACACTTTATCGGCATCCTGATTACAGTGAAGTATCTTCGTAGTGTTATTGAATTAGTATTAACCCGTATATATTATACCACAATTCCCCTTTTCTTACAAGTCTTGCAAATCTGCATACATCCTCGTAGAATGGAAACAAAATCACTGTTATCATGGGGAGGTGTCCGTTTGAATCCACAAATAAAAAAACGTTTTCGGGAGTTGAAAATTATCGGACAACGTGGTACGCTGTCCATAGAAGAAAAGAAACAGAAAGACCTTGAATTAATAGAGTATCTGGAAGCCGTAATAGTAAACGGAGAGGTTACCGACTTTGAAGATATGGGCTTTTGCTATTGGAATATTTCCGATAACTATGCACTGCTTCGGGACGGACATGCATTGCGGAAAAACCATCAGACCTTCTATGAACATATTATGTCTTATGATGCAAGCTATTTATACTGGCTGGTCTGTGATGCGACACAGCGATTAACTTTGGAGAAGGATGGATATACCGAATGGTGGTGGTCGTTATACAGGGAGGCGGTTTCCTGCAATTCGGAGAAGTTCCCTTCCTTTGCAGAATTTTGCGCCCATAGGGCTGCGTTATATAAGAATCCAGTACTGCCTGTGGAACAGAGATACATAGCGTTTGCAATGGAAAGCTATCAATCCTCTTTGAAGAAGACAAAGGATACTCCGGAATACCCGTTTTACAAGCTACTGTATTTGACATCGGCAGCAAAATACGCTCCGGTGGACAAGAAGGAAATGGAGGCATTAAGTAAAGAACTGCTTCCGAGTCTGCTATCTACGGACGAGTCCCGTGATTTTCTGGTAGGCGAATGGAAAAGCTTTACCACACCCTTCGGAAAGCGGAAGTGTGCAGTGGTGGGCATCACCTCTGCCGTAAATGCGCTGATAGATGCGGGGGAGCTTAAAGCGGCCAAGGAACTGTATCAGGTTGCTTGTGAAAACGGTTTGCCGGAAAATGTATATATTGTGAAACGCTTAAAGGACTGAAAATATATTATCAAATTGAAATCGAAATGTATTTTCTTCGCATTAGAAAGATAGGAGGATGTATCCCATGACCTACGATTTTACTACCATCATCGACCGTGTCGGCAAGGATGCCCTTGCAGTCGACATGCCTGCTGCGGCCAGAGAATCCGGTGAAGGATATTTTTCCGTACCGATAAAGGAGGGCTTTGATGCCATTCCGATGTGGGTGGCGGATATGAATTTTGCTACAGTGCCGACGATTCCGGCGGCAATCAGTGAGCGCCTTTCTCATCCGGTGTACGGCTACTTCTCACCGAGAGAGGAGTATTTCGATGCGATTATTAAGTGGCAGATCGAGAAGAACGGAGCGGAAGGGTTGACGGCGGAGTGCATCGGCTATGAAAACGGTGTACTGGGCGGTGTAGTTAGTGCGGCGGGGATTTTGTGCTCCCGGGGGGATAAAATATTGGTGCATGCGCCTACCTATGTGGGCTTTACCGGAGCTCTCGGAAATGCGGGCTACGAGCTGGTCCACAGTCATCTGGTGCTTGATGAGAATAATGTATGGCGCATGGACTTTGAGGACATGGAGCGGAAGATAAAGGAACAACACATTCACGCAGCAATTTTTTGCAGCCCGCATAATCCGACGGGCAGAGCGTGGGAACGTTGGGAAATCGAAAAGGCCATGGAGTTGTTCCGAAAGTATGATGTGTATGTAATTTCCGATGAAATCTGGTCCGATTTGTATCTGGCGGACTATCGGCATATCCCGACCCAGTCGGTGTCGGAGGATGCAAAGCAGAGAACCATTGCTTTTTATGCACCGTCCAAGACCTTTAATTTGGCGGGACTCATCGGCAGCTATCACATTGTTTATAATGAAAGACTTCGCGACAGACTTCGCAAGGAAGCTTCCTTATGTCACTATAACAGCATGAATCTGCTTTCTATGTACGGACTTTTGGGAGCGTATACCCCGGAGGGACGTGAGTGGCTTACGGAGCTGAAAGAAGTTTTGACGAAGAATATCGACTATGCCTATGAATATATCACCACCCGTTGGGATGGGGTTAAGGTATCAAAGCCACAGGCAACCTATATGTTGTTTTTGGATTGTGAAGAGTGGTGCAAGGCCCACGGCAAAACTATGGACGAGTTGCAGCAGGCGGGGCTTTCCGTCGGTGTGCTTTGGCAGGACGGCCGGGCGTTCCACGGAAAATATGCCATCCGTATGAATCTGGCACTGCCGTTTGCGAGAGTGCAGGAGGCATTGGAGCGATTGGACAAGTATGTGTTCCGGGCTTAAAACAGAATAAAACGAACTATTACAAAGAAAATAAGGCGTTGGTTGCTTCGGAAAGGAATCACTATGGTGTGTACTCCGGAGCGTCAACGCCCTATTTTTAAGGAAAAAATGAAGATGATTTATTTAAAAATTCTCTTTGCGAAATGATACAAACCGTTTTTCCATACGGTAAAATCGTGGCCCCCCGGCATGGTGTAGTACAGATGGTCTACGTCGTTTTTGCATAATGCGGCTTCATAGCCTGCGGTACAGAGCTTTACGATTTCATCCTGCTCACCGTTGCACATCATGAGAAGGAGCGGAGCAGGTGTGCCTTCCTTGACCGCAAGGTCATCCTCGGTAAACTGTCCCGGGAAAGCAGGGCGATTCGGACGATCGTCCGTATTCGGGAAAGAAAGCGGTAAAAGACCCGGGGCCGGACTGAAGGCGCCGATGTAACCGAAGGTCTCCGGCATGGAAAAGCCGATGAAAAGAGACTCTCTGCCACCCATGGAAAGTCCGGCAACGGCGGTGTTTTCACGACCGGTTTTGATACTGTAATTTGCCTTAATAAACGGCATCAAGTCGTCTCTTAAATCGTTGATAAAATTGTCAAAGGCAGCGATACATTCCGGACTGAAGATTTCCTTCGGAACGGCATCCTCCTTCATAGCACGGACATTCGGGATAACAACAATCATTTCCGTGGCCTCGCCTGCGCCTACCAAGTTACTTACAACTTCTAACGGATTGCCGCCCAGCCACTCGTTGTGGTCGCCGCCGATGCCGTGGAGTAAGTATAGTACCGGATAGGTCTTTTCGGTAGAATACCCTGCCGGAAGAATGACATGGCAAAGGCGGTCCGCACCGGTGGTTTTGGACGGATATGTTACGGTTTGGCGGGTCCAGCCTTCGCAGACATCGGACATTGCATCAAAGCCTTGTGGTGTTTCGTAATTGAAATTCATAAGAAGTACCTCCTCGAAAGCGGAAATATCCGCTGATTAGAATTCTAATAAATAAAGAATAGCATATACGGAAAGGCTTGTCAAACGAAAGTTTAACAGAAAGTTCCAGACGTTCACAGAATGTTAATTGACTTTCGAAAAAAACAAGCTAAAATAGTATTCGGAAGGTTTTTGGGACTTCTGTTCGTGCCGTTTATGGGGGCGCGGAACTTTTTTTATGTAGAAGGGAAGGAAAGAAAAAGATGCACAGGTTATTAAAAAAATTGGCAGTGGGTATGTGCTGTCTGACCTTATTGTTCGGAGCGGCGGCTTGCGGAAACGATGATGCGCCGGTAAGCGGAGATCCGACGCGGTCAGTGACGGCCACTGCGGCACCGACCGAGGAGCCGGAAGCAACCAAGGCTCCGGTAGCGACGGAAGCTCCGAAGGCAACGGAGGCCCCGAAAGCTACGGAAGCACCGGAGGTGACGGAGACACCGGAACCGACACAGGCACCGGAGCCGACAGCGGTACCGGTAGAAGGTACCTTAAAGGATGCGGCCGCAGAGCACGGTTTCAGCTTCGGTACGGTGGTTAGTGCCTACTCCGAGCGTGATTTGAATTATACCATGATGGTGATGGATGATTTTAACAGTGTAACCGCCGCAAATGAAATGAAGGCGTACTCTATGTTAAATCAGAAACTGTCCCAGACCAGTCCGGACGGGATGCCGGTGATTGATTTTTCCCAGGCAGATGCCATTGTGTCCAGAGCGGAGCTTTTGGAAATCGGTGTGAGAGGCCATGTGCTTGTATGGGATGCGTACATGAGTGATTGGTTTTTCCGCGAGGACTATAAGAATGACACGCCGTATGTAGATAAGGCAACCATGAAGAAGCGTTTGCAGTATTATATTGAAACTGTAATTACCCACTTTGAGACGGAGTTCCCGGGTGTGGTATATTGCTGGGATGTAGTAAACGAAGCGGTGGGTGACAGCAAGGATGATTATGACTCCTCCGATGCGCGCCATATTCGTACTTTGCGCGGCAGCACCGAGAATCAGTTCTATAATATTATCGGAGATGACTATGTAGAGTTGTCCTTCCTTTACGCGAAGGATACGGTGGAGAAGCTGCAGAAGCAGAATCCGGAGGTAAGCATTAAGCTGTTTTACAACGATTACAATGCATATTTTCCGGAGAAGCGCGATGCGATTTGCGAGGTGGTAAAGAGCATCAACAGCTATGCGAAGGATAAAAACGGTAAGTATCGTAAGCTTTGCGAAGGTGTAGGTTTGCAGAGCTACATCGGCGGTTACGGTGAGCAGGAGGGATGTCTTGAGGATTCCCACATCGAGATGATTCGGGAGGCTATCGAAAAGTATCATGCACTTGGTGTAGAGGTGCATGTGACGGAGATGGCGGTACGTAACTATGATCCGGAGCTGATGGATGCTCATGCGGAGTTCTGCGGACGTTTGTTTGATATGTACGTGGAATTGAATGAGAAGGAAACAATGATTACCAATATCTCCATTTGGGGTATCAAAGATGCTCCGAATATGAGCGAGTATGACGGAAATTATAAGCAGAATTCTCCGTACTGTGGTTTGTATCATGAGGATTATAAGAAGAAGGATGCGTATTATAAGGTACTGGAAGCAATGACGAAGACCGAAGAATAGAAGACAGGGGCTGATGCATGGTTGGATGCGCAGCCCCACTCTTGCGTATCGGCGTATGAATATAAGTCGGCCTCTTTTTTACAGATACGAATCAGCCGGTGTCCTTTGTATTATCCTCTTTTCTCGTACTCCGGATAGAGTCTTTCTAATTACTTCGGGAGAGAACGCTGATAATTGACGCAACCGCCCTGATGCGGCATCCATGCCTTATGGCGGGCTCGCCCGGACCTCCTGTCCGAGCGTTGCTGACGGACCATCGAAGTAATAAGAAAGTCTACTATCCTACGTAAAGTTCAAAGAGAATAATACGAAGGACATCGGCTATATCCAGAATAGCGTAAAAGAAAATAAGAGGCCGACTTTTAGTGCAACTGCAAGGGCTACGCAAGAGTCCGCCACGCCCGATGCCACTGCGCATCCAAACGTGTGCGCAGCCCTGTTTTACGGTGGGAGAACCGCCGGAATGCTTGACATTTGGAGAAAAAACGGTATAATGTAAGATACATATCAGTTAGGCTTCTAATTTAAGACTTTCTGTTGTTACGGAAGTTCCAAGGCGACAGAAGGTGTATTCGGAGGAATAGAATGAGAGAACAGTTGATTGTATCGTTATTGAGTGCTTCTGCGGCACACCAGAAGAGCTGTTGGGCTGGGTTCCGGGATTTGGATTTGTCGCCGGGACAGCCGAAGGTATTGTCCCGTCTGCGTTATCAGGAAGGGTATCTTCAAAAGGAATTGGCAGCTCTTTGTTATGTAGAGCCGGCTACCATGGTAGTACTTTTGTCCAATATGGAAAAGCGGGGGTTGATTCGCAAGGAAGTGGACCACGTGTCCGGCGGAAAGCGGGCGTTCCGTGTTTTTCTGACAGAGGAAGGACGTCGCCTGGCAGAAAAGGTGGACTGTATTGTGGAAGAAATGGAAGAAAAAGGCTTTGCGGGATTTTCCGAGGAGGAGAAGGATCAGCTGATTTCGCTTCTCGGACGTTTGACGGAGAATCTGGCATAAGCGGGATATTTATTATGTGAGAGAATGAGGTAATACAGTGAAGAAGTTTTTAAGAATAGCTTTTGCGGGATTGTGCTGCGTATTGCTTTTGGGAAGTATGGCGGCTTGCGGTAAGGATGGCGGTTCAGAGGATGTGACGGAGGTTCCGTCCGCAACCGAAGCGGTGACGCCGGAACCGACGGCCACCCCGGAACCGACCGCGACTCCGAAACCGACAGCGACCCCGAAGCCGACCGCGACTCCGAACCCTTTGAAAGATGAGTTTATGAAGGATGCGGCGTTGGAATGCGGTTTTACCTTCGGTACGGTAATCAGTCACGGACAGTTGAGCAATAAATACTATATTCCCATGGCGCAGAGCGAGTTTCATGTTTTGACTGCGTCCAACGAGATGAAGGCATATTCCTTGTTGGATCAGCCGGGCTGTAAGAAAAATCCGGACGGAATGCCTGTGATGAATTACAGTCAGGCAGACGATATTGTGGCATTTGCACAGGAGAACGGGCTTAAGGTCCGCGGTCATGTGCTTGTATGGGATGCCTATATGAGTGACTGGTTTTTCAGGGAAGGCTATGACGGAACCGCGCCTTATGTGGATCAGGCTACCATGAAGGCACGTTTGAAGTATTACATAGACGAGGTGGTGACCCACTTTGAGACGAAGTTCCCGGGTGTGGTATATTGCTGGGATGTAGTAAATGAAGCAGTGGGCGACGGCGGCGATTACAAGGGCGATGATCCGCGTCACGTTCGAACCTACCGGAACAGTGACGAGAATATGTTCTATACCCTAATCGGTCCGGATTATGTGGAGTATTCCTTTGCTTGCGCCAAGGCTACCGTAGAGAAGCTTCAGGCGGAGAATCCGGAGGTGTCTATCGATTTATATTACAATGATTATAATACGTTCTACGACGGGAAAAGAGATGCAATTATCGCGCTTGTAAAGAGCATCAACAGCTATGAGAAGAATGCGGATGGTACTTATAAGCAGCTTTGTGACGGTATTGGCATGCAGAGCTACATCGGTGGTTACGGACAGCAGGCCGGTTGTATGAATTCCCAGGATATTACCCGTGTGGAAAAGGCCATCCGTATGTTCCATGACCTCGGCGTAAAGGTGCATGTAACAGAGATGTCGGTTCGTAATTTCGATAAGAACCAGGAAGCAAAGCATGCGGAGTTTTACGGAAAACTGTTTGCAATGTTTAAGAGCTTGAACGAAGAGGAAATCCTGTTGTCCAACGTTTCTGTTTGGGGCATTTGTGATGACCCGATGATGAGTAAGACGGATTACAGCTATAAGATGAACGGACCGTACTGCGGATTGTTCAATCGTGCTTGTGTGCGAAAGGATGCTTATTACAAGGCATTACAGGCTTTGATGGAATAAAGGGATGAGTAAAGGAGTTATGACAGTGAGAAAGTATTTTAAGAAAGTATTATTGGGGATTTGCTGTGTTACCGCCCTTTGCGGCTTTGCGGCATGTAACAAGGCAGAAGAAGGGAACCAGACCGTTACCGGAGCACCGGAGCTGACCGAAACACCGACGCCGGAGCCGACCGTAACACCGGAACCGACGGCGACGCCGAAGCCGACTGCAACGCCGAAGCCGACGGCGGTACCGACCAGAACGCCGGTGGAGATTGAGGATGGTTTTATTCCGACGATCTATGCAGAGCGGAAGGAAGGCTGTGAAGGTACCATCGAGCATATCGAGTACAAGTCCAAGCAGTATCATACCGACGAGAAGGCAGAGACGACGAAGTATGCGTATGTATACCTGCCTCCGAATTACGACGAGACAAAGCAGTATAACGTGTTGTTTTTGATGCACGGTATCGGCGGAAACGAAGCGGAATGGAAGTTTGACAAGGATTCCTGTAAGGTAAAGAAGATTATGGACAGTCTAATTTACTACGAGGCGATTGAACCGTTTATTGTAGTAACCCCGAACGGCAGAACCGGCGGCGGACAGGATTCGTTCTATACCTTCGGTCAGGAGCTTCGTAACGATTTGATTCCGTATATCGACAGTCACTATGCTACCTATGCCGAGTACGACGAGAACGGCTATGATTTGACGGCAGCGAGAGAGCATCGTGCCATGGCGGGATTTTCCATGGGCGGTATGCAGACCATTAATGTAGGCTTGTGTGAGAGCCTGGATATTATGGCATATTTCGGAGCCTTTGCTGCGGCACCGACCTCCAATGATGCCCAGAAGATTGCGGATACGTTAGCAACCTTTTCCGAGGAGCATGAGGTAGGTTACTTCTACAGCATTTGCGGCACCGAGGATACCACCGCATTTTGGAGCGCAAAGGCTGCTTCCGAGGGACTTGCGGATAAGACGGATCGTTTGACAGACAAGATAAACTTTATGTGGCATCCGGTGTCCGGTACTCATTCCGAGCATATCAGCCACTTGGGATTCTACAATTTTGCACAGTTGGCATTTAAAGGAGCACCGTTGGAGTATTTGACAATTAAGGATGAGGCCGTTGAGAACGGTTTTACCTTCGGGACGGTAATGGTTCGTTCCCAGGTATATAACAATACCTATAACTCTATGGTAAAGAACGAGTTTCAGGTGATTACCGCAGCGAATGAAATGAAGGCGTATTCCCTACTTGATCAGGCGGCTTCCAAGAAGAGCGAGAACGGTATGCCGGTGATGAAGTACCGTGAGGGTGACGAGATTGTGAAGTTTGCACAGGAAAACGGTCTTAAGGTACGTGGCCATGTGCTTGTATGGGATAACTACATGTGTGACTGGTTTTTCCGCGAGGGCTATACCAATGACGGCCCTTACGTAGATCAGGAAACCATGAAGGCCCGTTTGAAGTATTATATTGATGAAGTAGTGACCCATTACGAGACGGCATTCCCGGGTGTGGTATATTGTTGGGATGTCGTAAACGAAGCAGTGGGCGACGGCAGTGATTACAAGTCCGATGACCCGCGCCGTGTCAGATATAACCGTTACGGTACGGAGAATTTGTTCTATACCCATGTGGGACCGGAGTATGTAGAGTTTTCCTTTGCTTGTGCAAAGGAGACGGTGGAGAAGCTTCAGGCGCAGAATCCGGAGGTTTCCATCGACCTGTATTACAACGATTACAATACCTTCCTTGACGGAAAACGTGAGGGTGTTATCGCTTTGGTGGAGAGCATCAACAGCTATGTAAAGAATGAGGACGGTTCCTATAAGAAGCTTTGTGACGGTATCGGTATGCAGAGTTATATCGGCGGCTACGGACAGCAGGCCGGCTGCATGAATGACAATGATATTAAGAAAATCGAGAAAGCTATCCGTATGTTTCATGATCTTGGTGTAAAGGTACACGTAACGGAGATGTCGGTACGTAACTTTGACAAGAATCAGGTGGAGAAACACGCTAAGTTTTACGGTAAGCTGTTTGATATGTATCAGAGAATCAATGAAGAAGAGGTCTTGCTTTCCAACGTTTCCATTTGGGGGATCTGCGATAACCCGAATATGAGCAAGAACGATTACAGTTATGCCATGAACGGTCCGTACTGCGGTTTGTTTACCCAGGGCTGTGTCCGTAAGAATGCTTATTATGAGGCATTAAAGGCCCTCAGAGATTAATGTTAATAACCGGAAACGGTTGTTATAGAGAAAATGTAAAGGAGTGTATTATTATGAAAATGAAGAAATTTTTGATCGGCGCTTGTTGCCTGACCTTGCTTTGCGGTCTGATGGCATGCGGCGGTAACGAAAGCGAAGAAGATGCGGGAGTAACCCTTGCACCGAAGGCAACGGAGGATGTAGTTCCGACCGAGGCACCGACCCCGACTCCGGAGCCGACCCCGACTCCGACTCCGGCACCGACCCCGACTCCGAAGCCGACTCATGCGCCGGCAAAGTTGGAGAATAGCGGTATTCCGAGGGAATACAAGCAGTTCAACAAGGATTACGCTGGTAAGGTAGTAAACATTGAGTACGAAACTTATGCGTATGCAGATAACATGGAGCCGATTACGAAGCCGGCAGTTGTTTGTCTTCCGCCGAAGTATGACGAGAGCAAGCAGTACAATGTAATCTATTTGATGCACGGTATCGGTGGTACCCCGAATGAGTGGAATATCGGTAACGTATTTTCCGAGCTTCGTTGTGCAATGGATAATCTGATGTACTGGCAGGAGGCAGAGGAGTTCATTATCGTAGTACCGTATGGCCGTTCCTGTGTAGATTACACCAACCTCAGCTTTGATAAGGCATATTCCTTCTATGAGTTCGGTAAGGAGCTGAGAAATGACCTGATTCCGTACATTGATAAGAATTTTGCTACCTATGCAGAGTATGACGAGAACGGTTATGACTTGACCGCAGCTCGTGACCATCGTGCAATGGCAGGTCTTTCCATGGGCGGTATGCAGACCATTAACGTAGGTCTTTGTGAGTGTCTCGATATTATGAGCTACTTTGGGGCATTCTCCGCAGCGCCGACCTCCAACACCGCAAGTGTAGTTGCAGAGAAGCTTGCAACCTTTGATGACAAGTACGATGTTAAGTATTTCTACAACATCTGCGGTCTCAGTGACGGTACCGCTCTTGCCAGCGCAAAGGCAGCGGTAAACGGTCTGGATGCATTGACCGACAAGATTACCGAGGGCGAGAACTTCATGTGGCATGAAGTAGCGGGTGCTCATGACTATAAGGTATGGAGCTTAGGCCTTTACAACTTCGCTCAGTTTGTATTTAAGTAAAACCGAAACGGGCTCGCAGGAAACTGCGGGCCCGTTTTGTATGGCTATCAAGAATCAAAAACAGAATTTCCGGATTCTTCTTTTGCAAATCGCAACGCTCCGTCAAACTTCCTTTAAGAGCGGCTAAGCCTTTCGGGGGCGTCCTCAAGCCTAAGCCGCTCTAAAAGGCGATTTCGACTGCGCTAAGGACGCGACCCTTCGGGAAAAGCAAAAACAGAATCCGGAAATTCTGTTTTTGATTCTTTCTTTCGAACGAAAGAAAAGGGCCCGACAGTTTCGCTGTGAGCCGTTATTTATAAATTAAGGTAAATGACATTGACAAACTGCAAAGGTAATGATACAATTATAGTAAATATAAGTTACCTTTACAAAAAAGAGTGGTGCAAGGAGGATATGTTTATGAGGAGTTTACGAATGAAACTGTTGGTGGGAATGTTGTGCGGAGCGGTGCTCTGCGGAATGACGGCATGTGGGACAGGAACATCTGCAGGAGATGAGACGGGGACACCGTCAACGGAGGTGACGGCATCGTTAGTACCGGAACAGTCGGGGGAGGAAGGAGAAATAACGGAGCAGCCGGAGGCGACTCCCACGCCGGAAGCGACAGCGACGCCGGTACCGACGGCTACTCCGGAGCCGACCCACGCGCCGGCAAAAAGAGAAGGGATTGCGGTGCCGGCAGAGTATCGTCAGCTTAAGAAAGGACATGAGGGGACGGTGGAGTTGATCTCCTACAAAACCAAGGATTATTATGGGGACGGGGAGGAGATTACAAAACCGGCCTATGTGTATCTGCCTTACGGATATGATGAGACAAAGCAGTACAATGTGCTTTATCTTCTGCACAGTGCCGGAGGAGATGAAACGGAATGGGGACTTAATAACCGGTTCTCTACCGTGCGGCTTGCCATGGATAATCTGGTTTATTATGGAGATATCGAACCGTTTATTATCGTGACGCCTTACGGTTTGCCGCGTCGCGGATTTTATCGGGAGACGGCTGAGACGGTGGATATCGCATACGAGGGATTCGTAACAGAGCTGCGAAATGATTTGATTCCGTACATTGAGGCTAATTATGCCACCTATGCGGATTATGATGAGGCAGGATATGATATGGCAGCGGCGAGAGATCATCGTGCAATTGCCGGCGGTTCCTTCGGAGCAATGCAGTCTATTGATATCGGCATGTGTGAGTGCTTGGATTTGTTCAGCTGGTTCGGTCCGTTCTCTCCGGGGTTGACCGTTTATGAACCGGAGCAGATTGCAGAGCGGATTAATTCCTTTGAAGACTATGATATTCACTGCATCTATAATGTTTGCGGAAACGATGAAATGGGGTATGCTGAAACGAGTGTTTACCTTTTGCGTGATTTGGAGGAATGGACGGACAAGGTGAAACTGGGGGAGAACCTATTTATGTATATGGTAGAGGGAGGACATGGTAAAGATACCTGGGGCCTGGGCTTTTATAATTTTGCGCAAATAGTTTTTGAATTAAGTGAGGAATAAGACAGAGGGGATAGGTACGAGGCATAATTTGTAGTATTAGGGCTTATTGCGGATTGTAACGTTATGAAATAAATGGTAAACTGAAATGGCAGGGCGTGGGCGCTGCCATTTATTCATGAGATATTGATAGAGCACATATATTCTTGTGTGACATGAAACGAGTAGAAAGGGAGGATTTTCTATGAGCGTGAAAGAGAGTATTACGCCGGAGTTGCTTTCCCGGTATCAGGAGCTGGTAGACCCGAAGAAGAAGCTTCGGAAAAAGGGGAACCGGGCGATGACGATTGTTTTTATTGTTGCCGTAATCATTGGTGCAATCATCGGTGCAGGAATTCCGATACTTGAAGATATGGGAGTAATTCAATTTGATATAGTTCCGCCGTTTCGGGTGACAAAAGGCTTGGGATTCATTTATCCGATTATTTTTGTGTTGTTTTATTATGTTACGCTGGTGATGCACACCATAATTCACGAGGGCGGACATATGATTTTCGGACTGCTTACCGGATACCGCTTTCTTTCCTTCCGTGTCCTTTCTTTTACCATTGTAAAGAAGGACGGGAAACTGGTTTGGAAGAAACTGAAGGTGCCGGGGACTCTCGGTCAGTGTTTGATGTATCCGCCGGAATGGAAGGAGGACGGGGGCTACCCGTATGTATGGTATAACCTGGGCGGCGGATTGCTGAACCTGATATTTTGTGCACTTTCCGTACCGTTGTTTTTCCTTCATAGTCCGCTGGCAGCATGGGCTGCGGGGTTCTTTGTTTTCACGGGCGTATTGTTCGGATTCTCCAATTTAATTCCCATGAGTATCGGGCTTCCGAATGACGGAAAGAATTGCCTGCTGTGTGCGAAGGAAGTGGAAAATCAAAAGGCGTTTTATGCACAACTGAAAGTGAATGCCATGTTGAGTGACGGAACTATGATTACCGATATCCCGAAAGAATTGCTTTGTGTGGGGGAGGGACAGCCAATCAATTCCCTGACCGCTTTCCCGCGTTTGATGAAGGTGTATCAACACTGGATGCTGGGAGAAGAGGAAAAGGCGGAAGCGTGTCTTTCGGAGCTGGAATCAAGTATGGATAAGTTGCCGGTGGCCTTTGCCAATACCTTCGATTTGGAGCGCTTGTATGTGCTCTTGTTGCAAGAGACTCCGGTGGAGGAGATTGCGGCATATTATGCGGTGCTGCAGCCTGTGTTTTTGCAGGTAAAGGACATTTCGGTGTTGCGTGTTAAGTATGTATATTATTTGTTTTTGAGTGATGAGGAACGGGAGGCCGTGGATTGGCTTGTTCGTTCCAAGAAGGGGAAGCTTCCAAAGAAATTGCCGAAGCAGAAGAAGCCGGTTACGGCGGCGAAGATTTTTGAGGATATGGAAAAAGCTTACGCAAAGCATCCGGTTGTCGGAGAAGCGGAGCTTTATATGGGGTTGGTAATGGATTTGGCGAAGGAAGCTAATGTAGAGACTACAGAAGAAAAGGAAGCTGCGGAAACAGAATAGACGCGGCGGAAATCAAGAGGGGTATATATAAAAGAAAGGCAGACTGTCGTGGTGATACACGACAAGCTGCCTTTTCTGTTTTATAGCAAAAGTTTAAACGGATGGCTACTCTGATTTTAACATCCGGTAGTTCTTCCATTTACCGGACAAGTAGTAGATGATGCCCGGCACGGAGGTGCCGTAAGCCGCCAGACCATAGCCGAGGAAAAAGCCGAACAGGCCAAGATCAAGGGCAATACCTAATATGTAGCTTAAGCTGATACGGAGTACCACACCGTCCAGAAGACCGAAAATCAGGTTCAGCTTGGAGTTGCCGATACCGTTCATTAAAGCGTTGGTGCCGCGCATGAGGAGCATGCCCGGGAAGCTGATAATAGCGGCGATGACAAATTGCTCAATGTACTCCGGGTTAATTACATCTTCTTCTCTCTTAAAGAAACCGAACAGCTCTTCCGAGAAGAGGAGAAGGATAACTGTAAATATAGCATAGAAAATACCGGTGAAAATTAAAATCCAGTTTACCACGGATGCAGCACGCTTTTGCTTGTTCGCTGCTACGTTCTGGCCGATCATGGAGCTACCGGCCATGGTGAGACCGTAGGTGATACGGTTTACAACGTCGTCGATCTTAACGCCGGTACCGAAGGTAGAGGAGGCGGTAACGTGTACCTGGTTTACCAGAGAGTTGACATACATCATGGAAAGATTGATGGCAGCACTCTGAATAGCGAGCGGAACGCCCAGTCTTGACAGGTGTGCCGCAGCGGTTTTGTCGATGGCAAAGCTCTTTTTCTTAAAGTCAAAGCCGAAGGCTTCTTTTCTCTTATACAGATAAACCAAGGCATAGATAAATGCGACTGCCTGACCGATGATGGTTGCCAAAGCTGCACCGGCGGTACCCATGTTGAAGTATTTTACAAACAGAATATCCAGAATCAGGTTCAGGATAGACGCAATTAATACGAAAATGAACGGACGCTTGGAGTCTCCCATGCCGCGGAGTACTGCGGATACCATGTTGTAGCCGAAGGTAAATACGTTACCTAAGGTACAAATGAGGAAATAATCCCAAGCGTGGTCGAAAGCCTCTGCCGGGGTTTTTATCAGGTTCAATACCGGCATGCCGATGGCAACGCCGATTACTGTTAGGATGGCAGCCAATCCCAAAACAAGAGAGAACAGGGTGCCGATGGCGTTGTTTAACTCTTTTTTGCGTTGGGCTCCGATCAGCTGGGCGATATATATCTGGCCGCCGTTGGAAAAACCGAGACCTACCATGGTCATAAACATAACAACGGTACTGCCGTTGGTAACGCCGGACACGGCATTGGTTCCCAAGACCTGACCTACAACCAGCATATCTACCAGAGAGTAGACTACCTGTAAGGCGTTGGACAGCATAAAAGGCAGGGAAAAGCGTAAAAGGCTTTTCGGGACACTGCCGACGGTATAGTCTGTAATTAATTTTGTGTTTGACATAAAAACTCCTTTCAAAAAGAAAAAGGGGAAGCCCCTTTCTCTTATTATACGAGGTTTTTAAAAGATGTCAAGAAATACAGGGGAATTAATTAGAATTGTAATTCAAAATCTTATAAAAAACATTGACAGCGTAACATTGTTATGCTATTATGTTGTTGTAGAGTAACAATGTTACGAAGGGAGGCACTTATGGGAGATGAATTGATTTCCAAAAAAGAGCTTTTGGAACGTTACGGTATATCCTATGGGGCTTTGTATCGTTGGAAACGGAAGGGGCTGATTCCGGAGGAGTGGTTTTTAAAGAAAGCCACAGTGACCGGACAGGAGACCTTTTTTCCGAAGGAGCTGATTTGTGAACGGGTGGAGCTGATTCAGAACCAGAAGGATGATTTTTCTTTGGATGAATTATCGAAGCAGTTTCACGAAGAGTCGGAAGCAAAGGCGGTACTGACGGTAAAGACGCTGTATGGGGATAAGACCTTTTATGTGAGTGAGATTCAGCAGGTGTTGTTGGATGACGGCAAGGGTGAGGTAAGAGATATCACGAAGGAAATCCTAAGCTGAATGAGAATGATACAATGTATTGTAATATCGGAGAAGAATGTGTGCCGATAGGAGAGGAAAGAGAGGAGATTTGTTATGGATTTGAATATTTCGGGAAGTGGTCAGGTTACACCGGGAGAGTACGGTACGATAAGAGTCAGCGGAAGTGCGCATTTGGGAGATGCGGTACGTTGCAAGAGTTTGCATGTGGCGGGTTCTGCCAACGGTTATAATGTTGTTTGTGAAAATGATATTCGGATTTCGGGAAGTTGTGGTTTTTCCGGGAATGTGTCGGCAGGAAGTCTTGGAGTTTCCGGTGGGTCCGCCTTTGGCGGGGACATAGAAGTGGAGGAACGTGTGACTATTTCCGGCGGTATGAGTTGCGACGGCAATGTGAAATGTAAGCAGCTTCAGGTGTCAGGAAACACGAAAATATCCGGTGATGTAGAAGCGGAGCTTGCAAAGATTCGCGGCGCTCTTGATTGCGAAGGGCTGTTAAATGCCGAGGAAGTGGACATTGAGTTTGAGAAGAGCATGGAAGTGGGCAGTATCGGCGGCAGTAAGATTGTGATTTATAAGCGTCACGGAGAAGAGAAAAAGAAGAAAGCGCGTCTGACGTTGTTTTCCTCTTTGATAAAGAAAACTACGGTAGGAACGGTATATGTAAATAGTGCTATCGAGGGTGACGAGATTGCATTGGAGGGTGTGGTATGCCCTCGTGTGTCCGGCCGTGTGGTAGCCATCGGAGCGGATTGTGAAATTGAACTGGTGCAGTACAGCGAGCAGGTGGAGATTTCACCTGAGGCAAAGGTAGGAAGAACAGAGCGGATTTAAGACGTTGTTTCCTTAAATCTTCGCAACTGATATCAAGAAAATATCGCATGGCTGTGCTATCCTTAGGGTGAAAGGAGGGAACCGGCTTGTACGAATGGAACGAGACGATACAGCGCATGATTGACTGGATTGAGGCGCATTTAACGGAGAATCCGAGCCTGCTCCAAATGTCGGAGGAAATCGGATATTCGCCTTATTATGTGTCCACAAAATTCCACGAGATTGTGGGAATGACGGTGAAGAATTACATTGCGGGACGGCGCCTTGCCATGGCGACGCTTGCCATCCGGGACACAAAGGAACGGATTTTAGATATCGCAGTGAAATACGGTTATTCTTCCCAGGAGGCTCTGACGAGGGCTTTCGTGAGTGCCTACGGGTGCACACCGGCGGCTTATCGGAAGAAACCGCGCCCGGTACGTCTTGCGAATCTACAGGTGGTTCTTTATCCGGAACATTGCATAGGTAAAGGAGAACCGACTATGAATACAACCATGTTAACAGAGGCAAAAGTAAGAGTAGAGCATATTCCGGCCCACAAATATATCGGCATTTGGGATATCGAGGCATCGGATTACGGGAAATTCTGGAGCCGTCACGATTGCGATACGGTATGCGGCATCATCGACAGTATGAGCCACGTATCCCATCCGATTGTGACCGGTCATACCGCGGGATGGTTTTACGAAAACGGAAAGAAGGGCTATTTCTACGGCTTTGGAGTGCCGGAGGATTACGCCGGAGAAATCCCGGATGGCTTTGAAGTGAGAAGTTTCCCAGCCAGCGATTATCTGGTATTCTATCATCCGCCGTTTGATTTCTTAAAGGATAACGGAGAAGTTATGGGAAAAGTAGAAACTCTTGCCTGGAACTATGACCCGGCAAAGCACGGTAACGTGTGCTATGAGTGGAACGAGGATGTATGCCAGGATTACCAGAGACACTACCCAGAGGGAATCGGGTATGAGGTGTTACGGCCGGTGAAGAGGAAGTAAATTCGATGCAGATGAATCCTGTGGGATGAGTTGCAGGAGTTTCAGGAAGTTGAGAGACGAATAATTAAGAGAAGAAAACACGGAAAGTCGCGCGAAATGCGTAGCTTTCCGTGTTTTCGGTCAAAGAGAGGTTTCATATGAGGTTACTCCCATACACCGAATATCATTTTTACGAGGTCATATAAAGGACGTTTGGTCTTAAGAGGACGGACAAATCCGATGGAATGTACGAAGGAGGCTGTTTCCTGTGTACTTTTCGGATTCCATACCAGCTTGTTTGCAATGTCTCCGTATTCGCATTGCTCGGATGCTGCGATGTTTTTCAGGTGTTTGTTGATTTCTGCGATTTTCAAATCCTTTTCATAGTTTCGAAGAGAAATGACAGCGATTCTGCTTTCTTTGTTTTGAACCTTTATGTAGCGAATGAGCTCCATATATTTGTTGTCAAACGCAGTGCTGTTTTCGGAGAAAAAGTCAATATCGGCGTCTCCGAGATGAAGCAGTACCGTTTCCGGCGCGAGAGGAACTACGCTCTCCTGATACACCTTTACGGCATCGGTTACGGATAAATCGGTAAAGCTACGGTTATAAAGCTTCGGTTCTATAGCAAAGGCCTGACGAAGCTCTCCGAGGGGAAGAAGCTTGTCATCGCCGTTACCGAAAACAACAATACCGCCTGCTTCCGCCAGTTCATTCAGTTTATTGTAATTCTTTTGTTCGGTTTCTCTCATAGCTTATACCTCCAATCCCTGTAAGCGCTTTTTGTCCAAGGAAGCGTTGCGGAAATAAATGAGTACGTTTAATGATACGATTGCAAGATTCACAATATAGGCAATCAACACATAATTGATTTGACCCGAAATTAGCTTTGCGCTGATTCCTGCGATGTAACCGATGATAATTAAAAGGATAAAAGGCAAACTTGTACCTTTGGCGGTTTTGGCCCTGTATGCTTTCATTACATTTAATGGCCAGGAAAAGCCGAAGCATACAAGCATTACTGTTTCTAAAATAGATCCCATAGTGTTGTCTCCTTTGTGTTTTTGTTGTCCATAGAATAGCATCCGAAAAAGGAAAAGACAATTTTATGCAACATAGAAACATATCTTTTGATTGTTCTGCATTTTTTTTACTTTCAAAACCCTTTTTGAAAGTAAGAGAAATTGAAAACCACATGGTTTTGTGATAGTATGAAGGAAATTAGAGAGGTGTTGTTGTAACGGGAGGGATAGAGATGAACGTATACAAACCAATGTCATCGGATACGCCGAAGAGGATGTCTTTAAAAAGCATACAGCATTTGTTTTTTCGCACACAGCTAGTGTTGATTATTTCGCTTGCCCTTATCTTGGGGATTTCCGGTGTTTTAATAAATATCCAGTTCGAGACGGAAAAACGCGATTTAAACCTACAGAATATAGCGGAGGCCATTGCAACGTCTCCTCTGTTGACCGGCGGGGGGACTGCCGATCAACAGGTTCTTGTGGTTTCGGAATATCTTGATACATTGAAGGAGACATTGGATGATATTGATGTTATTTCAATCGTGAATACGGAATGTATACGTATCTATCATTCCAATCCCGATTTGATTGGCGCGGAATACGATGGTAATCTACCGGAATTTCATAGGCAGTCAAGGGGCTATTACACGGTAGATGAAACCGGGCCGTCCGGTAGTCAGCGTCGGGCGTATGCCGCAATCTATAGCGAGGACGGTGAGTATATCGGCTTTGTTATGGCAATTATGCTGATGAAGAATATCAAAACGGAAACGGTACAGTTGTTGTTTCTCTTTCTGATTATTACGGTGGTTGCTATTTTGATTGAGCTGATTATTGCCGGAGAACTTTCGGGAACGGTGAAGAAGAGCCTTATGGGCTATGAGCCGGATGTGTTTACTGCAATGTATAAAATGCGTGACAATATTCTTGAAACGTTGGAGGAAGGGATTCTGGCTGTGGACGAAAATGGAATCATACAGTTTGCCAATGATGCGGCAATCGATATGCTGACGGGCAGTGAGGCACAGGGATTGACGGGAAAACATATCGATACACTTGGAGACGAGATTCTTTCCCATACAATAAAAAACGGTGAGAAAGAGTTAAATGTCAGTATTGGCAAGGAGGATATTATCCTTGATCGGGTTCCGATTAAGGAAGATGACAAACAGGTGGGTGCGATTGCCGTGCTTCACAACAGAGCGGAATATACAAAGCTGATGGAGGATTTGTCCGGTACCCGGTATCTCGTGGATTCCATGCGTGCGAACAATCATGATTTTACCAATAAGCTTCATGTGATTCTCGGTCTGATTCAAATGGAAATGTACGATGAGGCATCCTCTTATATTCAAAATATTACGATGGTGCAAAGAGAAAACATCAGCAAGGTGATGAATGCTGTCAATGAACCTTCCATTGCAGCATTGCTTATCGGTAAGATTGCAAGAGCTTCGGAATTGAATGTGGCGTTTGTGCTGCGGGAGGGTTGTTGTTATTCGGCGGCGGATTTGAATCTTCCCTCTGAAATGTTGATTACGGTAATCGGCAATTTGCTTGATAATGCGTTTGATGCTATGAATGAAGCAGTAGATTTTCGGGCACACAAGGAATTAATGTTTGGGATTTATTCCCGTCCGGGTGCGGTGCTGATTACGGTAGATGATACCGGATGCGGAATCAGGGCAGAGGATATGCAGCGCATTTTCGATAAAGGCTATTCTACCAAGGGAGACGGCAGGGGTACGGGCTTGTATCAGGTAAAGGCAATGGTTGAAAACTTTGACGGCAGGATAAACGTCGAATCGCAGGAAGGTGTCGGTAGTTCATTTTCGGTAAGTTTTATGAAGGAGAAGAAGGGCAATGTATAAGGTGTTAATTATTGAAGATGACCCTATGGTTGCAATGATAAACGAAAAATATATAAAGCGAAATAAGAATTTTGAGATTGTCGGTCAATGTAAGGATGGAGCCAGTGCGCTGGAATTTCTTGAAAGCAACGAGGTTGACCTGCTTATTCTTGATGTTTATATGCCGCGAATGGATGGGTTTGAAACGCTACGGCAAATCAGAAACCGGAAAATCACCGTGGATGCCATTATGGTAACAGCAGCCAATGATCGGGAGGCTTTGGAAGAAGCGTTGCACTTGGGAATGGTAGACTACCTTGTGAAACCGTTTACGTTTGAACGTTTTCAGATGGCCCTTGAGAAATACATTGCCCAGAACAATGCTCTGAAGGACATCGATACCTTTAATCAAAAGAGTATAGACTTCATCATTGATAATTCCCGCAAGAAAAACGAAGAGCTTTTTCCGAAGGGGATACAGGAGAAGACCTTACAACTCATTCTGGAACGGTTGAAATCCAATCGGGGAGTATGGTTCACTGGCGACGAGATTGCCGAGCAGACAGGTCTTACCGGTGTTACGGTAAGGCGGTACATGAACTTTCTGGCGGAAGCCGGAAGAGTAATCGGGGAAATGAATTACGAAACCGGCGGAAGGCCGTGTATGAGATATAAAACGGAGGAATAAAGAAAAATCTTTTGTGCAATGGTAGGAATCATAACCAGCCAAAGCAACGTGAAGTTTGCATTATTGCGCTTTGGGGCGGGATTGGTTGCTGCTAATGCGGTAGTGCAGTTTGCCTTGTATTCGAGAAAATAGAATACGTAACACAAAGAAAAGCTCCGAAGCCATGTAGAACGAGAAATCTTCGGAACTTTTTGATTTTGGAAACCTTTTGAAAATCTTAATATGCTTCAGCGCTTTTGTCTTCCTTGTTTTTTATAAAGCTGATTACAGCCAGTAAAACCAGAAGTAAAATGATAGGAAGCATACCTGTGTTGGAGGTCCATCTTAAAACGGCAATGGGAAGTTCAAACAAAAAACCCCTGATAAACGCCAATCCCTCCCTTGTGAACAGTCCGGGAGTGTGAAAACATTGCTTAAAGCCGAAATCCAGTCCGTTTGCGGAATTGATTTTCGGCAGAGTGTAACATGCAAACAAAATCACTGCAAAATAAAGCTTATAACTATTGGAAGAAACATTTTTTTCGTTCATACTATACCTCTTTCTTTCGTTTTGATAGGATTACGCTTGCACCACTGTATTAAGTGCTTAATACAAGCATACAGTATTTTGTTTCATTTGTCAACCACTTTTTTATGCTTTGCGTTTTGCTCTTCGTTTCATAAGGATGATTCCAACAGAACCGAACAGTGCACTAATTATGAGAAACAGAACAAGCTGAAGTTCCTGATTACCTTTCAGAGTGATTTTTTCCGGATTGTTCCGGTGATAGAGCAGTTCGATTTCATCGCCCTCGGTCATGCCTTCCACATAGGTATCTAAAATGGCTTCGCAAGTGTTTGTTTCGGTGGAAAAAGTAACATAGACGGTATGCTTGATTCTTGTTGCCGTGATTTCCTTTGTGTGTATCTTAGAGATGACACCTGTTGTTTGGATGTAGTCTCCGGAAGAGGTCCGCGAGATAATTCGAAAAGCGTTTGGGATAATCCCGACGATAAGGATGATGAAACTGATGATAAGAAAGAAAATGCCCATCCCGAATTTTGCGTATAGTTTTTGTTTCATTTTATCTTTTCCTCTCTAAAATAAAGGAGCGGTACCAATTCTTTGGTATCGCTCCTTTGATTGTATCTCTTACAGATTGTGAATCTTTCTCTTTACGTAGGTCGTATGGAGAAGCTCATGAGCCTTATGGCTACCCGGCTCGCCGAGGAAGCTCTTGTAAAGCTCCTGTACATCCGGATTGTCATGAGAGAAGCGAAGAGTATTCGCTGCATCGTAATCGTAGAGAGCCTTTGCACGTACGGCACGGATATCCGTGAAGTTACGTACGGATGCATCAACCTGCGGCTGACCGCCACCGTTTACACAACCGCCCGGACAACCCATGATCTCGATGAAGTGGTAGTTAGCTTCGCCGTTCTGAACCTTGGTAAGAAGTTCCTTCGCGTTCTTCAGGCCGGAAGCAACTGCAACGTTAACCTTCATGCCTGCAACTTCGTAAGAAGCTTCCTTGATGCCTTCGGTACCACGAACCTCGGTGAACTCGATCGGGGAGCCGTCCTTCTCGCCGGTAAGCTTCCAAACTGCGGTACGGAGAGCTGCCTCCATAACACCGCCGGTAGCACCGAAGATAACTGCAGCACCGGTACCGGAACCTAACGGAGAATCGAACTCTTCATCCGGAAGGGTGGTGAAGGTGATGCCGAGACGCTTGATGAGTCTTGCAAGCTCTCTGGTGGTGATGGAAATATCTACATCTGCTACGCCTGCGCCTGCCTGGTCGTCACGAGTAAGCTCGAACTTCTTAGCGGTACACGGCATTACGCTGACAGATACGATATCGTTCTTGTCAATGCCTTCCTTCTCAGCGTAGTAGCTCTTCAGCACAGCACCGAACATCTGCTGCGGAGACTTACAGGAAGAAAGGTTCTCGGTCATATCCGGGAAGTAGTGCTCACAGTACTTAATCCAGCCCGGAGAACAGGAAGTGATGAGCGGTAATACGCCACCGTTCTGTACACGGTCAAGGAACTCGTGAGACTCTTCCATGATGGTAAGGTCTGCAGAGAAGTTGGTATCGAATACCTTGTCAAAGCCGATGCGACGAAGTGCAGCAGCCATCTTGCCCTGTACACCGGTACCCATCGGATAGCCGAACTCTTCACCGAGAGCAGCGCGTACTGCCGGAGCAACCTGAACGAATACCTTCTTCGTCGGGTCTGCGATAGCAGCGAGAACTTCGTCGGTGGAATCCTTTTCATAAAGAGCACCCGTCGGACATACAGCGATACACTGACCACAGGACACACAAGCGGTATCGCCGAGGCCCATGTCGAATGCGGATGCGATGTTGGTCTTGAAACCACGGTTGTTAGCGCCGATTACGCCAACACCCTGTACCTTTTCGCAGACAGCGGAACATCTGCGGCAAAGGATACACTTGTTGTTATCACGAACCATATGAACAGCACTCTCGTCTAACTCGTAGGTGTTTGCTTCGCCTTCATAAACGTTCTCACACTCTACCTTTAAGTCCTTACAGAGCTTCTGTAATTCACAGTTGCCGCTGCGTACGCAGGAGAGACACTTTCTGTCATGGTTGGAAAGAATAAGCTCCAAAGTCTTTCTTCTGGAATTTAATACCTTAGGAGTATTTGTGAATACTTCCATACCCTCGTTTACCGGGTATACACAGGAAGCTACAAGGCTTCTTGCGCCTTTTACCTCTACCACACAAATACGGCAAGCGCCGATTGCGTTAATATCCTTTAAGTAGCAAAGCGTCGGAATCTCGATGTGAGCGATTCTTGCTGCCTCTAAGATAGTAGCGCCCTTTGGTGCGGTAACAGTCATACCATTAATCTTTAAAGTAACGGTTTCCATGTTTTACCTCCAATTCGTTTTGAGAATAACACTTGACGCAGTCGTATTCTTTGATATTCAACTGCGAAGCGTAATTTACTTCTTAGAAATTGCGCCAAACTTACACTTCTCGATACAAGCGCCACACTTTACGCACTTGTTGGTATCGATAACGTGCGGCTCCTTAACAGTACCGGTAATAGCACCTGCCGGACACTGTCTAGCACAAAGGGTACAGCCCTTACACTTGTCAGCATCAATTACGAAGGACAAGAGATCCTTACATACGCCGGCTGGACATCTCTTCTCAACAACGTGAGCGATGTACTCGTCCTTGAAGTAACGTAAGGTGGAAAGTACCGGGTTCGGAGCGGTCTGGCCGAGACCACATAAGGAGTTGTCCTTAATGTAGTAGCAGAGCTCTTCTAACTTATCGAGATCCTCAAGAGTAGCCTGACCCTTGGTAATCTTGTCTAACATCTCATAGAGACGCTTGGTACCGATACGGCACGGAGTACACTTGCCACAGGACTCGTCAACGGTGAACTCAAGGAAGAACTTCGCGATATCAACCATACAGTTGTCCTCGTCCATTACGATAAGTCCGCCGGAACCCATCATGGAGCCGAGAGCAATGAGGTTATCGTAGTCAATCGGAACATCGAAGTGCTGTGCCGGGATACATCCGCCGGACGGACCACCGGTCTGAGCTGCCTTGAACTTCTTGCCGTTCGGGATACCGCCACCGATATCTTCAACAACCGTACGAAGGGTAGTACCCATCGGGATTTCTACAAGACCGGTGTTCTTAATCTTACCGCCGAGAGCGAATACCTTGGTACCCTTACTCTTCTCGGTACCCATGGAAGCGAACCAATCAGCACCGTTTAAGATAATCTGCGGAATATTTGCGTAGGTTTCTACGTTATTTAATACAGTAGGCTTATCGAAGAGACCCTTTTCAGCCGGGAACGGCGGTCTCGGCTTCGGTTCACCTCTGTTACCTTCGATGGAGGTCATAAGAGCGGTTTCCTCACCACATACGAATGCACCTGCTCCGAGACGAAGCTCGAGGTCGAAATCAAAGCCGGTTCCGAAGATGTCCTTACCGAGTAAGCCATATTCTCTTGCCTGCTTAATAGCGATGTTCAAACGGTCTACAGCAATCGGGTACTCTGCACGAACGTAGATGTAACCCTGGTTAGCGCCGATTGCGTAACCTGCGATAGCCATAGCCTCGATTAATGCGTGCGGGTCGCCCTCAAGTACGGAACGATCCATGAATGCACCCGGGTCACCCTCGTCGGCGTTACAAGCAACATACTTCTGGCCGCCCTTTACAAGGTCCTTTGCCAGCTGCCACTTTCTACCGGTCGGGAATCCGCCGCCGCCTCGTCCGCGAAGGCCGGAATCTAAGATGCATTTAATAACGTCATCCGGGGTCATCTCGGTAAGAACCTTACCAAGTGCTTCATAACCGCGGGTACCGATGTACTCCTCGATATTCTCCGGATTGATAACACCACAGTTACGAAGAGCGATACGATGCTGCTTCTTGTAGAAGTCAGTCTCGTGAAGCGGCTTTAAGCCGTCTTCCTGAACGGTGTCTTCGTAAACATACTTGGTAACTACACGACCCTTTAACAGGTGCTCGGAAACGATTTCCGGGATGTACTCCGGCTTAACCATGGAATAGAAGGTTGCTTCCGGATATACGATAACGATCGGGCCGAGAGCACAGAGACCGTGACAACCGGTCTGTACAACGGAAACTTCTTCAGCAAGGCCGTTCTTTGCGATTTCTTCTTTTAATAAGTCGAAAATCTGAAGGCTGCCGGAGGAAGTACAACCGGTTCCGCCGCATACTAATACATGTGAACGATACATAATAATTCTTCCTCCTTATTTATTTGCTGCACCGAGGGTGTACTGGGTAACTACCTGTCCACGAATCAGGTGCTGTTCTACAATTTCATCTGCCTTTTCCGGGGTCATATGAACATAGGTAACCTTTTCCTTACCCGGAGCGATAACTTCTACGATCGGCTCGAACTGGCAAAGACCGATGCAACCGGTCTGTACAACAGCCACGTTCTCAAGCTTTTTGTTCATTACCGCATCTGCAAGAGCGGTAAGTACCGGTCTTGCGCCGCTTGCGATACCGCAGGTGGCCATACCGACAACAACTCTTGTCTGTGTTTCGGACTCAGAGCGGAGACCAACCTGGCCCTGCATCTTCTCCCGAATTGCCTTTAACTCTGCAAGAGACTTCATACTTTCCTCCAATCTGCCGTTTCACGGCATATAAAGTTTTTGTTACATGGGATTCGCTGTGGCGAATTTAAAGTTCATAGGTGTCGTCATTTGTTTCGTCAAAATTTTCTCGAAGGTAATCCTTTATGTAAAGAGATACCTCGGGCTCCTGAAAGGAGATATCACCCAGAACCTCACGAAATTCTCTGGTGTCTAATGAAAATTCCTTCTCATTAAAACGGAATGTATATAGGAAATCACATTCCTCATGCATAGTAACTAAGGTGTGAACGGTGCCGTTCATATCGCCCAGAGGCATCCGGTCGATGTGGGACAGTGTAAACACTGCGGTTACACGGGTACCGACGCCCGGAGCAGACTCGATGGAAAAAGAACCGCCGGTGCTTTCCGCAGCCTGTTTAAAGAACGGAACTCCCAGGCCAACCTTACGAGTGGTACGGGTGGTGAAAAACGGGTCCGTTACAGCCGCAACCTGCTCTGCCGTCATACCGCAACCGTCGTCGTCAATGATAACGGTAAGGGTATCCGCGGCGGTTTGGACATCCACAATGATGGTGACCAAAGAGGCTTTTGCACGGGTGGAATTCTCGGCAACATCGAGAATGTTTAAGGAAATTTCTGGCATCATAACCTTAGGTACTCCTTTCGAAAACGAAACAATTATTCGTACTTCGCAAGAACATCAGCCATCTCATCTGCGGTAAGACGACCGTAAACATCATCGTTAATGGTCAATACCGGAGCAAGACCGCAGGCACCGATACAACGACATGCGTCCAGGGAGAACTTGCCGTCCGGGGTACACTGACCGCCCTCGATACCGAGTAACTCCTGAAGCTTTTCGTAGATGTCACCGGAACCCTTTACGTAGCAAGCGGTACCGAGACATACGGAAATCTTGTACTTTCCCTTCGGATACAGAGAGAACTGGGAGTAGAACGTAGCAACACCGTATACCTTTTCTAACGGGATGCCGCACTCATCAGCAATCATGGTCTGTACCTCAATCGGAAGGTAGCCGTAAATGTCCTGAGCCTTCTGTAAGATCGGCATCAGGGAGCCTCTTTCATCCTTTAACTCAGCGATGACAGAGCGGAGCTGTGCTTCCTGTTCCTTTGTTCCCTGGAACGGAATTGTTGATTTTGCAGCCATTTCTTTAACCTCCTTTAATATGAGACGCACAAGGGCACGAAAAAGAAAGACGCGCCATAGCGTGCGTCGTACAGTTGCTGATATTATACCATACTTTTTGGGAAAAAGCTACAATATTAACAAAAAAAATAATGTTATTTTGGTGAAAACGGTCAAGTTTTGTGTTGAATTTGGGCGAAGCTGGTAGTATAATATATAATTAGGTAAGAAGGCTGTCAAAGGCCGTCGGAAAATAATATAATTGTTTGTCCGGGAAAGGAGAACATAAAATGAAAATTACGGTATGTATCGGAAGTTCTTGTCACATTAAGGGATCTCGTTATGTGGTGGAGCGTATTCAGGAACTGTTGGATGAGAATCACTTAAATGAAACGGTGGACCTTGCGGGGACGTTTTGTCTCGGACAGTGTCAGTTGGGTGTATGTGTAACGGTAGATGAGGTTTTCTTTTCCGTAACCCCGGATACTGTAGACGAGTTCTTCCAAAATGAAGTTTTAGCAAAGGTGTGTAAGTAATATGTTGGTTCAGATATGTGTAGGCAGTGCCTGCCACGTAAAAGGAGCGCCGGAAATCATTGAGTTGTTTACCAAAGCGGTAGAAACGCACGGATTGCAGGATGACGTCGCGTTGGCGGGCAGTTTTTGTAGCGGTCAGTGCAATCGTCAGGGTGTGACTATTATGGTGGATGACGAGGTGTGTACGGGAATTACCCGTGATAATTTCAAGGATTTTTTTGATGAAAAAGTATTGTCGGTAGTAAAAGAAAGGTAGTGAAGCGGATGCCGAATTGTTTGACTTTAAAAAAATCAAACTGTAAGAACTGTTATAAGTGTATTCGTCATTGTCCCGTTAAGTCGATTCGTTTTTCGGGAAATCAGGCGCATATTATCGGGAATGAGTGTATTTTGTGCGGAGAATGCTTTGTGGTATGTCCGCAGAATGCAAAGCAAATCGTAGACGAGACAGAGAAGGTGAAGGTATTTTTGCAGGACAAAGATCCGGTTGTGGTAAGCCTGGCCCCTTCTTTTGTTGCCAACTATGAAGGTGTCGGAATCCGGGCGATGCGTGATGCGTTAAAGCAGCTTGGATTTTATGATGTGGAAGAGACGGCAATCGGCGCCACTATGGTAAAGAACGAATACGAGCGGATGTTAAAGGCAGAGGAACGGGATGTGGTAATTTCGTCTTGCTGTCATTCGGTGAATCTGTTGATTCAAAAGTATTTCCCGGCTTCTCTGGAGTACCTTGCGGATGTGGTTTCACCGATGCAGGCTCACTGCATGGATATTAAAAAGAGAATTCCGAACGCTAAGACCGTATTTATCGGTCCGTGTGTGGCGAAGAAGGATGAGGCGGAGCATTATGAAGGAATCGTGGATGCGGTGCTGACCTTTGAAGATCTCACCCGCTGGCTGAAGGAACAGAATATTGAAATCCGTCAGGAAATGGATTTCGATCCGGAAAGCCGTGCCAGATTTTTCCCGACCACGGGCGGTATTTTGAAAACCATGGCGCAGGATGCACCTGGATATACCTATGTTGCGCTGGATGGTATCGCCAATTGTATGCAGGCTTTGCGGGATATCGAGAGCGGCAAAATCCACAAATGCTTTATCGAAATGTCTGCCTGCGTAGGCGGATGTATCGGTGGTCCTGTTATGGAGAAATATCAGCGCTCGGAGCCGATTAAGGATTACATTACGGTTGCAAAGTTTGCGGGGGAAAAGGATTTTGATGTTGCTCAGCCGAAGTCTTCCGAATTAAAAAAGCAATTCGAGTATATTGAGCATAGATTGCAGCTGCCGTCGGAGCAGGAAATTTACAGTGTGCTGCGGCAGATGGGTAAGTTTAAGCCTGCGGATGAGCTTGATTGCGGCTCCTGCGGCTACAATACCTGTCGTGAAAAGGCCATTGCCATTTGTCAGGGCAAGGCGGAAATTTCCATGTGTCTTCCGTTCTTAAAGGATAAGGCGGAGAGTTTCTCGGATACGATTGTAAAGAATACGCCAAACGGTTTGATTGTTCTGAATGAGAATCTGGAGGTACAGCAGATCAACGAATCTGCCCGAAATCTTATGAATATACGTTCCAGCGGAGATATTCTGGGAGACAGTGTGGTGCGGATTATGGATCCGGCGGTATTCACCGAAGTTTTACATACCGGAACGGATGTGAAGGGACGCAGAGTTTATCTGGCAGAGTACAGACGTTATATCGAGCAGTCGGTTATTTATGATAAGGAATCTCGTCTCTTGGTCGGTATTATGCGTGATGTTACGGACGAGGAAGCCGAGCGTGAGAAAAAGGAAAAAATCAGTCGACAGACCATCGAAGTGGCGGACAAGGTAGTGGACAAGCAGATGCGTATTGTTCAGGAGATTGCTTCCCTTCTCGGTGAAACGGCGGCAGAGACCAAGATTGCGCTTTCGAAGTTAAAGGAGTCGATTTCAGATGAATGATTTATGTGTTGATATCGGATTTAAAAGCATCAATCATTACGGAGAACAGCTTTGCGGCGACCATGTAGATATTGTGGAGCAAAGTGAAAACTCCACGGTGATTGTGCTGGCAGACGGCCTCGGAAGCGGCGTAAAGGCAAGTATTTTGTCTACGCTTACGTCGAAGATTATTTCTACCATGATGGCAGCGGGGCTACCGTTGGAGGAGTGTGTAGAGACGATTGCGGCAACTCTTCCGGTTTGCTCGGTTAGAGGAGTGGCTTATTCTACCTTTACGATTATACATTTGATAGAGAATGAGACCGCGGAAATTATTCAATACGATAACCCGCAGGTAATTATTCTCCGGGATAACGTAAATTACGATTATCCGAAAACCGAAATGAATATCAGCGGAAAGAAGATTTATAAGACCACGGTGCGGCTTCAGGAAAATGATATTTTCATTGCTATGAGTGACGGATGTCCCCATGCGGGCATCGGTATGGCCTACAATTTCGGTTGGAGGCGCGAGGAAATCATTGATTTCATGGAGACTATGTCGGTCAGCGGTCTTACGGCCAAAAATCTTTCCACGCTTTTGGTGGAAGAGTGTGATAAGCTTTACGGGTACAAACCGGGAGACGACGCAACGGCCTGTATCGTTAAAATCAGAAGACGGGAGCCGATGAACATTTTGTTCGGGCCGCCGGCGAATCGTGACGATAACGACCGGATGATGTCCTTATTCTTCTCTAAGGAAGGAAAGCATATTATTTGCGGAGGTACCACCTCTTCCATTGCGGCAAAGTATTTGGGCAAGCCACTTAGGGCGAGCCTAGATTTTGCAAAATCGGATATTCCGCCGATTGCTCATATTGAAGGTGTGGATCTTGTGACGGAGGGCGTTATTACCGTAAACCGCGTGCTTGAATATGCCAAGGATTATCTGGGCGAAAATGAAAAGTATGAAGAGTGGAATTATAATCGGGACGGTGCGGCTTTGATTTGCCGGTTGCTTTTTGAGGAGGCGACGGATATCAATTTTTATGTGGGAAGAGCGATTAATCCTGCACATCAGAATCCGGATTTGCCGATTAATTTCAGTATTAAAATGAATCTGGTGGAAGAGTTGTCAAAGTGTTTGAAGCAGATGGGAAAGCGAATTAAAGTGAGTTATTTCTAATTATAAGGAGTAAACGTCAGATGAGAAAGTTTGATACGAAGGTGCAACACTTAAAGTATAAGGTGCTTCGCGAGGTGGCGAGACATGCATGGAACGATACCCTGCTTGAAAAGGTTTTGGACATTCCGCAAATGATTGTCCCGGGGAAAACGCCGACGATGCGCTGCTGCGTGTATAAGGAAAGAGCCATCCTGGCAGAACGTGTAAAGGTTGTTATGGGGGGAGACAAGGAGAATCCGAATGTAATCGAGGTAATCGAGATTGCGTGTGACGAATGTCCGTCCGCGGGTTATGAGGTGACGGATTCCTGCCGGGGTTGTTTGGCCCACAGATGTGAAGATGTATGTAAACGGGGAGCACTTTCCTTCGATCACAATCATGTGGCACATATCGATAAGTCCAAGTGTGTAGAGTGCGGTCAGTGTGCGAAGGTATGTCCGTTTTCTGCAATCGTAAACCGGAAGCGCCCGTGTCAGAATGCTTGTAAGGTAAAGGCGATTACTATTAATAAGAACAATTCCGCAGCAATTGATAACGAGAAGTGTATCTCCTGCGGAGCTTGTGTTTACCAGTGCCCGTTCGGTGCGATTATGGATAAGTCTTATATACTGGATGCCATCGATCTCATTAAGAAGAGCGACAACAATAAAAAGTATAAGGTGTATGCAGTGGTTGCACCGTCGATTTCCAGTCAGTTTACCTATGCAAAGCTGGGTCAGGTAATCACCGGCATGAAGGAACTGGGCTTCCATACCGTAATCGAGGCAGCACTGGGAGCGGATATGGTAGCGATGTCCGAATCGAAGGAGCTTGTGGAAAAGGGCTTTTTAACCAGCTCCTGCTGTCCGGCATTTGTTTCCTATATTAAATCCGCATTCCCTGATTTGATGCCGTATGTATCTCATAACCTGTCTCCGATGGGTGCGCTTGCAAAGTATATTAAGGACAGAGATGAGAACGCGAAGGTTATTTTTATCGGACCGTGTACCGCAAAGAAGGCGGAGATGAAGCAGGAGAGTGTAAGACCGTACGTGGATTCCGTACTGACCTTTGAAGAATTACAGGCGTTGTATGACAGCAAGGGTATCGATATTACGACGTTGGGTGAAGGTGTTTTGGATAATGCTTCCTATTTCGGAAGAATTTTTGCACGTACCGGCGGCTTGTCCGATGCGGTTACCCAGGCGTTAAAGGAGCAGAATATCGAGTTTGATTTAAAGGCGGTTTCCTGTGACGGTATCGAAGCTTGCAGAACGGCACTTTTGAAAAAAAGTAAGAATGTATTGGATGCAAACTTTATCGAAGGAATGGCCTGTGTCGGAGGATGTATCGGCGGTGCCGGTTGTCTGACTCACGGAGAAAAGAATAAGGCCGAAGTAGATAAGTACGGAAGAGAGGCATTGGAAAAGACAATTACCGATGCGGTATCCGTATTAAAGTAGTTTTTTTTAACAGGAATGAAAATTAATTACGAAACTACTTGAAAAATGTAAAAAAAAGTATTATAATGGGGCTCGTTAAAAAATAAACAAATACTATTCTTGAAAGAGAGAGGTGCTTTAATGAACAAGATTACGGTTATCGGTTCTGGAAATGTAGGTTCCACTATTGCTTATACGCTTACGATTATGGGACTTGCGTCAGAAATTGTTATGATTGATGTAAATCATGAGAAATCGCTTGGTGAGGCACTGGATATCAGACAGGGTGTTCCGTTCTGTAATCCGGTAAGTATTTATGCAGGTACATATGACGATGCCAAGGATTCCGATATTGTTGTTATCACATCCGGTATGGCCAGAAAGGCTGGACAGTCCAGACTTGACCTTGCACAGACCAATGTTGATATTATTAAGGATATTGCAGACAAAATCGTTCCGGTGGCACCGAATGCCACCTATGTTATTGTAAGTAATCCGGTAGATATTTTGACTTATGTGTTCTTAAAGCACACCGGCCTTCCGCAGGAACGCGTTATCGGTTCCGGTACCATTCTTGATACCGCAAGACTTCGTGCAAGAGTTGCAGAGTATTACGATGTAAATCAGAAGAACGTACATGCTTACGTTCTTGGTGAGCACGGTGACAGCTCCTTTGTTCCGTGGTCCATTGCAAATATTTCCAATGTGCCGGTAGAAAGCTACAGAAATGCTATTCTGAACAAGGTGGAATATCCGGAGTTCAAGCGTGATGAAGTTGAGAATTATGTGCGTAAGTCCGGCGCACGTGTCATTGCACGTAAGGGTGCTACCTTCTATGCGGTGTCCGTGTCCGTCTGTCATGTGATTCAGTGTCTCCTGAAGGGTATCGACACGACCCTTACCGTTTCTACTATGTTAAACGGTGAGTACGGCATTGACGATGTATGCTTAAGCCTTTTGAATGTTGTAGGCAACAAGGGTGCACACAGCAAGATTATGCTTCCGTTAAACGGAGAAGAGGTTGCGGCTCTTCATAACAGTGCAGGCGTATTGAAGGATTTAATCAAGAGTCTTAATATATAATTTTTTAAATAGAAAGGGATAAGAAGATGGAATATCGTATTGAACATGATTCTATGGGTGAAATGAAGGTTCCGGCAGATTGTCTTTGGGCGGCTCAGACCCAGAGAAGCCACGAGAACTTTGAAATCGGTGTTGGTATCGAGACCATGCCGGCTGAGATTATTCATGCTTTCGGCGTTTTAAAGAAGGCAGCGGCTATTACCAATAACTGCTTACGTCCGGAGAAGATGACGGATGAGAAGCTTGGCGCAATTAAGGCGGCTTGTGATGAGATTATGGAAGGCAAGCTGAACGCAAACTTCCCGCTTGTTGTATGGCAGACCGGTTCCGGTACCCAGTCTAACATGAATGCGAATGAGGTTATCGCAAACAGAGGAAATCAGATCTTAGGAAAGACTTTACTTCATCCGAACGATGATTCCAATATGAGCCAGTCTTCCAACGATACGTTCCCGACCGCAATGCACATTGCAGCGGTATTGACCTTAGAAGATAAGTTGATTCCGGCAGCTGAGGAGCTGATTGCTACCTTTAAGAGACTGGAAGAGGAGAACGAAGGCATCGTTAAGAGCGGTAGAACCCACTTACAGGATGCAACTCCGATTAAGTTCAGCCAGGAAATCAGCGGATGGCGTTCCAGCTTAGAGAAGGATGTAGAGTTAATCCGTCGTTCCATCGAGCCGCTTTACGAGTTAGCACTTGGCGGTACCGCAGTAGGAACCGGCTTAAACGCTCCGGCTTCCTTTGCAGAGAAGGTAGCTGATGAGGTTGGTAAGATTACCGGTAAGCCGTTCAAGACTGCCGCAAACAAGTTCCATGCACTGACCTCCAAGGATGAGCTTGTATTTGCTCACGGTGCAATCAAGGCACTTGCCTGCGATATGATGAAGATTGCAAACGATGTTCGTTGGTTGGCTTCCGGTCCGAGAGACGGTCTTGGTGAGATCTTCATTCCGGAGAACGAGCCGGGCTCTTCCATCATGCCGGGTAAGGTTAACCCGACCCAGTGTGAGGCTGTTACCATGGTTGCCGTTCAGGTAATGGGTAACGATGTGGCTGTAGGTATGGCTGCTTCCCAGGGTAACTTCGAGTTAAACGTATTCATGCCGGTATGTATTTATAACTTCCTTCAGTCCGCAAGACTGTTGGCAGAGGCAATCGTTTCCTTCAACAAGAATTGTGCTGTCGGTATTAAGGCAAACAAGGAGAAGATGCACCACAATCTGCACAACTCCCTGATGCTTGTTACGGCGCTGAATCCGTACATTGGATACGAGAATGCCGCTAAGACCGCAAAGAAGGCATTTAAGGATAATATTTCACTGAAAGAGGCATGTGTTGAACTCGGCTTTTTAACTGCTGAAAAGTTTGACGAAGTATTCCATCCGGAAGAAATGGTATAAACTGGAGGTAATGAGATGAAAGTTAGTTATTTCCCGGGCTGTACCTTAAAGAACAAGGCAAAGGACCTGGACACTTATGCGTACAAGTCTGCCGAAGCTTTAGGTATTACTCTTGAAGAAATCGAAGATTGGCAGTGCTGCGGCGGTGTATTTACTACCGCAAAGGACGAGGTTGCAACCAAGCTTTCTTCCGTGCGCGCTTTGATGGAAGCAGCAGCGAAGGAACAGCCGCTTGTTACCGTATGTTCCGCTTGCCATAATGTAATTAAGCAGACCAATTATGCGATGCAGAACGATAAGGAGTTTGCCGATAAGGCAAACCGCTACATGGCTAACGAGACCCCGTATGCAGGAGAGGCTCAGGTAGTGCATTATCTGGAAATGCTTCGTGATACGGTAGGCTTTGATGCCGTAAAGGAAAAGGTAGTAAATGCCTTAACCGGTAAGAAGATTGCGGCATATTACGGCTGTCTGTTATTAAGACCGAGCAGCGTTATGCAGATGGATGATGCTGAGAATCCGACCATTATGGAGGATTTGATTGCGGCTCTCGGTGCGACTCCGGTGGTATATGCAAAGCGTAACGAATGTTGCGGTGGCTATATCGCAATGGAAAGTCCGGAGCTTGCTAAGAAGAACAGCAATGCTGTTGTTGAGAATGCGAAGGCAGCAGGCGCAGAGATGATTATTACCGCATGTCCGCTTTGCCGTTACAATCTGATTAAAAACGGTGCAGACATTCCGGTAGTATATTTCACCGAGCTTTTGGCGGAAGCCCTCGGAGTAAAGGAGGCTACCAATGCATAACAACAATCTTCAGGAAGAAGTGATTCGCAGAAGCGGAGTAAATCCGAGAAAGTGTATGCGTTGCGGTAAGTGTTCCGCATCTTGTCCGGCTTACGATGAGATGGAATTCCACCCGCATCAGTTTGTAAACATGGTAGAGAGCGGCGATATCGAGCCGTTGCTTGCTTCCGAATCATTATATAAATGTTTGTCTTGCTTTGCATGTATCGAGCGTTGTCCGAGAGGCGTTGAGCCGGCAAAGCTCGTGGAAGCTGTTCGTTTGGCAGCGATTCGCAAGCAGGGCGCAAATCACCTGACGGCAAACGATATTCCGGCATTGCTGGATGACGAGATGCCGCAGCAGGCGATTGTCAGCGCATTCAGAAAGTACAGTAAGTAAGGAGGAAAGGACAAATGCAAAGAGTTGGCGTTTTTGTATGTTGGTGCGGAAGTAATATTGCAGGTACCGTTGATGTACAGGCAGTATCCGAAGCTTTAAAGAACGAGCCGGGAGTTGTCTTTTCCACCAATTATCAATATATGTGTTCCCAGGCCGGTCAGAATATGATTATTGATGCCGTGAAGGAGCACAATCTTACGGGTATCGTGGTATGTTCCTGTTCCCCGAGAATGCATGAAGCAACCTTCCGTAAGACGGCTGCAGCAGCCGGATTAAATCCGTACATGGTAGAGATTGCGAACATCAGAGAGCAGTGTTCCTGGGTTCACAAGGATATGTTAACCGGTACCGAGAAGGCGATCATCCTCGGTAAGGCAGCGGTTGCAAAGGTAAACTTAAATACCCCGCTAGTTCCGGGTGAGTCTCCGGTAACGAAGCGTGCGCTTGTTATCGGTGGTGGTATTGCCGGTATCCAGACCGCGCTTGATATTGCGGATGCGGGCTTTGAAGTAGATATCGTAGAGAAGAAGCCGACCATCGGCGGTAAGATGGCTCAGTTAGATAAGACATTCCCGACCCTTGACTGTGCGGCTTGTATCTTAACCCCGAAGATGGTAGACGTTGCCCAGAACGAGAAGATTCGTATCTTCTCCTACAGTGAAGTAACGGAGGTAAAGGGCTTTGTAGGTAACTTTGATGTAACCATTAAGAAGAATGCCCGTTATGTAAAAGAAGACATTTGTACCGGTTGTGGTGCCTGCGTAGAAAAGTGTCCGATGAAGAAGGTTCCGAACGAGTTCAACCTCGGCATGGATAACCGCAGCGCAATCTACATTCCGTTTGCACAGGCGGTTCCGAAGGTGGCAACCATCGACCCGAATGCATGTAACATGCTGAAGAACGGTAAGTGCGGACTTTGTGCAAAGGTTTGTGCGGCAGGTGCAATCGATTACACCCAGAAGGATGAGTTCATTGAGGAGAAGTACGGTGCAATCGTAGTTGCAACCGGTTTCAATCCGATTAGTATGGACAAGTTCGACGAATTTGCGTATAATCAGTCCAAGGACGTTATTACTTCCCTTGAGTTTGAACGTTTGACCAATGCTGCGGGTCCGACCGCAGGTAAGCTACTCCGTCCGTCCGACCACGAGCATCCGCACACCATCGTATTTGTACAGTGTGTAGGTTCCCGTTGTGATTCCTGTGCGGAAAAGGGCAAGGAGTACTGTTCCAAGATTTGTTGTATGTACACCGCAAAGCATGCGATGTTGACAAGAGATAAGTATCCGGATACCGAGGTATATGTATTCTACATCGACGTAAGAACTCCGGGTAAGAACTTTGATGAATTCTATCGTCGTGCAGTAGAAGAATACGGCGTGAAGTACATCAAGGGTATGGTTGGTAAGGTTACACCGGAAGGCAAGAAGCTGAAGGTACAGGCTTCCGACCTCATTGCAAACAAGCAGCTTCATATCGATGCAGACCTTGTGGTTCTTGCAGCGGCTATCGAGCCGGATGAGTCCGCTCGTCCGTTAGCTACCATGCTGACCGCAAGTATGGATACCAACGATTTCTTCACAGAGGCACATCCGAAGTTAAGACCGGTAGAGAGCCCGACGGCAGGTGTGTTCCTGTCCGGTGCTTGTCAGGGCCCGAAAGATATTCCGGAGACCGTATCCCAGGCAGGTGCGGCAGCTTCCAAGGTAATCGGCCTTCTTGCAAAGGATAAGCTCACCGGTAACCCGTGTGTAGCAAGCTCCAACGAGTTGATGTGTAACGGTTGTTCCTCTTGTGAGAGAGTATGTCCGTACGGTGCGATTACTTATGTAGATAAGGAATTCCGTATGCCTGACAGAACCACCAAGGTGAGAAGAGTCGCTTCCGTTAATCCGGCAGTATGTCAGGGTTGCGGTTGCTGTACGGTTGCATGTCCGTCCGGTGCTATGGACTTAAGAGGATTTGCAAATAATCAAATTATGGCGGAGGTAGATGCAATATGCAAGTAAATGAATTTAAGCCTTTAATTGTTGCGTTTTGCTGTAACTGGTGTTCTTATGCAGGCGCAGACCTTGCAGGCAACAACCGCCTGAACTATCCGGCGGATGTAAAAATCATCCGCGTACCTTGCTCCTGTCGTGTAAATCCGATGTTCATTTTACGTGCCTTCCAGAGAGGCGCAGACGGAGTAATCCTTTGTGGTTGTCATCCGGGTGACTGTCACTACACATCCGGTAACTACTATACACGCCGCCGTATGGCTGCATTGTTCTCGATGCTTGATTATCTCGGAATCGAGAAGGAACGTACCCGCGTAGAATGGGTATCCGCAGCAGAAGGCGCAAAGTTTGCCGCTACCATGAACGATTTCGTGGAAAAGGTAACGGCTCTCGGACCGAATAAGAGATTGGAGGACCTGCGATGCAAGCGATAACACGTGATCAATTATTAGACAAAGCAGTTTCTCTGCTCGCAGACGGAACTGTAACTGCTGTTCTCGGCTGGCATAAGGGTGAGTTCGATTACGACGTTACCCCGGCTGTGTTTAAGAGCGAGGCAGATTTAAGAGAGAATTTTGTATGGAACGATTTCTGCGGCGCGAACTTTTCCAAGTATCTTGTTGCAAAGACCGATCGTCTGGAAGGCAAGATGCTGGTGTTCTTAAAGCCGTGTGATACTTACAGCTTTAACCAGCTGTTAACGGAGCACAGATTCGACAGAGAAAAGGTATACGCTGTGGGTATTCCGTGCGAGGGTATGGTTGACATCGCAAAGGTAAAGGCAATTTGCGGCGAGGGTATCGCTTCTGTGGATTGCACCGGCGATAAGCTTGCGGTGACCACCCTTTATGAGGAGCAGCCGGTTGCGGTTGCTACCGCAGAGGTTCTCGCTGAAAGATGTGTTAACTGCAAGAGTAAGAAGCATGTTGCATATGATGAACTGTTGGGCGAAGAAGGCGAAGTCATCGACTCCAACCGTTTTGACGAGGTTGAGAAGTTAGAGGCAATGACTCCGGACGAGAGATTCGCATTCTGGCAGAACGAGCTTTCCCGTTGTATCCGCTGTAATGCGTGCCGTGATGCTTGTCCGGCATGTACCTGTGAGAAGTGTGTATTCGACAACCCGAATTCCGGTGTTGAGAATAAGGCTCCGGCAAACAGCTTTGAGGAAAAGATGTTCCATATCATCAGAGCATACCATGTGGCAGGACGTTGTACGGACTGTGGCGAGTGTTCCAGAGTATGTCCGCAGAACATTCCGCTTCACTTGTTAAATCGTAAGTTTATCAAGGATATGAACGAGTTCTACGGTGAGTATCAGGCAGGTGCCGAGGTTGGTTCCCGTGCTCCGCTTGTGGACTATACGACGGAGGATTTGGAGCCGGGTGAAGTTTTTGACAGGAGGGATACCAATGCGTAAATGTTCTCTTGACTCAATGAATTCTGTATTTGCAGAAATTTCCAAGGCAGCATCATTGTATCTTCCGGTAGACGGAACCGACGGAGCTGCTACTTATAAGAAGTGGGAAGAGGGAGTGACCTGGAGCAATGCCTTAAATACGGTCAGAAGCCCGAAGGATTTCTTCTTTCCGCAGATGGAAAATTTAATGGAGTTTAAAACCTCCGGTAAGAATATTGAGGTTATTGACACCAGAAGTGAGACCGAGGATTTTGTGATTTTCGGTGTGCGCGCTTGTGATGTAAAGAGTTTTGAAGTGTTGGACAGAGTGTTCTTAAGCGCTCCGGTGGACAGCTTTTATGCCGCAAGACGCGAGCATGGAGTAATCGTTTCCGTGGCTTGTAACAGACCGTCCGAGACTTGTTTCTGTCAGACCTTCGGCATCAGCCCGGAGGAGCCGGCAGGAGATGTTTCCGTATGGAAGACCGAAACCGAGGTATTCTTCCGTGCCAACACCGAGAAGGGTGAGGCTCTTATGAGCAAGCTTTCCGGTTTGACCGAGGAGTGCGGTGACGATGAGGTAAACGCACAGAAGGAAAAGATTACTGCCATCATGAATAAGCTTCCGTTAAAGGATCTTACTACGGATGCATTCGGCGGCGGTAAGACGAAGGAGTTCTTCGATGCACCGGAATGGGATGAACTTTCCCAGACCTGTCTCGGTTGCGGAACCTGTACCTTTGTGTGTCCGACCTGTCAGTGCTATGACATTAAGGATTTCAACACCGGAAACGGTGTGATTCGATACAGATGCTGGGATTCCTGTATGTATTCCGAGTTCACCAAGATGGCACACGGAAACAACAGACTGACCCAGAAGGAACGTTTCCGTCAGCGTTTTATGCACAAGCTGGTGTACTATCCGGAAAATAACGACGGAATGTTCAGCTGTGTAGGTTGCGGACGTTGTCTTTCCAAGTGTCCGATATCCATGAATATCGTAAAAGTAATGAAAAAGATTGGAGGGAAAGCAAGTGAATAATATCGAAGATACTTTAATTCCCAAGATTGGCGTCATTACCGATGTGAGAATCGATACGCCGGATATTAAGACCTTCCGTGTGGTTACACCGGACGGTAAGAAGGCATTCGATCATCGTCCGGGACAGTGTGCGATGCTTTCCGTTCCGGGTGTGGGCGAGGCAATGTTTTCCATTACCTCTTCTCCGACCAACGAAGAGTACATGGAGTTTTCCATTAAGAAGTGCGGTTGTGTAACCGAGTGGTTGCACCAGGCAGAGGCAGGCCAGCAGATTACCATCAGAGGACCGTACGGCAATCCGTTCCCGGTAGATGATGTGTTTGCCGGAAAGAATCTTCTCTTTATTGCCGGTGGCGTAGGTCTTGCACCGCTTCGTTCGGTTATCAACTATTGCAGACATTATCGTGACCGTTACGGTGAGATCGATATTGTTTACGGTTCCAGAAGCAAGGATGACTTACTTGACTATCAGGAGATTATCGAGGAGTGGTCCAACGATGCAGGCGTTAAGGTGCATTTGACCATTGATAACCCGCAGGAGGGTTGGGACGGTCATGTAGGCTTTGTACCGAACTATGTAAAAGAGCTTGGCTTTGATACAAATAAAACTGCGGTTTTGTGTGGTCCGCCGATTATGATTAAGTTTACGTTGGACGGCCTTTGCGCAATGGGCTTTGACAAGACCCAGATTTATACGACACTTGAGTTGCGAATGAAATGCGGAGTCGGCAAATGCGGAAGATGTAATGTAGGCTCTAAATACGTTTGCAAAGACGGCCCGGTATTCCGTTGCGATGAGCTGGATGAATTGCCGGATGAGTATTAAAGGAGAGATAACATGGAGAAATTAGTTAGCATTTTTCTTTTCGGTAAGAAGTACGAGGTGCCGGAAAACCTGACCATTATGACTGCTATGGAATATGCCGGCTACCAGCTCGTAAGAGGCTGCGGTTGCCGTAACGGTTTCTGCGGTGCCTGTGCAACCATTTACCGTATTAAGGGAGACAAGGAGCTGAAGGCTTGTCTTGCCTGCCAGACCAAGGTAGAGGACAATATGTACATAGCTACATTACCGTTCTTCCCGCTTGTAAAGCAGGTATATGATATCGAGAATATTCCGGTAACCGAATCTGTTATGATGCAGCTTTATCCGGAGATTTACGCTTGTATCGGCTGTAACGCTTGTACCAAGAGCTGTACGCAGGGCTTAAATGTAATGCAGTACATTGCGTACGCACAGCGCGGTGATTTCGAGAAGTGTGCGGAAGAGTCTTTCGACTGTGTAATGTGTGGCGTATGTTCCTCCAGATGTCCGGCTGGTATTTCCCATCCGCAGGTAGCAATGCTGGCAAGAAGAATCAACGGTAAGTATCTTGCACCGGGTTGCGGACATCTTGAAGATCGTGTGAGAGAGATTAAGAACGGTGACTTCAATGAGTTAATCGAAGCTCTTATGCAGAAGCCGATCGAGGAAATGAAAGAGCTCTACAACACACGTGAAATCGAAAAGTAAGGAGGATGGCATATGTATTCGGAAAAGTTTCATGCATCTATCGCTGCCGTAGAAGCAGCAAGAGAAAAAAATATTGCTTTGGAGCCGGAACGTATGACTGCAAAGCAGAAGGAAGATTTACTTGCAGCATTTCATCCGGACTACAAAAAGGATGAGTTTGCTGAGTTAAAGATCGGTCCGAATAAGGGCGAGAAGGTGCCGACGGAGCTCGCTGAGATTCTTCAGGCACACAGCCGTATTACTGCGGACAGCGTTGACCTTACAAAGCCGGATTACGAAACCGACGTATTGATTATCGGTGGCGGCGGTGCAGGTGCATCCGCAGCAATCGAGGCAAATGAGGCAGGCGCTGATGTTATGATCGTAACTAAGCTTCGTATCGGTGATGCAAACACCATGATGGCTGAAGGTGGTATTCAGGCGGCTGATAAGCCGAACGATTCCCCGGCAATCCACTTTGTGGATGCATTCGGTGGCGGTCATTTCGCAGCAAAGAGAGAACTGTTATCCAAGCTTGTTTGTGATGCACCGGAGGCAATCCAGTGGCTGAGCAACTTGGGTGTTGAGTTCGATAAAGACGCTGACGGTACCATGGTAACCACTCACGGCGGCGGTACTTCCCGCAAGCGTATGCATGCGGCAAAGGACTACTCCGGTGCGGAAATCATGAGAACCCTTCGTGACGAAGTGTTCAACCGTAACATCCCGGTAGTTGACTTTACCGCAGCAATTGAGCTGATTCTTGATGAGAACGGTAACGCTGCGGGTGCGGTTCTTATGAACATGGAGACCAAGGAATTATTGGTTGCCAAGGCAAAGACCGTAATCATCGCAACCGGTGGTGCGGGACGTATGCATTACCAGGGCTTCCCGACTTCCAACCACTACGGTGCAACCGCAGACGGTCTGGTTCTCGGTTACAGAGTAGGTGCAAAGCTTCTTTACGCAGAGACCTTACAGTATCATCCGACCGGCGTTGCATATCCGGAGCAGATTTTCGGTGCACTTGTAACCGAGAAGGTACGTTCCTTAGGCGCAAAGCTTGTCAACGGTAACGGCGAAGTATTCATGCATCCGCTTGAAACCCGTGACGTTGCGGCAGCATCCATTATCCGTGAATGCTCTGAAAGAGAAAATGGTGTTGACACCGGAAGCGGTTTGGGTGTATGGTTAGATACACCGATGATTGAAAAAATCGGCGGAGAAGGTACCATCGAGAAGAGAATTCCGGCAATGATGCGTATGTTCGAGAAGTACGGCATCGATATCCGCAAGGAGCCGATTCTCGTATATCCGACCTTGCATTACCAGAACGGCGGTCTTGATATTACCGCAGACGGTATGACCACCAACGTTCAGAACCTGTTTGTAGCAGGTGAGGCTGTGGGAGGAATTCACGGCAAGAACCGTCTCATGGGTAACTCTTTGCTTGATATTATCGTATTCGGCAGAAGCGCAGGTATCAATGCAGCAGCTAAGGCAAAGAATGTAACGGTTGGTAAGCTTACTCTTGCACATATCGAGAAGTTTGAGAAGGAAATTGAGAGTGCGGGAATCAATACCGAAGCAGTATCTCCGAAGCTCTTACCGGATTACACGAAGAGAAGATAAGAGAGATATTACTACAAACAAAAGATGAGAAATCAGAAGATAGAAACTAAGAAAAGAGGTCTATGACTATGAATTTGTTTGGCGGTGTGATTCCGATTACGGGAATTACGTTTTTGGTATTTTGTGTGTTTGCCATTGCAGCAGTCGGATATGCAATCGGAAGAATTACGATTAAGGGTATCTCTTTAGGTACTGCGGGCGTGTTCCTGGTAGCACTGGTGTACGGTTGTCTGTTCTATGATGATTTGAGTGCACAGTTGCCGGATTACACAACGAATGCACTGAAGGTTATCGAGAATATGGGACTTATCCTGTTCGTATCCTCCGTAGGCTTTATTGCAGGTCCGAAGTTCTTCAGTAACATGAAGAAGAATTTCAAGTCTTACGTTTTCCTCGGACTTGTCATTATCGTGGCAGGTGGTCTTGCAACAGTAGGTTGTATCTATGCTGGTAAGATGATGGGTGAAACGGATATGGAAAAGCTTTCCGCAATTATGTCCGGTATTTTTGCGGGTGCGCTTACCTCTACCCCGGCGTTCTCTGCGGCGAAGGCATCTGTTGCTACTCCGGAACTGGAGCAGTTGGTATCTGTTGGTTACGGTATTGCCTATATTTTCGGTGTAATCGGTGTTGTTTTATTCGTTCAGCTTCTGCCTAAGATTTTAAAGGTAAACATGGACGAAGAGAGAGCAAAGCTGTTAGTTGACAAAGACGGCGCTGCGGCAAAGAAGGAGACCGGTAAGCTGATTGAGCTGGATGATTTCGGTATTGCACCGTTTGCCATTGCTGCGGTAATCGGCGTTGTCATCGGTATGGTAAAGATTCCGTTGTCCGGCGCAGGCTTAAACGGAACTACGTTTTCCCTTACTACAACCGGCGGATGCTTGTTAGCTTCTCTTGTATTCGGACATTTCGGAAAGATCGGAAAGGTTAACCTGATGCCGAGTACCACCACTCTTAAGGTATTCAGAGAGTTGGGTCTTATGTTGTTCTTAATCGGCGCAGGTATTGCCGGTGGAGCAAGATTTGTACAGGAGTTTAAGATTTCCTATTTCGTATATGGTGTAATCATTACCATCCTTCCGATGATTATCGGTTTCATCTTTGCGAAGTTTGTACTGAAGCTTCCGGTATTGAATACTTTGGGTTCCATTACCGGCGGTATGACCAGTACACCGGCTCTCGGTACGCTGATTCACGTGGCGGGAACCGAAGATGTTGCGGCTGCTTATGCGGCAACCTACCCGATTGCATTAGTTGCGGTAGTATTTGTATCACAGTTTATTATTATTTTATTTTAATATTATTTAAGGAGGACTATATTAATGAGTCAGTTGGATTTAACGAAGTATGGCATCATGGGTGCGAAAGAGATCATCCACAACCCGTCTTTTGAGGAGCTGTTTGTGGCAGAGACCGATCCGAGCCTGGAGGGCTTTGAGAAGGGTCAGGAGACCGAGCTTGGTGCGGTAAACGTAATGACCGGTATTTACACCGGACGTTCCCCGCAGGATAAGTTCATCGTTATGGACGAGAATTCCAAGGATACCGTATGGTGGACCTCTCCGGAGTTCAAGAACGATAACCATCCGTGCAGCGAGGACACTTGGAAGGAATTAAAGAAGCTTGCTGTTGAGCAGCTTTCCGATAAGAAGTTGTATGTTATGGACTTATTCTGTGGTACCAACGCTGATTCCCGTATGGCAATCAGATTCATCATGGAAGTAGCTTGGCAGGCACATTTCGTAAAGAACATGTTCATCAACCCGACTGCAGAAGAGTTAGAGAACTTCGAGCCGGATTTCGTATGCTACAATGCATCCAAGGCTAAGGTTGAGAACTACAAGGAGCTTGGTCTTAACTCTGAGACCGCTGTTGCATTCAACATCACTTCCCGTGAGCAGGTTATCTTAAACACCTGGTACGGCGGTGAGATGAAGAAGGGTATGTTCTCCATGATGAACTACTACTTACCGCTTAATGGTATGGCTTCCATGCACTGCTCCGCTAACACCGATATGAACAACGAGAACACTGCATTGTTCTTCGGTCTTTCCGGTACCGGTAAGACCACCCTTTCCACCGATCCGAAGCGTCTCTTAATCGGTGACGACGAGCACGGTTGGGATGACAACGGCGTATTCAACTTCGAGGGCGGTTGCTATGCAAAGGTTATCAACCTTGATAAGGATTCTGAGCCGGATATCTACAACGCAATTAAGCGTAACGCATTGTTAGAGAACGTAACCGTTGATGCAAACGGTGTTTGTGATTTCGATGACGGTTCCGTTACCGAGAACACCCGTGTATCTTACCCGATCAATCACATTGAGAAGATCGTTCGTCCGGTATCTGCAGCTCCGGATGCAAAGAACGTAATCTTCCTTTCCGCTGACGCATTTGGTGTACTTCCGCCGGTTTCCGTATTAACTCCGGAGCAGGCACAGTACTACTTCCTGTCCGGATTCACTTCCAAGCTTGCAGGAACCGAGCGCGGTATTACCGAGCCGACCCCGACCTTCTCTGCTTGCTTCGGTCAGGCATTCTTAGAGCTTCATCCGACCAAGTATGCGGAAGAGCTTGTTAAGAAGATGGAGAAGAGCGGTGCAAAGGCATACCTTGTAAACACCGGTTGGAACGGAACCGGCAAGCGTATCTCCATTAAGGATACCCGTGGTATCATCGATGCTATCTTAGACGGCTCTATCTTAAAGGCAGAGACCAAGACCATTCCGTACTTCAACTTCGCAGTTCCGACCGAGCTTCCGGGTGTTGATACCGGCATCCTTGACCCGCGTGATACCTACGCAGATGCTTCTGAGTGGGAGACCAAGGCAAAGGATCTTGCAGCTCGTTTCGTAAAGAACTTCGATAAGTACACCGGAAACGATGCAGGTAAGGCTTTAGTAAAGGCAGGCCCGCAGCTGTAAGACAGTGGCAATATAAAGTTTTCAAGGCGGCTACAGATTCTGTGGCCGCCTTTCTTGTCCTGGCGGAAATACGGTGTTAAAAGATGAGGGGAGTAGTGAGTGTTAAAATAATAACTTATTAAAAATATTAAAAAAATTTTGGATTTTTGATGAAATTGTGGTATACTTTACATGTATAC
>CAZJEN010000011.1:0-91218 GCA_964545045.1 uncultured Lachnospiraceae bacterium | reverse complement strand
GGAGAGCATCTGCCTTACAAGCAGAGGGTCATAGGTTCGAGCCCTATAGGCCCCACTATTACCGATAATTTGGCGTTGCCAATTGGTAGATAACTTAATATCATGCCGATATGGCTCAATTGGCAGAGCAGCTGACTTGTAATCAGCAGGTTATCGGTTCGAGTCCGATTATCGGCTTAAAATTATGGATGGGTTCCCGAGTGGCCAAAGGGGGCAGACTGTAAATCTGTTAGCGACGCTTTCGAAGGTTCGAATCCTTCCCCATCCACTTAACAAAAGAATAATTATTATCGCGGGGTGGAGCAGTCTGGAAGCTCGTCGGGCTCATAACCCGAAGGTCGTAGGTTCAAATCCTGCCCCCGCAACTCTGTAGAAAGACATTTCCTTTTTACTGAAAATAAATTCTCTTGCATTTCAGCAAATGTCTGATATAATAGAGAAAGGTACCTTGCCCAGATAGCTCAGTTGGTAGAGCAACGGACTGAAAATCCGTGTGTCACTGGTTCGATTCCGGTTCTGGGCATTATTTTTTTGCTTATAGCAAAAGAAGATGGGCTACTAGCTCAGGCGGTAGAGCACTTGACTTTTAATCAAGGTGTCGCGGGTTCGAGTCCCGCGTGGCTCATTTACACTTCCAAGGTTAACTTGGAAGTTTTTTTGTTTACAGGAAATGACCGGTAATCCTTGGATTATCGGTTGCTTTTTTTGTTGTTTCTTTAGTATAATGAAAGTAGTGATAAAGTTTGAATTGAAAAATTTTGGCTTTTTGATAAAGTTGAAAAGTAGTTGGGAGAAAAAATGATTGTTGAAAAAATAAAAAAAATACCGGAAGAATATATACAGAAGATGATCTTTTACGGGTTGGCGGTTTTGATGTTTGTATTGCCGATTCCGCAGTTTTTTATGTCAATTTATTTAACGAAGGCAATTTTGATACAGACAACTCTTTTGCGTATATTTTTGATTTACTTTACGTTTCTTTTTGTGACTGAGCTTATGAATAAGAGAATAGGTCATTTGAAAAATGTATGGATTCTATCGTCGTTAATAGGCTTGGCATTTGTCGGATTGATTTCGGTGATGATAGCCGACAATTGGATTTTGGCATTGTATGGGCTGGGAAAAGGAGAAGGATATTTCTCCTTGTTGGCATATTACATGATTTTTCTGGTAACGACGATGTTGTACGAAAAACGATATATTCGTATTTTATTGCGGTTGTTCTTATTGTTCGGCTGTCTGATCGCAATTATCGGAGTCATTCAATTTACCGGAATTTATCAATTCAGCTTTTGGTATCCGGGAATGGCCTATGTGCCGATGCGTAATCCGAATTTTTACGGGGCATTCGCTGTGTTATTCACGGGAGTGGCAATCGGAGGCTTCTTTATATATCGGGAAGATTCCAGATTAACCCATCCGTTTCCTTGGTGGAACCGGTGGGTGTGGTATGCACTTACCTTGCTCGGATATATGGCATGTATTTCTGCATCTTCCAGTTTGGTGTATGTGGGGCTGTTTATGATGTTCCTACTCTATGCTTTTTTGGAACTTATTTCAAAGAGAAAAAAGCTTCTCCCTTTGTTGGGGCTTATCCTGGGATTTCTTCTTGTTATGATTTTGTTTAACATCATTACAAACGGACGTGTGTTGGGAGAAATGCTGTCAATAGGGAAACAAATACAGGAAGAAGGAACAGTTTTCGGCGACGGAGTAGGAAGCAGTCGGATGTTGATTTGGAAACAAACAGTTGCATTGTTGCCGGAGTATGGTTTGTTTGGTTGCGGCTTGGAACAGTTGGGAATGCTGTGTCTGAACACTTACGGGATTGAAAATGCAATTCAATTTGATAAAGCCCATAACGAGTATTTGAATCTTTGGATAACCGAAGGTATATTTGCACTGATTTTCTATCTGATATTTTTGTTTGCTTTGTTCATTCCGGGAATAAAACAGTTTGTACGGAAAAAAAGATGCGAGAACGAAGAAAAACAGAGTGAATATGACGAAATATCAAAAATTGCATTTTTCGCTTTCTTCGGTTACATCGCCCAAGCCTTTTTCAACATCAGTGTAGTACAGGTGGCACCGTATTTTTGGATGATATGTGGACTATTATATAGTAGAAAGAGGAATATAGATGAAAAAACAATGGATTGCTGAGGCGGTATATATTGTAGCTGCCGTAGTATTTATCGGAATATATATCGGGCACGGGAAGGCCGGAGAGCAGGAAGCTTTCGGGACAAATGTAACGGGGGTGCCGACCGATGTGCCGGAGTATGTGGCACAAGATCCGGAGAGGGCGCCGGGCCAGGGACAAGCCGGCAATGAAACGTCTCCAACCTTGTATCCGATAGCGGATGCAACTTCTGCACCGATACAAGATACGATTCCGACGGTCGAACCGGGGGATACATCGGATGTAACAGTAACGCCGTCACCGGGGCAAGCACCGGGCGCAACACCGACACCGGAACCGGCCGGAATACAGGAAGAGGTACAGTTGCCGGGCAGATTGCCGGGAGGAATCGAAATCAAAAACGAAAACTATGAGCAATACAGCAATGAGGAGTTTTCCTGGTGGTTCCGCAGAAATGAAAATCACAAGCCGTCGGGAAGCGGAGAAAGTTTTCCGATTGAGGAGTATTCCGCATATTATCTGGACAGGACCGCAACCGAGGAGGACAAGGTTTTTTACATTACCTTTGACTGTGGATATGAGAACGGGTTTACACCGGCTATTCTGGATACCTTGAAGGAAAAGGGCGTAAAGGCAATATTTTTTGTGACAAAGGATTTTGTTGTAAAAAATCCGGAGTATGTAAAACGAATGAAAGAGGAAGGGCATTTGGTGGGAAATCATACGGTGCGGCATTTAAGTTCTCCGACGCTGACTCCGGAGGAACTGGCGGAAGAGCTGTATGGGGTGGCAATTGCCATGGAGGAAAAGACCGGGTACTCTATTGATCCGTTTTTCCGGACGCCGATGGGAGAATACAGTGAACGCGTACTGAAGGTGGTGCAGGACATGGGGTATACTTCGGCTTTTTGGAGCATTGCCTATTACGATTATGATGTAAACAATCAGCCGGGAAAGGATTATGTAGTCGATCATTTTAATACGTATCACCATAACGGCTGTATTGCCTTAATACATAATATCTCGGAGTCCAATACCCAGGCTTTGGGAGATGTACTGGATTTATTGAGGGAAGCAGGATACCGGTTCGGTACGTTGACAGAACTGGGGAGATAACGGAAAAATTGTGCAAAGTAGCCAAAAATCCGTGTAAAATCCAACGGAAGCATACGGATTTAGAGTTTTTTTTGCGATGCCGAAAAAAAGGATTGAAAAATTATTGATTTCGGTGTATAGTGATGGTATATGAGTATCTATGCCCTATTGCCATGCCTTTTTGCATGCAATGGAGCGGATTCTCTTTATGAAATGAAAGGAAGAAATTTATTTTAAGGAGGATTTATCCATGAAGTTTTTTATTGACACTGCGAATGTAGCAGACATCAAGAAGGCAAATGACATGGGCGTTATTTGCGGCGTTACCACCAACCCGTCTTTGATTGCGAAGGAAGGCAGAATCTTCGAAGAAGTAATCAAGGAGATTACCGACATCGTTGACGGACCGATCAGCGGTGAGGTTAAGGCTACCACTGTTGATGCAGAGGGCATGATTGCAGAGGGTAGAGAGATCGCAAAGATTCATCCGAACATGGTTGTTAAGATTCCGATGACCGTAGAAGGCTTAAAGGCTACCAAGGTTCTTGCTTCCGAGGGTATCAAGACCAACGTTACCTTAGTATTCTCCGCTAACCAGGCTCTTCTTGCAGCTAGAGCAGGTGCTACCTACGTTTCTCCGTTCCTTGGCAGACTTGATGATATTTCCATGCCGGGTATCGATTTAATCCGCACCATTTCCGATATGTTCGCTATGTACGATGACATCAACACCGAGATCATCGCAGCAAGCGTAAGAAATCCGATTCACGTTACCGACTGTGCTTTAGCAGGCGCTGACATCGCTACTGTTCCGTACTCTGTAATCGAGCAGATGACCAAGCACCCGCTCACCGATCAGGGTATCGAGAAGTTCCAGAAGGACTACATCGCTGTATTCGGTAAGTAATACAGAATTGGCATACGCCTAAAACGACACATAGGGGTAGGTTTATTTGCCTACCCCATAAATAAAATATACTGGAGGTTACTTACATGAGTACGATTGATAATATGTCTGTAAACGCGATCCGCGTTCTTGCAGCTGATGCCGTACAGAAGGCTAATTCCGGTCATCCGGGTCTTCCGCTTGGTGCTGCTGCTGTTGCTTACGAGCTTTGGGCAAAGGAAATGAAGCACAATCCGGCAAACCCGGACTGGGCGAACAGAGACCGTTTCATCCTTTCCGGTGGTCACGGTTCCACTTTGCTTTACTCCTTATTACATTTATTCGGCTACGGCCTCACCAAGGAAGACTTGATGCAGTTCCGTCAGCTTGATTCCCTGACCCCGGGTCATCCGGAGTATCGTCACACCAGAGGTGTTGAAGCTACCACCGGCCCGCTTGGTGCAGGTATGGCTATGGCTGTTGGTATGGCTATGGCTGAGGCTCACCTTGCTGCAAAGTTCAACAAGGATGGCTATGATGTAGTTGACCACTTCACCTATGTTTTAGGTGGTGACGGTTGTTTAATGGAGGGTATTTCCTCTGAGGCATTCTCCTTAGCAGGTACCCTTGGTTTAAGCAAGCTTATCGTATTATACGATTCCAATAAGATTTCCATCGAAGGAAGCACCGACATCGCATTCACCGAGGATGTTGAGGGCCGCATGAAGGCATTCGGCTTCCAGACTCTTACCGTAGAGGATGGTAATGATTTAGAAGAGATCGGTAAGGCTATTCGTGCTGCTCAGGCAGAGACCACGAAGCCGTCCTTCATTATCTGCAAGACCCAGATCGGTTTCGGCTGCCCGGCTAAGCAGGGTAAGGCAAGCGCTCACGGCGAACCGCTTGGTGCAGACAATGTAGCAGCTATGAAGGAAAATCTTGGCTGGCCGTCTCAGGAGCCGTTCTTTGTACCGGACGAAGTATATGCAAACTACAAGGCAATCTCCGCTGAAAAGGCAAAGGATGAGGAAGCTTGGAACAAGATGTTTGCTGAGTACTGCGCAAAGTATCCGGAGATGAAGAAGGCTTGGGACGATATGTTCAACCTTGACATCGCTAAGGATTTAATCGACAACGAGGAGTTCTGGGCATTCGACGATAAGCCGGAAGCTACCAGAAACCTTTCCGGTGTTGTTCTTAACCGCTTAAAGGACTATGTTCCGGCATTAATCGGTGGTGCAGCAGACCTTGCTCCGTCCACCAAGACCTATATGAAGGATGCCGGAGATTTCTCCAAGGAGAACTATGCAGGCCGCAACTTACACTTCGGTGTTCGTGAGCTTGCGATGGCAGCAATCGGTAACGGTATGACCTTACATGGTCTTCGTGCCTTTGTTTCCACCTTCTTCGTATTCAGTGATTACGTAAAGCCGATGGCAAGACTTTCTTCCATCATGCGTATTCCGACCACTTATGTATTAACTCATGACAGTATCGGTGTTGGTGAGGATGGACCGACCCATGAGCCGATCGAGCAGTTAGCTATGCTTCGTGCTATGCCGAACTTCAATGTATTCCGTCCGGCAGACGCTACGGAGACCATCGCTGCTTGGTATTCCGCAGCTACCTCCAAGGAGACCCCGACTGCATTAGTTCTTACCAGACAGAACCTTCCGCAGCTTGCAGGTTCCTCCAAGGAAGCGTTAAAGGGTGGTTATGTTATCGCTGACTCCACCAAGGCTACTCCGGATGCAATCATCATCGCTTCCGGTTCCGAGGTTTCCCTTGCTGTTAATGCAAAGGAAGTACTTGCGAAGGAAGGCGTAGATGTAAGAGTTGTATCCATGCCGTGTATGGACCTCTTCGAGCAGCAGAGCGCAGAGTACAAGGAGAGCGTTCTTCCGAAGAATATCCGCGCAAGAGTAGCAGTAGAGGCTCTTATCGATTACGGTTGGGGCAAGTATGTAGGTCTTGACGGTGCTACCGTAACCATGACCGGTTTCGGTGCTTCCGCTCCGGCTAACACCTTGTTCGAGAAGTTCGGCTTCACTGTAGAAAATGTTGTAAAGGCTGTTAAGAGTGTACTGTAACAGACCGATATAATCTCAGAAGACATAGGCAAACCCGTAGAAATGCGGGGACGCAAAACCAAGAATCTAAGGATATTTGATATCTATGATGGTCCGGTTGCAAAGTTTTTGCGACCGGACCGTTTTTTGTGCAGAAAAAAATTAATTTTTTTTGAATTTTTTTTTAACATTCATACCACAACACTTTGTGGTGGTAAAAAAGGAAAACCACAGCATTTGTGAATTGATATACAATATTCCGCCAGTATAAGAAATTATCTGAAAAAATATTGGGTTTTAGAGGGAAAAACCCTTGAAAAAAAACGCATTTTATGTTACAATATGTATAAATAAAAAGAACGTGAAAACAGCGTAAAATCAAGCAATAGAGAATAGCTGACACAGTGAGAGGAGGCCGCCGGATATGGACCCGACCATGCGGGAAGGATTTGGAAGAAGAAGAAGACGTTTGGGTGATATTTTGGTGGATGCCGGAGTTATTACCGAAGACCAGTTACAGCAGGCCCTGGAATACCAGCGTCAGCAGCCGAAGAAGATCCGGCTTGGTTTGGCTCTGGTACAGAAGGGTATCACCACCGAAGTTGCCATTATGGAAGCTCTGAAGGAGCAGTTGCATATAGAGTCTATTACCCTGACGGGTTATGAGATTTCGAGCGATATTATCAAGATGGTGTCTGAGCCTTCCATGCTGAAGAAGCATGCGATGATTCCGTACTACATCAATCCGGAGAATCCGAACCGGTTGTATGTCGCAATGGCAGACCCGATGGATATCGTGGCAATGGATGACCTTGGTGTGGTTACGGGCATGGATATTGTGCCGGCCATCGCTACCAACACCGAGATTATGTCCGCCATCGACCGTTACTACGGCGGTGCGGAGACCCGTGCTATGGCGGACCGCTTCGCACAGCAGCGCGGAGACAAGGATGACGATGCCAAGACAGAGGAGATGCAGGCAGAGGTAGAGAGCTCCCCGATTGTTATCTTGGTAAAGACGATTATAGAGCAGGCGGTTCGTATGAGAGCCTCCGATATACATATAGAGCCGTTGGAGACGATTATCCGCGTGCGGTATCGTATCGACGGTGTACTGCAGGAGATCAACCGTTATCAGGTATCCCTGCTTTCCGCCATTATCGCCCGTATCAAGATTATCGGCGGTATGGATATTTCCGAGAAGAGAAAGCCGCAGGACGGTCGTATCACCCAGATTGTAGACCATATGGAGTACGATATCCGAGCTTCCATTCTCCCGACGGTGTTCGGTGAGAAGGTGGTAATGCGACTTACCTCCAAGCAGACCCTCTCCAGAGAGAAGAGTAACCTCGGTTTCTCACCGGAGGAGATGAAGAAGTTCGACCGTATCCTGTCGAACCCGAACGGTATTATCCTGGTAACCGGTCCGACCGGTTCCGGTAAGTCCACGACGCTGTACACAGCGCTCAGTGAGTTAAATACTACGGATGTAAATATTATTACCGTAGAGGACCCGGTGGAGGCAAATATCGACGGTATCAATCAGGTACAGGTAAACGTTAAGGCAGACCTGACCTTCGCATCCGCCCTGCGTTCCATCCTACGACAGGACCCGGATATCATCATGATTGGTGAGATTCGAGACGAGGAGACGGCGAATATCGCAGTTACCGCGTCTATCACAGGTCACTTGGTAGTAAGTACCCTGCATACCAACAGTGCGGCCAGTTCCCTGACCCGTCTGGCGGATATGGGTATTGCGACTTACCTTTTGGCGGACTCCGTAGTAGGAGTTATCGCACAGCGTCTTGTGCGTCGCCTTTGCTCCTGTAAGCAGGAGTATGAGCCGACTCCGGAGGAGTGGATGGTTCTGGGCGAGCAGACGCCGGGGTGTCAGATTTTCAAGCCTTGCGGTTGCCCGAAGTGCAATGAATCCGGTTATCGCGGACGTATCGGTGTATATGAGATACTTCCGATTACGAATAAAGTCAAGCGTCTGATTTCCAGAGGAGCCTCTGCGGAGGAGATTCAGGATCAGGCATTGCTGGAGGGCATGAGCACTCTTCGTATGAGTGCCGCTCGTTTGGTAAAAGAGGGTATCACCAGTGTGGAGGAGTTAATGCGTATCGCTTATTCCAATGAAGATGAAATGGAGTAGAAGGAGGCATTATGGCAGAGATAGATAAGCTGTTATTAATGGCGAGAGATCAAGGTGCTTCGGACGTGCATCTGACAGCGATGCTTCCGCCGATGGCGCGTATCAACGGCCAGTTGACACCGCTGACGGAGGAAAAGCTGACTGTGCCGGCGTTGAACGAGCTCATCCGCCCGATATTAAACGAGACCATGAGTCAGAGACTGGATGAGGAGGGACAGGCAGACTTCTCCTATGCGATCCCGCGAGAGGGTCGTTTCCGTGCCAATGTATTCCGGCAGAGAGGTTCTTTGGCAGCGGTTCTCCGATTGGTAGGTACCGAGATTCCGCCGGCGGAGAAGCTGGGTATCCCGGCAGAGGTCATGGAGCTGGTAAACAGACAACGTGGTCTTGTACTGGTAACAGGACCGACGGGTTCCGGTAAGTCTACGACCCTGGCTTCCATGATCGACCGTATGAATCGGGATCGAAACTGTCACATCATTACCTTGGAAGACCCGATTGAGTATTTACATAATCACGGCAGTGCCATTATCAACCAGCGAGAGATCGGCACCGATACCGTCAGCTACGCGGCGGCGCTCCGTGCAGCACTTCGTGAGGACCCGGATGTTATCCTGGTAGGAGAGATGCGAGATCTGGATACCATATCCACCGCCATCACCGCAGCAGAGACGGGCCATCTGGTACTGTCCACCCTGCATACCACAGGTTCCGCGGCGACCATAGACCGTATCATCGACGTATTCCCGGAGGCGCAGCAGCAGCAGATCCGCTTGCAGCTTAGTAACGTTCTGGAGGCGGTAGTATCCCAGCTGCTTCTTCCGAAGGTAGACGGCAAGGGCAGAGTGGCAGCCTTTGAGGTAATGTTCGGTTCGGTAGCGATTTGTAACCTCATCCGTGAGCGGAAGACCCATCAGATCAACGGTCTTATTCAGACCAGTAAGAAGCAGGGTATGAAGCTGATGGATGATGATTTATATGATTTATACATGAACGAGAAAATCAGCCGAGAGACGATACTTTCCAGTGCTCAGGACATCGAGGCGATGCAGAAGCGCTTGATATATTCGTCGGAAAGGAGCCGGTTCTAAGTGATAGATTATATTTATACCGCCGTCGGTAAGAACGGTAAGAAGGTAAAGGGTACCATCTCCGCTACCAATGAGAGCCGTGCCCGTATTATGCTCAAAGAGCAGGGACTGGTGCCGACGAAGATTGCGAAGCAGACGGCGTTAAATAAGGACATCGATATTAATATCGGTACTGCGGTAAAACCGCGAGATTTGAGTGTGTTCTGCCGTCAGTTCCACAGTATTTTAAAGGCCGGTGTTACCATCGTAGAGGCGTTGGAGATGCTGGCGGGCCAGACGGAGAACAAGGTATTTGCAAAGGCCATCCGGGAGACCCGTGCCATGGTGCAGAAGGGTAGTACTTTGGCAGAGGCCATGAAGGAGCAGCCGAAGATTTATCCAAACCTTCTCGTTAATATGGTGGAGGCCGGTGAGGTGTCCGGTAGCCTTGAGGTGGCGCTGGAGCGTATGGCCATCCAGTTTGAGAAGAGTACTAAGACAAAGGCTCTTGTAAAGAAGGCTTTGACGTATCCGGTAATGATATTAATCGTTGCCTTCGCGGTAGTTATTATTATGTCCATTGTAGTCGTACCGAAATTTGCGGAGATGTTTGAAGAAATGGATACAGAGATGCCGGCTATGACAAAGATAATTATGTCTTTCAGTGATTTTATCATGCATAAATGGTATCTTGTAATTTTAGTTGTAGCAGTGGCGGCTTTCGGTATTGTAACTTTCTTCCGAAGTGACATAGGCAAGCGTTTCTGGGGCAAGGTATCCATTAAGCTTCCAATTTTCGGCAAGCTGATTGTAAAGAGTACGGCGGCATCCTTTGCCCGTACCATCAGTACCCTGGTGAGTGCCGGCGTACCGCTGTCCGAGGCCATCGAGATTACGAGCCGTTCTCTGAACAATGTACTGTTCCAGGAGGCACTGATGGATGCAAAGCGGAAGGTAGAGCAGGGTAGCAATCTCAGTGAGCCGCTGGAAGAGTGTGGACTGTTCCCGGCCATGATCCCTCAGATGATTCGTATCGGTGAGGAGACGGGTAATGTGGACGGTATGTTGGTGAAAGCAGCAGACTATTACGAAGAAGAAGTGGAGATTGCCACCGGCAGCTTAACCTCCATGATTGAGCCACTGATTATCGTAGTACTGGGTGCTATCGTAGCATTCCTGGTACTGGCCCTTTACATGCCAATGATGAGTATGTACAGTGGCATGGAGAATCTTGCATAGCAAGAGATTAACTTACGGCTGAATAGGAATCTTATTTCTGCATAACCCCGAGCAGTATCGGCAGGAGGCAGATTCCGTTCACATAAAATTTTCACAAACAGAGAGGAGAATTTATTATGAAAAAGAACAACAAAGGTTTCTCTTTAGCAGAATTAATCGTAGTAGTATTAATTCTCGGTATTTTAGCAGTAGCGGTTACCCCGCAGATTATGAACTGGGTAAACAAGTCTAAGATCGGTAAGGACGAGATGTATGCAGGTACCGTTGCAACCGCAGTAGAGTCTGTAGCATTAGAGTACATCGGTGAAGGAAATGCAGCGGATATTACTGCTTCCTTGACTTTAACTGATGCTGGTATTACAGAGGATACCGGTTTTGCTGATGATGTAGAGGCTATGATTGGACTCAGCAAGTGTCAGGCACCGGAGCAGAGCGGAATGAGCAAGTATGTTATTACGATCACCGTAACAGATCCGTTGGTTGATGTATCGGTAGCACCGGCAGCGTAAGTAGTGGGTGAATTAGGAAAAAGGATCCCTTACTCAGTGGAGCATTTATTTGACAAATGAGAGGATAATTTGTAAAAATGTTTTTGGTGCGGTTGAATAAGAATAACAAAGGTTTTTCTTTGGCAGAGCTGATTGTTACTATTTTGATTTTAGGTATTCTCGCGGTGGCTGTGACTCCACAGATTACCACTTGGATTGAAAAAACCAAGATTGGTAAGGATAAAGCCTATGCAGGGCAGGTAGCAACAGTGGTAGAATCCCTTGCGTTGGAACATATGGTGAAAGGGGATTTGAACGATAATGTGGCGGTCTATACACTGACCAATACTGTGGTGAAGGCCTCCGGGGGAGGAAGCCAGGATTTGTCTGCCGAGATTATTGATATGATTGGTTCGGACAAGTGTAAGGTGCCTACACAGAAAGGAAAATCCAAGTACACGATTACCATTACCCCAAGCGGCAATTCAGTTACCGTTACGGTAGAGGCAGAGTAGCAGAAGCATTCTGACAGAGTTTCCTCAAAGACGTACGAAACGTCGAACAGAAATTACAAAAATTAACTCAGAAAGGACCGTATGCCATGGATTATACAATTATTATTTTACCGTTAGTATTCATCTATGGCATACTGGTCGGGAGTTTCTTAAATGTATGTATTTATCGCATTCCGAAGCATGAAAGCATCGTGACGACCCCATCGCACTGCATGAGTTGTGGTTATGGGCTCAAGTGGTACGATTTGGTGCCGGTGTTTTCATGGCTTTGCTTGCGAGGAAAGTGTCGGAAGTGCAAGGCGCCGATTTCCGCGCAGTACCCGATTATAGAGGCATTAAACGGCATTCTGTGGGTACTGATTATCGCGAAATGTGGCTTGACCGTGGAGGGCGTGTTGTATTGCTTATTTACATCTGCCTTGATTGTGCTTTCCGTCATTGATTTCCGTACCTACGAGATTCCTTTCGGAATCAACGTATTTATCGCACTTCTCGGGGGAGTGCGGTTGGTGACGGATTTGGCAAATTGGTGGATTTACCTGCTGGGTGCGGTACTGGTCAGCGGTATTTTCTACATTGCTTTTTTGGTAACTAAGGGCCGCGGCATGGGCGGCGGTGATATTAAGCTGATGGCGGCAGCAGGGTTGCTTTTGGGAGCACCGAAAGTGTTTCTGGCAATGCTGCTCGGTTGTCTGCTGGGAGTAGTGATTCACTCCATTCGGATGAGGGTGTCCAAGCAAGACCATGTGTTGGCCTTCGGACCATACCTTGCCATGGGATTGTTTCTTTCGGCTTTATGGGGAGAGCCGGTAATCACCTGGTATTTCGGAATGTTTTAAGAACCTTCATATAACATTTCAGCAGCATATGACTGACGTGTGTTGCTGAAATGTTATATGTGTTTATCTCAACTTAAGGAGGATGTTATGGCAAAGACAGTAGTAAGTATAGAAATCGGCGAAAGTAAAACCAGAGCCGCCGTACTTAGTATGGGGAAGAAGAGACAGCATATTAAGAAGGCTGTGGTATTCGATACGCCGAAGAATGCAATGGAAGACGGTTATATCCGCGATCACAGCATGTTTGCGGAGCAGTTGTTATTGAAGCTTCGTGAGGCGAACATTAAGGCAAAGGAATTGGTATTTACCATTTCGTCCAACAAGGTTATCAGCCGTGAGGTTACTGTTTCGGCTGTGAAGGAAAAGATGCTTAAGAGCATCGTTATGTCCGAGGTAGATGAATATTTCCCGATGGACCTTTCCGAGCATATCATTTCCTATTCCGTTATCGGTCATGATGTGGAGAGCGGCCAGTACCGCTTGATGGTTTATGCGGCACCGGAGGCGTTGATTTACGGCTATTACGGTGTGGCAAAGGAGATGCGTTGCACCGTTGCGGCCATCGACTTCACCGGTAACTCTGTATTCCAATGGATGAAGCGTTCTGCGTTGGAGGAAGTCAGCCTTATCATGGAGGTAAATGAAACCTCCTCCGTTATCACCATTCTGAACAAGGATGAGATGGGTGTACAGCGTACCATTAACTACGGTGCCATGACGCTTGCAGATGCGTTGGCAGAGAGTGGTTCCTACGACGGTCTTGATACTCCGGCAAAGGCAATGGACCTTCTGTTGTCCCAGAACTTCATTAATGTAGGTCCGGACGGAGAGGAAACCTGGCGTCAGGAAGAGCTGGCAAGAATTCGTGAAGGTCGATTCCAGCGTATTGAGAACGAATCTACCGAGAACGAGGACGGAGAAGATGCGGAAGAGGAACGAAGCGTAGAGCGTTTGCTTTCCGATGAAGAAATTTTGAAGCGTCGTGCATTTGCCCGTGAGGACGTTACCGAGGCGGCACGTACGTTAGTTGCAAATATGCGTCGAGTTATGGACTACTATACCTCCAAAAACGGCGGCATTACGGTACAGAAGGTATACGTAACAGGATTGGGTGCCAGACTTCAGGGCTTGGACGGTATTGTTGCACAGGAATTGGACCTTGCGGCAGAGGTATACGATATTACAGAGAGTGTTTCCTTCTCCGGTGAGGCAGCGGAGTATGCGGACAGAGGACAGGAATTCCTGGCCTGCTGTGGTGCGGTAATCAGCCCGCTGGGCTTCCGTCCGGCAGAGGCGGATGCGGCAGAGAAGAAGAAGGAGCTGGCTATCCTTTCCGCGATTATTTTCGTGGCGGCGGCAGCTTCCATCGGCTTCCTTGTACTATCTACCCAGTTGGAAATTAATTCCCTAAAGGAAAGACAGGAGACTTTGAAGGCGGATATTGCGGCAGCGGAGGGCATCGAGCAGCTGCGGGATGTTTACCTTGCCAGCCAGCGGTCCGTACAGCTTATGGAGATGACAGATGCACTGACCTTCCGTGAGCCGGAACAGTTAAATGCGCTGATTTCGGAGTTGGAGCGTATGCTTCCGAAGCGTGCTTTGGTAAATAATATTACCATTACAGGCAATATGATGAGCATTAATATGACTACTATGACCAAGGAAGAAGCTGCAAAGGTATTGATGCAGTTAAAGGAGATTCCATACATTCAGAGTATTTCCACAGGAGGTATTGTGGAAACGGTGGATGAGGCATCCAAGCGTACCGAGGTGGCATTTACTGTGGACTGTGTATTACAGAAGTATGACCCAGAGGCAGAGACGGAAGGAACGGAGGAATAGGCTATGGAAAATAAAAAGACAAATGGTAAAGATATAAAAGCGTTCTTTCTTGTATTTGTTTTGGTTATTATTGCAGCGGTGCTTGCATATGTCTATCTGTATATGCCGAAGGTAGAACAGAGAAATACTTTAATGCAGGAAAACTACGAATTGGATGAAAGACTCATTAACTTAAAGAATATGGCAGTCGATGAAGATGTCTTTAAGATGGGTATCAACGAGTCCAACAAGTCTCTGAAGAAGGTTATGAACCACTACAGTGCGGGAAATACTTCGGAGAAGAGCATTATGATGATTAACCGCATGGAAGAAAAAGTCGGTATTAGTCTTCCGAACCTGTCCTTTTCCCAGGCTGTGTTGCTTTCCACGGTAGAGATGCCGATGGTAACGGAAACTGCGGATGCGAGCTATGCGATTGAGTATTATGATGTTAATCTTTGGAAGGAGACTTTGTCCACCGATTATTCCTGTACCTATGAGCAGTTAAAGAAGATGATTGACTACATTAATGCGTATCCGGAGCGTATGAATATTGATTCTATTTCCGTTGTATATGACAGTGGAACCAACGGATTAAAGGGGAATCTGACTTTGAACCTATTTGCAGTTACCGGCACCGGTAAGGAATACACCGCACCGGAAATCAGCGGTTTGAGTATGGGTACCGGAAATATTTTCGGACAGTAATGATTTGAGAGGATGGTGAGCATGTTGAAAAAATCGAATAAGAACAGAGGTATGTCCCTGATAGAGGTCATAGTCAGCATGCTCGTGCTATCCATTGCAGTGGTTGCGGTGACCATGTCATTCAGTGCAGCGTCCAAGATTAATATGGGTTCTAAGCAGAAGCAAACCGTAGAGTCCTTGATGGAGAATCTGATAGAGTACACGGAAGCCGGAGGCACAGCGTACGCAACATGGTTTAATGCCACCTCGTCGCAACCGATAACAGGGGGGCTTGAACCGGGCCAGACGAAGACTTTATACAAGGGCATAGCACAGGGAATGCAGACATTCGATGTGCGTGTGCTGGTGGATACCGACCCGGATGAATATGACAGAGATGAATTAAACGATTATGAAGTAATTCAATTTGGCGGTGCAAGCAGCAATACGATTTTGATTGATGCCAGCTTAAAGAGCAATGATGCTGTTGTCAGACCGGAATTCGGAGCGGATGTCAGCGATTATGATGAAGACGCTTATGAGTATTTTTACAACATGCACGTTTCCGCAGTATTGGAGGGAAATTTGGCAGGGGCGACTCCTGCAGTGACGCCGACGCCAATGCCGGATATTCCGAGTTCAGTAGATCGTGAGCTTCGGTTGGAGGTCACAAAGCCGACAGCGGATAAGATGCAGCTGACGGCAAATCTGACCTATATATTAGATACAAGTGTAGATCTGCCGGCCGGAGTATCGAAGGAATATCAGACCACGTTGTTTGTGTCGGATATGTATGATTTGGCTTCCGATACAGATGAGGATGCAAATAAGCTGGATCAGATTTATATTATGTATTCGCCGGCGGAGAAGGAGCCGGCTGGATATGGTTTGGGACAGGATATTCGTGTGATGGACCTAAATCATGCCATGGATGCTAATATTTTTATTGTGAATCAGCGAACCTCTTCGGAGGATATGGGGATAGCTATCGGAAAGAATGAGATTACGGAGAGAGATACCTCCACACATACGGTGCGTATCTCATGTGTCAATCCTTCCGGCGGAGCGAATATGAAGCCGGCGGGAGGCGATATTTATTGTTCCGGTCTCCTGGCGATACAGGGGTTTGACAGCTCTACCACAGGGTATTCAAACAAGCTGGTGGCAGAGGGTGAAGAGGTACGAATTGTAGCGACGACGTTGGAAATTTTAGAGGCGGGAACCGATAAGGTTTTGGCAAATAAGACGGTAACACACCTGCGGTAGCAGAGATTTGGAGGAATGGGGATATGAAAAGATACGGAATTCGGAAAAATAACAGAGGTGATTCGCTGATTCTTGTTATCGGTTGTATTGCCTTGATTTCTATTGTCGGTGTGGTTCTTTTGGCAAAATCCATAGATAACCGCAACATGAAGGTGGCAGAAGAACAGGGTCAGGCTTCCTTTGTGGGAGCGGAAAGCGGTTCGGCGGAGATGGTTACCGTGCTTGAAACGGTGGCTTTGGATGTGGTTGGAGATGCCTTTGAGGATATGATGCTGGAATATTCCCTGATGGCAAACAATGACGCAAGAAATAACAGATATAATGAGTATTTTAGAACGAAGGTAGATTCATTGTTGAGCGCAACTACCTTGCAGACCCAGCTGGAAACGGCTCTTGGCAGTGCTGTTACGGATTTGAGTGTGGTACGCGGAGATGTGGAAGTTGTTGATTTGGGAGAGACCGACTACTCTCATACCGTCCGTGTGAAGGATGTTGTTTTTAACTATGCTGTCGGTGGCAGCAAAACGAAGATTACTACGGATATTTGTGTGAAGGCTAAGCTCCCAAATGTGAGTGCAGGCTTTGATTCCGGAATCAGTTGTGATTTTTTGGATTTTGCACTGATATCGGATGGAAGTGTTTCCACGATTAACAAGACAGAAGATATGATAGTGAATGGTAATATGTATGTCGGCGACGACTTGGTTACAGATAATGCGGATACCAAGATATACAGAGCTAATAAGCTGTTAGTGAAGAATGAAATTAAGCTGGATGACAATGCCGGTCTTTGGGTAAAGGCTGATGGTGTTACCATCAATAAAGGAGAGGGCATATGGGCCGGTGGTATTTCCGTAAACGGCAGTACCCTGGATACCGAGGATGTGAATCTTTATGTAAAGGATGACTTGGCGGTGGAAAGTGCTCTTCTTCCGACGAAGGTAGAGTTAAAGGGCGCAAGTGCCGAGTATGTAGGCTACAGTGGAAACAGTGCAGCCACGGTAAACCATGAACGAAGCAGTGCTATTAACATCAACGAGTGTAGCAGTCTTGTTTTGAATCTGAGCACTCTGGGTGAATTATATATTGACGGAAATTCCTATATTTGTGAGAACAACAATAACTGGGGTGACGGTTTTGAATCAGATGGTGTTACAATGAAGGCAGCAGACGGTATTTTGCAGGGTGAGTCCATTGCATATAAGGACATGCAGGCATTGTATTTGTTCCCGGGAGCTTGTTTGCCGAATCATAAGCACAATCCGATTATCGGTGACTTGGGTGATGATGCTGAGGCTGCTATCGGTACTGTAAATTTGAACTATGGATTTAAGCAGGCAGATGATGATGAGTATCAATATCTTTATTTATCCAATTATGTGGATAACGATAATCCGTATGTAATCCGTACTGCAGTTTTGGATGGCGGTGCTACGGTGGCAACTTACGTTTATTTAAACTTTAAGGATGCGGCGTCGGCTGCACAGTATGTAAGTGATTATATGAACACCTTCTTAGGCGACGGTATCAGAGAGCAGATTAAGAACCTGGGCAGTACCAGTAGTATTTCACTTCCGACTGATACGTATACATTGTCCAATGCGATTTCCTATGACGGAACGAATTTGACTTTGCTTCCGGCGGCGGATGCGGTAAAGAAAAATAAGTTGGATATTGCAAGCTTGTTGGCAGAGCGGCAGGCAAAGTGCCTATTCTCCTCTTTGCGTTTAACCGGTAGTACTCCGATTGCCGCAGACTACCGGATGGTAAGGGATGGTATTTTAAGCACCAATGCCTTTAACTCTTTGGCGGCGGGTGAGGAAAAGGAGATTACGGTCGGGGCGTATAAGTGTTATGTATACAACGGTAACTTGAACATTAATACTGCGAATAAGAGTAAGTATGACGGTATGCAAGGTATTTTGTTGGTAAACGGTGATTTGACCGTGAGCGCGACCCCGCTGAACATAAACGGTTTAGTATTGGTAACGGGAAGCGTTACGCAGGGCGCGGGAGCGACGCTTACCGCAGATAAAACTGTAGTGGAGACGCTTCTTGCCAATGATGAGGTGGCAAAGTATTTCCGCGTTTACGGAGCAGACTCTTCAAACGGTTATCTCTCCACTGATGCAGTAAAGATTTCCTTTGAAAATTGGCATAAGAACTAAGATTTGACGGAGAAACGGAGGCGGACAATATGCAGAAAGGGAGACAAAAATTGAATCAGGCCGGCATGTCACTGATAGAATTGATTGTAGTGATTTTGATTATCGGTATTCTTTCTGCGGGAACCGGCGTGGGTATTAATTACGTTAATCGGATGAATTCCACCAGTGCCGGAGAAAAGTTGGTGTCTCTGATGGAACGGACCAGGGTGTATACGCTCTCTGCCAGCGGTTCGGTAAAGCTGGTATTGACGAAGGAAGGGAATCATTATTACGGAACGTTGCTAAATGGTGCCACTGAAGTGGATAAGGTGTCTTTGGGGAACGGAAGTCTTACCATAACGGCTGTAGACGGTGCTACTAGTGTGGTAATCGGTGCAGGCGGCTCTCCGGGGGCTTCGGCAGAGATTGCTTACAAGAAAGCAAACGGGGCATTTGAGGACAGTTGCGGTTATGATTCCATTGTGATTAACGGCACCAAGACCCGGACAGTTCGATTAGTAAATGCAACGGGCCGGACCTATTTGGAATAAAGGAGGGTGACAGATGATAAAGACAATGAAAAAACTGCACCGCTCCAATGAAGGCTTTACGTTAATGGAATTGATTGTGACGATGTTGGTTTCGTCTATTGTAGTGGCAGCGGTGGCAGGTTTTTTGTCCATGGGGCTGAACTATTACCGTAGAACCAATGCCGAGACCTCGCTCCAGACAGAGTCTCAGGTGGCGGAGTTGTTTTTGACGGAGTTGTTACAGGAGTCCCAGAATTTTGAAGTATTGGGAAGCGGTAGTTATCCGTCGGGAGTCAATTATGCAGTAGAGGTGACCAGAGGCGGAGTTCCGTACATTGTGGCGAAAAAGGGCGAGGTTTTGGTGTTCGGAGCAACGGATCCGGGCGAAACAGATGTGACGGAACGGATTCGGAAGGTCACTGATGAAAGCATGGATAAGGTGTTTTTGGCACGGTACGTGTCTTATTTTACCTTAGATCCAATGATACGTTCGGAAGCAATTGATGACCAAAACGGCCTGGTAAAGATGACTTTACATTTTAGTGTAGAAGGTAGGTCCTACATAGGAACTCAGACAGTTTCGTTACGTAATACAATAAAGAATTAGAAGGAGGGATGAGCATGAGCAGAAGATTAAGAGTTATTGTTTGTAGTGTTTTAGTATTGATTGCGTTCGGCGCAGGTATTTTCGCTTACGCACATACCCAATTGGAGCGGAATAATACGGCGAATGCAGAGGAAGGTTTGCCGGATTATTTGGTAGACAAGTACGGTAAAATCCGAGTGCCGGAGGAGCCGGCGGAGGGGGATCCGAGAGCTACTCGCGGTACGGAAGGTAATCCGTTCTTTGTATTGGAGATTGTGCCGTATGATGGTATGGCGGAGTTTGGCTATCAAATCGCAGGTTGTGAACCGATTGATGTGGAGGCAGCTGCGAGAGATTCTTTTTCCGGTATGTATGATCTCGGTGCATACTATGACATTAATTATAGTGTGACCTACCGGTTCTGGCCGGAAGAGAAGCCGGCGAACTTCTCGGCATCTTCGGACAGCACTACGATTATGAATCAGTATGGTACCATGACTTATGTAACGGACGGAAGCGGAAATTACAACATTGTCGGTGGACACGGAGAGGGCATTGATAAGAAGAACGCAGAATATCAGCCGGTGGCAGAAGGTGCTACGGGCTCCTTTGTGTGGAAACCGCTTTCTGCGGAAGCGTGTTTTGCTATGACGGCAGAGGATAAGGCGCCTTATGAGGGTACGTTTACGTCTGCATTGACGAACGGTACTGCTTTTAAGATGTGTTTTAAGAACGTGACCTATGTAAAGGGTACCGGAATGAAGGCAGCCCATAAGAATACTTTCTTACGAGAGAGTATTGGTCTTGCATACGAGTTTGATGCAGAAGGTGTGCGTCATGCAATTACTGACGAAGCTGTAATCGCTGAGAGAATTAAGGCATATAAGTCCGTAGTTTATACCGTTACTCCGGAGGATTTGAATATGAATCCGGAATTGGTTGACCGTGCGGATTTAATTGTGATTTCTCCGAAAATGAATAAGTCTTTAGGTTCTTGTCCGGACGGTATGTATACCTACCTTCAGCCGGGAGATTCTTCCATGACAGACGGTAGCGGAAACTATTTGGAAAAATACAAATATGTGCCGTATCTCAAGAAGTATCTGTTCGGTTACGAGGAGCCGGCAGGACAGTACGGCAGAAAAGAAAACAAGCCGGGTGCGACCTTTAATACGAATCTTCTTGACTGGAGCATCGTACAGAAGATTGCCGGTCGTGCAATGGACGACACATATATGCTTCCGGTAATTATGGAGAATAAGATTTTCCAGAATACATTTACGGATGCGGATTCCGTGACAAAAAGTAACATAAAGATAAAAGCAAAATATGCAGATGGTTCTACTGAGGACACCAATGCATTCACCGGAACTCAAGAAAATATGGCGAAGTTGTATATGATTCTTTGTCAGATGAAGAGTTCCACCTTTAAGACCTTATATGGAAATCCGGGAGACACGTCTAATGCGTTATTCTCTTCCCAGAACATGAAGGTATCCGGTACTAACTATAAGATGAAAAATAATGCTTATTTGCAGACCGGTGTGTTTAATTATGATAACGGTCGTCCGAATGGAGAGAAGGGTACGGAGGATTCTAGAGCTTATTGGAACGATACAACCTTGCTTCCGTGGCATTTGATGCCGACTACCGGTTATAAAGCCATTGAAAAGTACAGTAAGGCAATGGCGGTATTTGGTATTGCGGTGCGTTCCGGCGGATATGATATGACGTCCGGTGAGGCTCAGAATACCCTTCGAAACGGACTGATGGGCTTTGATAATCAGGGTCAGTTAAACGAAGGCTTGGATACCATGGACTGTGGCATAAAGAACGGTGTCTTCGGTTCACAGTTGTATGAGTATTTTGATTCTATTAACGGCTCAGATCCGGCTCCGAATGAAGGCGATTTGACCACGGCAGATGCCTTGTTCTATTTGCTTAACGGTGTAAACGGCGGACCGACTCCGATTAATAATAATACCCAGTATAAGATTTTGGAATTACAGCCGTCTTCCAACTATGAGAGAGATACGAATTCCTTGTTTTGGAAGATGATTATTACAACCTATACCAATTCCATTGCGGATCCGGAAGTGGAGGAGATGACCACCTCTGAGTTTATCGGTTCTCATGTAGAGTGTATCAGTGAGTTTGACTTGATTTATGTGGGCATGAAGAAGACCACGGAAGATCCGACGATGCAGTTCAGCGGAACCAATTATGTGTATGCACATACCGGTCCGAAGGTTACCATTGGTACGACTTTCAGTGCATTGTACGGTTGGTTACGAAGTGAAAAAATATCCGGTTTGACTACGGGTCAGTATAACCAGAAAGAGAAGTATTTTGCTTATTCCGGTAACGATTTGACGAATCTGGCACTTGCGAAGCTGGAAGCGTATAACGACGCTGGCTTCCCGATTTTATTCGGTGACGGTTTCTACAGCAGTATTTCCGGTGGTTCCTATACCATGGCAAATACCATTGACCGAAATTCCAACATTTATAAGTTGGGTGGTATTATTGACGATTCCGGTTCCAAGGCAATTGCATACGGAGAGTTGGACGGTAGTTCCCCGGAAAGAGCGGCGCAGTTTTTACAGACGCTGACTACCAATAGTCAAAAGGTGCAGATGGTATTTACCCAGTCTCCGGTGCTGTATGACAGTAATGCTGATGAGGCAGACCGCTACATTAACGGTTATGATGATGCGAATCGTTCGTTACGGTTCAAGTTCTATTTGAAGGCTCCGGCAGGCACCTCTTATGAGGTAAAGCTGTATGTGGACTCTAATACGGACGGAAATTATTCCGCAACCACGGAGGATGTAGGTGCACATGTTTATGATGCAGCCGGTCACGGTGTTTCCGGGTTGTTGCAGGCAGGCAATGATTATACCGTAGAGCGTCAGATTACTAACCGAATCGGTAGCATCCCGTGGAAGCTGGATTTGATAAGGGACGGTAAGGTATACGCTTCCGAGAGTGGCGTTTCGGCAATTAAGAGAGGACCGGACGATAATGTAATTACCATTAATGTGTTGCAGATTATTCCGGATCCGACAGAGACCGATTCGGCTACTGTCAGTCTCAGCTTACCGATAAGTGAGTCGGATGCAAATTCCTTAGGAGGCTCTGCAAAGAAGTTTTACGATAAAATGGAGACCTTGGATTGCTTTGATATTACATTCACCCGCATGACACAAAAGGAGATTATGAATATTATTACCGGTGCAGGCGGAGCAACTCCGCAGCCGGATTACCTGTATCAGACCTTTGATATGTTGGTACTCGGTTTTGCGGATGTATACGACGGCGTATCGAATGCAGATCTGTTGGTAAAGATTCAGAACTATATCAATCGAGGAAAAGCGGTATTATATACCCACGATACCTCCTCCGGTATCGGTAAAAACGGTACCGACAGTTTGCCGGTATGGGGTAGTACCGTAACAAAGGCATATCGTGAGTTGTTCGGTATGGATCGTTACGGTGCAAAGTATTACTTTGATTCTGCGTCGGGTGATCTTTCGGCAATTCCGAGTGAAAAGGATGAACCATATAAGCCGGCAAGCAGTTCCGGAGATGCAGGAGCCTTCTATACAAATGATGACGGAATTCCGTTGATTCAGGGTGCTGCAAACGGTATTTTATACAGAGCATTGTATCCGGAGGAATGGGGAGACAGTGATGCAAATGTTAACGCATATGAGGTTTCCAAGGTAAATACGGGAGCTATTACCCAGTATCCGTTTACCATTCCGGATACTATAGATGTTGCGTCTACTCACCCGCAGTATTATCAGTTGGATATGGAGCACAGTGATATTGTTGTTTGGTATTGTTTGGACGGTGGTACAGACGGAAAGTCCAAGTCTTATGAAACGAAGTATTTCGGTCAGAACAAGAACGATGTGAGAAACAATTACTATATTTACAATAAGGGAAATGTTACCTACTCCGGTATGGGACATATGAAGTGGGACGGCGCAGAAAATTCCCTGTCGTTGGGAGATTTGGAAATCGAGCTGTTCATCAATACCTTCGTTGCTGCTTATCGTGCAGCTGCGGTGGGTGTACCGGTAAAGGTAACTAATGATGATGTTACCGGTAACAATGTAGGAGACCAGTTCCTTTGTGTAGACGTAGATTCTTCCAAGGCGACGGAAATCATCGGTATTGATATCCAGGATGATTACCATCTGATGTTACCGGTGGATGCGGAAGATCTTTATAAAGGCTATGTTGAGGTTGCGACACCGAGAGTACAGAAGTCGAAGCGTGTATACTTCGAATTGAATGATACCAATGCGAACGGTGACGATACGATTTATACACTGGCCATGAAGTTGAACGGAGCGTCTATTAAATTTGAGCCTGATGATACGGTCTATCATTTGGCAGTGTACAGAGCATCTGACAATGCGTTCATGGATGGGGTAGTAAACAAATACAAAAAGAACGAGACCTATTATGTGGATGTTCCGATTACGATTGAAACCGTGGGAGGTGTTTCGGCCGTAGGAAAGACGGAATTGCAGATGACGGTAGATTTGACATTCTTTGTCGGAGAAGAGCCGATCGATGGAGAAGAACGAACCACGAAAATCAGTATTTTACCACGAGGTCTGTATGACCTGCACTAAGTAACAAACGCGAGGAGGATTTTGTATGAAAAATAGGAAAAGGAGTATTGCAGTTTTCTTATTTTCGGCTTTGACATGTATTGCGGCAGGGTGTGGCACAGCCCCGGATTTGGGGCCGTTGCCGACCCTGGCACCGACCCATACGCCGGTTCCTGTGGTTGATACCCCGGATCCGACGAAGGCACCGGATGAGGAGTATGCCAGAGTCATTGAACTGGATGGTGAGGACTTTAACCAGACTTCGAATTTTATTATGCAGGGACAGGGCAATGTTTCCGTAAAACCGATTTCGTATACGGGCTCTTATGCGTTTTATGTTTCCAACCGTGGTGAAACTTGGGAGGGACCGGGCCTGCATTTTGCGGATAAAGAAGGTGCTGAGGTAAGTGTTGCCGGTAAGAGAGCATTTATGTCGGTTTGGGTATACCATGAAACCGGAAATACAGAGAGCTTTAGCTGTACGCTTCTGGTAAAAAGACCGGACGGTATTCAGGAGGAGGCAGTAACCTTAACAAAGCAGGGTGTACGAAGCGGTACCTGGACGTTGTTCCAGGGAGCACTTCCGGTATATGCAAATGTTTCGGAGCCGGTAGTACGTCTTTCTATGAATTCTTCCAAGGAAGCGTTTTATTTCGATGACATTCGTCTGACCTATGATGCGAACAGTACCGTGGCGGCGAAGACAGAGTATAATGTGGTTGATTTTGATGGTCTGTACTACGATTTTGAGGACGGAACACATGATTTCATCGCACGAGGCGGTGCGGAGAAGTTGGAGATTAAGAACGGTGGCGCAGAGGACGGAAAGAAGTATTTACATACCTCCGATCGTAACTCCAACTGGAACGGTCCGTCCATTGATTTGTCGGAGCATAATCTGGCAGGAACGACCATTTGGGTAACCTTTACCGCGGCGCATCAGGGCGATAAGAACCGAGAGATTATTTGTACGGTAGAAGAGCTTGCCTACGGTGGACAAAAGGGTAAAAACGAGACCTATGCAAATATCGGAAGAACAAAGAGTCTTGCGCCGGATGAATGGGGTGAGTTTACCGGTAAGATTACACTGAAGGCAAATACCGAGTTTGCGGTATTGTATTTCGAGACCCAGGGAACGGAAGATATCATGATTGATAATGTCATGATTACCGCCAAGGATCCGGCTACCTTAGAGGTTGATAAGGAAACCGGTGAGATCGGTGAAAAGGTTGAGATGATGGATATTTCCGATTATACCATAGTGCATCAGTTGACGGCAGACGGTATGAAGGATGAATCCTCTGTTTTTATCAGTATGAATAATGCAGTGGTAGAGCGTGACAGCAACGGTCGTAACGAAAACGGATTTAAGGTGTCCGAGCGTATACAAACCTATAGCGGTGTCGCTTTGACCTTTGAGGATATCAACGGAAACGAGTTTGATGTTATCGGTAAGAATGTTTATGTGGGCTACTGGGTATATCAGGACTCCGGAAAGCCGATTCAGGTTTCAGCAACACTACAGATTACGAAGCCGGACGGTAAGACCGACTGGCCGGAGCGTGTAAACAAGGTGAATATTCCGAGCGGTGAATGGACTTATGTCGAGGGTATTGTTCCGATTTATGCAAATGTAACCAATCCGCAGATTAACTTTGAGACGCCGGAGTCCGGTACACCGGATTTCATTCTGGATAATGTTACGATTGCATTTGATCCGGAAAGCAAGGTTCAGGCAAATTCATCCTATGCGTCAGCTACAGGTGGCAAGAAGAAGCTGGATAAGATTACCCTCGGATTTGATGATAATAATGCATTTTTTGTAGGCAGAGGCGACGGTAAGCCGTCTATTAAGTACGGCGGTTACGAGAGTGATAAGTGTCTCTTCGTTTCCGGACGTAAGTCTAATTGGCACGGTGTAGCTAAGAACTTAACCGATGAATACAGTAACATTGCGGGACATACCATTGAGGCATCCTTCTGGTTGTATCACGAGTACGAGAGTCCGTTGGAGGTTGTTTTATCTGTTGAGCAGGTAGATGACAGTAACAGCACATCCTACGTGAACGCTGTAAGAGCAAATTGTCCGGCAGATGGTAAGTGGACGTACTATACCGGGACCTATTATGTTCCGGATAACATGAAGCAGGTAACCTTCTATTTCGAGTCACCGGATGCAACGGCTGAATTTTATCTCGATGATGTTACCTTCAAAGTACTTGATTAGGGAATGGGAGAAACAATATGGCGAAAATCTTGATTGTAGAGGACGATAGTAAGATAGCTCGTTTTGTGGAGCTGGAGCTTCGACATGAAGGATATGATACCGAAACCGCCACCGACGGACGCACCGGGCTTGCGAAGGCTCTGGAGCCGCAGACGGATCTGGTTCTGCTTGACATAATGCTGCCGGAACTTTCCGGTATGGAGGTATGTCGCAGAATCAGACAGGAGTCGGCCGTCCCGGTGATTATGTTGACCGCAAAGGGAGACGTAACCGATAAAGTGGCTGGACTGGATATGGGTGCCAACGACTATATGACAAAACCTTTTGCCATTGAAGAGTTGTTGGCACGAATCCGTGTGGCATTGAAGTCCCGTTCGGGTGAGCAAAAGAAGAACGACGGACAGCTGTCCCACGGGAAGTTAACCGTAGACCCGGCGGCAAGACAGGTAAGCTTTGACGGGGAACCGCTTAGCCTTACCAAGAAGGAGTTTGACTTGCTTGCCTTTTTGTTAAAGAATAAAAACCGTGCGGTGCCGAGAGAGGAGCTGCTTTCTGCGGTGTGGGATTACGACTATGCGGGAGATACCAATGTGGTGGACGTGTATGTTCGTTATCTTCGCCAGAAGGTGGAGGAGCCGTTGGGGCTTCGTTTTATAGAGACCGTGCGGGGAGTGGGGTATATGGTTCGGGATGAGAATTAAGGAAAAAGATGCAACTTTAAAGAAAAAGAGGCATGCCTCGTTGACCTATCGGATTGCAATGGATTTTGCGATTTTGTTTTTGGTCACGGGGCTTTTTCTGGTTCTTGTGTTCATGAGAATCCGTACCGGCAGTATTGCGGCAGAATATGAGAACCGGGCAGAGACTTTGATTTATGAGATGGAGAAGGGCACGGCAGGGGAAGAGCAATTAGAGGATGCTTGTGCGTTTCTGCGTGTGGTGTCAAAGGAGAACCGGGAGACGGTGTATCTTGTGGGCGAGGAGCCGGGAAAGATTGCACTCGGGAAATGGTACTTTGTTAAGGGAAACGGTGAACTGCAGGTTTATGTGAGACAAAAGCTGCCGATTCTTCTTTACGGCTCCGAGTGTAGAGCTGAGTTTGCTTTTGAATGTACAAGGGAATGGAACGTAATGCGCAGGGAATTGGTTTTCTTTTCTCTGTGGTATCTTGGCGTGGCGGAAGTGGCAGTATTTGTGTGTTATGTGCTTGTCCGGGCGGTGCTCCGTCCTATCGATGAAATGTCCCGTCAGGTCAGTCGGTTGAATTTGCAGAACCTTCACAAGGAACGTTTGAATGAAGAGGGAAGTAAAGCGGAATTAAAGGAGTTGGCAGAGGGAATTAACGGGATGCTGGACCGGATGGAACAGGCTTATGATGCTCAGAAGCAGTTTGTCTCTGAGGCGTCCCACGAGCTTCGTACGCCGATTACTGTTTTGCAGGGGTATTCTTCCATGCTAAAGCGCTGGGGAGCCGAGGATAAGGAGGTTTTGGCAGAATCCATCGAAGCCATTGAATCGGAGGCAAAGTCCATGCAGGATTTGGTGGAGAAGCTGCTGTTTTTGTCACGGCACGAGAGACGGAAGCTGCCTTTTGCCAAGGAACGGTTTGATATGGCAGAGGTCATCGGCGAACTGGAGAAAGAAATGGTGTATATGACCAGTACCCGGACGATGCAGTGCCCGGTATGTGAATCGGTGCGGGTGTTCGGGGATAAGCAGGCATTAAAGCAGGCAATTCGCGTGTTTCTGGATAATGCGGTGAAGTATACCGAGGAGGGGGATACCATTACCCTTTCCTGCAGAAACAAAAACGGTGCTTGTGAAATTACAATAGAGGATACGGGTCTCGGTATGAAGCGGGAGGATCTGGAAGGGATTTTCGGACGCTTTTTCCGGGCAGATACGGTGCGTGGTAAGAATATCGAAGGCCACGGACTGGGGCTTTCCATTGCACGGCTGATTATCGATGGTCATGCGGGGAAGATTGCGGTGCGGACCCAGTATACAAAGGGCAGTTGTTTTACCGTTACCATTCCGCGGCAGCGGGGTGTGTAAGGTCAAAAAAGAAAGGCAGGAGTTTAGCTATGGCATGTAACCTTTGTCCGCGTTTCTGTAAAGCAGAGCGCGGAACGGGGCAGCGGGGGTATTGCGGAATGACAGAGGAAGTGACGGTGGCGAGAGTGGCACCGCACTATTGGGAGGAGCCGTGTATTTCCGGACAAAAGGGGTCCGGCACGGTGTTTTTCTCCGGCTGTAACCTACGTTGTGTATATTGTCAAAATCATAAAATTGCGGCAGGAAGGACGGGGCAGCGGATGACCACGGAGGAGCTGGTTGCCGCTTTTTTGTCGTTGCAAGAGCAGGGCTGTCACAATATCAATTTGGTGACGCCCAGCCATTTTGTTCCGCAGATTCGGGAAGCACTGTTGCGGAGCCGGTTGGATATCCCGGTTGTGTACAATACTTCCTCCTATGAATGTGTACATACCCTTCGGCAGATGGAGGGGCTTGTGGATATCTATTTGGCGGATTTGAAGTATTTGGACAGCACTCTGGCGGGAAAGTATTCCCATGCGGCGGATTATCCGGAAACGGCAAAGGCAGCCATTGCCGAGATGGTACGGCAGGTGGGGGGAATCGAGTATGTGTGTTCCACGGACGATGATGATTGGCAACAGGAGGTGGACTGTGGTGTGGCACCGGAGGCAGGAGGCAACGGAGCAGAATTCCAAAAAGAGAGATATATCCGAAATGCCACCGAATACCCGGACGGTGCACTGATGAAGCGTGGTGTGATTGTGAGACACTTGCTTTTGCCGGGGCAGGTGGAGGAGGCAAAAAGAGTTCTTCGGTATTTATATGAGACCTACGGAGATACGATTGCGATCAGTATTTTGAATCAGTATACACCGCTTCCGCATGTGGAGGCTTATCCGGAGTTAAACCGAAAGGTGACGGATGACGAGTATGAAGAAGTGGTGGATTATGCACTGGAGCTGGGCATTGGACACGGGTTTTTGCAGGAGGGGCAGGCGGCCAGCGAGAGCTTTATCCCGGAGTTTTAGCCGCGGAGCCCGGTTCTTTTGAAGGCCCTTTGTCGGATGGTATAAGCAGCGGTCTGCCTGTTTCTTATAAGTAGGGAGTTTTCTAAAAACCGTGTCTCTTTCTTCAACCTCCTTTTTGCTGAGCGCAACGCTCCGTCAAACTTCCTCTAAGAACGACTAGGACGCTCGGGAGCGACCTCGCGCCCAGTCTTTTCTAAGAGGTGATTTCGACTGCGCTAAAGGCGCGCCCCTTCGGGAAATGCAAAAATCCGGTTAAAGAAAGAGAAACGGTTGAGTAATACACCATTTGCTTATAAGGAACAGGCAGTCCGCGTATTGTCGGTTTTGTATCGGCAAAGGACCCTCAAAAGAACCTCGCCACACCCGAGCCCTGCGGAGAGAATGAAAGGGGAGCGCATGTATGAGAGGCGTATTCGGAGGTAATTTTCAGTTTTTTTAGAAAGATTAAGATTCGATTAAAAATAAAATATTTCAAAGTTTGTTCATAAGTTTATGATAGGATATTATTAACGAAAACAAGTGTAAGCCTTATTAATGATAAGACGACAGAGTGAAAGATACATATAATGTGAAGGTAAGTGGAGGTAGTTTTTTGAATAACGAATATAAGGAAGAAAAGGATAGAGTAGAGCAGAGGGGGCAACAGGCTTCGGAGCGTCGTTCGGTAAATCAGTATATTCCGGCGCCGACGGCATCGCTGGATGAGTGGAAGCGGATGCAGTTCATTTATTCTGCGGCCTTAAAGGAAGTGAATACGAAGCTGGAGATTTTGAATGCGGAGTTTCAGATGGCTCACCGGTACAATCCCATTGAGCATCTTTCCGCCCGGATTAAGTCCCCGGAGAGTATTGCGAAGAAGCTGCGCCACCAGGGCAGAGCGGTGACGGTGGAGAATATTGTTCGCTATATTAATGATGTGGCGGGGATTCGTATTATTTGTTCCTTTACGTCAGATATTTACCGGATTTCCGAATTGATTCAGAAGCAGAGTGATGTGAAGGTATTAAAGATTAAGGATTATATCGCAAATCCGAAGCCGAACGGTTATACCAGCTATCATATGATTGTAACGGTGCCGATTTTCCTGTCGGATATGACCATCGATACCAAGGTAGAGATTCAGATTCGTACCATTGCCATGGACTTTTGGGCAAGCCTGGAGCATAAGATGTATTATAAGTTTGAGGGGAATGCGCCGGAGAATATTCGCAGAGAGCTGAAGGAATGTGCGGATTTGGTAGGTTTTTTGGATCGTAAGATGATGGCGATTAACGAAGAGATAAAGAAGTACAGTGACGAGGAGGAGGAAGGAGTGCTGATGTCCGAGTCCCTGCGCAGATTGTACGGCATGGTAAACGAAGAGAACGAGGCGAAGGAAGCAGCGGTACAGAGCGCAAAGGATACGGTGGTTATTGATTTGGATGAGGCGGAGCTTCGTCACGTAGACGAGGAGAAGGAGCCGGAGGCTCCGAAGAAAAAGCTGTTTGTTATGCCGAAGGGAAGAAAAGCATCGGTAAAATAGGAAGTCATGGAATTAAGTACAAAGGAAGTCGGAGATAAGACTTCCTTTTCTTTTCGTGCTTAAAAGAGGATGTGGGATCTTTGTAAATAATGGAAAATAATTAAGGATGATACTTGACAAATGTTTTTTTATGTGATATAAATACATCAGCAGTTAGTCGAGACTAACTGAAAAGGTTTCATTTTGATTGTTCAGTCAGGAGGCAGTTATGACGTTGGCAGAGGCACAAGTTGGCGAAGAATATATTATCAAAGAGATTGCTACGGATGATGAAGAGCTGGACGCATTTCTTTTTACGCTGGGCTGCTACAGCGGAGAGCCGGTGACGGTGATTTCTCACTTGAAGCGCGCGTGCGTCATCTCCATTAAGGACGGAAGATACACCATCGACCGTGAGCTGGCATCGGCAATTACGATTTAGTTTTTTATTATCATGCAGTTAGCCTCTGCTACCTAAGGCAGAGGTACATAAATAATTTATTATTGTCAAGGAGGAACGAGGATGAGAATCGCATTTGCGGGTAATCCGAACAGCGGTAAGACGACCATGTACAATGCACTTACCGGCAGAAACGAAAAGGTAGGTAACTGGGCAGGTGTTACGGTAGATAAGAAGGAAAGTAAGATTAAGAAGAGTTTCTATGAAGGAACCGAAGAGTTGGTGGCGGTGGATCTTCCGGGTGCTTATTCCATGTCTCCGTTTACCTCGGAGGAGAGCGTTACCAGTGATTACATAAAGAACGAGAAGCCGGATGTCATCATTAATATTGTGGATGCAACCAATTTGAGCCGTAGTTTGTTTTTTACGACACAGATTTTGGAATTGGGCATTCCGACGGTAGTGGCGTTGAATAAGAGTGACATTAACGCAAAGAAGAAGACGAAGATTGATGTGAAGAAGTTGTCCGAGAAGCTTGGATGTCCGGTGTTTGAGACGGTTTCCACTACCTTTAATGAGGAAGGTCTTAAGGAGGTTGTGAAAGCAGCGGTGGCGACAGCAGGGACCTTGCAGAAGGCACCGTATGATCAGGGTCTTGTTGATTTGACGGATAAGGCTTCTGTTGTGGCAGCCGATAAAAAGCGATTTGCCTTTGTAAATAAGGTTGTGGCAGAGGTGGAGACCCGTAAGGTGTTGACCAGAGATAAGAATTCCCAGGATAAGATTGATGCAGTGCTGACCCATCCGATTGCGGGGCTCGCGATTTTTGCGGTGATTATGTTTTTGGTGTTTGAGATTTCCCAGGCTTGGGTAGGACCGTTTGTGGCAGATGCATTGGTCGGCTGGCTGGAGACGTTCCAGAGCTGGATAGGCGGTTTCTTTGAGAATGCGAATCCGCTCCTTTCCGCTCTTTTGGTAGACGGTGTCATCGGCGGCGCGATTGCGGTAATCGGATTCCTGCCGCTGGTTATGGTAATGTATTTCCTCATTGCACTTTTGGAGGATTGCGGCTACATGGCTCGTGCTACTGTGGTATTGGACCCGATTTTTAAGAAGGTGGGTCTTTCCGGTAAGTCCGTGATTCCGTTTGTAATCACCATCGGCTGTGCGGTTCCGGGTGTTATGGCTACCCGTACCATTCGTAATGAACGAGAGCGCCGTGCTACTGCGATGCTGGCTCCGTTTATGCCGTGCGGTGCAAAGATTCCGGTGATTTCTCTGTTTGCGGGAGCTTTCTTTGCGGAAAACCAGGGTGTTATCAGTTTTGTGGTTTATCTGACCGGTATTGTTCTGATTTTCCTCGGTGCTCTTTTGGTAAACAAGATTACGGGAAACAGTGCAAAGAAGTCTTATTTCATTATTGAGCTTCCGGAATATAAGGTTCCGAGTCTTTGGAGAGCCTTTACCACCATGTGCGGCCGAGGCTGGGCGTATATTGTAAAGGCAGCTACCATTATTCTTGTTTGTAACACGGTGGTGCAGATTATGCAGACCTTTACCTGGAGCTTTACGGTGGCAGAGAGCGCAGATGCTTCCATTCTTGCCTCCGTTGCGGGCCCGTTTGCATACCTTTTGGTGCCGGTAGTAGGCGTGCTTTCCTGGCAGCTTGCTGCGGCAGCGGTCACCGGTTTTATTGCAAAGGAAAATGTAGTAGGTACCTTGGCGGTATGCTTTGTAGGTCTTGAGAATTTGATTGATACCGAGGAACTGGCCCTTGTGGAGGGTGCAGGCGCGGAGGTGGCGTCCGTATTTGCTATTACGAAGGCAGCGGCACTGGCTTACTTAATGTTTAACTTATACACCCCGCCGTGCTTCGCAGCCATCGGTGCTATGAATGCCGAAATGAAGAGCGCAAAGTGGCTTTGGGGCGGTATTGCGTTACAGCTTGGCGTAGGCTTTACCGTGGGCTGTCTGGTATTCCAGTTTGGTACGTTGTTTACCACCGGTGGCTTCGGAAAGGGCTTTGTACCGGGTATGATTGCCATTGCGGCATTTGTAGTGATTGTGGCGGCGATGATTGCTAAGACAAACAAAGAATTGGCAAAGGAAAAGGCAGCAAAACAGCGTGCATAGAAATATTGCAGAGAACGAGTCGGTTGAAATGTAAAGTAAGGAGCGAAGCGGCTCCGGAAAGGAATGGCGTATGGAAAATGTGATTTTGATACTGGTGCTCGTCGTCATTCTGGGCGGTGCTGTTGCTTATATTGTGAAAGCAAAGAAAAGCGGTGTAAAGTGCATCGGTTGTTCCGCCGGCGGAAGCTGTGGGCCGAAGAAAGGTGGCTCCTGTGGCGGATGTAGCAACGGCGAAGGCTGTGGTTGCGGTTGCGGCGGCAACGGAGAAGATACACAAGAGAACTGTGGATGCCATAGGGAGATGAAGTAAGAGAAGGTAGTTGAAAGGGGCCCCGCCGCAACCGGCGAGGCCCCTATAGTCTATTCTTCTAAATATTCCCCTAAAATCTCTCTTGCCAGTTCCCAGGTATCATCCAGTGTAAATACGGTGTATTCCGCCCGCTTGTGGATGCCGTGAAGCTGTAACAGTTCCTCTGTGTACTCTGACAAGCGGTAAGTGGTATAGGTACCGTCGCCTACTTGTTCGCTGTAGTGGGTAACCACCGGAATTACAGAGCAATCGGAGATTTCAAAGGTGCCCTCCGGGGTTTCGGTAATGGTGACGTTAGCCATGCCGCCTAAGAGGCGCGGGGCTTCAATCTGACCGGAAATAAAGTTGCCGAGGGAATAGAACACCAGCATTTTTTCGCCGTCCGGACGGTCAACCCATTCCACCGGCTCCAGCACGTGAGGGTGGGTGCCGATGACCAGGTCTACGCCTTCTTCTGCGAAGAGTTCTGTCCAGGCGATCTGGTTTTTGTCCGGTTCGTATTTGTATTCGGTACCCCAGTGAGGGAAAACAACCACGAAGTCGGAAATTTCTTTTGCCTGTTGTATCTGGGAACGGATGTAGTCCCGGTTGCTCCAGGTAAGTAAGGTTACCAGATGTTCTTTTCCTTCCGGAATTTTGATGCCGTTTAATCCGTAGGTATAGTTTAACATAGCGATGCGGATGCCGTTTTTCTCCACAACGGTGACGGTATCCTGTGCTTCTTTCGACTCGTAAATTCCCAAAACAGTAATGTCCGGATAGGTGGTTTTCCAAAATTCCAGGCAGTGCTCCACACCCTTGTCCTTTTTATCCATAGTGTGATTGGTGGCATGCAGCACCACATCAAAGCCGGCGTTTACAATGGCATGTCCCATGGCGTCAGGGGTGTTGAAGGTCGGATAGCCGGTGTATTTGAACTGGTCACCGCCGAAAATGGTTTCCTGATTGATTACCGCAATGTCTGCGGCACTGATTTCGTCGGTCAGGTGTTGATAAAAGTGGTTAAAATCATAGGTACCGTCCTCCTGCAGACCACCTTCTAAGGTGCTGCCGTGAACCAAATCATCGCCTACCGCCAGTAAGGTCACCTGACGAGGTGCAGGAGTAGGAGTGGGTTCCGGGGTTGGAGTAGGGGCCGGAGTAGGGCTCGGTGTCGGAGTTGGGGTGGCAGTTGGATCCGGAGCCTTTGTCGGAGCCAGGGTCAGACTGCTGGTAGGCGTCGGAGCCTCCGTCGGCTGCGGCAAAAATACGGATTGTACCGTATTGCAACCGCCCAGCAGACATACGAGGAAAAGCCCGCATAGCGTAAAGCGGGCTTTGGTAATCAGATTTGAGTTGTGAAAGCGTTTCATAGAAAACTCCTTTCGGGGGTATCATTAGTAGCTGTTCCAAGCATCGTCCGGAAGCTGTGGTATCGGAGGAGTAATAACCGGATCTGTTTCCGAGGAATCCGGAACCGGTGTCGGTGTTGCCTGGGCCGCTTCTTCCTTCTTTTGTGTGTATTCTTCCAAATCCTTCATCATAAGAGCATAATCCTCGTCCGAAAGGGATGGCCAATATTCTTCCGGAACAGCAAGTAGATTTGTGGTCGGAAGAGCGCCGTAGTATTCTTCCAGTACCAAGTCATTGAACTTCAGATAAGTAGCCAGTTCTACGCCTACATAGCGGAAATGCCACGGCTCGAAGTTATACCCGGTGATGTCGGTTTTGTGTTTCGGATATCGTAAAATCCAACCGTAACGGTGGGCGTTGTTCAGAAGCCATGCGTATTCCGGAGTTTGAATGATATCGAAGTTGTTTTCGTAATTGGTAGCTTCGCAACAGAGGTCAACCGCCAGCCCGGTCTGGTGCTCTGATGTGCCCGGAAGTGCGTGATAGCGGGTGACTTCATAATAACCGTAGGTCTTTAAGTTCCATGAATAAACGGATTTTTGCAGTTTGTAGGAACGGAAGCCGCAACGAAGTACGATATGAAGTCCGTCGGCTTCCGCAGCAGCAAACATTTCTTCTAAAGCAGTAGCTGCAATCGGTTGCAGATAACGTCGTTCGTTAATCCCTTTATGATAGATTTCCACCTCCGGTTCTACCATGTACGGAATATAGTCCGAAGGAAGGAGATATTCTTTATTGACTAAAAGTGTGTAGGTATCGGTATCCGTGTTTAGCGGTGCCGGTTCCGGATACTCAAAGCTAAGCTCTCCCGGTAACAGAGACTGTACCGTTTCCGGTCCTAACGGGACTCTTGTGGGAGCCGCAGTCGGTTTCGGAGTCGGCGTGGGAGCGTTCGTTGGTGTCGGCGTCGGAGTCGGTGTCGGGACCGGGGTAGGCGATGCAGTCAGCTCATAAGGAGAAGGGAGCTGTGCCGGAGCCTTTATCTGTGCCGGGTTAGTCGTTGCGGACGGTATAGTCAGCTGTGAAGCATATGACGGAAAACGGTAGTCCGTTTGCATATTTATACGGAAATCCGGAAACCCGCCCAACAGTAACGTATTTATCATTAAAAAAATCAGTGCTTTTTTCGTACTCATAAAAGCCTCCAAAGGGGTACATTGCTATGTTGATTGTATGAAAAATAAGGGAAAAAGTCAATGGAAAATGTTTGATTTTGCAAGAAAATGCAGTATAATGTTCGCAACGGGTTTTGTGGCTTTATCGATTAAACGATGAAGTTACGATAAGCGAGTATGGTACAGGAGAAGTGACAAATGCAGGGAGGGGAACCGATGACAAAAAGAAAAAAGCGAATTGCCTATGGGATAGCAGCGGTGGCTTTATTTGTTGTTGAGCTGTTAATCGGGCTGTTTGTGCATGATAACTTTATACGTCCTTACGTAGGCGATGTGCTGGTGGTGGTGCTGATTTATACCTTTGTGCGCATTTTTTTACCGGAAGGGGTGCGGCTGTTACCGTTGTATATTTTCCTGTTTGCGGCGGGAGTGGAGGTGCTGCAGTACTTTCGGATTGTGGATGTACTGGGGCTGTCGGACAACCGGATATTGTCGGTGGTCATCGGTTCGGTGTTTGATTGGAAGGATATTGCATGCTATGGTGTGGGCTGTATAGTACTTGGAGTGTATGAGGTTATAAAAGAAAAGATTTGACAAATCCAAAAAATCGTGCTATAATCGGCACAAATAGCTAAAGGCAGTGAAGGAAAGAGTAGGTAACGAAGGGCTTTACAGAGAATTCTGCGGATGCTGAGAGCAGAAGAGTGAATACTTACCGAACATGGTTCCGGAGCTTCGCACCGAGGAGTATTTCTTAGGCTGCGACGGGTACACCCGTTATCGTGTGCGACTGTAAACCGCAAGGGAGCAGTCAGTGAGGTGTATTTCGTGAGGAATACATGAATTAAAGTGGTACCACGGATTCTATTCCGTCTTTAAGTTCGCAGGAGCTTGGAGACGGATTTTCTTTTTGCCGGAGTCTTTAAGCTGAAGGATTCCGGCTGATTTTATGTAAAGGAGAGACAAAACTATGAAGAAAAAACTCACAGCACTTTTAGTAACAGCAGTTTTAGCAATCGCGGCTTTCGCGGGTTGCGGCAAGGACAAGGGAATCACTGTTGCGGTTCCGAACGACACCACCAATGAGGCAAGAGCGTTGCTTCTTTTGGAGGAACTTGGGTATATTACCTTAAAGGAGGGTGCGGGCATTACCGCAACCGTAAGAGATATCGCGGAGAATCCGTACAACCTTTCCTTCAATGAAGTAGAAGCAGCACAGCTTCCGAATGTATTGCAGGATGTGGATTACGCGGTAATCAATTCCAACTACGCAATTTCCGCAGATATTAACCCGGTAGAGGATTCTCTTGCCATTGAGGGCGCGTTTTCTGCTTACAGCAACATTCTTGCGGTAAAGGAAGGCAACGAGTCCGCGGATAAGATTAAGGCCCTTGTTGCGGCATTGGAGAGCAGTGCGGTGGCTGATTATATCGGTAAGACCTATGCCGGAGCGGTTGTCAGCGTTGTGGCAGAGCCGGGTGACGGTTACGATGCTTCCGTTGACTATGCGGCATTGGCAGGCACCAAGATTTCCGTTGCGGCTTCACCGACCCCGCATGCAGAGATTTTAGAGATTGCCAAGGACATTCTTGCGGCAAAGGATATTACTCTTGAGATTATCGAGTACACCGATTATGTACAGCCGAACAACGTGGTTGAGAGCGGTGAGGTAGATGCAAACTACTTCCAGCATACTCCGTATCTGGATGATTTTAATGCGCAGAACGGCACTCATATCGTATCCGCAAGCTCCGTGCATGTAGAGCCGATGGGAATTTACGGCGGCAAGCAGACGACCTTAGAGGCTATCAAGGGACAGCAGTAAGGTGCTATTTGAGTGATTTTCGGCAGAAAGGAAGTCCGGGGATTGTCCGCGGACTGAGGTGAAGTCATGATAGAAATTAAAAATTTGTCCAAAACCTTCCGGACATCAGCCGGAACGGTGGAGGCGCTAAAGAATATTTCCCTGACCGTAAACGACGGTGATATTTACGGTATCATCGGTATGAGCGGCGCGGGAAAGAGTACGCTGGTACGATGCATCAATATGCTGGAGCGACCGACGGCGGGTGCGGTCCTTATGGACGGACAGGACTTGGGAGAGCTTTCTCAGAAGGAACTTCGTAAGGTTCGCAGAGATGTGACTATGATTTTTCAGGGATTTAATCTTTTGATGCAAAAGACCTGTCTCCGGAATATTTGCTTTCCGTTAGAACTGGCGGGTGTAAAGAAAGAAGACGCGAAAAAGCGTGCCATGGAGCTTTTGGAAATTGTCGGACTTCCGGATAAGGCAGAAAGCTATCCGGCCCAGTTGTCCGGCGGTCAGCAGCAGCGAATTGCCATTGCAAGAGCATTGGCCACACAGCCGAAGGTACTGCTTTGTGATGAGGCAACCAGTGCACTGGACCCGAAGACGACCCACGATATTTTGGAGCTTTTAAAGGATATCAACGAGCGTCTCGGCATTACGATTATTATTATTACCCACCAGATGAGTGTGGTGGAAGAGATTTGTAATCGTGTGGCAATTTTGGACGGCGGCGTGGTTGCAGAGGAAGGTGAGGTTTCCGCAGTATTTGCGGACCCGCAGTCCGATGCGGCAAAGCGTTTGGTGTTCCCGGACGGCGAAGGAGAAGTGGTTCCGGTGCATCCGGGAGAGCGGGTTCTTCGTGTGGTATTCAACGGGGCAATGGCAGCGGGAGCACCGCTCATTACCCAGATGGCCATGGATGAAAAGATTGCGGCCAATATTTTGTACGCGTCTACGAAATGTCTCGGAGATAAGGTATACGGCAACATGCTTCTGGGTCTTCCGGAGGAGGAAGAAACGGTACAGCGTGCCGTGAAATATCTGACCGCGACAGGAAATGTACTGGTAACGGAGGTGACGGGAAATGCTGGATAAAATGTTTACATCGGAAGCTGTTTCCGAGGCACTGACGATTTTAAAGGAAGAAATGCCCTTTGCGTTGTGGGAAACCACCTATGTAACGGTGCTGGCCACGGCTTTTGCCATTATCCTCGGCCTGCCGTTAGGTATTTTACTGGTAGCCGGAGAAAAGGACGGCGTATTGCCGCTTCCGAAGGGCGTTATGCATGTGTTAAACGTGGTAATTAACCTGCTTCGTTCCATTCCGTTTTTGATTTTGATGATTTTGGTATTCCCGTTAACGAGACTTATCGTGGGTACTTCCGTAGGAACGACGGCATCTATCGTACCCCTTGTCATTGCAGCGTTCCCGTTTGTGGCACGATTGGTGGAAAGCAGTCTTCGTGAACTGAATCCGAACATCATCGAAATGGCCCAAAGTATGGGTGCTTCCCCGATGCAGATTATTGTAAAGGTCATGCTGCCGGAGAGCATTCCGTCCCTGATTTCCAATTTTACCATTGCCATTACCACAATTCTCGGTTACACGGCAATGAGCGGTATTATCGGTGGCGGCGGCCTGGGTAAGATCGCCATCAACTACGGATATTACCGTTATAAGTATCTTGTGATGCTTATTGCAGTGATTATCCTCATCGTACTGGTGCAGGTGTTCCAGAGTGTGGGAACGAAGCTGGCGGTAAAACTGGATCGTAGGGTAAAACACTAGTAATATATAAAGAAGAGCAAAAAAATAAATGCCGGTGAGACTTCGGGAAGATGAAACACAAGGCCGAAATAAAAGAAGTATAAGAAAGAAGGAAAAACCATGAGTAAGAAACCGTATTACATTACAACCGCAATTGCGTATACCTCCGGTAAGCCGCATATCGGCAACACCTACGAGGCAATTTTGGCGGACAGCATCGCCCGTTATAAGAGATTTCAGGGCTATGACGTATTTTTACAGACCGGTACCGACGAGCACGGTCAGAAGATTGAGGAAAAGGCTGCTGCAGCAGGTGTAACTCCGAAGGAGTTTGTAGACAGCGTTTCCGGCGAGATTAAGCGTATCTGGGATTTGGTGGATACTTCCTATGATAAGTTTATCCGTACCACCGATGCGGACCATGAGGCCCAGGTAAAGAAGATTTTCAAGAAGATGGTGGATAAGGGCGATATTTACAAGGGCGCTTACGAGGGAATGTATTGTACCCCGTGTGAGTCCTTCTGGACCGATTCCCAGCTGGTGGACGGTAAGTGTCCGGATTGCGGACGTGCAGTACAGCCGGCAAAGGAAGAGGCATATTTCTTCAGAATGAGCAAGTATGCGGACCGCCTCATTGAGCACATCAATACCCATCCGGAGTTCATTCAGCCGGTGAGCCGTAAGAATGAGATGATGAACAATTTCCTGCTTCCGGGCTTACAGGACCTTTGTGTATCCCGTACCTCCTTCAAGTGGGGCATTCCGGTAGAAGAGGACCCGAAGCACGTGGTTTATGTATGGCTGGATGCGTTGACCAACTACATCACCGGTATCGGTTATGATGCGGACGGCAATCCGACAGAGCAGTTTAACAAGCTTTGGCCGGCAGATTTACACTTAATCGGTAAGGATATTATCCGTTTTCATACGATTTACTGGCCGATTTTCCTGATGTCCTTAGATATTCCGCTTCCGAAGCAGATTTTCGGTCATCCGTGGTTGCTGCAGGGCGGTGACAAGATGAGTAAGTCCAAGGGTAACGTAATTTATGCGGACGATATGGCTGATTTGTTCGGCGTGGATGCGGTACGTTACTTCGTACTTCATGAAATGCCGTTTGATAACGACGGAACTATCACTTGGGAGCTTCTCGTTGAGCGTCTTAATGCAGACCTTGCAAATACCTTAGGTAACCTGGTAAACCGTACCATTTCCATGAGCAATAAGTACTTTGACGGTGTGGTTCGTAACGGCGGCGTGGCTGAGCCGGTGGATGAGGAGTTAAAGGCGCTGGCTCTTGAGACCCCGGGTATTGTGGAAGAGAAGATGGAGAAGCTTCGTGTGGCTGATGCCATTTCCGCAGTATTTAATTTGTTCAAGCGTTGTAATAAATATATTGATGAGACTGCTCCGTGGGCACTGGCAAAGGACGAAGCAAACGCAGACCGCCTGGCTACCGTGCTTTACAACTTAGTTGAGAGCATTTGCATCGGTGCGTCTCTTCTTAAGTCTTTCCTTCCGCGTACCGCAGATAAGATTTTTGCACAATTAAATGCAAAAGAACGTAGCCAGGAAGACTTAAAAACTTACGGTTTGTATGTATCCGGCACCAAGGTAACGGACACTCCGGAAATTCTCTTTGCTCGTCTTGATGCAAAGGAAGTGATGGAGAAGGTTGCTGTGATTCAGGAGAAGCAGCGTGCGGAGGCAGCGGCAGAGGCGGCTGCGGAAGCAAAGCGTCTCGGTCTTCCGGTTCCGGGAGAAGAGGAAGCAAAGGAAGAAGAGTCTGTTATTGATATCGAAGCAAAGCCGGAAATTACCTATGACGATTTTGCAAAGTTACAGTTCCAGGTGGGTGAGATTATCGCTTGTGAGGAAGTGAAGAAGTCCAAAAAGCTTCTCTGCTCCCAGGTAAAGATCGGCAGCCAGGTAAAGCAGATTGTGTCCGGTATTAAGCAGCACTATTCCGCTGAGGAAATGGTGGGCAAGAAGGTTATGGTGCTTGTTAATCTGAAGCCGGCGACCCTTGCAGGTATCGTATCCGAGGGTATGCTTCTTTGTGCCGAGGATGAGAACGGAGAGCTGGCACTGATGACGCCGGAGAAGAAGATGCCGGCGGGCGCAGAAATCTGTTAACAAAGGGACGCCTCTACCCCCGGAATGTACGGGTCAAACCTTTCATCAAACGAATTGGTTTTCTCTCGTCTTCCGGGTATAAGGAGTTCTAATTCCTCCGGGGAAGGTTATGATAGTGTAACGCAACCGGTCTTATGCGGCATCCATGCCTTATGGCGAATTTGTTTTCAACAAATTTGTGCTCCGCAGGATGCGCACGATGTGCAGAGGAAGACTGCTTCGCAGTCGCACATCGGCGCCACAAGCGGAGCAGGTCCGCTTGTGATGCTCGGACGTCCTGTCCGAGCGCTGCTGACAGACTTACGGAGCAATAAGAACTGCCTAATACCCTGCATAAAGTTCGAAAACCAACTCATTTGATGAATGGTTTTCGACGGTAAATAGGCGGGGTTAGAGGCTGTTTTTGAAAAGGTTACCTTCTGAGGCCGATTTCTGCGGTTTGAAGAAGGGTTACGAGATAGTAGAGAGACGGTTTCTTTCATGAATTGAAAGACTTTGTTTAAGAAGCCTTAAGAAGTCGGCAAGAATAGGTTAATGTTTCTGTGTTAGAGTGGTATTAAGGAATGATATCGGTTTACACAGGAGGATTGACGGATGAAGTTACGTAATAGAGTTTTTAAGTGTAGGAAGTCTGATTTGGACAGGCTTGAGCGTTGTTTATCAAAGGAGAAGTTGTCGGTGGGAGAGCGTATGAAGCGATTGGAAAGGAGTAAGGGAATGCAGGTGTTTTTGTGGATTACCTTTGGGGTTCTGCTGTTGTATGCCGTGTTTGCGTTTCTTTATTCCACAGTGGTGGTGTATGCGTCCGGAAAGGCAACTTCTTTTTTGTGGTTTTGGCCGGTGACCTGTGTGGTGGCGTTAGTGGCGGCGGTGTTGCTGTTTTTCGTGTTGACGGGACGGTTGCCGCGGCTTAAGATGACGGCCATGTGTTTGTGTGGCGTTTTTTGGCTCTGTATGGCGGTGTTTCTGACAGTGGAGGCAGTGGTATTTTCTGCAGGCAGAAAGGCTCCGGAAGATAACGCCGAGTATGTGATTGTGCTTGGGGCGCAGGTCCGGGGGGAGGTACCGACTTTGGTGCTTTCGGCGCGAATTCGGGCGGCAGCGGAGTACTTAAAAGAGCATCCGAAGGCAATTGCGGTGGCATCCGGCGGAAAGGGCAGCGGCGAAAATATCAGCGAGGCGGAGGCAATTCGTCAGGGACTGGTTCGCCTCGGGATTGCCGAGGAGAGGATTTTGTTGGAGAATCATTCTACCAGTACTGCGGAAAATTTGCGGTTTTCCGCGGAAGTGATACAGCAGTATGAAAGGGAGAAATCCGGGGCGGAAGAAGAGACTCCGCTTTGCGGAACAAATGTGAGTCCGATTCGGTTTGTTTCAAAAGAGGTAGTGCTTGTTACCAATGATTTTCATGTGTTCCGGGCGGTAAAGCTGGCGAAAAATCTCGGCTACACCAATGTGACCGGACTGGGTGCTACGGAGTTTTTTGCGGTTACCATACAGTATTATGTGCGGGAGTTTTTTGCGATTACAAAGGAAGCTTTGAGCGGAAATTTTTAGAGGTAAAATTATGATTTTTGATACCCATGCCCATTATGACGATGAGGCTTTTGATGAGGATAGAGAAGCGGTGCTTTCTTCTTTGAACGAAAAGGGAGTGGGCACGGTAGTGAATATTTGTGCAAGCCCTGCCTCTTTAAAGAGGATTTTGGAGCTGACAGGGAAGTATCCTTTTGTGTACGGTGCGGCGGGCATTCACCCGGACCATGCGGGGGAGCTGACGGAGGAGATGTTTGAGGAGATTTCACGACTGGCAGATGAGGAAAAAATTGTTGCCATCGGGGAAATCGGCCTGGATTATTACTGGGACACGGCACCTCACGAGGTACAGCGGCAGTGGTTTTTACGACAGCTTGACTTGGCGATAGAAAAGGATTTGCCGGTGGTGATTCATTCCAGAGAAGCTACGCAGGAAACGTTGGAAATTATGCGGGCAGCATATCAACAGTCCGGCGGAAAGCTTCGGGGAGTTATCCACTGCTTTTCTGGCTCTGCGGAGATTGCGAAGGAATATACCGACATGGGCTTTTACATCGGCGTGGGCGGTGTAGTGACCTTTAAGAACGGAAAGAAGTTAAAGGAAGTGGTGGAAACCATGCCTCTTGATAAACTGGTAATCGAAACGGATTGCCCGTATCTGGCACCGGTGCCTTATCGGGGCAAACGAAACGATTCTACGTTGCTTAAGCTTGTAATAGAGGAAATAGCGACTTTGCGGGGGATGACCGCGGAGGAAGTGGAAAGATTGACGGAAGCGAATGCGAGAGCGTTGTACAAGCTTTTGTAAAAGGATGAAAATGTTGTACGAGACGACGGTTTGTACAGTCAAAACGGTGGAAACCGGTCCCGGAAACGGACAGAAAGGATAAGTATGGCAACCTTAGGAAATCCAAAAGAAACCATAGCGATTTTGAATAAATACGGATTCAATTTCCAAAAGAAGTTCGGCCAGAACTTTTTAATCGATACCCATGTGCTGGAAAAGATTATCCGTGCTGCGGACATCACAAAAGATGACTGCGTGTTGGAAATCGGGCCGGGTATCGGCACCATGACCCAGTATCTGTGTGAGAATGCAGGAAAGGTCATTGCGGTGGAAATCGACAAGAACCTGATTCCGATTTTGACTGAGGATACCCTTGCGACTTATGATAATGTGAAGGTCATCAATTCCGACGTGTTGAAGCTGGATTTAAAGAAGCTGGCGGAGGAGGAAAACGGCGGCCGCCCGATTAAGGTGGTGGCAAATCTGCCGTATTATATTACGACACCGATTATTATGGGACTGTTTGAGGCGGGGGTACCGCTTGCTTCCATCACCGTTATGGTGCAGAAGGAAGTGGCGGACCGCATGCAGGCGGGTCCGGGCAGCAAGGATTACGGTGCCCTGTCTCTGGCGGTGCAGTATTATGCGGAGCCGTACATCGCGGCCAATGTACCGCCGAACTGTTTTATGCCGCGCCCGAATGTGGGCTCTGCGGTTATCCGGCTTACACTTCACGGTAAGCCGCCGGTGGAGGTGGCAGACGAGAAGCTTTTATTCAAACTGATTCGTGCTTCTTTCGCACAGCGCAGAAAGACGTTAGTGAACGGTTTGACCAATTCTCCGGAGCTTAGTTTTTCCAAGGAGGAAGTGACGAAGGCTTTGGAAGCCTGCGGATTTTCTCCGACGATTCGCGGAGAGGCGTTGACTTTGCAGGAGTTTGCGAAGCTGGCGAATGTGTTTGCAGGACGATAACGACAATGCAAATTGCGTAGTAAAACGTGAAATACGATATATTTTTTAGAAGGAGTGTGGATCAGATGAAAATGACATCGGCTTATGCAAATAAGATGCTGAAGCAGTTTAATGAGGAAAAAGAATTCTGGAACAACAAGGAGCGTCAGTCCTGCGTGTACACGGCGGCTGTGGGTGAGACTCCGGTGGTGCCGTCCTATGACTTTTTAAAGGTATCGGAAACCATAAAAGAGTTGGATGCGAAAATCTGTAAAATCAAACATGCCATTAATCTTGCCAATGTGACAAACCAGGTGCAGGTAGGGGATCGTTTTATGAGCATTGATTCCGTTCTGGTGGAGATGGCGCAGTTAAATAAGCGGAAGGAGTTTCTGGATTATTTGAGAAAGCAGGAGCCGAAGATGCGTAAGGAGAGCGGTTTTTCCGCACGGAACAGCGCGCCGGAATATCAGTACATCAACTATGACTTAGAGCTTGCAAAACAGGAATACGAAGCGGTTGCAGCCTGCATTATGGAAATGCAGCTGGCGCTGGATCGTTACAATCAGACTGTGGAATTTGAGGTAGAGCTGTAAGGGCTTTTCCGCATAGTCCGCACCTTTTTGATTGGCGGCTGCAGCCTGAAGCAATGGTTTATTGTTGCGCGTTATTTTGTTATTCGGTTATTCTGTTATCGGATACGGTTTAAGGTTCGGTCAACCAGATTATGTTCGGAACCTCGGTTCCTCGCGGCCTATGGAAAACTTGCCCTCCGGGGCGGAATGCGGAAGTTCGGTTACATGCGTTCCTTTGAAAAAGGCGGCCCCTTATATTTTCGAAAATATAAGGGGCCAATTTTTTGTGCCGCAGCACATTTTCTGTTTTCTTTTAGATAATATCATTCATAGACAGAATGACCAGCACACATGTCACAAGGATGAGAAGCGCAAGAATCAAAAATCCCGGATTTTTGCGTTTTACTTTGTTTTCCGGTTCCGGAACAAGACCGGTTTTTCTCAGGGCTGTGATAACCGGTTTGTAAAGCAGGAATGTAATGGATGCATTTAAACCGCCTTTCAACAGATTAAACGGCAAGAATGCCGGAATTAATAACGCTACGACAGCTTCTCTCGGATAGCCCATATAAAGTGGGGTAAGTAAGTAGTTCCAAAGTATCATAACTGCGGTGGAGAAAAGCCAACCGGTTGTCAGACCGATGATTGCACCGGATAAGGTATGCTTTTTTTTGTAAATAAATGCAGCGACGCAGGCAAAGGAGAGCGTTTGGACGATATTCATAATCCAGCCGAAGATACCGGTTTCGCTTGCAGAAAAAAATTCAAGGGTTGCAACAATGAAAGATACAATGCAAGATATCATGGGTCCCCAGATAAAACCGCCTAATGTGACGATAATGTCGGAAGGGTCATATTTTAAAGTTAAAGGACCTACAGATAGAATAGCGACTCTCCCGAAGTACATTACAACATAGGCGAGTGCGCAAAGCATAGCAGTGGTTGTGATTTTTTTTGTTTTACTGTTCATATTAGTTTCCCTCCAAATAAGAAATACGCCTGAAGACAGATATCTTCAGGCGTGTGCAGTCTAATCGAATCGCAGAGATGTTATAAAGCAATCATAAACTGCGAAAATCGAGTAAAATCTTCTTTCATCCAGACTATACTGTTGGTTTTGGAATCTCACCAAATCATGTGCCTTGGCACGCGCGGACTGTACCGCCAATCGGGAATTGCACCCTGCCCTGAAGATAACAAATATTCAGTTTTGTTCGAACGAACTCATTGTACAGCATTCTATGCGGTTTGTAAAGAAAAAATTACAAATTATTTTACGGTTTTGTAGGTAACGGAATCAATCTGTACACCGGTAACTGTAAGAGCCTCGTTTGCGGAAGAGGTAATGGTCATTTCCAAATCATAACGGGTACCGTCCATTTTTACAACGCCTGCTTCCAGTACCAGATTTTCGTTAATCTCCTTCGGGTCTTCGTCGGTGAAATTACTTGCAACGCCGCCTGCATAGGTGCCCGGACAAGGAACGCAGTAAACACCGTCCTTGAGTACAATATCGCTGTCGGTGACGGAAAGGTCCGCTACGCCGAATTTACCTGCGGTTGCGGCAAGAAGGAGATTGTTTAAATCCTCGGATGCAAACTTATAGCAAAGATACTTGTCGGATACCTCCGGCATCGGTTCAGCGCTGTTTGTGAGGAATAAATCCGCATATAAGGAGATGAATTTCAGCATGGTTGCGTTGTCAAAGGAAGCGGTAGCTGCGTTAAAGCTGTAGGAAGCAGTGCCTTCGCCGCTTACCATATAATGAGTAAGGGCAATTCTTCCCACGTACTCAAGTGCGGAGCCACTTTTCGGAACGATGGAGCCGGTTTCCGCTACCTCTCTGGAGGTACGGTCAAATTTTCCGGAAAACGGAGTGTAGGTGCTTCCCTTGTCAACCTTAATATCCACGTGCTCCGGAGCAAAGGTAAAGGTCAGCTTGTCGTCTCCCTGTTCATAGACAAAAGAGGTTTCTTCCGTGAAGGTAAGAGGACCGGTTAATACAAGCGGAGTTTTGGTATTGTCCGGGAACATAATACCGTTTACATATAAACGGGAGCCGGAAATAAAGAAGGACAGGTTGGTATCTTCTCTGGAGAAGAAGCCGCCCAGTGCGATGTAGTCCGGATCGTTTTTGAAGCTGTTAAGCTCCTCTAAGGTGATGGTGTTATCTTCGCCGTCACTTGCGGACGGAGTGGTATCCGGAGAATCCGGATTGTCCTTGGAGCAAGCGACCGCCGTTGTGAGTAACAGTGTAAAAATAGCCATAAGTGCAAATAAACGTTTCATAGTAAAAATCCTTTCTGATAGACCGGCAGTGCCGGGTAATTGCATGATATTACGGTTCCTTCGGAGCGGTTGCGTGTTCCGGAACCGCGAAACGGATGGCGGAAGGGACAATCTCTGCCGTAAAGGAAGAAATCCGGTGTACTTCGCCGTCCAGGGAGACGAGAAAGCCTTCCGGTGCGGACACCTGCATGGTTTTGCAACGCCGGTAAACAATGTATTTTTCCAAAGAAGGGTCATCTAAGTGAGTTCCCTCTTTGTATTTCTTGATAACCGATAAAAAGCGTAGGCGTGAAATGCGTCGAACCAGGCAGAACTCCATGTAACCGTCCGAGTTGTCGGAATGGGGAGCGCAGCAATAGGAACCGCCTACGTGTGTCCCGTTGGCTGCGGTGCAGAGAAGAAACTCTTTGTCGCAGATGAGCTCTCTATCTGCCGAAACTGTGGCTTTATGGCGCATCCCTTTAAAGAAGGCGTAAAGCACACTGATTGGGTAAGAACGTTTTCCGCCGATGATTTTTTTGTGCCGGATTTTGTCCATCATGGCTGCAACACAGGAATCCAGCCCGAAATGGCAGGCGTTGATTGCGTAACGGTCATTTACACGGATTAAGTCAATGGAGACCTCGGGAGCAGAGCATAATGCTACCGGATCCAGAAAGAGCTCTTTTCCGCCGTAATATTTGACAAAATCGTTACCGCTTCCTACCGGATAGCAGGACATGGAGGCTTGCGGATATCCGTAAATGGCGTTGGCCACCTCGTGTACCGTGCCATCGCCGCCACAAGCATAAAACCGTACCGGTTCCGGGTGGGCGTCGCACCATTCCCGGATAAAACGGCCGGCGTCTCCGGCTGCGGTGGTGGTGTAAAGCTTCCAGTCAAAGGAGGTACCGTTCAGTTTATCTTCCAGTTCTTTTTTCGTCGTGCCGTGTCCGGCATTCGGATTTAAAATAAAGATGTGCTTCAAAAGGAGTTCCTCCTTTCTTTTATTCCTTACCCAGTATACATGGAAAATCAAAAAAAAGCTATAAGAAAATATAGGATTAAGAAAAAATTCACAAAAAAGGCACAAAAAACCCCGCAAAAGCGCTTGCGGCATACACCGGAAGCCTTCTGCGGGGATCGGTTTATGTATGAAAATATTACAGGAAAAACTAATTCTTTAACAGTAAGTCGCCCCAAAGCATTGCGGAAGCGTAGGAATTGTCCGTGGTGTCGTTAAACTTCATAACGCTCTGACGAACGCCCATCTCGTTGCTGTCATTGATCTGAGCATCGAAAGCAAAGGTCATTCCTGCGGAAGGAGCATTCTTTAACGGAATTGCCAGCTCTACATTATAGCCCTTTGCAGTCTTGATTGCAGCGGCCTTTACGCCGTCGGTGGTCGGAACTTCACCGAAGGAAAGTTCACCCTTGTAGTTTACGCGGTACTGGCCGGCCTGATCGGTATAATAATCTTCCTTCATATTCTCCGGATCCAGGAATAACTCGATGGAGTCCTGCTCGTAGGTATTCGGAGAATCGGCATTTAATAAGCTGTCTTCTATTTCAAATAAGGTGTAGATGTAGTTTTCGTCCCAAAGGATACGAACCGTACCCTTTGCACCCTGCCATGCATAAAGTGCGGTGTTTATATTGTACGGCGTGGTTTTCTGTAACCAAACAGCATCCTTTTCACCGTCAACTTCCGGAGTGCCGTTGTATGCAAAAGCAACACGAGCCTTGACGGTTTCTTCCTCCTCTACGCCTGCAAGATATGCATCCGGGTCCATAATTGCAAAAAAGGCTTCCTTTGGCTCTAAGTTCTTGTCAAACGGCATCGGGCAGCTGTCGCTTACCCAGCTTGTGTCATCACGGTAGCCCCAGAAGGTAACACGCTCGATAACATCGCCGAATTCTTTGTAGAGATTAAATAACTTTGCATAATATACGGCCTGCTTCTTTTCGTTTTGCTTAGAAAGCTTTCCGTTGGCGTTCGGAACAGCAATGTCAAGCTCCGTAACGGAAATGCGAAGTCCCTCAATGGAGGAGAACAGTTCCAAACTTCTGCGAATAGAACCGAGGGATGTATCAATTCCGTAGTGGGACTGCATGCCGACACCGTGAATCGGAACACCCTGAGAACGCAAATCGGAAATCATGGCAGCGGCAATTTCTGCTTTGTCTTTGTTGTTTAAACCGTAATCGTTGTAATATAAAAGTGCATTCGGATCAGCCTCGTGTGCAAACTGGAAGGCCATAGCCACGAACTCCGGTCCGATGGACTCGGTCCACTGGGTCTTACGGAGACATTTGGTCCAGTCACCGTCTGCCGGTAACTTGGCGCCGTCCTGGATTGCCTCGTTTAAAACGTCCCAGGAATAAATCTGTCCCGCATAGTTGCCTGCCACACCGTAGATGTGATCCTTCAACTGCTGGATTGCCTCTTCACGGGTAACCGGGTTGCCTTCTTTGTTCTTCTTTCCGAGGAAATCACCGGACTGGTTGTGCCATGCAAGGGTATGTCCTACCACCGTAAGGCCGTCTCTTTCCGCAATTTCCATCATGTGGTCGGAGGATTTGAAGTTAAATGTGCCCTGCGGACGCTGCATGTATTCCGGTTTCATCAGGTTTTCCGGGGTAATAACGTTGAAATGCTGTTTTACCAACGCATTATCCTTTCCGGAATCAATACGCTCGGTATAGATGGTGCCCACCATAAAGTAATCCTTATAAATCTCTTTCAGGCTGACATTGGAGATATCCGGACGCGGAGTCGCGGTCGGAGCCGGAGTAGGCGTCGGTAACAGTTCCGGTGTGGCTGCCTGGGTAGCTACCGGTGCTTCTGTGGCAGCCGGAGCCTCGGTCGGGGTAGTGTCATTCTGATTTTCTACCGCAACGGTAGGTGTAATATCGGTATTTGCCGGTTCCGGAGCTTTGTTACAAGCGGCAAGAAAAGCTGCTGCAACAACAACGGAAAGCATTACCTGAAGTTTCTTTTTCATGTGTAAACCTCCTTAAAATATAGAATGTGAACAAAACACACGGGTCGATTTTATCATAATTTCTGCGGAAAATCCAGTCATATATTGCGATTGACTTCTCACAAAGTGTGGAAATGGCTAGTCTTGCAGACTGTTGGGAACTCTGTGGGTATACGGTTCCGTAAAGGAAAGCGGTTGCGAATCGCTTCCGACCTGGGCAACCCGGATAGTAAGATCCTCCGTAGGTTCGAATCCGGTCACGGATATCAGCTGAGGGTTGATATAGGTTGTGGTACAAGGTTCGTCGTTAATATAGGCGATGCTGTAGGGCGTAAAGTTTTCTCCGTTGATGTACAAACTGGAATAGCCTTTCATACTATTCAGAGAGAGTACGCTTCGGACAGAAATCGGCTTAATACCGAACTGCAATTCTGTCGGCTGAAAAGGAAGGACACCGTCGTAGCTTTCGTAGGAGCCGTACAAGACATCGTAAGCCAGCATTTTCATGTCTTCCTGGTAGGCATCGGAGTCGGCCTGTGTTTGGTGAAAACGGGTAAACAAGCCTTCGTGAATGTCATGGCAATCCAGTACATACGCAGAAAGTGCATAGGCTTCCGCATCCTTTTTTGCCGGTTCACCGGAGGGACGATTGGTCCAAATCACGTACTCCGTTTCATAAATGTTGCCGTTTTCCAGTAATTCATCCGTAAACGGGAAAGTAGGAAGGTGGTCGCCGTAGAGTACCAGAACCACTTCTTCGTTGTATTCTTCCAATGCGGAGGTCAAAAGGGACAAAAAGTGGTCTACTTCATGCAATTGGTTCACGAGATAAAGTAATTCGTAGTAGTTGTCTTTTAATTCCTCCGGCAAAGAATCTACAGTAACGGCAGGATTTTCTAAAATCTCTTCGTCCGGATAGGAGCCGTGTCCCTGAACGGAAATGGCATAAACGAAGTCCTGGCCTTCTGTGGAATTCAGGGCATTTAAAATGTTGGGAATCAGAATTTCGTCCTTTGCCCAGCCTAGAGGAGTGGTATTATAGGTTCCCATATATTCAATCGGGGTAAAGGTATCAAAGCCCAACTGGGAAAATACCTTATGGCGTTCGTAAAAGGTGCCGTCGTTGTTGTGAAGGGCATGGGCTGTCAAACCGAGAGATGACAGGTTGTAGGCAATGCTTTCGCAAGGGGTATCCTTCAACACGGTCTTATACGGATATTCTCCCGGACCGAAGAAGTCCAGGTTTATACCGGTCAAAATCTCAAATTCCGTATTGGCGGTGCCGGCACCGATGGACGGAACCGTCAAAAAGCCGGAGGAGTAGTTTTCCTTCAGATTGCGGAATGTCGGAACCGGGTCCGCAGAGAAGGATGCTCCGTTAATATAGGTCGGATCAAAGAAGGACTCCAATTGTAAAAAGATAAAATTCGGATGTTCTGTGGTAACGAGCTCCGTCTGATCCGGGTCCGGGGTAACGGTTGTGTCCGGAGACGGTGCTGTATCCGGAGAAGTCGTAACGGTCGGTGTTGTAATCTCCGGAGAAGGTGTGGCACCGGGAGCCGGAGAGCTTGTAATGGAAGACAAGATACGGTCGATTTCCTCCTCCGAATAGGAAACCGGTTTGGAAATGCCGGTGCCGAAAATACTGGAAAAGAAGCAATAAGGCAGGCCGTTGATGTGAAAACTCTGGGCCAGATTTCCGAAATTGCGTTCCAATACTCCGCAGGAAACAAACAGCTTGGTAGAACAGATGCTTGCTAAAAGGAACAGTCCGAACACGAGACCTGCATAAATGCGGGAGGTTCCTTTGATTTCCTTTTTTGCATGCAAAAAAAGATAAACGCCGATTCCGACGGCGAGAAGAATCGCAATTACAACCAAAACAATCTGGAACGGGGATAAATAATGTTCCATAATGGAAAAGGCGGAATCCAGCAAAAGCAAGTCAACAGCGGTAAAAGGGGTGGTACGGAATTGCAGTAAAACAAAGTCTGTGATACCTACCGTCAGCCAAAGTGCGAGAATAAAATAGCGCACAAATTTTCGCTTTTTAAAGAAAAAAGAAACGGAAAGCGTGGTACAGATAAGCAACGTATTGTACAGAAAAACAAGGGGTGCCTGAAACGGATAAAACAGCGGACGAATGAAAGATTCCCGAGAGAACCCTTCGATACACAGATTCATGAGGAATGCCGGAACAAGGCATTCCGATGCAAACAGACGGAGCTGCTGCAGTAATTTATTTATATAATTCTTTAAAGTCGATGTATTCATAATTCCCTCCCAAAAAACAAACAACCCACGGGTTTTGTATAGAATAGCACAAAAGAATCGGAACTGCAAGAAGTAGGAAAAAGATTCATAAAATATTATGTTTTTTTATTGGTTTTTTTGCTTTTCTATGTTATGATTTTTATATAGAAATTATGTTGATGAAAAGCAGGAGTAATGCGGATATGATACGGATGGCCGGCAGACTGGGGCAATGGGAGCAGAGAAGATTACAGAAAAAAACAGAAGAAGCAAAGGAGCGGGGCGGGGTGTCCGCGTCGCTTTTTTTGGAAAGTGAAATGAATGCGTTATCGGATGCCGCATGCTTTTTCTTTTACGGAAGCAGACTTTGGCCGAAAGGGCTTTTGACGATATTTTTCCCGGATGAGGAACGGGCGGAAATTACGGTGGCGGAGTTTCAACCGGATAAGGTTTCGTCAGGAGCGTTGTTTCAAAGTGCAATAAAGGAGTGCGGACGGATTGGAGCGGAGCAGATTTACACGGTGAGAGACCCTGCTTACGGCTTTGATTTGGAAAAGGTTGAGGGAATCCGTTTTTCTCATGAATGGTCCGAGTATATGCTTCGCATCGGGATGGGTGAGCTGGCAATGAAAGAGCCGGACTGTTCCGGGGCTGTGACGGAGCTGAAAAAGGAAGAGTCTCCCGAGGAAGACGGAACCCTGCGCTATGTTCTGCTTTGCGAAGGGAAGGAAGCGGCAGAGTGCAGGATACTGGTTATGAACGACGGCAGGCAGTGCTATTTGTTCGGGCTGGAGACAAGGCCGGAGTTCCGGAACCGGGGGATGGCCACCGGGCTTATGGCAAAGATAGCTAAGGAATATGCCGGGGAGGCGGATGCGATACTGCGGTTGCAGGTGTCTTCGAAAAACATACCGGCGGAGAGGCTTTACCGGAAGCTGGGCTTTGTGACGGAGGAAGAACGGGAATATTACAGGACAGAGGTGTCGGATGGAAAATAAGCAGGCGGAAACGGTTATAAACAACAAGGAAAAGGACAGAGAGGCCAAGGAACGTGCCTTTTTGCGCCGGCAGAAGGCAAAGGCGGAGAAGGAAGAACGGGAGGCCCGGTTGCTGGCAGAACAACAAAAGAAAAAGGAAAAAGAGGATGCAGGGTTTATGCGGGAGGCAATCCGGCAGGCGAAAAAGGCGGCAAAGCTTACAGAGGTACCCATCGGCTGCGTTCTGGTAAAGGACGGGAAAATCGTGGCAAGGGGCTACAATCGGCGTAATACCGACAAAACGACCCTTGCCCATGCGGAGATTGCGGTGATTAAAAAGGCAAGCAAATTGTTTGAAGACTGGCGTTTGGAGGATTGTACCCTTTACGTTACGTTGGAGCCATGTCCGATGTGTGCCGGAGCCATTGTTCAGGCGAGGATTCCGAGAGTGGTGGCAGGTTGTATGAATCCGAAGGCCGGATGTGCAGGTTCTGTGTTAAATATATTGAATACGCCGGGCTTAAATCATAAGGTTCAATTTGAAAAAGGAGTACTGGAAGAGGAGTGTACGGAACTGTTGCAGGATTTTTTCCGAGAACTGCGTCGAAAGGGCAAGAAGATTGAAAAATAGCTTTCATTTATAGAGAAAAAGGAGTATACTGTTCTTTGGAATCATTATTTTTACAGTGGGGTTGAAAAATGGCGATTACTATGAAGATGAATGCGATGAATCAGGTGCCGGCGGGTGAGAAGCTGTTCGAAGACGGAATGGAGTCGAACGGTATTTATGTCGTGCTGAAAGGAAGGGGCGAGTTAATCGGTCCCAATGTTTCTTTGCCGGTAGTAAGCGGTGATTTCCTTGGGATCTGGGACATGTATGCCGGCTATTATAATACCGACTGCGTTGCGACGGAGGAGATGACGGTTTTTGCTTTTTCGGCGAAAACCACCGCAGAATTGTTAGCTTTTCTGAACGGAAATAAAGAGTACAGCGGAAGAGTAACGGCTACCTTGGGACGACTGATCGGGGAATTGTATGGAAAGTTGGAAGCGTATCATCAGGCGGCAGAGACCTTACCGGCTGTGATTGAAGAATTGTATCGTCAGTATTGCGCCCGTTGTAAAGCGGAAGAGTTGCGTGCGGCAGACTTGCCGAATGCCGGGAAGGAAATGCTTTCCGCGTCGGAAGGTCCGGCGTGGCTGGAGTATTATCTTGAATCTGCCAAGATTCCGGCAGAAGCACAGAAGAATTATTTTGCATGTGATGCCAAAGTGGCATATCGCCATATAAACGAGCAGGTAACCATACTCCGGTGGTTGTTTGCGGAATGTGAAAGACAAGGTGATTTCGTGCGTCGTCAGGGTTCTGTGCTGATGAACGGCGGTGCGGACAACTTGTTCTACTATCTTAGTGCGTTGGAAGAGAAGGCCGGTTCGGCAGAAACCAAAAAGACAGCGATACTGTTGAGGGATATGACAGAAAAGAAACTTACGGAGCTGTCTGCTTTGTTTGAAAAGTGTGGCGGAGAACCGTTTGCGACCTATCAAAAGAAACGGGATGCCAGAAAGCTCGGCGCGGGAAAGCTTGCGGAAGGGGAAGAACCGTGTGAGAATGCACTGGATCAGATTCTTTCCTTTGCGGGAGTATCCGAAGATATTGCTTCTGAGTTTACCGGTCTGTTGAAAAAGTTTGCAGCCCTTGAGGACAAGACTTCTACGGAGGATTGGACCCGTCGTTTGCGCAGACAGATTTCCGACATTTTTTATCAGCTTTATGAGATTATTTTCCGAAAGACCTATGGGTTGGACGATACGGATATCGCGCTTCCGATCCGGTTGTTTTTGGAATTCGGTTTTGTGGATGAGACTTTAATTTCCCGTTCCCAGATGCTGGAGCTGGAGAAATTGGTGTCGGAGCCGGTCAATGCAGAGGTAAACGGATGTCATATTTTTACGGTTCGCGAGTGGCTTTCCTGGGTATACGAAGGAAAGAGAGAGCCGTCCAAGAACGAATTTGACCAGGAATATTCCGAGATGCTCAGAGAGCAGAAAAAGACAGGTCAGATTACGGAAGAGGAAGAAAAGGCGAAATTTAAGGATTATGACGAGCGGTTGCATTACGAGATTCAGAACTTGTTCCGTTACAACCATCGTCTGGTAAACGGTCAGCTCAGTATCTTTGTGCCGTTTTTATACGAGGAACTGTTAGGCGGAGATTTGGAGCGGTCCTTCCTTTCCAAGGCCAAGGTGCAGGCGGCGGTGGATAAGCTGCGCGGCATGGATTTTTCCTTGTTCTACCGTGAGTTTTTGTATATGAACAAGGAGCTTGGCATTGAGAAGGAGTACCGGGTGGCGGAAGTTTTGCCGGATATTATTTTGTTCCCAACCATGGGAAGCAAGAGTATTTTGTGGCAGGATATCAGTTGTCGCAGAAGAGATACGCCGGGACGTTTTCTTTTCCCGCTGTTTGCGGAAGTTTCTGTAGATGATTTGATGATTCGTGTCTGCGGCAGATATCGTTGGGAGCTTTGCCGCACCATACAGGGTGCGGCCTGGAATAATATCCAGATTAAGTCCCTGACCTCGGAGTATACGGATTATTTGATGTATTATAAAAAGAACCGTGACCTTTCCGAAGAGCGTAAGGAGCGGGTAAAGACGCAGCTTCAGAAGGGTAAGAACAATTACCGTGAGGTCTTTGCCATGGATTATGAGCTATGGATGAAGAACGAGGTAAACGGAGCCATGAAGTTAAATAAGGTGGCACGAGAGATTTTGGCGACCTATTGCCCGTTTGAGAAACATATCCGTACGCAGCTTGCTACGCAGCCGGCCTTTGAGGATGCTATGGCAAGATACAGAAGAGAGAGCGCCAAGAAGCTTCGTGAGACAGAGCTTCGTCATTTCGCTATTACAAAGAACGGTATCGAGCTTCCGCAGGAATTAATCGATACCTTGGCTTATTATAAAAATCATTAAACCGAGAGGAATTCATCGGGAGGAGGAACAGTATGGACGGCACTTATCAGATGCTGCATGATATCATCGATTTTCATAATGACCGTATGCGCAATCTGAGACGGTATTATCCGTTTTTCTGCCTTCAAAATACCGCATTTCATTTGTTCAAGGAAGGGAAATATGCCTTCCTCGATATGGGATATATTACGCTTGCGGTGCTCCGTTTTTTCATTGAGGAAAATCAGTTTAACGACAGGGCATTGCAGTATCCGGAAATTGTTTCCTTTATTTCCGGAGTGTTGAGCAGGGATTTTGAGCTTACATTGCCGCCGGAGGAAGAAAAAGAACTGGCGGATTATATTTTCGACAAAATAAAAAATGACGGCAAGCCTTTTGTCATGGAGTATTTCGATCCGGTAAAAAAGGCAAAGGCGTCGGTTCGTATGAAGTTAATTGATGCCACCTTGTCGGGAAGTACGGTGTTGTATTCCGTCACTGCGGATGCCATCGAGTTTTATCTGGATACGAAGGAAATTCGTGACGAAAGTAAGATTAACATCCAGCAGATTTTGTTGGAGAAGATGATTCATACGAAGAATTTTAAGGGCGGTATCGATGTCATCCGCCGGATTAACAGCGAGGTAAACCGCCTCCGTCTGCAAAAAAGAGAAGTTTTGGCACTTCTCGGCAGCAACGTATTTGACGGAGTAAAGGCTTTGGAGGAGTTTAACCAAACCGGTATGCGCTGGTTTTCCGAGGAGCAGAAGCTGTTTTCTCACAACATGGAACTGATGGAACGTGCCCGCGCCAAAGCGGAAGAAGCGGTGGACGGCGTAAAGGACATGGAGTCCCTGCGGGGGATTTACCAGCTGGAGACGGAGCTTAAGAAGGCAATGGCAAATCACGGCGAATTGCTTGCGGATTGTATGGATTTGCAGGTGCGCGCCGATGAGATGATTCATAAATACAAGTACAGCAGACTTCGCGGAGCTTTTGATTTCCGTGGGTTTGTGGCGGCGGCAGAGGAGGCGCAGGATGTGACGTTGCTTTCGCATTTGGTGGAGCCTCTTTTATCTCCGAAGCTGCAAAAGCAGTTTTCCTTATTGCAGACCGACGAGCTTTTGTCTTTGCCGCCTGAGGGAGGCGAGACCGCCGAAGTGGTAGAAGAGGCAAAGGAAGAGATGTACCGGTTTGATGATGAGATTGAAGAGGAACGTATTTCCGGCAATTATGCAGCCATCGTAAAGACGTTGCTTGACGAGCTTCTGGCGACGGAGCGGGTATCCCTTTCTACATTGAACCGGAAGCTTGAGCTGAAGTTTTTTGACGGTATTTTCAAAAACAGCGATTATTACTCCTTCCTGGTACATATCTGCCAGAAGAAGGAATACGATTTGGACCGTATTAAAACGAAGCAGGATACCTTTTTTGAAGGCATTTTGGCTGAGCTGCTTGCAGAGTCCGGGATGAAGAAGTATGCCGGATTACGGTTCCGGCTGGTGATGAAGCCGGAGGCAGAGGAGCTGGTGCATAAGATTGCGGGGCTGGAGCGGGATGCTACCTTTGTAACCACAGAGATTGTATTTGAGCGGATAACGGAAGAAAAGGCGGAATAGAAATGGAACAAAAAAGCTTGGAAAAAGCAACGGAGCTTTTGGCGGCACTCTTAGTCGGAGAGCCGGTGGAGGCAAAGGGCGGAAAAAATACGGCACTTTATGAAGCATATCACGAGTCCGGAGAGGTCAGCGACGTACTGGATTTGATGTTAAAAAAGCTGAATCTTCGGGTCTATGAGTATAATTACGCGCTTTACGTGTGTGTCGGGGAAAAGAACCGTGTCTTCGGTTATTCCAACGAGGATTTAAAGCGTATGATGGGCCTGCGTTTAAACAAAGAGCTGTATCTTTGTTATTATTTGATTTATCAGGCGGCGGCTCTCTTTTACCAGGATTCCGCCACTTACAATTACAGAGAATATATCAAGCTGGAGGATTTGCTGGAAGCGGTGAATCACGGCTTGTCCGGGATGGTATCGGAGCTTCATCGTTTTGAGGCCGAGACGCCGGAGGAGACCAGTTTTAAGGCCCTTGCCATTTCCTGGGACGAGCTTCCGGTGATTGCCAACGAGGATACCCAGGGAGTACGTGCCGGCCGCGGTTCCAAGAGCGGATTTGTAAAGCTGGTGTTTAACTTCATGGTGTCCCAGGGCTTATTTACCGAAGTGGGAGAGCGTTATTATCCGACCAACCGGATGCATGCGCTGATCCGCAGATACTTCGAAGAGGAAAAGGGCAGACTGTACGAGCTACAGCAGCGAAGCAGCAAAGGAGGAGAAGACGGTGCCGCATATTAACCGTATTCGTGTCAATAACGTAAAATATAATTTCGGAACCCAGGCATACGATGATTTTTTGATGAAGCCGTTTTGCGGAAATACACTGTACGACCTTGCAAACGGCGGCGGAAAAAGTGTACTTATGCTACTTTTGTTGCAGAATGTGATTCCGAATTGTACCTTAGATGAAAAGCAGCCGATTGAGAAATTGTTCCGTACCGGCGAGGGCAGTAAGACCATCCATTCTTTGATTGAGTGGAAGCTGGACGATGAGAACATTCAGAACGGTTTTCAATATATGACCACGGGTTTTTGCGCCAGAAAGGCAGCGGAGACCGAGGGAGAATCGAAGGACACCGCATCCATCGAGTATTTTAATTATTGTATTTTTTATCGGGAATACAATGCAAACGATATCCGTAATCTTCCCCTTGTAAAGGACAAGGAGCGTATTACCTACAGCGGACTGCGCCGTTATTTGAAGGAGCTGGAACGTGACAATTCCCTAATCGTGCGTATTTTTGACCGTAAGGGAGAATACCAGAGTTTTATTGCGGATTACGGTATTTACGAAAGCGAATGGGAGATTATCCGCGGTATCAATAAGACCGAGGGTCATGTGCGTACGTATTTCGAGAGCAACTATAAGACCACCCGTAAGGTTGTGGAGGATTTGTTGATCGAGGAGATTCTCGGTACCTCCTTCCGCAGAAAGGCGGGTAAGGAAGATACAGAGGATACCATGTCTCAGACCCTTTTGGATATGAAGGACAAGCTGGTGGAGCTGGCAAAGCAGAAGGATGCCATGCGCAGTTTCGACCGGCAGGAAGAGGTGCTTTCCGAGTTTTCCTCCCGTGTGGAGCTTTTGGGGTCCGTATACGGAGAACAGCAGGAGGCGAAGACCCAGTTAAACCGTATTTATAACGCGGCGGTGCATTATTTGGACGGCAGAGAAACTGTCATCGAGGAGCTTAGGCGTTCCGAAAGCGAGGCAGAGGAAGCATTGCATTCCTACGAAGCAGAGCTTTTGTCCGCGGCCATTTCCGAAGATAGGGAGCTGGCGAAGGAATACGGCAATCAGGCAGAAATTCTTACGGCGGAGAAAGTTGCAAAAACGGAACGCAGAGAGTCCCTTGTCGCACTTCTTAAGAAGAAGGAATGTGCCAACGACTATTTGGAGTATCTGGAAGAAAAGAAAAAGCGCGACGAGACTGCGGTTACGTTGCAGGCGATGACGGAGGGCAGCGGGCTTCAGGAGGAGATTTCCGGTCTTGTCCGGGCGTATAAGCAGAAAAAGGAAGGCTACGAAGTGCAGCTTACTGAGGCGATCTCCAAGGCGGAAAGTGCGGCAGCCGGTGCACTTTTGAAGTATAAAACCGCAGAGAGTTCCAGAAAAGACGTGGAACGGGAAGCAGCGGTTACGGAGGTTCTTGCGGACCAGGCAGGAAAGGAGCTTTCTGCATTATACGGCAAGATAAAGCAGCAGAAGGATGCGGTAGGTTTACTGCTGGCTGAGGATGCGTTTGTTTTAGAGAAGGAATGCAAAGAGGCAGGAGTGTCTGCAGGATTAAAACTGAATGCTTTAAAGCAAGAGGAAGAAAAGCTCACAAAGGAACGGGAGGAAGCCGTATATGCGGTACACCGGGCTCAGGCGGAGCTTCAGAGATATCGGGATAATTTGCAGATGACGGAAGCGGAAAAGGAAAAGCTTTCTGAGGCAAAGCTTCGTGCGGATAAATTGGCGGAGGCCTACGGAGAAAAGGATTACAGAGCTCTTCGTATGGCGGTACGCACCCGTTGCAGAGAGGCTTATACCGAGCAGACAAAGCTTTCCGAGCAGCTGCAGGAAGCGAAAGCAAAGCGCCAGGCCATTGAAGCGGGAGAATTGTTTTCTTCTACGGAAGCGGCTTTGACGGTAAAGGACTATATTTGTACCAGACATAAAAAGAAAGCCCTGACCGGAGTGGAATATTTGCAGACAAAGACCGAAGAAGAGCAGGCGGAGCTGTTGAAGCGCTATGCCGGTCTGCCGTATTCGGTAGTGACGGAAGGCTTTGAAACGGTATTTGACGATCATTTGCTGGCGGAATGTGTGCCGGAGGGCGTGATGGTACCGTTATTCCGTATGGAGTCCTTACGTGCCGGAAAGGATTTGTTCCACCGGGAGCAGATGCTTCTTTGTGTAAGGGACAGTGCGGCGTTATTTGAAGAGAAGGCAAGACAGAAGGAGATTGTGCGCCTGTCCAGAATCGAGGAGGAAGCAGAATACGGCATTCGCCGTGTTACTGCATTATTGGAGGCCTACGAAGAGGACGAGGAGTTTTTGACCGGCTTTGTAAAGCAGTATTACGATGCTATGTATGCCAAAAAGACCGAGTACGGAACGGACCGCACGGAAGACAGTCTGCAGGAGGCTTTGCGTGGGGAGAATGAACGTCTTACTGCGCTTACAGAGCGGATAGCCGCTCTTCGGGAAGAAACGGAAGCTTGCCGTGAGGAGATAGCAAAGAAAGAAAAGGAAGCAGTTTCTTATCACGTGATTGTGGAGTTGAACAAAGAAGCGGAAGAAAAGGAAGCTGCGATACAGGAATATCAGAAGAAAAAAGAACGCTTAAACGAATGGAAGAAGGATGCGGCGACTGTGGCGGAAACGTTGGCGGCAGAGTGCGACGCGAAGAATGCCGAGGTGGACGCGCTGCGCACCAGAAAGGATGAATTGCAGCGTACCTGGGAGAGCTACTCCATTTATGATACAGAAGGTCCGGTTGCGCCGGTGTCTTATGATATCGGGGAGTTGGTCGTACAGATTGACGGTAAAATCGCGGCATTGCATACGGAGGCGTCTTCTCTGGAAGATAAGCAACGCCTTTTGGATTCTTATGTGGCAGCCATGAACCGTTTGCTCCGTAACATCCGGAACAAGGGCTTCAGTGTGGCGGAGTTGTCCGAGCTGTATGAAAAGAATGAGATTTATGAGACTTCGGAAGCGGAACTGACCAGACGAAATGAAGAGATTGTTACGCTTACGGAAGAAGCGGAGCAGTTGGAACGTCAGATTAAGCAGATGCAGGAGAAGCTGTATCGTCTGGAAGGAAAGAACAGCCAGGCGGAGGCGACAATTATAGAGAAGTACGGAGAATATCATCCGGTAGAATTGACGGGAGAAGCGTTGTCTGCCTTTATTGCAAAGCGCAGGGCGCAGATTGAGCAGAAGCAGAAGGAGATTTCCGAATTGAAACATGCTCAGGCAGAACGCATGGAAGAGCTTTCCGCTTATACCGTAATCCGGAATGAAATTGTCCGTATGTTTGAGGGAACGGAAAGTCTGACGGAGGAATGCGGACGTTTGGAAAACAATGTCCGTCTGGCAGAGTGCTATAAGGAAGCCAGAGAGAGCTATGCAGCCTGTGGCAGAGAACTTTTGAAGCGTCAGGAGGAGTTTTACCGTAATCGTCAGAAGACCATGGAGACCTTACAGGTACTGGGCGCACAGGCTTTGGCGGACGAAATCGGCAGCAGTGTAATGATGCCGAAGAGCGGAAGAGAGACGGAGGAAGTCATCCGCGGTCTTTCGGAGGTTCGGGAATGCTTGCAGTTGGAGCGTACCAGAATCGAAGCCGGCCTCGGTGATTTGGAGACCATTAAAGAGAATTTCGAGAATCAGTGCTTACAGCGTTGCCTGAATATCAAGGCGGATTTGGAACGCTTGCCGAAGTTGTCCAAGATTATGTTGGACGGCGAGCAGATTCCGATGATTTCCTTGCAGATTCCGTATGTGAAGGAAGAGTTTTTCAGAGAACGTATGACGGCGTATATTGATGAAGTCATTCAGGCTGTAGATAAGATTACAAATCCGGCGGAGCGTATGAAGTATATTCGCACGGCGTTGTCTTATAAGAAGCTGTTTTCCGTGATTGTTTCGGATATGAACGGCATCAAGCTTCTTTTGTACAAGAGAGAACGTATTAAGGAGCAGAGCAGACATTTACGTTATGAGGAAGCGGTAGGTAGTACGGGACAGTCCCAGGGTATTTACATCCAGTTCTTAATTGCGGTGATTAATTATATTTCCAGCATTTATTCGCCGAAGGGAGATGCGGCGGGACTTCGGAAGGTTATTTTTATTGATAACCCGTTCGGTGCCGCAAAGGATGTATATATTTGGGAGCCGATTTTTGAGTTGCTTCGTGCAAATCATGTTCAGCTCATCGTTCCGGCAAGAGGAACCACACCGGCGATTACCGGACGGTTTGATGTAAATTACGTGCTGGGACAGAAGTTAATCGACGGCAGACAGCAGACGGTGGTTGTGGATTATTGCAGTCGTGTGGAGGCGGACTCGGTAGAGTTTATTCCGCTGCAGTTTGAGCAGACCAGCTTGGATATTTCGGAGGTGTAGTATGGGAATTGAGCGTTATCGTGCCATTGTCCGTCTGGAGGAAATCCGGGCGTTGACGGAAACGGGAGAATATGAGGCGGCAAAGGAAATTGCGGACACGATTAAAAAGGAACGGTTAAAGGACAGCGGGGATCTGTTTTTGCTGGCCACCGTGTACCGGAAGTGTGGGGAGTTCGGAACGGCCAAGGAGTTTCTTCTGCGTATTTACGAAAAAAAGGTAACCTGGCGTGTCCTGGAAGAATTGATGGAAGTTTGTCTTGCGGAAAAGAATCCGGCGGAGGCGGAGCAGTACTTAAAGCAGTATGTGCGTCTTTCCGGGGGAGATCCGCGGAATTACATTTACGAGTATCGCATCGGACGCCAGATGCATCGTCCGGATGAGGAGCTTTTACCGGTACTGCAGACCTTAAAGGCAGAGGAATATTCGGAAAAGTATGCTTACGAGTTGGCAAAGCTGTACCATAAGCTGGGCCGTGAGCAGGAATGTATGGAAGAGTGTGCAGACCTGATTTTGTGGTTCGGTGACGGTACTTACGTAGAACGCGCAAAAGTACTGCAGGCATATTATCGCGGAGAACTTTCTGCGGATGACATTCGTCAGGAGGCAGAGCGACGGGTGCAGGAGGCGGAAGAGCGAAGAGCGAAAGAAGAGGAAGAACGCCTTGCTTTTGAGAAGCAGCGCCGTTTGGAAGAGGAGCAGCGGCTGGCAGAGGAAGAGCGTCGACGGTTGGCAGAGGAGGAGAGCCGCCGTTTAGAGGAAGAAGAAAAGGCTGCTTTGGATGCCTTGTATCGCTCCGTTGCGGAAGAGCATTTCGGCGGGGAAAATGCTGCGGAAGAGCCTATGGCAGCGGAAGTATCGGTGGACGATGCTTTCGAAGAAAGCGGATTTGAAGAAAGCGTTGCGAAGACAAGTGACTTTGAGAATGCATTGAATTTTAACGATTTTGAGAAGAAGGTTCCGGAGGACATCGAGTTAGAAGAGAGCTTCTTTGAGGAGGTAGCAGCTGCTATGGAGGCGGAGCCGATGTGGGAAGAAGATGATTCCCTAGGCGCAGCGCAGGAGATGTATTCCGAGGAGATGCAAGAGTCCTTTGAAGGAGAAGTTGCAGCGGCAGAGGAAGAAGGCAGCCTGGAGCAGGTGGACGACAGTCCGGCAGGTGAGGATTATGAACAGATTTCCCTGTTTGTAACGGAGCAGAGTGCATCGGAGGAGAGTGTGCCGGCGGAGCCGAAGGATCTTTCTCCGTTAGGAAAGGAGTTAAGCGCACGTCTTTCCGAGAACGGAATTGTATTTGAAGATATTTTACATGAGTTTGCAAGCATTGAGCGTGTACGCAAGCAGTTGGCACGTATGCTGGAAGTGGTTGTAACGGTGCGTAAGAAGTGTCACTGTTTGATTATTACCGGTGAGAAAAAGAGTGGAAAGACGTCTCTCGGTACGTATCTGGCAAAGCTGCTATACGAGCTTTCTTATGTGAAGAGTCCGCGTGTTGCCAAAATCAGTGGAGAGCGTTTGAATCAGATTAACTTGTTTGAAAAGCAGGAGCAGTTAAAGGATGTCTGCCTGATTGTGGAAAATGCGGGAACGATGACGGAGGATACGGCAGAATCGTTGCTGGATTTCATTAAGAAGACGGATGTACTGGGCACTGTGATTTTAGAAGATAACGCTAATTCGATTAATAGTCTTCTTCGAAACCATGCCGAGTGCAACAGAGAATTTAACAACCGGGTGCATTTGCCGAAGTATGATACGGAAGAATTGATGTTGTTTGCGTTGGGCTGTATTGCGGAACAGGATTATATTATTTCTGAGGAAACAAAGAAGATTTTATTCGAAAGAATCGAGTATGTGACCAGAGTGGAGCCGAAAGAAGGAAGATTGTGGGCTACTATGGAAATGGTAAAAGAGGCATTAAAAAATGCGGATTACAGAAATCAGGGAACAATTCTTGCCATGGCAAGTGCCGGAAGCTTCCTTGCCGCAGAGGCGTTAGAGCTTACGGCAGAGGATTTCGGTGTTAAACAATAAACTTGATTTTGATTTCATCCTTTAGCTGTTGTCCGCCTTTGGAACGAACATTTTTGGTAACGTTCAGTATGTAAGCGGTATTTTTGGCATAAGGATCCAGCGGTTCTATTTCCACCTCATTCGTTACGGAGTTGTAGCGAATGGTGGTGCGTAAAATGGAGCCGCTTTCTTCTGCCGTAACAAACATATTGACGTTGTTAACGGTAGCCGGATTCAGCGGAGCGGTAAAGCGAACGCGCCAAATAAACTTTCCGGTTTTAAATTTGAGATTCTGTTTGACCCTGTGTCCGGTGTCGGTGTCATCGGAAAGGTTTTCAATTTCCAACAAATTCATAGAAGCTCTCCTTTTGCACAATTTCCTATTGCTATCTTATCGTATAGTATAGTATAATTTTTGGAAGTTTACAAGCCTTTTTCCTTGATTTGTGGGGATGGACGGTAATTTGGAAGAAAAGAGGAATAAAAAATGAAGAAAGATAATATAATTTTGATTGGTATGCCGGGAGCGGGGAAGAGTACCTTGGGAGTTCTTTTGGCAAGAGCCATGAACTATCGTTTTATGGATACGGACCTTTTGATTCAGGAGCGGGAAGGCAAGCTTTTATGCGAGATTATTGAGGAGAACGGGCTGGATGGGTTCTTGGAAATCGAGGGCGATGTAAATGCGGGAATCGAAACGGAGCGTACCGTAATCGCACCGGGCGGAAGTGCCATTTACTCCGAGAAGGCCATGCGGCATTTTGAGGAAATCGGAACCATTGTGTATCTCCATGTACCGGTGACGGAGCTCAGCAAGCGTCTGGGAGATTTAAAACGTCGCGGCGTGGTGTTAAAGGAAGGTCAGAGTCTGGAGACACTGTATGAAGAGCGTCGGGTCTATTACGAACGGTATGCGCAGGTGACGGTAGATGTTACAAAGGCTGAAATAGGGGATGTTTTGGCGGACATGGTACAAAAACTGAAAGAAATGAATCGGTAAAAAAGGGGAAACTATTCTACAGCAGAAGAATAAGTCTACTGTTTTAGAATAAAATCGTAGAAAGTGCTTTACAAAATGAAAGTTTGTGGTATAATCAAAGTGGAGATAGTATAATTGCACAAAAATCGGCATGAAATTATGTGCAACTTGTACAAAAACCAAATAAGATTTTTTGCAACAAGCAAATGTCGGACAAGAAATCAGAACAATCCCAAATTCGAGGTGAATTATGGAACAATATATAATCAAAGGCGGTAAGCCGCTTGTGGGCGAGGTTACCATCGGAGGAGCGAAAAATGCAGCATTAGGCGTTATTGCGGCTGCCATTATGACGGATGAACCGGTGAAATTACATAATCTTCCGGATATCAGTGATGTGGATATTTTGTTGAAGGGTATCGAGGCGTTGGGTGCAGTTGTGGAGCGTCCGAGTGTGCATGAGGCACGCATGATGGGCGGTAGCATTACGACTTGCATTGCGTCCTACGATGATTTAAGAAAAATCAGAGGTTCCTATTATTTATGTGGGGCAATGTTAGGTAAGTATAAGAGAGCAGAGGTGCCGCTTCCGGGAGGCTGTAATATCGGCAGCAGACCGATTGACCAGCATATCAAGGGCTTTGAGGCTCTCGGCGCAAAGGTTGTGATTCAGCACGGTATGATTATTGCTGAGGCGGAGAAACTTGTAGGTGCGAATATTTATTTCGACTGTACGTCCGTAGGTGCTACCATTAACGTAATGATGGCGGCGTGTATGGCTGAGGGGCAGACCGTTCTTGAGAACGCAGCGAAGGAGCCTCATGTTGTAGAGGTTGCGAACTTCTTAAACAGCTTAGGTGCAAATATCAAGGGTGCAGGTACAGATGTAATTCGTATTGCCGGCGTAGAGTCCTTACACGGAAGCACCTATTCCATTATTCCGGATCAGATTGAGGCAGGTACCTTTATGTTGGCGGCCGCAGCCACAAAGGGTGATGTTTTGATAAAGAATGTAATTCCGAAGCATTTGGAAGCCGTGACTGCGAAGCTTGTGGAAATCGGTGCAGAGGTAGAGGAGTTTGATGACGCGGTACGTGTGGTTGCTTCCAAGCGTTTGGTGCATACCAATATCAAGACATTACCGTATCCGGGCTTCCCGACAGATATGCAGCAGGTAATGGCTACTGTACTTTGTGGTGCAGAGGGCACCAGCATTGTAACCGAGACCATTTACGAGAATCGTTTTATGTATGTGGATGAACTGGCCCGCATGGGTGCAAGTATGCGCGTGGTAGAAGGTAACAGCGCTGTGATTGAAGGTGTAGAGAAGCTGACAGGTGCTATTGTTCGTGCCCTTGATTTGCGTTGCGGCGCGGCGCTTGTGGTCGCAGGTCTTATGGCAGACGGCTATACTACTGTGGAGCATATTGAGTATGTGGAACGCGGTTACGAGAAGTTTGTACAGAAGATGTGTGAATTGGGAGCTGCTATTGAGAAGGTAGATTCCGAGGATGCGAAAGCGATTCAGAAGTTTAAGCTGAGAGTCGGTTGAAAGACAGAATGAAGAAATGGTAGGCTGTGCGAATGCACAGCCTCTTTTTGCGTATAAAAAAGTGCTGCCTCAAATGCGACAGCACTTTGAAAATAGCAACGGATGAAATGTTTATGCCAGACGCTTAGCCAGCTCGCATACAAGATTTACCGTATGGGTAATGGCCTGTGCTTCAAAGGTCGGGTAATCCATGCTGGCGGAATCGTCGGCCTTATCGGAAATGGCACGAATAATTAAAAATGGAATCTTGTTATTATGTGCGGCCTGTGCAATGGCAGCGCCCTCCATTTCGGTACACATGCCGTGGAAGGTGGAGGTAAGCCAGTCTTTCTTTGCCTTGTCTGCGATGAATTGGTCACCGGTTACGATACGTCCCTCGTGGACAGTGATTTCCGGATTGACATCGCGACATACCTCGCCCGCTAGGGTGCGAAGTGTATCGTCTGCAACAAAAACGGAGGTGTCCATACGCGGAATCACACCTACCTCATAGCCGAAGGCTACGGCATCCATATCGTGTTGGAGCGCGTCGGTGGAAAGTATGATATCTCCGATATCAATAGCTGCGTCCAGAGAGCCGGCGATACCGGTGTTAATGATGGCGTCCGTTTCGAATAAATCAATTAACTGCTGGGTACAAATTGCGGCATTGACCTTGCCGATACCGGAACGGACTACCACTACCGGTAAGCCTTGCAGGTTGCCTTCATAAAAGGTTAGGGAGGCACGTTCTGTAATCTGTACCTCTGTCATAGCTTCTTTAATACGTGCAACTTCTTCTTCCATTGCACCGATAATTCCGAGTTTGTTCATAGAAATCTCCTTGCAGTTTCGGTTATATTTTATCCGTGGCGTTCCGGGTGGCGCGCGAAAGGGACAAACCGATATTTGTACTAAGTTTAGCATAAAACAAAGAAAAGCACAATGAACTTTCTATGAATTGACTTGATTTTCGCGAGTGCTTTTCGTATAATAAGGGCAGATTTGTAGTGATATATGGTTGTCCGGGTTATTTTCGAAGATACGGACATGCACATGAAACAGAAAAGGAGCATATACTATGAGATATAAGACATCGGGAACCTGTTCTTCTGCCATCGATTTTGAAGTAGAGAACGGTATTGTAAAAAATGTAAAGTTTATCGGCGGCTGTAACGGCAACACCCAGGGTATTTCCAAGCTGGTAGAGGGTATGCCGGCAGATGAGGTAATTGCGAGACTGGAAGGAATCAAGTGCGGCTTTAAGTCCACATCCTGTCCGGATCAGCTTGCCAAGGCATTAAAGGAATGGAGGGCATAACGCCTTATGAAACATATTGTATTTACCGGCGGAGGTACTGCCGGACACGTAACTCCGAACATTGCGCTGTTTCCGGCGGTAAAGGAAGCAGGCTATGAGATTTCCTACATCGGCTCCTATGAGGGCATCGAGAAGGAGCTGATTACCGGACAGGGGATTCCCTATTACGGAATCGCTTCCGGTAAGTTCCGTCGTTACTTTTCCTGGAAAAATTTTACCGATCCGTTTCGGGTGGTAAAGGGATATTTTCAGGCAAAGAAGCTGTTAAAGAAGCTGAAGCCGAATATTGTATTTTCCAAAGGCGGTTTTGTATCCGTGCCGGTGGTAATGGCGGCGAAAAAGTGCAAGATTCCGTGCATTATCCACGAGTCGGATATTACGCCGGGGCTGGCAAATAAGCTGGCTATTCCGTCTGCTACGAAGGTGTGTGCGAATTTTCCGGAGACCTTAAATTATCTTCCGAAGGAAAAGGCGGTACTGACCGGTTCTCCGATTCGTAAGGAATTGTTTAGCGGAAATAAGATTAAGGGCTTGGATTTCTGCGGTTTTACCGCAAATAAGCCGGTGCTGCTCGTCATCGGCGGAAGTACGGGCGCCGCTTCGGTAAACAACGCCATTCGTGACTTGTTGCCGACACTCTTGCAGAAGTTCCAGGTGATTCATCTTTGCGGCAAAGGAAAGACGGATGAGTCTTATAACGGTCGAGAGGGATACGTACAGTTTGAGTATATCAATAAGGAATTAAAGGATTTGTTTGCGGCAGCGGATATCATTGTGTCCCGTGCGGGAGCTAACGCTATTTGCGAACTGCTGGCACTGAAAAAGCCGAATATCCTCATTCCTCTTTCTGCGGCAGCCAGCCGGGGAGACCAGATTTTAAATGCGGAGTCCTTTGAGCGCCAGGGCTTTTCTTATGTGCTTAAGGAAGAGGACGTGACCAATGAGACGTTACTTTCTGCGGTGAACGAGGTTTTTGAAAACCGTGAGAAGTATGTAACGGCAATGAATGAGAGCAAGTTAAACAGCGCAATTGAAACCATAACCGCAATGATTAAAGAGCTTGCGAAGTAAATTGTGCGGCTTCCCGCTTTTGCGATGATGGATGTGAGATGAATAGGGCTTTCGCAGGTGCGAGAGCCCTGTTGTTTACATTAGAGAAAATAGTATGGAGTGTGTTTTTGTAAAGCAGGCAAAAGAAAAGGAGAGGTGGGAGAAGAATGAACACTGGCGCGATTGTGGCATTTGTATTAGGAGGTATGATTGTTTTCTTCGGAGGCTATGCCTTCAAACACCGAAATAGGAAAAAGGAAGAAATCAAGGAATGGATGTCGGACCCTCAAACGATTGCAAAGATTACGGGAACTGTAAGTAAGGGAAGCGGCAATGATTATGACGGGTATTGTTATCGCGGGGAGATTTTGATTGACGGGGAGTGGTACAAGGCGGAAAGCCGGGATACTTTTTATGGGAAACGGACTTGTGAAAACGACGAAGAAGTAACAGTGGCATACCGACCGATAAAGGAAAATGAAGTGATAGACGGAATCATGGGAGCGATGGTGAAAACACTTACGAATGAGAATTGGGAGGAGAGGAAGCCTCGCTATCATTTTAAGTTTATGGATGCCCACAAGTATGATAAGGAAGGTTCTGCCGGGTTCGCTTTTTTACTTATCGGATTTGGTGGGATAATTATTTTGATGGGCATTATGGCATGTTTGGGTGTGATGTGATGTTTTACAAAGAAATGAGAAGGTAACAGTTTTCAGAGAGGAGTTCCGGAATGAAATTTCTTTTAGTTGCTTTGAATTCAAAATATATTCACTCAAACCCGGCGTTGTACAGTCTTCGGGCCTATGCGGGGGAGGAGCTGCGGGAGCATGTGGAGCTGGCGGAGTATACCATAAATCATGCATTCACGGACGTTCTGGCGGATATTTATAAAAGACAGCCGGATGTTGTCGGAATCTCCTGTTATATTTGGAATATTAACTATGTGTGGGAACTGGTGACGGAGCTTCACAAGTTGCTGCCGGCGGTGCCGATTTGGCTTGGTGGACCGGAGGTGTCTTATGGCAAAGACATCTTTACGGAGCATCCGGAGGTGACCGGTATTATGGTGGGAGAAGGGGAGGACACCTTTCGGGAGCTGTTACGGTATTATGTTGAAAGGGAGTGTGTTTCGGCACAGAATGTGGATAACCGAGAGAATGCAACACAAAACCGGTGGATAAGCGAAACAGAGGAAGGATGCAGTCCGATAGGGGGCAACGTCGAAAGAGCCGGTATTGAATTATCCGAAATAAAAGGTCTTCGCCTGCCTTCCGGTTACACCGACCCACGGGAGCTGACGGATATGAACACTCTGCCGTTTTTGTACGAGGATTTATCGGCCTTTGAGAACCGGATTATTTATTACGAATCAAGCCGAGGCTGCCCGTTCCGGTGTAGCTATTGTTTGAGCTCCATTGATAAAAAAGTGCGTCTCCGGGACTTGGACACGGTGAAAAAGGAGCTGCAGTATTTCCTGGACAACAAGGTAAAACAGGTGAAATTTGTGGACCGGACCTTCAACTGCAATCATGCTCATGCTACGGCGATTTGGCAATATATTTTAGAAAATGACAACGGTGTGACGAATTTTCATTTTGAGATTTCGGCGGATATTTTAAACGAGGAGGAGCTGAAACTGCTTTCTCGGATGCGCCCGGGGCTGGTACAGTTGGAAATCGGGGTGCAATCCACAAATCCGGAGACGCTAAACGCCATTCACCGGAACATGGATGTGAACAAGCTGGAGCGGATTGTGGCGCGGATTAACAGCGGAAACAATGTGCATCAGCATCTGGATTTGATTGCGGGACTGCCTTTTGAAGATTACGAAAGCTTCGGAAGGTCCTTTGACCGGGTTTATGCCATGCGTCCGGAGCAGCTACAGCTTGGCTTTTTAAAGGTGTTGAAGGGTTCCGAGATGCATGAGCGGGCGGAAGAATTCGGCATCTGCTACATGGACAAGCCGCCTTACGAGGTGCTTTATACCAAGTGGTTGTCTTTTACGGATGTGCTCCGGTTAAAGCGCATTGAGGAAATGGTGGAGCTCTACTACAACAGCAACCAGTTTGTACATACCCTGCGCTTTTTAGAGCAGGCATTCCCGTCCCCGTTTCGGATGTATGAGGCTTTGGCGGAGTCTTACGAGGAAAAGGGTTACTTTGTCAACAGTCCTGCTAGAAGTTACCGTTATCAGGTGTTGCTTGCCTTTGCGTGTTCGAGCGATAAGGAAAACGAAGAGGTGTACCGGGAGCTGTTGACCTATGATATGTACCTGCGGGAAAATGTAAAGAGTCGTCCGGAGTTTGCAAAGGAACTTAAGCCTTACAAGGAGGAGATGCGGGATTTTTACCGGAAAGAGGAAGAAAGCCGAAAGTATCTTCCGGAGTATCGGGAGTACGATTCCAAGCAGCTGGCACGGATGACCCATCTTGAGCCGTTTACTCATCCGGTGTGGAGTATGCCGGATAAAGTGGATGCAAAAATAATCGGAGGCCCGGTGTTTTTCCTGTTCGATTATGAAAAGCGAGATCCGCTGACGGGAGATGCGCGGGTGGTAGTAATATAAATTGCATATGCGGAGGATATTGTTGCGAGGAGGTGTTATATGAAACGAGTGGGCTGGTATCTGTGTTTACTTGTATTTTGTATCGTAAGTATGGGAGGGTGTAAACAAGCTGAGGACGGAACGGTTTATACGGAGGATGAAGTCTATATTCACAGCTACGAATGTGGCTATTTGCACGGTTACGGTATTCCTGACGGATTTCATATTGTAATTGAAACGGGTGAGCAATTGGAGTATGCGATACAAAATTATGGGATATGTGAATTTTCGAGTAAATGTAAAGAAATGACGGAGCAGCATTCGATAGAAGACTATACCTTTGTATTACGATATGACGAAGTTTCTTCCGGGGGCTATTATTACCACGTGGATAAGGTAAGAATAAAACAGGATGCGGTGTTGTTGGTGAACGACCGAAAAAGTCATTCGGCACGAGGCAACGCACAGACGCAGGAGATGGGAGGATTCTTTCATATGGCAGCAATACCGAAGGAATATTTGGAAGAGTGTGATTTTTCCGGGATGAATGCAATTTTTCCGGGAGAAGAGGAATCGGAAGTTAGATAGTACCTTTGGCGTTTTCCGGTGTACTGTGGAAATTTCCAAATTACGCCCTTGACATCCCGGTAAAAAGTAAGTATACTGAGAATACCGTGCAGCCGGGGAGTTAGCGGTGCCCTGTACCTGCAATCCGCTACAGCAGGGGTGATGCCTTGCCTCGGGCGCTTTGTTGCGATGCCGGCTTTGATAAGTGATGTTGACGTTTTGGTCTTGCGCAACGGAAATTCGTGAACCGTGTCAGGTCAGGAATGGAGCAGCACTAAGCGAAACCTTCCGTGTGCCGTAAGGTTGCCGGAGCCGAGTTAACTGTCAGAGTAACGATTGTGACGAGCGTTCAAAGCAAGGCGCACGGTCTTTGAAGAATGTTTGGGGCTGTCCCGTAAGGGGCAGCCCTTTTCTGCGTGTTGTCCTTGCAGTCCGAGGTGTTTGAAACGCTTGCCCCGGCCAGAGGCATATTTGTTTTGCTAAGCGCAACGCTCCGTCAAACTTCCTTTAAGAGTGGCTAAGCCTTTCGGTGGCGTCCTCAAGCCTAAGCCACTCTAAAAGGTGATTTCGACTGCGCTAAAAGCGCGCCCCTTCGGGAAATGCAAAACAGATATGCCTCTGGCTGGGGCAAGCTTGTTTCTACATTCTGAATCGCAAGGCATGAAAAGAGAAGGTGTCGCTTCTTTTTTACGGGACAGTCGTTGTTTAAATGATAGATAAAGAAAAGCGGAAGACTTCTGCATGTCTTCCGCTTTCATATACTCTATAAAATTTTATTCTTCTGTGGTTTCCGCCGTATCTTCCAGTTCAACCTCATCTACATTCTGGTCGGTAACAACGCCGTTTACGTCATTTCTCTTTGCGCAGTATGCACAGAGACGGGTACGACCTGCAGCGATTGCTTCTTCTACGGAACCCTCGGTCAGGGTCTCGGTCTGGTTGAGGGAATGACAGTCGTCGTCAATGTGATATACCTTTCCGAATGGACTCCATACTACGTTTCCTTCAATGTTTTCCATTGCAGCCTGCTGCTGTTCTTCGGATACCGGATTCCATTCGTAGCTTGCAAGACCGCCGATTAAGAGAGCGATAACAGCTACTACGGTAGCGATTGCTTTGGTTTTCTTATCGGTGTTCTTATTGGTCAATGCTAAAATAACAAATGGAATGAAAGCCAGGGCACATACAATAACGCCCATGTTATTCCATAACCAGAACAGGAAAGGATTCTTTTCACTGGCCGGTTTGATGTGGTTTGCCTTTTTCCAAAGGGAAGAGCCGATAATAACGCATACAAGGTCAAGAACCAGTGCAATGATAATCTGGTATAAGGTAGGCATAAAAGTGAGATTGAGTTTGCCGAGTACCATAAACAGTGCTGCAACTTCAAATGCGAGGGCAACTACCCAGAGAACGATTGCGCCTACGCGAAGTCCGGTTGCGTTTCCGACCGGAGCGGCCTGCTTCTTCACCGTTGCTTTCTTTCTTGCACCGGATACTTCCTTGCCGGTGGATGCGGAAACGATTTTTTTCTTCTTTGTCTCTGCCATAATATAACACTCCTTTGTAATATTTTGGTCCCGTCGCTACTATACACTTTATTAAAAAGTATATCGGCTGAAAAGGGGCAAAACATTAGAACTATTTTGTTGATTTTCTTGACTTATGTCTGTCTGTGTTTCATAATTGAACTATAAGGCACAAAAGATTCCCTGATGGGTTGAAAACGGAGGTTTTGTATGGATTTAAAGAAGCTTACGAGTACATTATTGAGTTCCGACAGTATTAAGGGATTAAGCAGTCTTACGGGCGCTACGAAGGGAGAGGTCAGCAACGTATTGACAGAGGCACTTCCGGCGCTTTTATCCGGTGCAAACGGTCAGGCAAAGGATGAAACCACGGCGGGCGGTTTCGCGGCGGCTTTGGCACAACATGCTAAGGACGACACCGGCAATCTGGCAAGCTTTCTCGGTAAGGTGGATTTGGGCGACGGTGCGAAGATTATCGGTCATTTGCTTGGTTCGGATAAGGACAGTCTGACAAAGACCGTGGCAAAGAAGACCGGCGTATCCTCTTCGAAAATCTGTAGCATTTTATCCGCAGCGGCTCCGCTTTTGATGAGCCTTTTGGGACAGCAGGCGGATGAGGACGAGGAGAAGGAGTCCGGTGTAGGCGCGCTTTTGGGCAATCTTTTGGATAACGTGGATGTGGGAGATTTGCTCGGCGGCTTGGTATCTACCAATACCTCTTCCGACTCTTCTACCGGGAAAAAGAAGAAAAAGAAGACTGCAAAGAAGGATTCCGAAAGTACTGCAAGCGGACTGATGGGGCTGTTAGGAAAGTTGTTGAAGTAAGAAAGAGCGGAATATATAAGAAAATGGCATAGGAAGGCCGACGTGCGGAGAAGTGCGTCGGCTTTTTGAAAAGGAGATGAACCGGCGGAGGTCTGCCGGATGAAGGAGGAAACATGGGAGAAGTTACGATTTTGTGTTATACGAGGACGCCGCTTGAGGATGCGATTTATGCAGAGAAACTGGCCTACAGCATGCATCTGGCGGTAAGTGAAGACGGAGAGAAGTTTGAAACGCTCAATAAAAATCAGGGCGTGTTATTTGTAAAAGCCACTTCTAATGAAGATGGGACGTTAAATGCAAAGAGTTTGAAACGTCCGTTTTTGAAGATGTTTGAGGACGGTAGCTTCGGTGTATTGGCGGAGCGCAGGTCGCCGGACGGAACGCCGGAGGTGCCGGGCGGTACCTTGATGTTTTTTGCCAGTGATGATTTGATTTCCTACGAAGAAGTGGGAGAAGTAAATACGCTGATTCCGACAGAAGAATTGACGGAGATGATAGATGAGTATCGGGCATTTTACGGGAACGGAACGGTTGATGTAAATACAGAATCCGATGCCTTCGGCATTACAGGCTGTGTTCCGGGCAATCAGATTTCCGTACCGGCAGAGGTGGCAGAAAAGCTTCGTCTTCGTCTGACCACGCCGGTGAATGTGAAGATGGAGGTGCCGGAGCTTGTTTGTGTGGGCTCTGTGGAGGAGCTGGCGGCGGTAAAGGCAACGGCGGTTTACAGCGACGGTAGTACTGCGGTAAAGCAGGTAAAGTGGAATACGGAAACGGTAGATTTTTCCAAGCCGGGAATTTATGAGGTAGAAGGAACCGTAACCCAGCCTCACTACGACTTCCCGATTGCCACCAATCATGCGGACCCGTGCATCGGCTATTGGCAGGGCAAGTATTATTTTATCGCTACCTACGATGCGGACCATGAGCATACCATGTACATCAGAGAGGCGGACAGCATTCCGGAGCTGGTGGATGCGGAGGAAGTGTTGATTCTGGATTCTGTGACCTATCCGGGCATCGGTGGCCTTTTGTGGGCACCGGAGTTTCATATTATCGGAGAGGATTTGTATATTTTCCATGCGGCAACGCCGGGAGAGTTTTTCTGTGAGGAGTCTCATGTGCGAAAGTTAAGACGGGGCGGCAATCCGATGTGCAAAGAAGATTGGAGTGCACCGATGCGGGTGGTGCGTGCCGACGGCAGTGAGTTGTGTGAGATGGGCAAGGTCATTACCCTTGATATGACCTGCTTTGAATATAACGGAGAGTATTATGTAGTTTGGTCCCAGAGACAATTCATTCCGGTGGACCAGGGGGCATGGTTGTACATGGCAAAGCTGAATCCTGCGGAACCGTGGAAATTGGCGACGGAGCCGGTGGTGCTTTCCAAGCCGGAGTACGGCTGGGCCAACAACCACACCTTTGTGGATGAGGGGCCTTTTGCGTTGATTCGGGAGAATAAGATATTCCTGACCTTCTCCAGTGCGGCAGTAGACTCCACTTATGTTGTGGGACTCTTTGAGGCGGAGCACGGAACGGATTTATTGAATCCGGATAACTGGAAGAAGACTAACTTCCCGATTCTCACCTCCCGCTCGGTGGAGGGTGAGTTCGGAACCGGACACAACGCTTATGTGACGGACGAAAACGGAGATGTGTGGAATACTTATCATGCCAGACCGGGCATTGATGCACCGCGTTCCTCCGGTATCCGCAGAGTACACTTTAACGCGGCAGGCTATCCGGTATTGGATATGACAGAAGAGAAGGATATTTTACCGGAGCTTCGGACCGTGAAGTTGAAAGTAGAAGTAAGATAAAAGAAATCATTGAAGCAAAACAAATAAAAAGGGCATCCCGGAAAGAAACGATTCAAATACAGTATTACTGTGCGTTTCCTTTTGGGATGCCTTTGTTTTGTTTAGTCCTCTTCAATTACATGAATTTCCAGGTAGTCAAAATCAATCTTATCCACAAAATTATCTTGATAGAACCGGGTCTTATCGTGCTTTTTAAAATCCGCTACCGTGGAATCCAGCCAAATTGGCTTGGATAAATCGAATTCATAGCAGACCGTGTCGATGGCCGCGAAGATCTTCTTTGTGCGGTTTAGGTCCGGATTGTCGTTTTCTACCACCATATCTTTTAATAAATGATTGTCTTTCCAAAGTTTACACCACATGCGAAACATAGTTTTCTCTCCTGATTTAATGGTTGATATTTTGTATGTTATAAGTATAACATATTTTTTTGTTTAAGGAAACCACGGTTGTTATTTTTAGGTGATTGTGTTAAAATAATACCCGGAGGAATGATATCATGTCATATACAGCATTATATCGAAAATTCAGACCGGATACGTTTGATGAGGTGAAGGGGCAAGTGCCGATCGTGACCACACTGCGCAATCAGGTAAAAGCGTCCCGGCTTTCCCATGCGTATCTTTTTTGCGGGACCAGAGGTACCGGTAAGACGACCATAGCAAAAATCATGGCAAAAGCGGCTAATTGTGAAAGTCCTGTAGATGGTAACCCGTGCGGCGTATGTCCGATGTGTCAGTCCATTGCCGCAGGCACGTCCATGAATGTTATTGAAATCGACGCAGCGTCCAACAACGGCGTCGACAATATTCGTGAAATCGTAGAGGAGGTTCGCTATTCTCCTACGGAAGGAAAATACAAGGTTTATATCATCGACGAGGTTCATATGTTATCGACCGGCGCTTTTAATGCGTTGTTAAAGACGTTAGAGGAGCCGCCGAGTTATGTTATATTCATTCTTGCTACGACGGAGGCCCATAAGCTTCCGGTGACCATACTTTCCCGTTGTCAGCGGTATGATTTTTCCAGAATTACGGTGGAGGAGATTACGGAGCGTCTGACGGATTTGGCGGGGCGTGAAGGTGTGCAGGCAGAGGATAAGGCTCTCCGGTATGTAGCAAAGGCTGCAGACGGAGCTATGCGAGATGCGCTCTCGCTCCTTGACCGGTGTATCGCCTTTTATCCGGGAGAGCTTCTGACCTACGATAACGTATTGGAAGTGCTCGGTACGGTAGATACGGAAGTGTTTGGTAAGCTTCTTCGGGCGATTCGTTCCGGCGATGTGGCGAGTGCCATGCGGGTACTGGATGACACGGTAATGCGGGGCAGGGATTTGGCCCAGTTTGTGATTGATTTTACTTGGTATTTGCGTAATTTGCTGTTGGCAAAGTCCGTAGATTCTCCGGAAGAGTTTTTGGATATTACCAGCGATCAGATGCCTGCATTTTTGGCGGAGGCAGAGGCCACGGAAGCAGAGACACTGGTTCGTTATATTAATATTCTTTCTGATTTAACCAATCGTATCCGCTATGCGGGAGCAAAGCGTGTGATGATTGAGGTGGAATTGATTCGCCTGTGCCGTCCGGAAACAGAGACGGACTACAGCGGACTTTTAGACAGAGTTCGTCATTTGGAGGAGCAGCTGGCAAACGGTGTGGTAGTTCAGGCAGGGGCAGGACCGGCAGTACCGATGGGAGCTGTACCGCAGGCGGCGCCGGAACCGGAACCGATGAATGTGGCAGAATTGCCGAAGGCTCTCGGTGAGGATATTGCGGTTGTGGCGGAAAAGTGGTCTTCCATTGTGAATGCCGCAACCGGGCCGCTAAAGATTTATTTGCAGACCGCAAAGCCGAGTGTGGATGAAAGCGGTACCCGTTTGCTTTTGGTATATAAAGATGAGTTTGACAAGTTTGCAATGGAGAGCGGTTCGAATCTAGAGTCCTTACAGGGGATTATCGGCAAGCAAACCGGAAAACAGGTGGAGATTTTGGTGGAGCTGGCTCAAAAGGGCAGAGGAAATATGGCAGCATATCCGGACCTTTCGGAATTAAAGGCGAAGGTACCGATTGAATATGTAGATTAAGAGTTTAAGAAAAGGTTTAAGGAGGATTTATACAATGGCAAAAAGAGGTGGATTTCCGGGCGGTGCAATGCCGGGCAACATGGCGAACCTGATGAAGCAGGCACAGAAGATGCAGCGCCAGATGGAGGAGCAGCAGGCAGAGCTTGAAACCAAGGAGTTTGAAGGAACTGCAGGCGGTGGAGTTGTAACCGTTAAGGTATCCGGTAAGAAGGAAGTAGTTTCCGTAAAGCTTGCTCCTGAAGCAGTTGATCCGGACGACGTTGAAATGTTAGAGGACCTGATTGTAGCGGCAACCAATGAGGCGCTTCGCAAGATGGAAGAAGAAAGCCAGAAGGTAATGGGTAATCTTGCAGGCGGTCTCGGCGGACTTGGTGGAGGATTTCCGTTCTAATGGATTATTACAGCAGTCAAATCAGTAAGTTGATTGAAGAGTTTCATTCCCTGCCGGGAATCGGAGCAAAGACGGCTCAGAGGTTGGCATTCCACATAATCAACATGCCGGCGGAGCGGGTAGAACAGTTTGCCGACGCCCTTGTTTCGGCGCGAAGCAATGTGCGCTATTGTAAAGAGTGCTGTACGCTGACGGACCAGGAGGTCTGCCCGATTTGTGCAAAGGAAGAAAGAGACCACCGTACCATTATGGTGGTGGAAAATGCCAGAGATTTAGCGGCCTATGAAAAGACCGGGAAGTACAACGGTGTGTACCATGTGCTTCACGGGGCTATATCCCCGATGCTTGGTATCGGCCCGGCGGATTTACGCATGAAGGAGCTGATGCTTCGTTTGCAAGGCGATGTGGAGGAAGTGATTATTGCCACGAACTCCAGTCTGGAGGGCGAGGCTACGGCCATGTATCTCAGCAAGCTTATCAAGCCGGCAGGCATTAAGGTGACGCGTATTGCCAGCGGTGTGCCGGTGGGCGGTGATTTGGAGTATATCGATGAGGTGACGCTTTTGCGTGCGCTTGACGGACGAATGGAGCTGTAGCGGTCAGATGCGCATCTGCACCATCGGAAGATGTCGCAAGTGAATTTGTTTCGTGTAAGAGTCCGCAATGCGGGCTCTTTGTTGTACAAGGAGTGAGGCTATGAACCTTAAAACGAACAAAGAAATCGGTTGGAAGAAACATCCCCGTCCGCAGATGCGTCGGGAGATGTTTCACATATTGGACAAGGGCTGGAAGCTGAACGGCCACGATATTCGTGTGCCTTTTCCGCCGCAGGCACCGCTTTCGGGCTATGAAGGAGACATGGTCACAAAGCTATGTTATGAGGTCTCTTTTGTTTTGCCGGAAAACTTTACGAAAGAGCGGATACTGCTCCATTTCGGAGCAGTGGACCAGGTGGCGGAGGTGTGGGTAAACGGACAATGCATCGGTACCCATGAAGGAGGTTATCTGCCTTTTGCCTTTGACATTACGGAAGCTGTCTCCCGTACAGGAGAAAACCGGCTGGAAGTAAAGGTGACGGATGAGCTGTCAAAGGTTTATCCCTACGGAAAGCAGAGTTTGACGCCGGGCGGGATGTGGTATACGCCGGTGTCCGGTATTTGGCAGACGGTATGGCTGGAAAATGTGCCGGAGCGATATATCAAGGAAGTACGTTTGACACCGGATAAAGCCGGTTTAGCGATAGAGGTTACGTATTCCGATGCTTCGAATGGGATTGATGAACCGGAACGTTTAGATCCGAAACGCATGGCTACCGATTGGTTTACGGCTATTATCGATTTGTGCAACGGAGATACATTGACTTTGACGAGTTTCGGCCGAATTGAATGTATTGATTTCGGCCGGATGAAAAGCGATAGCGGGGCGGAAATTGAGCCGCGGTTTTGGAGCCCGGAGCATCCGTTTCTTTATCCGATGAAGATTATATGGGGAGAAGATGAAGTCGAAACCTATTTTGCCTTACGGACATTGGGACAGGAGATGATTGGCGGAAAGCCCCGTCTGACCTTAAACGGAGAGCCGGTATTTTTACACGGACTTTTGGATCAGGGCTATTTTCCGGAGGGCATCTATTTGCCTTGCAGCGAAGAAGAGTATGAAAAGGACATTCTTCGTATGAAGGAGCTGGGTTTCAACATGCTCCGCAAGCATTGTAAGGTAGAGTCGGAATGGTTTTATTATTACTGTGATGTACACGGAATGCTGGTGTTGCAGGATATTGTCAACAGCGGAGGGTATTCCTTTGCGCGGGACACGGCGCTTCCGACGGTGGGCCTTCAGAGGCGTGGAGATTGTCGAAAAGCAAAAACGGAAGAAGAGAGAAAACGTCGTGCTTTTTTTGAGCAGCACATGAAGGATACGATTTCTCATTTATACAATCATCCCTGTGTGGTCGGTTATACGATTTTTAACGAAGGCTGGGGGCAGTTTGAAGCAGACCGGATGTACGAAATTGCAAAAAATACCGACCCATCGCGGTGGTTTGATACCACCTCCGGTTGGTTTGCGAAGAAAAAAAGCGACTTTGACAGTCGCCATGTGTATTTTCGGACAAAGAAGCTGAAGGGAAAAAAGAAACCGTTGTTCCTGTCGGAATGCGGCGGTTTTTCCTATCAGATCAAGGAGCATTGCTATTCTCCGGACAAGAGCTACGGTTACGGGACCTGTCGTTCGGCGGAAGAGCTGACGGAACGGATTGTGCAAATGTACCGGAAGATGGTCCTCCCGGCAATCCCGCGAGGACTTTGTGGATGTGTTTACACCCAGGTCAGTGACGTGGAAGAAGAGATTAACGGTCTTTACACGTATGACCGGGAGGTGTGCAAGGTAGACAAGGAAGCTATGCGACGGTTGGCGGAAGAGCTTTGCTCCGCAAATAAGTTTAAGCCGTAACGGATGCCTAAATAAATCCGGTCGGCTAAAGACATGACCGTGTGAAGTCTTGTGGTTTGCAACAGCATCCGGTCCAAAAGTCCCGAGAGGTTGACGATACCGGTGATAAAGACATCCCCTACGGAAATTAGGTCTTTTCCCACACCGGCGCCCGGTTTTAAAGAACCGACGCCCAGGGTATAGTAGCCTACATGGGCCTGCTTCCCGAGGGAAGCATCAATAGCAATAATATACGGATTTTTATGGCGACTGTGGATTTGTTCTACCACGGTCGCTAAATTTTTTGCGTGAACAGGGTTCTCCAGGGTACCGTATACAATGTAGTTTTGGATTGGGTGCTGCTCCAATTTATAACCGATCAGCGGCCCCAAAGAATCTCCGGTGGCCCGGTCGGAACCGATACATAAGAAAATCAAAGTCTGATTTTGGGTTACACGTTCCCGAAGTAACGAAAAAAAGGCTTGTCCGAATTGTGCGGAAGAAGCATAATCCTCCGCATTATAATAATAAACGGTATTCAAATGATAGTCCTCCGTGAATAAAAGTAGGGTCTCTATACTAAAAGTATTCCCGTGTACAGGGAATTTAGAATTGCTTATCTGGGAATTTCTGTAAAAATGATGACATAAAGTGACGCAATAAAACTCGATTTACAAAAAACGGAAATAAAACGATGCGATGGGAGGCGTATTATAACGAATGCCGTAAAACGGTTCCTTTTTGCGACAGCACGGTTTGGCAAAAAAAGCAGAGCTTGTCCGTTATGATGATGGACAGAAAGAAAACCATAAAATGCATGTAGCGGAAAGGAAGAATGTTATGGAAGAAAAAATTGTGCAAACGGAAGGCGAAGAAAAGTCGGGGGCGGTGAATCAGCTGTTGAAGCTGCCGAAACATATCCGGCAGATGGGACTGCCGGGAAACAGTCCGGAGATTTACATAGAGGATTATGCGGAAGGGTATTTACGCAGACTGGCGGCCAGCGATTATACGGAGTGCCGGGTGGCGGTGCTGGTGGGTGAGTTTATGAAATCCGAGGGAAAGCGCTATGTGTTTATCCGCGGTGCCATTGAGGCGGAGGATGTAATCGCGGATAACTCCGTTTGCTTTACCTCAGAGGTGTGGGCAAATGTATATGAAAAAATAAAGCGTTATTTCCCACAGTATGAAGCCATCGGCTGGTTTTTGGGCGGACCGGAGTTTTTGACGGAGGTAACGGATGAAATACGTCAAATTCATGTGGACTGGTTTGGCGGAAGAGACCGGGTTCTTTACAGAATTGACCCTGTGGAAAAAGAGGCGACCTTTTATCTGTATGATAAGGGGGAACTGAAGCAGTGGCCCGGTTATAGCATTTATTATGAGAAAAATGAGGAAATGCAGGATTATCTGGTGGCGGGAGCACCGCCGTCGGTAGATGAAGGGTACACAGAACCGGTTCTGGCGGAAATCAGTAAGAAGGTAGGGCGTAAAGAGGTTACGGAAGAGCGAGAAGAGGATGAGGAAAATAAGCTACGGGATGGGGCGAATAAAACGGAACGTGAAAGCAGAACGCCGGAGTCTCCCATAGAAAAAAGGCCGGCGAAAACAAATTCCGGTCACGGCGCGGGTATCGCGGCGGCCATTGCGTTACTTGCAATCGGCGCCTTCGCATTGAGGCAAAATGAACTCGGACAGATGTGGAATGCCGGAGAAACTACGGCCACTCCGGTTCCGGGACCGACGGCAGAAGTATCTTTGAATGAAAACGAGGGACAGGCAGTACAGGCGAATGCCGGTGCGGAGCCTACGCTGTCTCCTGCGCAGAGTCAGGAGATAAAAAGCAATCTGCTCGAGGGGGAATTTGTTCCGGTGACGGAGGTGCCTGATATATTCGGTGATGAAGAGTCGTCAAAGGATAGTTCGAAGGGAGATGGGCTGAGTTCAACGAAGCCTCCGACAGAAGCGCCAAAGCCTACGAATGCATCGAAACCCACGGCAACGCCTGTGCCGGAAGAGGTAGATACGGAAGCCGAACCTGTGGATTTAAAGCTTTACATTGTGCAAAAGGGTGATACATTGGCCGGTATCTGCCGGGATTTTTACGGGGATATGGTGCGAATGGAGGAGATCAAAGGCATCAATCAGATAACGGACGAGGACTGGATTTATGCGGGTCAAGAATTGTATCTGCCGTAGGAGGACTGTTTTTCACAGAATGTTCACCGGATGAACACAAAGTGGTACTACAATCCTGATAGAGTAGATAGTAAGAAAGCTACAAAGGAAAGGTGATAGATAATGTTTTATAAGCGATTACGAAAAGGTGCAGCGTTATTTTGTGTGTTGCTGATGTTAGGTACTGTTGCGTGCAATGCTGAACCGGTGGAGAATGATCCGGTGAAACCGACGCAGGAGGGCACGACAGAGCAATCGGAGAGTTCCGGCGGACAGGACAAAGAATCTGATGAAGAAAAAGAAGAACAAGAGGAACAGAGCGGAGATACGCAAGAGCGTAACGAACTGCCGCAGGATCAAAACGGCCTGATGGAGCAGGAGGTTACACCGGCTCCGGAAATCAGCGAGTTGATTGAAGCGGTAGTTCAAAATCAGGCAACGGAAGCGGCAGAACGGACCGCTACGGTAAAGCTGAGTGATGTTGGTGCGGAGATTACCGGCTCCGGATGTAAGATGGACGGAAACCGCCTTGAAATAAAAAAAGCCGGTGTATATGAAATCAGCGGTACGCTTTCCGACGGAAGTATCTATGTGAATGTGGATAACGACAGCGAAGTGCAGTTGATTTTAAACGGAGTTACCGTACATAACGAAACAAGTGCTGCTTTGTTTTGTAAAAAGGCGGCGAAGGTGACGATTACCTTGGCGGAAGGATCCGTAAACAAGTTTTCCGACGGGGCATCCTATGTGTTTGAGGAGGGCGAGGACGAGCCGGACTCTACGATTTATGCCAAGCATGATTTGGTAATTAACGGAAGCGGTAAGCTTGTGGTGACTTCTGCTTACGGGGATGCGTTAAAGGGAAAGGATTGTTTGTATGTTCTCGGAGGAGAGATTGTTGTGGAGTCCGCGGATGACGGTATTGTGGGCAGAGACCTGCTTTATGTTGCGGACGGTACAGTTACTGTAAATTCGGTAGCGGATGCCTTAAAGGCCAGCAATGATACGGATGCGTCTCTGGGAAATCTGGTCATTGACGGAGGTACTTTTACTCTGACGGCGGAAAATGACGGTATGCAGGCAGAGACTACCCTCACAATAAACGGCGGCGATTTTACAATTAAAACCGGAGGAGGTTCTGCCAATGCGCCTGAAAGGACGGAGGATTTCGGATTCGGCGGCGGCAGAGGCTTCGGGGACTGGGGAAATTGGGGTCAGACCACCGATACGGAGACAGAGGAGATCGCCGTTTCTACAAAGGGATTGAAAGCGGGAGTGCTTCTTACGGTAACGGGAGGAACATTTGCATTTGATACCTGTGATGATGCATTGCACGGGAATACTGATGTTACGGTGACGGGCGGCGATTTTTCCATTGCAACCGGAGATGATGCGATGCATGCGGATGAGACGCTTTTGATAGAAGGAAATCCGAACATCCGGATTACGAAGTGCTATGAAGGCTTGGAAGGCTTGGAAATTGTGATTAACGGTGGTGATATCGATATTACCGCCAGCGATGACGGATTAAACGCGGCAGGAGGAAATGATGGTTCCGGCTTCGGCGGTCCGGGCTTTGGTGGTCAGGGCTTCGGCGGTCCGGGCATGGGCATGGGAATGTTCGGAGAGGGCGAAGGATCATTGACTGTTAACGGTGGAACAATTCGTGTAAATGCCGGCGGTGACGGATTTGATTCCAACGGAGACCTTACCATAAACGGCGGAAAGATTACCGTATTCGGATCCACCAACGGAGGAGAAGGCGCACTGGACTTCGGAGGAACCTTCGCCTTGAACGGTGGTACGGTGTTTGCGGCAGGCGGATCTGTTATGGGATTGACGCCGGCGGACACATCCGGGCAGTGTTCTCTTGTGGCAGGACTTACTTCTCAGGAACAGGCCGGCAGTAAAGTAGAGATTTTGGTGAACGGAAAAACCGTATTTTCGGAGGAGGTGCCGAGGCAGTTTAATTATATTGTGGCATCTTCAGAGGATTTTGTAAAAGACACAGAGGTGTCTGTTGTAGTGAACGGAGAAGAATGTTATGAAGGAACCTTGTCCGATGTGGTGACTTGCTTCGGAACTTCCGGAGGAATGGGTGGCTTCGGCGGAATGGGCGGCTTCGGCGGTTTCAATGGCGGGAACGGTAACCAGGGTGGCTTTGGCGGCATGGGCGGCTTTGGCGGTTTCGGAGGCAACGGAAATCAAGGAGGTTTCGGAGATCGCGGAGACAGACCTCAGAGACCGGATGGAGAAACGTCGGGCGAAATGTGGCCGGGATTCTCGGATGGCGAGATGCCGCAAATGCCTGAGGGCGGCTGGTCGGACTTTTTCGGAGGTGAGATGCCGCAAAAGCCGAACGCTGGAGCGTCTCAAGGAACGGATGTATAAAACCCGATTGACGAGACCGGAACTTTGTATTATGATAGACATAGAGAAAGCACACGCAACAAAGTGACTTGCGGTGCTTTTTCTTTCTATGCGAAGGATTGCGGAATGGGAGGTGCGGATGCGACATGAATAAGAAATTAGTGCTGGGGATTGTGGCCGGTGTGGTGCTGTTAGCCGGTATGATTGCATGGCTGGTGCTTGGAAATAAGAATTATACCGGATATGAAACGGTATTGGAATTGGAGAATGGGAATGCGGTGGAATACGCGGAAGCGGACGGTGTTCTTGTTCGGTGCGGTAAGGAAGGTGCGCAGGCGGTGGCAAAGGACGGCACCTTATTATGGAACGTTACCTACGGTACCATGAAAAATCCGAAGTATGTATTCTGTGGTTCCGTAATGGCAGTTGCGGATATCGGAGAAAAGCAGTATTTGTTGTCCGACGGAAGCGGAACGATAAAAACCTTTTCCACGCCGTATCCGATACAGATGATAAGTGTGGCAAAGCAGGGTGTGACGGCTGTTTTGATGAATGGTGAGGAGTCGGATTACATTTATTTGTACAGTAAGACAGGGGAACTCCTTTCGGAGATAGAGACTGTGGTGGCACAGGACGGTTTCCCGCTGGCCATTGCTTTATCGGAAGACGGAAAAAAGCTGGTTACTTCTTATATGAAGGTAGAACGTGACGAGCCGACAAGCAGTGTGACCTTTTACAATTTCGGAGAAGTGGGACAAAATTATACGAGAAACCTGGTTGGGCAGGTACAGTATCAGGAATGTATGGTGCCGCGGATTGAGTTTTGGGACAATGATACCGTGTTGGTTATGGGTGAAAATGTGATGGAGCTTTTCTCTATGGAAGAACGACCGGAGTCTGTACATAAAAAGGAGATTCTGGCAGAGATTCAGAGTATTGCTTTCGGTGACTATTTTTGTACGGTTACCAAAAATAAAGAGGGCCAGACGGTGCTGGAGGCGTATAATAAATCCGGTGAAGTTTGCATGAAAAAAATCGTGGCGCTTCCGTATGTGGGAATGCATACGGCGGGAGATGAGATTGTGCTGTACAGCTATTCCGGTTGTGAGGTTTATAACATTAAAAAGGGTTTGATTTATCAGGGAACCTTTGAGAACGGGCTGAGCGGGATGTTTGTTATCGGCGGAAATCGTTATTACCTGATTGAAAATCGCCGGGTACGTGTGATCAAACTTGTATAACGAAAGAGGAGGATGAAGGCTATGAATTGGATTTTGATTGCGGTAATTGCCATTCTCGGTATTATGGGATTTATCGGTTTCAAAAAGGGTCTTATTAAGATGGTTTTTTCTGTGGCATCAACGATTGTTGCGTTGCTCGTGGCAATGCTGTTCAGTCCGGTAGTGGCGGGTATGATGAAGAGCAACGAGGCAATTGTGGGCTTCTTTGATGAGAAAATCAGTGCGATTGTAGATTTTACATCGGAGGAGGCGCAGGAAGAGACAGAAAGTAAACAGGAGTCTTTGATTGATTCGCTTCCGCTTCCGGAGACCTTTAAGGAGACCATTTTAGAGAATAATACTGCGGAAAATTATATTGCTATGCAGGCAAAGAATTTTGAAGAGTATGTATGTCGTCAGATTACGAATGTGATTATTAATGCCATTGCTTTTGTGGTGACGTTGCTTTTGGCAATCATTGCCTTGGCAATTTTGTGCTTTGCGTTGAATTTGTTGGCAAAGCTGCCGCTGTTGAAACAGGTGAATGCAACGGCGGGACTGGCGGCCGGTGTGCTGGAGGGATTGCTGATTGTCTGGATTTTATTTGTAATCTTAACCATGTTTGCTGGTTCCGAGTTCGGAAGTAAGGCTTTGGCAATGATTTCCGAGAATCCGTTATTGGACTTCTTATATAAGAACAATTTGGTATCAAAGTTCATTGCCAGAGGATAGAAAGTGATTTCGGAGAAAAGAGAAAAGATACAGAGACGGAAAAAGTGCTTGAAAATTGGGCACTTTTCTGTTATGCTATAAATGTAAGCACTTACAATTTGCGTTGTGCTTCGGCTGTGATTGTTTTGGGCGTAGCCCTATTATAAAAGAAAAGAGGAAAAAAGATGGACGTTTTAACACAGTTTCAAAAGCTCGGAATTATTCCGGTAGTGAAGATTGACGATGCGAAGGACGCAGCTCCGCTTGCAAAGGCACTTTGCGAAGGTGGTTTGCCGGTGGCTGAGGTGACCTTCCGTACGGATGCGGCAGAAGAGGCGATTTGTCAGATGGCACAGGCTTGCCCGGATATGTTGGTAGGTGCAGGCACTGTTCTGACTACGGAGCAGGTTGATCGTGCGGTGGCAGCAGGCGCGAAGTTTATCGTGAGCCCGGGCCTGAATCCGAAGGTTGTAAAGTATTGTCAGGAGAAGGGTGTGCCGATTACTCCGGGTACCTCCAGTCCGACTGACATTGAGCAGGCTCTGGAACTTGGTCTTGAAGTGGTGAAGTTTTTCCCGGCGGAAGCATCCGGCGGTATTGCAAAGATTAAGGCAATGGCTGCTCCGTATACTAAGGTGAAGTTTATGCCGACCGGCGGTATCAATGCAAAGAACCTGATGTCTTATCTTGATTTCCCGAAGATTATTGCTTGCGGCGGAAGCTGGATGGTAAGTGATGCTCTTATTAACGAAGGAAACTTTGATGAGATTAAGCGTTTGACCAGAGAAGCGGTAAATACCATGCTTGGATTTGAAATTGCTCATGTGGGTATTAATGCAAACAGCCCGGAGGAAGCTGACGGTATTGCGGGTTCTTTCGAGAAGCTGTTTGGTTTTACAAAGAAGGTTGGCAACAGCTCCGTATTTGCAGGTTCTGCCATTGAGGTAATGAAGGAGCCGTATCTCGGCGCACACGGTCATATTGCGATTCGCACCAATTACATTGAACGTGCAAAGTATCATATGGAGCTGCAGGGCTTTGAGTTTGATGAGCTGACCGCGAAGAATGACGCAAAGGGCAACCTTATGGCGATTTATCTGAAGGGCCAGTTTGGAGGATTTGCTGTACATTTGGTACAGAAGAAGTAAGCGTTTCTTCTATATAATAAGAAGAGAGACTGTTTTGGGTTAAAAAGCAAGGACCGATACGTGGAAATGTATCGGTCCTTTTCTGTATTTGAAATGTAAACGGAGTATAAACTATTTGTTTTCTTTTGACGGAAATAATGTTTCGAGGGTGGAAATCCCAAAAAGAGAAAAGAATTGTAGAAATTGTTTACACAGAAGAAACACTATATATAGAGGTGAAAAGAGGGGGATTCCACAATAGGCTGAGGTTCCTGAAAGCCTTGAAAAATAAGGAAAAAATAAACTTAAAAAAGTTTTAAAAAAGGTGTTGACAGAAGAGGAAATAGGTGTTATACTAACGAAGCTGTCACCGAGAAGCGATAAAAACTTAAAAAAGTCTTGAAAAAAAGATTTTAAAAAAGTTTAAAAAAGTGCTTGACAAACACAACTGAGTGTGATAAACTGGTTAAGCTGCTT
>CAZJEN010000010.1:0-91297 GCA_964545045.1 uncultured Lachnospiraceae bacterium | reverse complement strand
GGCCATATGCTGTGCCTGACGGCAAAGCTCCTGGTCGGTGGTGGCTCCGAGGGCAATGACCTCGGCCTCTTTCTTAAAATAGGCATCTAAGGCAGTCTCTATTTTAGCATAGGCTTCATTACCTTCGTCGGTTACCATAGTAGACTTGATGGCATCCAGCCGGTCATATGTATTGGCTACACGGGTGTCGTGCTTGGCAACCAGCAGGTCAATTTCCGCTTGGTCCTCGTAGCCGATGATACCGCGCATGTTGGAGCGACATTCTGCGTATTCATTCATGAACAGAGCGATATCACCCTGCGGCAACGCATAATTTTTCATTGCCCGTTCGAAGTTTGATACCACAACAATCAGACAGAGAATGCCGATGAGTAAGCCGGCTGCGGCAATGGAGATAATAATGTTAAATGCCCTTCGCAAGCGTGCCTCAATGCGCAGTCCCTTAAAGTTTAGAAGTTTCGTTTTCTTTTTTTTCTTATCCATACTGTACTCCTTCCTCTCTTAGTTATCTGTAGTCTGAATAAATATACAGCAAAACAGAAATTGCACTAAGGGAAATGATTATGTTCTTATTATAGCACGAAATATTGGTTTGAACAATGTATTATCTGACAATAATATAGGTAATTAGTCCTATGCAAGAGGGATTGACTTGTCCTTGGGGGAAGGTTGTATGATGTTGTTAAATGGAAAGTGAAACGGAGGATACGTAATGCAACAAGCACAATTTTATTACAGAGACAAAGATGCGCCAAAACCGAAAGGAAATCGTATCGGAACCTGCATTTTGCTGGAATGCGGCGGGCGGCTGCTGTTGGAGCATCGGGCGGACAGTGATACCTGGGCGGTTATCGGCGGGGGACTGAAGAGCGGGGAACGGTTAGCGGAAGGGGCTGTACGTGAGGTGTTCGAAGAAACGGGGTTGAATTTAAGGGAAGAGCAGTTAGAGTTGTATCGAATTTATGATGACCCGTCTCGTATTGCAAGTTATCCGGACGGAAATGTGTGGCGAATACTTACTGTGGTGTACAGGGTAAGATTACCGAAACAGCCGGAGTTGATATGTAGCGAAGAGTCGCGGGAATTGCGTTTTTTTACGAAGGAGGAATTGGGGGAGGTGAAGATTGCGGCGACTCATCTACCGATTTTGGAGGAGTATATGTGAGAATAGACTGGGAGAGGAAATGAATTGCATGAAGTAATCGAACAAAAGTTCTTGCAGATTATGAAAAGAAGTTGTATACTGAGAAGTGGAGGTGGAGATTATGATGTTATATGTAGTGCGCCACGGTGAGACACAGTTTAATGTAGAAAAACGATATGCAGGACAGATGGATGTACCGTTAAATGAAAGAGGGATAGAACAGGCAAAGGAACTTGCAAAGAAACTGGCGGAGGAGCCTTTTGATTTAATTGTGACCTCGCCGTTACAGAGAGCACGGGTGACAGCAGAGCAAATCTGTGCATATCATAAGGAGATTCCGCTCATAGAGATGGATGAGTTTCGAGAGGTTTGTGTAGGTGTATACGAAGGGCTGACCGGAGCGGAGGCTCAGGAGCGGTATCCGGACCTTTGGGCAAGAAAGTGTACCAGACAGTTAGATGATGCACCGAACGGTGGGGAGACAACACGGCAAGTTGATATCAGGGTGGCAAAGGGATTGGCGATATTAAAGGAAAAGTACCCGGAGAAAAGGGTATTGCTCGTTTGTCACGGCTTTGTATCCAGAGCAATCAACCGACAGATGCGGGGGCTTTCCTTTGATGAAATGCACGAGTTTTCTCTCGGAAATTGTGAAGTGGTGGCATATGAGGTCTAGATAAACCGGGATTTCAGGGATTAACGGAACGATACATTTGATTTTATTTATAGACCACAGAAAGGAGGCATACTATGGAAAATCGAACCTACATCGCCATTGACTTAAAGTCCTTCTATGCCTCTGTGGAGTGTATCGAGCGGGGGCTGGACCCACTGACCACAAATCTTGTGGTAGCGGATGCTGCGCGGACGGAGAAGACCATTTGTCTGGCGGTGTCGCCGTCTCTAAAGCGGTACGGCATTCCGGGTCGGGCGAGGCTCTTTGAGGTGGTGCAGCGGGTAAAAGAGGTCAATGCAGAGCGGAGAATAAAGGCACCGGGGCGACAGTTTTCCGGGAAATCCCATTTTTCTAAGGAGCTGGATGCTCACTCTGAGCTTGAGATTACCTATATTACGGCACCGCCACGGATGGCCCTTTACTTAGAATACAGTACCCGGATTTACAATGTGTATTTGCAGTATGTAGCACCGGAGGACATCCATGTGTATTCCATTGACGAGGTGTTTCTGGATGTGACGAACTATCTGCATACCTACGGGATGACACCCAAGGAATTGGCGGCAAAGATGATTAAAAATGTGCTTGCGGAAACCGGTATTACCGCCACGGCAGGCATCGGGACGAACCTATACCTTTGCAAAGTGGCTATGGATATTATGGCGAAGAAGGTAACCCCGGATGCGGACGGCGTGCGGATTGCGGAACTGGATGAGATGAGCTACCGGAGACTTCTTTGGACACACCGTCCTTTGACGTCCTTTTGGCGTGTGGGGCGCGGCTATCAGAAGAAGCTGGAGGAAGTGGGGCTTTATACTATGGGAGATATTGCCCGTTGTTCTCTTGGCGGGCCGGGTGACTTTTACAATGAAGATTTATTATATAAATTATTCGGCGTCAATGCGGAGCTTCTCATTGACCATGCCTGGGGGTACGAGCCCACGACCATTGAGATGATTAAAGCCTACAAGCCGGAGGTGAACAGTGTCAGCTCCGGGCAGGTGTTGCAGGAGCCTTACGAGTTTGAGAAGGGCAAGCTTATCGTACGGGAAATGACGGACCTTTTGGTGCTTGATTTGGTGGAAAAGAAGCTGGTGACGGATCAGATTGTGCTGACGGTGGGGTACGATATTGAAAATATGACCCGACCGGACATTCATTATACCGGAGAGGTAACGGTGGACGGATACGGCCGACGTGTGCCGAAGCACGCCCACGGTACAGTAAATTTAGGTCGGCAGACCTCTTCTACGAAGCTGATTATCGACAAGGTGATGAAGCTGTACGATGAGATAGTAAATCGGTCGCTTTTGGTGCGCCGGATTACGGTGGTGGCCAATCATTTGGTGGAGGAAAGCGTTGTGGTAGAAAAGGCGGAGTTTCAACAACTGGATTTGTTTACGGACTATGCAGCGCAGCAAAAGGAGCAGGAAATCGAACAGGAAGAGCGCGAGAAGGAACGGAAGCTCCAGGAGGCCATGCTTTCCGTAAAGAAACGCTTCGGCAAGAATGCTATGATAAAGGGCATGAACCTGCAGGAAGGTGCCATGACTGTGGAGCGGAACAACCAGATCGGAGGGCATAAGGCGTAGTGTATGTCAACGGAAAGGAGGACAGCGGGATGAGAGACGACGAGCACCGGTATGACGATATCATAGAGTTACCGCACCATGTATCGCGGAAGCATCCGCAGATGCCTCTTTTGGATCGTGCGGCGCAGTTTGCGCCTTTCGCAGCCTTGACCGGTCATGAGGCGGCCATTAGGGAGACGGCGAGACTGACGGAGGAGGAAATTGAACTTGACGAAAACAGCAAGGAGCTACTGGATCTTCGTTTGCAGCAGTTGCAGGAGCATTTGCCGGAACAACCGTCGGTAACGGTGACTTATTTCAAACCGGATGAAAAGAAGTCCGGCGGGGCCTATGAAACGGTAACCGGTAAGGTGAAGAAGGTGGATGGATACACCGGCGAGCTGGTGTTTACGGACGGGAGAAGGATTGTGCTGGGGACGGTTGTTGAATTGACCTGAGCGTTACAGATTCTTCTATTTTCGGGAAATAGTTGACTTTCTATATTAAAAGTGCTATTTTTAATTTGTAACCTATTTTACGTTACAAATTAAAAGGAGGGCTTATGAAGGAATATATCGAGAGAAGTTTAAGACGCCCTGTTACCATTGAAGAGAATGTGGATGTATGGAAAAAGTTGCCGTTAAAGTATAGGGGAAACTACAACCTGTATTCCGTGTACTTGAATAAAATCGAGTGGTTGATTGCGCAACCGAAAGAAGATTTACGATTGACCGCATTACGGAATGACCGTAATCAGATTGAAAAGGCTTCGGGCTTAAATTGTGCGTTCTACTTTACGAAACTGAATCATTATTCGAAGGATACGATGATGAATGAAGGGATACCGTTTATTGTGGTGGAGAAGCAAGTGTATCTTCCGTTTCTCGGAATGATTTTATCGGACAATGATGACAGAAGATTAGCGCCGGTTCGGGAGATTTCTTTTTTGACACAGAAGCTTTTGTTGTGCGCACTGTATGAGAGATGGCAAGATATGAATGTGACGAAGATTGCGGAGAGATTGGGAGTTACTAAGATGTCCGTAACCCGGTGTCTGGATGAGATTGAATATCTGGAGATTGATGTGCTTGATACTACAGGGAAAACGAGGAAGGTAACTGTAGAGACGGATACAAGAAAACTATGGGATAAAATCAGACCGTTTTTGAGAAATCCGGTGATTACCAAATATCAATTGGCAGAGGATATCGGATTAGAAAAGAAAGCCGGGATATCTGCACTCTGTGAGTATTCGTTACTTTCGGATAATCCGTATCCTACTTATGGGATTACAAAGAAAGAATTGAAGGAGACAGCCTTAAAGGAATATAGACAAATCGCAGCAGGTGAGGATATCGGATGTGAGGTGTTGGAATTGGGGTATTTCATTGATTTTAACGGAAAACAAGTACAAGACCCGTTGAGTGTGCTACTGTCTATGTCCGACACTGATATGGAGGATGAAAGAGTACAGCGTTGCGTGGATGAAATGTTGGAGGAGTATGTATGGTAAAGGGATTGGACGTATTTAGGGAGCATTGTAGAGGATTTGAGGATCAATATGTTTTAATCGGCGGAGCGGCATGTGATATTTTGTTTACAAACAATGAGGGAGATTTCAGAGCAACAAGAGACCTTGATATGGTACTGATTGTAGAAGCTTTGACGCCGGAGCTTGGAGAATGCTTTTGGGCGTTTATAGAAGCAGGTGGATATCGGAACAAGACGACAAGTGCCGGAACCCCGCAGTTTTACCGGTTTGACAAGCCGGGAAATGACATGTATCCCAAAATGATTGAACTATTTGCCAGAACCGAGTATGTGTTAAAGGGGGCGGATGGATTGACACCCATTCATGTGGGAGACGATGTGTCCAGTCTTTCGGCGATTCTTTTGAATGAGGATTATTATAAGATACTGCTTGAAGGAAGGACAGTAGTACAAGGACTATCTGTTTTGCGACCGGAGTATTTGATTTTGTTTAAGGCGAAGGCGTATTTAGATTTGAACGCTAAACGGACGTCCGGTGCAAACGTTGACTCACGGGATATCAGAAAACATAAGAATGATATTTTAAGAATTCTGACGGAGTTTATGCCGGAACGCGTCAGTGAATTGCCGGAGACTGTACATAATGATATTAGGGAGTTTGTTGAACGGTTGGAGGAAGAAACGTTCGATAGTAATCTGATGAAAAACTATGGGGTAACAGGAGAAGAATTGGAGAAATTGCTTCGAGAGACTTACAATGTAGAACCATAAAATTGCTGAAGAGGAATGAAAAAAATGCTTGCCATTTTTCCCTCTTTCATGTACAATAGATTGGTACGTTAAGTGTACCGTTTCGTTTGTGGTGTACCATGTTAAAGGAGTGCCTATGAAGGGAATTAAGGAGCATATCAAAACCGGGCAGTACAAGACCGTTTACCTGCTTTACGGAACGGAAACGTATCTGCGCCGTCTCTATACTTCCAAATTAAAGGCAGGAGCCCTTGGCGGGGGAGACGAGATGAATTTGTCTGTGTTCTCCGGCAAAGATACCGACTGGAACGAAGTCCGGAATCTGGCGGAGACCATGCCTTTCTTTGCGGACCACCGCGTGATTGTTCTGGAGAATACCGGAGCGTTCAAGAATGCGTGTGATTTTGCGGATGAGATTGCGAACCTTCCGGACACTGCGGTACTGATATTTAACGAGTCCGAGGTGGACAAACGAAGCCGGATGTTTAAGGCTGTGAAGGACTGCGGCTATGTCTGCGAGATGAACGGTCTCAGCGAGGACGACTTAAGCGTTTGGGTTGCCCAGCTTTTAAACAAAGACAGTAAGAAAATCAGTAGGGACGATTTGCGGTTGTTCTTGGAACGTGTCGGTACCGACATGGAGAACATCGAGACCGAAATCGAGAAACTGGTTTGCTACATCGGCGACCGGGAAGTGGTGACGAAGGAAGACATCCTGACGGTGACCACGGAACAGATCTCCGGAAAGATATTTAACATGACAGACGCCTTGGGAGCGAGGAACAAAAAGCTTGCCTTAGAGCTTTACCACGACCTGCTTTCCGTGCGAGAAAAGCCTATGACGGTACTGTACCTCATGGTGCGCCAGTGCAATATGATATTGCAGGCAGCGGAAATGAACCGGCAGGGACTGGACCGTTCCGCCATCGCATCCAAAGCCGGAATGCCGCCTTTTGCGGTAGGAAAATGCCTGTCCCAGGCAAAGAATTTTACAAAGCAGCAGCTCCTGCATCTGATCACCTACGGAACAGAGCTTGAGGAGCAAATCAAAACCGGACGCATCGATGAGCGCATTGCAGTAGAACTTTTCTTACTCACCGCCGTCGGGACATAAGTAAGGGTAAACCAGCGTAAGCTGTTACCATAAATATACGGAGACGTATCGAAGAGGCCGTAACGAGACTGACTCGAAATCAGTTTGCCTGCAAGGGCACGAGGGTTCGAATCCCTCCGTCTCCGCTTTCAGCAATTATGGACTTGCCATTTGGCAGGTCCTTTTCTTGTGGTTAGGCTTGCCTGAGACATTTTCCATTGTAATTTTTCAAAAAGTGTGTTAGTATAAGCAAAACAAATCGGCTTGGCGGAGGTACTTATCATGAAAGCAATGTTAACCAGCTCCCTCGGAGGGGCGTTTAAAGTGAACGGAATCAGGGTGCCGGATGTTTTGATTCAACAGAACGGGCTGTTGGACAATCTGAAATCCATTTGGATACCGAATGCAAGGGTGTTGATTATTTGTGCGAACCCGGATAACCACGAAAAGAATGACGGGGTATATGCCTGTTTGAAAGAGGCTTTTCCCATGAGCGGGCTGAGTGTTTCCTATATTGCGCAGTGTGATGATAGAAACCCGGATATTATTGAAAACTTATCGGATATGGATGTGATCATTTTGGCAGGGGGACATGTGCCTACGCAAAACAAGTTTATGAAGCAGCTTCGTTTGAAAGAACGTTTGCTAGAGTTCAAGGGAATTTTGGTTGCGTGGAGTGCGGGTTCCATGAACTGTGCAGAGGTGGTTTATGCCGGGCCGGAGCTTGAAGGAGAAGCGGTTGACCCGCTGTATGAACGTTGGATTCCGGGACTTGGCATAACAAATATAAATATGTATCCCCATTTTCAAAAGCTCAGGGATGAGTATTTGGACGGAATGCGTCTCATCGAGGATATCACCTTTGAGGATAGTGTGGGGCATGAAATCATTGCCATGAATGATGGCAGTTACCTTATGATTGATGACGGGAAAACCACGTTGTACGGAGAAGCGTATCGGATTAAGGATAGAAAAATGACACAAATATGTAGGGATGAGGAGTGTGTAAACTTGTAATTTTGAAGTACTGCATACAATCAGGAAGGAGGGATTATTTTGTTGACATATACGCAAGCAGAACGATTTATAAAGAAGTTAGGTGCGGAAAGATATAGCGAGCGAATTGGTGTTGTAGAAAAATACAAAGATCAATGGGAACTGTCCGAAATAACATTTCAGCAAACACTTTCCGTTAACAGTCTGATTTTCTATGCGTTTTCAAAACGGTATGGTAAAGTAATACTCAAAATTCTTATTAACAATGAGTTTGATGAGGACACCAAAGAAATAATGTCTTTGATACAGTTTCAGAGAGAGAATTTCTGTAAGCTTTATGAGTATTCCCTTGAGGATAAGGTTTACATAATGGAACGAATTATTCCTGCTGACACTTTATATGAAAGCGCACGCCGTGAGGAACGGATAAAGATTGTAGGGTCCATATTTAAAGTACTACATAAACCTGACTTGCCGGACAGTACATTCCCTACATATTCCGAATGGTTTGAAGAGGGAAAGGAAGGGACAAAAAATCGTAAGGATTGTGAAGAACTACGTCAATATCTTGAAAGCGCCGAGAGCATGCTTAAAGATATGTGCCAAAAGTATTCACGCAATTTTCTGTTACATGGCGATTTACACCACGAAAATATACTTAAGAATGAAAATGGAAGCTATACGGTCATTGACCCAAAAGGCGTAGCAGGCGACCCGGTATTTGATTTATCGAGATTTATACTGGATGAATTCAGAGATAACTTAGTCTCAGAGCCAAAGGAGATCATCATTGATTTTGTGAAAAAGCTTGGTGAAAGCGTTGGAATTCCCTGTGAGACTTTATTGCGCTGTTTGTATATTGAAACGGTCATTTGGCTTTTCAGAGAAGAACTTGCCAATGGAGAAAGCCTTGAAGAATGCGAGCAGCTTATTACGAATATGAAAACTGCGTATGAATTAGTGAATGGACAATGAAGCATTTTGCTATCGTGAATTTTGTCTGCCTGCCGTATGAGGAGTTTGAAGAGAAGAATATTTTTAAAAAATATATTGCACAAATTAAGAAAAGAGGGTATAATAATTGTAGACAAAGGTGTCTATTGCAAATTGCAAAGCTTTGGGCTGGTCGAAAGACCCAGGTCCAACCTACTTGGCGGGGAGACTCCCCGCCATTCTTTTAAGGAGTATTAATGAAAGAACTTAGTATTTTTGTCGATGAATCCGGAGATTTCGGAGCCTTTAATCCGAAGAGAACCCCCTTATCAGTATTTTCAGCCGAATGAGAGGCGTGCGATTTTTTCGAAACTGTATTATTTTACACTTAACTGTGATATCAAATATAAATCTTTTGTATTTAGAAAGGCAGAATACGAAAACAGTTTCAAGTTAGAAGCAAGGATGGCGAGGGATTTATCGCGGTTTATCAAAGAAAATCTGGAATACTTCCAAAGCTTTGAAAGAGTGATTTTGTATTATGATAACGGGCAGCACGAGTTAAATCGTATTTTGAATACGGTTTTGGCAACGCAGTTAGCAGACTATGATGTTCGCAAGGTAATACCAAACGAATATCGGTTGTTTCAGGTGGCAGATTTGATATGTACACTGGAACTATTAAAAGCAAAGATTGAGCATGGGAAATTATCCAATTCGGAGGAAAGGATTTTTCATTCGAAACGGGACCTAAAAAAAGATTTCTTAAAGGGAATTTGTAAGAAAGAGTTTTAGTAAGAACAGGAAGGTTTATAGATTAAGTCCCGAAAACTTCCTCCCGGTTATCTTACCTTAACTCTCACTTAACTTCCCCTCAATTGTCCCTTCCCGCCTTCCATGCTATAATAAAGCCATAGGATCCTATTCGAAACAAAATCACGTTGAGGAAAAGGAGGCTGAAATGATGGCTGTTGAGACTTTTGGAAAGAGGATTTGCCGGTTGAGGAAGCAGGTAAATATGACTCAGAGGGAGCTTGCGAATCTGTTGGGGATTTCGGAGCCTGCGGTGTGCAAGTGGGAGACGGACAGCTCCATGCCGGATATTATGCTGTTGGCACCCCTTGCGCGGGCATTGCATACCGATTTAAACACATTGCTTTCTTATGAAGAAATGTTGTCATCGGAAAAAGTGAAGGAGTTTGCGGATACTGCAGAGGAAATCGGGCGGACTGACGGAACCAATGCAGAGATGTTGTATTGGAAGGAAAAACTTAAGGAGTATCCGAACTCGGAACTGCTTACGATGGCATGCGCAAAGTGGCTCACGAAGTTGCAGGTACATGGAGCGGCAAACAAGGAACAGATGCAAATCTTGGAGGAGTTTCTTTTGAAGTTGTGTAAGTCTGAAGAGGCTGCGGTTAAGTTCGAGGCACAGCGATATCTGGCAAGCTTTTACATCACAAGTCAGAGGCATGAAGAGGCAAAAACTGTTCTTGACACACTCTCGGATTTTGATTTTAATGCCAGACATTTAAAGGCGTTGCTTTTGTGTCAGAAGAAGGATTATGAGACCGCGCGGAAAGAATGTGAGCAGTTTTTGTTTGAATGTGTGCAGAATGCATTGATTTGTCTGTCCCGCCTGGCAGGAATTGCGGTGGCGACGGAGGAAAAGGAAAAAGAGCGCATTTATGCGGAATTGATGTGTCGGATGGAAAAGGAACTGGGAATTCCGTTTTACCGTGGGGCAACGCAAATGATAGAGTATTATTTGCGCTCTGACGAGGAAGAAGAGGCAGCAAAGTACTTTGAGGAATATGTGGAAAACTTGATTCATGCGGAGGAAGGTTTTCGGGATTCCGTGTTTTTCGGTGATTTAGGGGAGGACATTCGGTTTATTTCCAACGGTGCGTTGGTGACCCTTACGGCATTCCGGGAAGAGTTGGTGCAGGTTATGCAACATCCGGCGTATATGAAACGGCTTCGTGGGAATGAGAGGTTTAAGCAGAGTATGGAGAAGTTGGGTGCGTATATGGAGGAGAAATGAAAGCAATATTAGGAGAGGGGCCTTCTGAGGGGGGAGCGAGAAGAGAAACCATGGATTGGACTTGCCATTCGGCAGGTCCTTTTGTTTTGCATGGAATTGACTGCATCGATACTTTTCGTCCACCTAGACATGGACTTACTTCTATGCTATCATTGGAGTAAGAGTAGCAAAAGAGCAAAGACATAGGAGGGTATATGTATGTCTTCAGAAGCGAATCACACAAACATCCAAAGTAATAATCTTACCGCAGACCAATTAGCAACTTATCCGGTTCTGTTGCGGGAATATGACCCGAACTGGACGATTATTTTTGAAGAAGAAAAGGAAAAGATATGGCATACTGCAGGTGATAGCATTGATGATATCTTTCATTTCGGCAGTACTTCGATTCCGGGAATGGTGGCGAAACCAACGGTAGATATTCTGGTGATTCTGAAGAAAAATGTCGATTTGGATGCATTTTGCAAGTGTATGTCCGAGGCTGGGTATCTGTGTACGAAGTATCCGGATAAAACGAAGAAGCGGAAGAATTGCATGAACTTTGTGGTGCCTTATACCGTGGACGGCGTGGACCAATATAAGTGTTACATACATATCAGGGAGAATGATGTTCCGAGACCGGAGCTGCTGTTTGCGAAGTATTTGAGAGAGCATCCGGATGCAGCAAAGGAATATGGTGAGCTGAAACAGAAACTGGCGTTGCGTTACGGAGACAATCGCCAGGAATATATGTTGGCGAAAACGGAGTTTGTGGAGAAATATACCCGGTTGGCGGAAGTAGAGAATTGCGAACAAGGGAGCATTGAGCGGAAATAATGAGCCGTTTATTCGGTCGTGCAACCCTCAGTTGCTAATTTTTCAAGCCGGATTGATAGACATTTTCGTATATCTTAGGTATAATGTGTTCATCAATTTGAATGGGGGATAAGAGAATGAGTTTGGGAGAAACCATTTACCGGCTGCGAACGGAAAAGAATTTGTCGCAGGGAGACTTGGCGGAGCTGTTGGAGGTGTCCAGACAGTCGGTTTCCAAGTGGGAGAATGACAGTGCGGTGCCGGACCTGGCAAAGATTGTGAAGCTGAGCGAAGTGTTTGAGGTGTCTTTGGATGAACTGGTAAAGGGAGAAAAAGCACCGCAAGCGCAAACAGAATGGCTAAACCCGGAGATACAACAATCGTCGGAATCGACACAAAGAACGAGAGAAACGGTACTTCGAACAGAAGTTAAATCAGAATATAACAATGCTAAAACGGACATTCCCGGCAGAAAGATAGCGGGAATCATCCTGTTTTGTATGGCTTTCCTGGTGATGTTGCTTTTGACAATATTATGCTGTGCCGTAGGAGCGGGACTTATTTATGCATCCCCGTTTTGGCTTTGCGGCATCCTTTGTTTCGTATTAAAAAGAAATGTGGGTCTGTGGTGTGCCTGGGCTGTATACGCATTGGTAGACACTTGCCTGGCGACTTTGATGGGTTTCAGCAGAGCGGTAGCATTTCGTGGATTCGGCTGGACGTCCGGACGTATTTTTGCTTGTGGCATGATACTTGCTTTGGTTATACTGATTGTAGCGACTGTGGTTCGGTTTGGAAAGAAGCCTCTTCAGGAAGGGAAGAAAGGTCACCTTTACCTGTTTGCACCATGGATTGTGTGGTTTGTGTTACACGGAGTTTCCTTTTTAATGGGAAGTTCGTTGACCGGGTGGTACAATGCGGAACATGTTCTTCCGGTGCTTACTTACCGACTGTTCTCTATGGTTCTCAGTTGGGGGCGGTTTATTGCGTTTACTGGCGGGTTAGTGATGGCGGTGCGCTTTATCAGAACGAAAAAGCAAACAGTATCTTCCCCACTTAATGAGTAAATCTTGACGAAGTGAAGCTTTTTTATGTATAATGAAAAGGTCAAAGTGACAATACACAATTTGAATAGGGGGTTCGTATGAAAGAGTACAAGTTGGTTTATTTGAACAAGGGGATAAACTGGTCCAGAGAGAAAGATTTAGCGGCAGCACAGGATGTAATTAATGAACAGGTTGCCGAAGGCTGGGAGTTGCAGCAGATTATGTCTCCGAGCGACGCGGTAGGTGCAATGGTAGGTGTCTTTTTCAAGGAAAAGCGGGAGGATAATTTTTATTAATCAAAGATTGGAAAGACTGTAAGGACTTGCCCGGGCAGGTCCTTTTGTTTCTAATGAATGGAGGTATGGATATGAAGAAATCAACAAAACTCATTTGCTTTATTATTGCACTGATATGCAATACAGCATTTCTTCTTCTTTGCGGGTACGGAAAGATACATCATGAGGAGACGGTTACTTATTGGGATCCGCTTCTCGGTGTTGCCGCTGTGCTTGTTCTGGCCTGCGGAAATGTCAGTGTTGGAGTGCAGTTGTATTTTCGAAGCAAATACCGTCACCTGAAGCGCCGGGTTTTTGACCTGAAATTCTGGCGGCAGTGTATATTGTTGCCTGTATACTATATCGGAAGTGTGTTTTATCTTTCGGTCATGAGATATGATTTTATGGTTAGTTATCTTTCCATTTTTGCCATTGCCCTTTCTCCTTTGTGGTTGCTGGGAGGCAGTCGTACGCTTTGGCGGTCGCGGGATGGGGGCGAGGCCTATTATCTGGATGATTTCGGAAAGTGGTATGAGGTTCATGGAGTAACGGAAAAAGACGGTATGGTGGAAATGAGATGCGCTGCACCGGGGGACAGGGAACGGACCATTACCATAGAAAAAAAGAAATAGAGATGGTAAGATGAAAAATTTTTAAAAATTCTTGTAAGATTCTTTCCTTTCCGGAGTCTTATAAGGGAAAGGAGGTGATAGTGCTGTGGAGTTTGAAGAGCTGTACAATACCTATTTTAAAGATGTGTATCGGTATGTGTTGCGTCTTTCGGGAGATGCCCATGTGGCGGAAGAGATTACAAGCGATACGTTCTTTAAAGCATTGAAGGCAATCCATAAGTTTCGCGGAGACTGTGACGTGCGTGTGTGGCTGTGTCAGATTGCGAAAAACTGTTATTATTCGTTTCTGAAAAGCAACGGAAGGACAGAGAACATCGATACATCAGAGCTTTTTTACATTGCGGACCCGGAGTTGCCTGTGGAAGAGCGGCTTGCGAGAAAGGAAACCGCAGGGAGACTTCAAAGCTTATTGCACCGGCTTCCGGAGCCTTACAAGGAAGTGTTCATGTGGAGAACTTATGCAGAATTGAGCTTCAAGCAGATCGGGCAGATGTTCGGAAAGACGGACAATTGGGCCTGCGTGACCTATCACCGTGCCGGAACCATGTTAAGAAAAGGATTGGAGGAAAGTGAACATGAAAAAGGAATGTAGTGTTGTACGGGATTTGCTGCCCCTTTATGTGGAGCAGATGGTAAGTGCGGATACCGGGGAGTATGTAAAGGAGCATTTGGAAGGGTGCGGGGAATGTCGGGAAGAGTATGAGCAGATGAAACAATCGCAAGCGGCAGAAGGAAGGCAGAAGAGAGGGAACAGCAAGGAAGAAGCTGACGGGCGGGCTGATGTGGCGCCACTTGTGACATTACAGCGGAAGCTGCGGAAACAGAAAGTAAAGACGGTGTTGTGTACCGGGCTGTTTCTGGTGGCGCTGTTTGTGTCAGCATTTGCTTGCTTAAGTATCCCGGTATATTTTCCGTATGAAGCGGATTTGTTTACCATAAAGGACAACGGAGACGCAAGCATTACCATTACCTTTGATGAGCGGGTAACGGATTATCGTTGTGTGACGGATGCTTACAATTGTCCGGAAGAGGGAATTACCGAAGGAATGCGAACGTATCAGGTCGAGGCATGGACTTCTCTTTGGAGTAAGTGGTTTTCCAAAGGAAGTGTACAGTCTGTGACGATTCAAAAGGGAGTCGATGAGGAGATTTCCGTATATTATACCTCCAATGACGGCCGCGAGGATGTGTGTGTTTACGGGGAGCCGATTACAAGCGGTGGTGTAGTTACCTTGCCGAGACTGGTGCTTCGTTATTACTTTTTGCTTGCGGTAATGGGTGTCATCGCGTTACTTATCGTATGGCTGTTTGTACGTCGCAAAGCGAAGGGAAAAGCTGTGATTGAGACGATTTTGTTCTACCCGATATCTTACTGCATTGCCCATGTGATTATAGCCGGACACCGTCCGAGCAGCTATGCGGCACAGAGAGACTTTCTGTTTATTGTGTTTACTTCGATTTTAATTTACGGTGGCGTGCTTCTGGCGCGGAGTATTTACCGTGAACGGAAGGAAATCAAGGCGCTGACGGAGCGTAACGAATAAGAAATATTTCATAGAATTGTAAGACATATTTCATAGAGAGACAGTTGCGGGGTTCCATACTTTTGTGGTACAATTCCTGTATTAAGTAACAGGAAGGAAACAGAAGTATGGAGCTTTTTGATTTTATCATATGTTTTATCGCGGGTATTGCGGCGGGACTGGGTACCGGATTTGCGGGAATGAGTGCGGCTGCGGCCATCAGTCCGATGTTAATTACCTTTTTGGGGATGCCGGCCTATGAGGCGGTGGGAATTGCCCTTGCCAGTGATGTGCTGGCCAGCGGAGTGAGCGCCTACACCTACGGGAAGAATAAGAATTTGGACATTAAAAACGGTGTGGTAATGATGGTGTTTGTGCTGTTGTTTACAGCCATCGGAAGCTTTGTGTCCAGCAAGGTACCGAATACCACCATGGGCAGTTTTTCCGTGATAATGACCATGCTTCTCGGGGTAAAGTTTATTGTAAAACCGGTAATGACCACCAAGGAAAGCATGAATGCCTTGGATGCGAAACAGAGAGTGCTTCGGTCCGTGCTTACGGGATGCTTAATCGGTTTTATATGCGGATTTATCGGTGCCGGCGGCGGAATGATGATGCTCCTTGTGCTGACTACGGTGCTTGGTTATGAGCTTAAGACTGCGGTGGGAACCAGTGTATTTGTCATGACATTTACGGCGCTGACCGGTGCGTTAAGCCATTTTGCCATTGACGGTATGCCGGATTTGTATTGCCTTGCGGTGTGCGTAATTTCTACCCTGTTATGGGCGCGGATTGCCGCAAGGATTGCCAATAAAGCTTCCGCAAAGACATTGAACCGCGTGGTCGGTGTGGTGTTGCTAGTCATCGGGGCGGCGATTCTGGCGGTGACGTTGTTTCCGGAGTTGTTGGGATAAGCATAGAATGAAAAGTTTTGAAAGAGCGTGAGAGAAGGGTCCAAGACGGGAGTGAATTCTGCCGTCTTGGACTCTTTTTTCAATTTATTGGTTTTCTTCTTTTTTTGCTTCTTCTTCCGCCCAGGCTACAGCCTCCCGGTATTTTTTGGTATCACGGACACTGTCGAACCATGCCCAACGCGGGTCGGTCAAAAACTCATGCACAAATCCTGCATAACAGAAGCCTACATACTGGGAGTTGTATACCTCATGTTCGTTGCCCTCGGAGTCCTGCATAGCCGAGTAGTTCTTGCGAATTTTCAAATCGGAGAAGATAGGGTTTCCAAGAGGTAACCATTCCTCCTCTAATGCAAAGATACGACGATAGGTGGCAAAGGCTGCGTCAAATTCCTTCCAGCCTTCTTCTGTCTTACCGTCTCCGAACAGACACGCCGCAAGAACAAACTGTTTGTAGGCGTAAAATAATGCCCAACCGTCCGGCGGTGTGGTGCCGTCACCGAAGGAGGCCAGAACCCGGAGCAAGCCTCTGTGATATTCCGCTTTGCGAGTCGGTCCTAAATCATCCGGGAAACGGCGGTCCAACTGTGTGGCAAAGTTTTCAAAGGCCTCGATACTTTGATGGAGATACGCTTTTATCCAGTCACCGTTGACGATGTAGCGGGACACGAGACAGCCCCTGCGGGTATATTCGGAAGTCCAGGAGCAACGGTCCAGCCACTGTTCCAAATCATCTTCCGGACAGAGACAAATAACATTTCCCACAGCGCCCTCGTGGAAGCTGGTTCCCTTCAAGCGCTCGTACAGCTTTACCATGGTCGGCAGATAGATGGCAGTTTTGTCCTTGTTTACCAGTACATAATTTTTCATAATGTCCTGTAGGATAAAGGCAAAGCGGTCATTGTCCGGGTACTTATGGTAATATTCCTCCACAAACTGCAACTGCTCCAGACTGCCGAATTCCATGGCATTCAGCGTGTCGTAAAAACGTTGCTGGTCTGCATCCTTGGAGTCCACATCATTGGAAAGGAGCTTGTCGATGCTGACACCGAAATAATTGGCAATGGTCGGCAACAGCTCCATGTCAGGGTAACACACGCCCAGTTCCCAACGGGATACGGACTGGTAAGACACCCCCAGAACATCTGCTAACGTTTCTTGTGTAATTCTCTTTTCCTTACGAAGAGTTTTTAATTGTTCACCGATATAAAGTTTCATAGAAATTCCTTCTTTCCTTCAAAATTTTGAAGTAGCGCTTCTTCTTGTCTGTATTGTAACAAGTTTCGGGCAGGGATACAACCTCTCGTTTTGTGAGAACGGTTCACGAGGAGCGTGAGAAAGAGGCAAGAGAGTTTATATATCAAAATACCACCGGATGACTACACTTTTACTTCCTTTCTGCCGATATAGTAGATAAGACAATTTCTGTGGGAAACGGAGTTCCCGCAAGTTTTGAATCCGGTGAAGGATATTCTTTTACCGTGTTTGCAAAGGAGGGCGAAAATATGAGTAGTGTAAGCAACAATATGTCAAGCTATTTACATACCTACGAGGCCTATCGGATTCCGAAGGGGCATGAGGCGTTAAATGCGCAGAATGCGGAGCTTATCAAGACAGAAGAGGGCAGTGAACTGATTTTGACGGAAGCCTCAAGAAAGCAACTTCTTAAGGATCGGGAGAAGTACAATGCCATGCTGGTTGCGGAGGCAAATATGGCGGCGGAGAAGACCCAGATGGCGGCCAAAGAGAAGCAGGCCATAGAAGAGGCCAAGATTATGGCAGTAGTCCGCGCGATGTCAAAGGGAGACATTGTTCCGCCAAGTGACGAGAAAAAGGTCATGGAATATGACGGAGACTTATATCAGGCGGCAAAGATGGCTCAGACCATAGCTATACAGGCAGAACGGCACAAGAAAGAGTCCTTGTGGGATGAAGAGGAAGAAGAGGAGTTTCGCAAGAAAATGGATAAGCTTTGCGAAGAGTCCAATGAGCTTGCGTCAAGCATGGGTGAGAAGTCCGCAGAGTTTGCCAAAGCTCAGGAGGCCAATGTGGTGGAAGTGGATATGGGCAATGTGGATTTGTCCAAGATTCAGTATTTTGTAAAGTATTCCGGTAACGTGGGCGGAGCGATTTTGGATTTGTCTATCTAGGTTACGGATGATAAATGAAAGGGAAATAGGAGGAGAGTATTATGAAGAATCAAAGAATTTGTCCGAAGTGTAACGGGAGCGATATTGTAATTGTAGACGGTTATTGCGGACCTTACGGTAGCGGGAATAATATCATGACCGGGGCAACTATTTTTTCCGGGGTAAAGGTGAACCGCTATATTTGCTGTAGTTGTGGCTATACCGAGGAGTGGATTAACAGGGAGGATATCCCGAAGGTAAAGGAATCCAAAAAGTCGCACAGATAAGAGATATACAGATGGTTTTGCGGAAAGAGGTCAGAGGATGTTATGATAAAAATCAGATATATGACGTTAGAGGACAAGCCTTTTTGGTACAGCCTTGACCGGCACTTGCGGTCGGAGGAGTTTGCCCGTAAGGTTCGGGATGAGCGTGGCTATGTGTTGGAGGCAGAGGGAAAACCGGTAGGTCTGCTTCGCTACAATTTATTTTGGGATAATACTCCTTTTTGTACCTTGCTGTTTGTGGATTGGGCACATCAGAAAAAAGGCTATGGACGACTGTTGATGGAGTACTGGGAGGCGGATATGAAGGAGAAGGGCTATGGTATGGTACTTACGTCTACGCAGGCCGACGAGGACGCACAGCACTTTTATCGTAAGCTGGGGTATAAGGACTGCGGAGGCTTTGTGCCAACGGTACCGGGGTATGAACAGCCTATGGAGTTGTTTTTGGAAAAGGCGATATAGAGTGTATTGTTTCTATAAAAATCGAAGATACTGGAAGAAAAGAGACTGTCAAAAGGCAGTCCTTTTTTCGTGTAGGCCCACGATATTAGGCAAAGTTAAAAGGAGGCTTCCATGTGCACTGCAATCACCTATAAAACCAAAGACCACTATTTCGGACGTACCTTGGACTTGGAATATACCTATGAAGAACAGGTAACGGTGACCCCGCGAAACTTTGAATTTCACTTTCGAACAAAGCAGTCTCTCAGAAACCACTATGCCATTATCGGTATGGCAACGGTGGCAGACAACTATCCGCTATACTATGAGGCAACAAATGAGTATGGCCTTTCTATGGCGGGCCTGAACTTCCCGGGAAACGCACACTATTTTCCGGTGACGGAAGGAAAGGACAATATTGCACCCTTCGAGTTTATTCCGTGGATATTGTCTCAGTGTAAGGACTTGACGGAAGCAAGAGGTTTGCTTGAGAGAATCAATCTTTGTAACATTGATTTCAGTGATAAGTTCCCGCTTTCGCCTCTTCACTGGCTCATTGCGGATAAAGAAGGTGCAATTACGGTGGAATCCATGGCTGACGGGCTTCACATCTATGAAAACCCAATCGGTGTCTTGACCAATAATCCTCCCTTTGATTATCATATGATCCATTTGTGCGATTATCTGAATGTGACAGCCCAGACACCCGAGAATCGTTTTGGGAAAGCTTCCCTTACGACTTACAGCAGAGGCATGGGAGGCATCGGGCTTCCGGGAGATTTGTCTTCCGCTTCCCGGTTTGTACGGGCAGCCTTTGTGAAGCTGAATTCCGTATCGGGAGAGGGAGAGAACGAAAGCATCAGCCAGTTTTTTCATATTCTCGGATCAGTGGAGCAACAACGGGGGGGGGCACAATTGCCGGACGGGAGCTACGAGATTACCGCCTATACGTCCTGTATGAATACGGATAAGGGGATCTATTATTACACTACCTACGAGAATCATTGTATCACGGCGGTGGATATGCATCAGTGTGATTTGGAAGGAAAAGAGCTGTATATGTATCCGCTTATCAAGATGCAACGGATAGAGTGGCAGAATTAAGGATGTTGGTAAACAGCATAGAGTACCTATCGGTTTAGGTATAACTTTATTTGGGAAAGCTTTTCTTTTGTTTTATGTACGTTGACAAATGTACGAAATCGTACTATACTGTGTAAGGTACGATTTCGTACGAAGGAGGAAGGTATGGCACAGAAGCGTTATGAAGAAATACATCAAATCAATTATCTGACATCGGAAATGCAAGCGTTATATCACAGGGTAGCGCTAAAGCTTGGGATAAGTGACAGTGTTTGTGTCGTGTTGTATTCGATTTATGACGCGGGGGAGACCTGCTTACTCAGCGACATTTATAAAAAGTCCGGTATCAGTAAGCAGACGGTGAATTCTGCCATGCGTAATCTGGAAACGGAAGGGATGTTATATCTGGTACAACATACCGGAAGGGCAAAACGAGTGGTCTTGACCGACAAGGGGAGGGACTATGTCAAAGAGACGGTGGCAAGACTTTACGAGGCAGAGGTGCGGGCATTTGATGACTGGACCGACGATGAAATACGAGACTATATTACAGGGATGGAGCGTTATGCGGAATGCCTGCGAATCCAGCTGGAACAGCTGTAAAGGAGCCGAACAAGGGGCTGGCAAAGAGGGAGTAAAAAAGCAAAGATAAGGAGTAACGGATAACGATGAAGATACAACTTTCAGACCATTTTACATACGGAAAACTGATTCGGTTTACATTACCGTCCATTGCAATGATGATTTTAACATCAATCTACAGTGTGGTGGATGGTTTCTTTGTTTCGAATTTTGCGGGAAAGGTACCGTTTTCCGCGGTAAATCTGATTATGCCGTTTTTGATGATTGTGTCAACGGTGGGATTTATGTTCGGAACCGGCGGTACGGCCATTGTGGCAAAGACCTTCGGGGCGGGAAAACCGGAGCGGGCGAACCGTTATTTTTCCCTGTTTGTTTATGTGGCCTTTGGATTAGGCGTTCTGTTTGCAACCGTTGCATTTATTTTTATCCGGCCGATTGCTATGCTTTTGGGGGCGGAAGGAGAACTGCTGGAACACTGTGTGGTTTATGCGCGGATTCTTTTGGTGGCGCTTCCGTTTTTTGTGTTGCAGATGATGTTTCAAAGCTTTTTTGTGGCAGCGGAAAAGCCGAAGCTGGGGCTTTTGGTGACGTTGGCGGCCGGTGTGACCAATATGGTGCTGGATGCGGTACTGGTAGGTTTTTTGCCGCAAGAGTATAAATTAATCGGAGCGGCGATTGCTACGGCCTTCAGTCAGTTTTTAGGAGGAACAATACCGCTTATATATTTCTTTCGGAAAAACGGCAGTATTCTTCGTCTTGGGAAAACAAAGTTTGAAGGAAAAGCAATTGTGAGAGCCTGTACCAACGGTTCCTCCGAGTTTATGAGTAATGTTTCCATGAGTCTTGTGGGAATGTTGTATAATTTGCAGCTTCTTAAGTTTGCAGGAGAAGACGGTGTGGCTGCTTACGGCGTCATGATGTATGTCAGCATGATTTTTTCTGCGGCGTTTGTCGGGTATTCCATCGGAACCTCACCGGTCATCGGCTATCATGACGGAGCGCAGAATCACGTTGAACTAAAGAGTTTACTTAAGAAAAGTTTGATATTAATCGGGAGCTGCGGAATTGCCATGTTGGTTGCGGCATTTTTGCTGGCAGTACCTTTGGGGAAGATATTCGTCGGATACGATGCGGAATTGTATGAGATGACGGTGCATGGCTTCCGTATTTTTGCGGTATCCTTCCCGTTTATGGGCTTTGCCATCTTCGGTTCCGGCTTCTTTACCGCATTAAATGACGGTGTCACTTCGGCAATCATTTCGTTTTTGCGAACGCTGGTATTCCAAATCGGAGCGGTGCTTCTTTTGCCGCTGCTGTTTGATATCGACGGAATTTGGTATTCCATTATTGTGGCGGAGTTTATGGCGGTATTTTTCTCCACGGTATTTTTGGTGGCAAAGCGGAAGAAATATCATTATTTTTAAGAGGAACTTGAGTTATGGATGCGGCAGAGTTTTTTGGAAAAGAAAAAGTAAGTAAGGTATTATTTAAACTGGCTCCGCCGGTAATGCTGGCGCAGTTGATTCAGGCACTTTACAATATTGTGGACAGCTTGTTTGTGGGACGGTATTCCGAGACGGGACTGACCGCGCTTTCCATTGTATATCCGCTTCAGCTTTTGATGATTGCGCTGGCGGTGGGCACCGGTGTGGGAATCAATACGGTCATGGCGGCAAAGTTAGGTTTGGGGAACAAGAAGGAAGCAGAAGAATATGCCGGTGTAGGAACACCCCTTGCGGTGGTTTTGTGGGCTTTGTTTGCCCTGGTTTGTTGGTTTATTATGCCGGCCTATGCCAAAATGTCTACGGAGTCGGAAGCAGTAATTGCAGATGTCATTACCTACGGAAGAATTGTTTGTGTATTCAGCTTCGGTTTGTTTTTGGAAAGTATCTGGACAAAGATATTGCAGGCGGAAGGAGATATGAAAACGCCTACAGTGGCGCAGATTGCCGGGGCAATTACCAATATTGTGTTAGATCCGCTCTTTATTTTCGGTATGTTCGGACTGCCGGAGTTCGGAATCGCAGGAGCTGCGATAGCAACCGTGGCGGGTCAGATAGTAGCGGCGCTTGTTGTATGCAAGAGAGGATTTCGAAAGTCTCCGGCAAAGCGGGTCTATCACCATCATGTGGCGAAAATTTTCTGTCTCGGGATTCCGAACATTTTAATGCAATCGGCATACACCTTTTACATACTCGGACTCAATCTGATACTGGCAACTTTTTCCGACCAGGCGGTAACGGCACTTGGCTTGTATTATAAATGGCAGACATTTTTCTTTATTCCGTTAAGTGCAATGCAGACCTGCATTGTGCCGGTGGTCAGCTTCAACTTTGCGGCGGGAAATATCGAGCGTTGCAAAAAAACACTTCGGGCCGCAATCGGGTTCGGACTTGCGTTAATGGCGTTGGGAACCCTTTGTTTTGTGCTTGTTCCGGAGCAAATGCTTCGGGTATTTACCTCGGATGCACTGGTGGTTGAAATAGGTAAAGTGGGATTTCGTTTTGTAGGTGTCAGCTTTCTTCCGATGGTAACTTCTCTGATTTTTCCTGTATTCTTTCAGGCGGTGGGCTACGGATTAAAGAGTGCGCTTCTTACGGTTATCCGTACCGTAGTGTTATTTGTGCCGTTGGGGTATGTCTTTTCAAGGTTTGGACTTAATTGGTTCTGGATGACCTATCCGGTAACCGAGGTAATTACCAGCACGGTGGGCGCAATCTTTTACCGGCAATTTCTTGCAAGGAATCGTGGGCCGGTGTATAATATAGAAGATGGCTTTTAATTGCTTTTATGAGAATAAAAGCTAGTATAACGTGTAGGAAGTGACGGATATGAGAGCAGGAAGCGGCTCGTCTAAAATTGATTTTTCCAAAGGACCGGTCTGGAAGTGTATTGTAGCCCAGGCAGTGCCTCTTACCATTGCGCAACTGGTACAGCTTTTGTACAACGTGGTGGATCGGATTTATTTGGGACATATGGGGGAAGGTGACAGTCTGGCATTAACCGGTGTGGGACTGACCTTTCCTGTGATTACGCTTATTATGGCATTCACGGCACTGTTCGGAAACGGCGGAGTGCCTTTGTTTGCCATGGCACGAGGGCGAGGGGACGATGATGAGGCAGGAAAAATTCTCGGTAATTCCTTTGGCCTTTTGTTGGTTAGCTCTGTGTTCTTAATGGCAGCGGGCTATGCATTTCATAAGCCGATTTTGTTTGCTTTCGGTGCCAGCGAAGAGTCCTTTGTGTATGCCGGAGAATATTTGAATATTTATTTAATCGGTACCGTGTTTTCTATGATTGCTACGGGAATGAACGGTTACATTAATGCCCAGGGATTTCCTCGTATCGGGATGTGTTCCGTGGTGATCGGTGCGGTGGCGAATATTGTGTTAGATCCGATTTTTATTTTCGCATTTGATATGGGAGTGGCAGGTGCGGCGTTGGCTACCGTTATCAGCCAGTCGTTGTCTGCGATTTGGATACTGCACTTTTTGTTCGGAAAGAAGGGCGCGGTTCCGCTTCGGATACAGAATATCAGAATCAGCAAACGAATTACAAAAGATATTTGTAAATTGGGTACGGCCAATTTTATTATGCAGGGAACCACCTGCGCCGTACAGGTGGCGTGCAATTCCACCTTGCAAAGCTACGGCGGCGATACTTATGTGGGCATTATGACGGTAACCAATTCCATTCGTGAAATAGTAATGCTTCCGGTGTTCGGTATTGTAAACGGAGCTCAGCCGGTGATTAGTTTTAATTACGGAGCAAAGTCCTACGGAAGAGCAAAATCTGCCGTACGGTTTAATACATGGGTGGGTGCGGCGTATACCATGGTTGCCTGGATTTTGATTCTTTTATTCCCGCGGTTCTGGTTCGGAATCTTCTCGGATAAGGCGGAGCTGATAGAGCCGGGCATCGAGATGCTAAAGACCTATTTCTTTGGTTTTGTATTTATGGCATTACAGTTTGCCGGACAGTCGGTGTTTCAGGCGGTGGGAGATGCAAAGCATGCGATATTTTTCTCATTGTTACGAAAGGCGATTATTGTGGTACCGTTGACTTTAGTATTACCGATGGTTGGTTTCGGAGTAAAGGGAGTCTTTATGGCAGAGCCGATATCTAATGTGATAGGCGGTATTGCATGTTATCTGACCATGCGGCTGACGATTTACAGAAAACTGGAGAAGGCAGAATAATGTAGTCCGGAATAGGGGAGAAAATGAGATTTTCGGAAATGTAGAACTATGTGAAAAGGAGGGTTTACATGGAACTTTGGGATGTTTACGACAAGGACAGAATTAAAACAGGGAGAACTATGGTGCGCGGAGCCGAATTTGAACCGGACAGTTATCATATGGTGGTGCATGTTTGTATTTTTAACAGTAAGGGTGAGATGCTGATTCAGCAAAGACAGCCTTTTAAGGAAGGATGGCCGAATATGTGGGACATTACCGTAGGCGGCAGTGCCACTATGGGAGATTCCAGTCAGGATGCGGCAGAGCGGGAGGTGCTTGAGGAAATCGGTTTGAAATTGGATTTACAGGGTATACGTCCACATTTGACGGTTAACTTTGATAAGGGTTTTGATGATGTGTACCTGATTGAACAGGATGTGGATATCAGTACATTGACCCTTCAGGAGTCGGAGGTGCAGCGGGTAAAGTGGGCGACCATAGAAGAGATATTTGCGCTTCTTGACAGTGGGGAGTTTATACCGTATTACAAGTCGTTGATACAGTTATTGTTTGATAAGAGGAAGAAGTACGGGGCCCATGAGAGGGGATAGGAGAAGTGTATGCATAATGAACTGATTGCCTTATTCCGTCGCAATTTCCCGTTTATCGTACGGGAAGACGCTACAGTAAGAGATATATTAGAAAATAAAGAATGTAAGGTTATCGAAAAGCGTAATAGCGAGAACTCTTTCATCGGAGCGGTCGTAATACATAACAACACGCTTCTGATGCTTTGTGTGGATAAGGAGTATCGGAACCGGGGCATCGGTTCGGAACTACTCAGTCAGGCGGAGCGGCTTATTAAGGAATCCGGCTATGAGGAAGTAACGGTAGGTGCCGGTTATGATTATCTGATGCCGGGAGTTCCTACATGTAAGCGGTATGTAGACGCAGTGAATGAGCGTCTGTATGAGGGGTTGGACGATTCTGCAAGTACGTTCTTTGAAAAGCGCGGATATACTCATTCCTGGGACTGTAACTGTTTTGACATGCGGTTTCCTCTTTCGGAGTTTACAAAGGAAGAATATGAAATCGGAGATACGGTAGACGGGATTTGTTATCGTTTTGCAAGGTCAGAGGATGTACCGGAAGTGTGGAAGTGTACCGACGCGGCCTATGAGGAGTTTACGCAGTATTATAAAAACACGGAACTGTATCGTGGGGAAGGCTCGCAGAATCCTAAGGTGTTGATTGCCACAGATGGAGAGGAAGTCGTAGGGACGTTGTTTGTAAATCTGGAAACAGAAGGAGTAGGTCTTGGCAGTGTGGGATGTACCACGGTAAAACCGAGCCATCAGGGACGGCATATCGGCGTGAATATGGTAACTATCGGTACGAAGTATTTAAAGGATGCCGGTATGAAGGAGGCATACCTTGGATATACCTATTCCGGACTTGACCACATGTACGGATATGCAGGCTATAAGGTATGTGTTTATTACATGATGGCAAAGAAACAATTGTAGAATAGGTGGAAAGCGAGGCAATAAAAAAGTCTTGCTTTTTTCATATAGTAGTGGTAATATAAAATAAAAATTAGCATATGCTAACTGACGAAGCGTTATATGAACCGGGGAGTAACATAAAATAATCGGTATCGTATACTGGTAGAAAGGTCGTGAGAATGATGGGTCAGGTTATGTTTCCTTTTTTGCTTACTTTATTTGCGGGACTCAGCACCGGAATCGGTAGTTTGATTGCCTTTGCCGCAAAGAAGACAAATAAGAGATTTTTATCCTTAAGCCTCGGTTTTTCCGCAGGTGTCATGATTTATGTGTCTATGATTGAGATTTTTGTGAAAGCAAAGGATTCTTTGATGACGGAGCTTGGAATAAAGGGCGGTTCCTGGGCTACGGTAGCAGCCTTTTTCGGAGGAATCTTCTTAATTGCGATTATTGATAAGGTGATTCCGTCCGAGGAAAATCCTCATGAGACAAAGAGTGTTGTAGCGGATTGTAAGCATACAAAGGGGGAGAAATGCAAGAAATGTGCAGCCAGAAAAGAATGTGAGACAAAGGAAAACTGTGCCGGCGAAGAACCGGACGCTCCGCAGAAAAATAAACTTATGCGAATGGGTGTCTTTACGGCCCTTGCCATTGCGGTGCACAACTTCCCGGAAGGTTTGGCGACCTTTGTTTCTGCATTGCAGGATCCGAGCATTGCTATCCCGATTGTGGCAGCAATCGCCATTCACAATATCCCGGAGGGTATTGCGGTATCGGTACCGATTTATCAGGCAACCGGTTCGAGAAAGAAAGCCTTTTTCTACTCCTTTATTTCCGGTCTTGCGGAACCGGTGGGAGCGTTAATAGGCTGGCTTATTTTAATGCCGGTGATGAATGACGTGGTATTCGGTATTATCTTTGCGGGAGTGGCGGGAATTATGGTATTTATCTCCGTGGATGAGCTTCTTCCGGCAGCAAGAGAGTATGGAGAGCATCATATCTCCATTTACGGTTTGATTGCGGGAATGATGGTGATGGCGGTGAGTCTGCTACTGTTTATGTAAGGAAGAAGAAAAATCCGGGCATCTGTAAACAGAGTGCCCGGAGAGCAGAAAACATGGAATGGTTAAATTGTGTGGGATGTGATGGATTAGGAAAGGGCGGTTTGAAAAGTCTCCTGTCTTGTTTGAAACTGCGCGTAAAAGTCCTCATCCTTCCCATAAGGTGTCAAATAAAACAATTTCAAGAAAACAGTCGTTACGGTGTTGATGGTTTGATTGTCCGAAGCGGCTGCGATTTTTTTCTGAGTTTCGGTCACAAGTCTGTGCCATTCGGTAAGAAATGTTTCGTATTGCTCCAAATTAGGAATACCCAGCCAGTTCTTTATTTTAACCTTTGGCGTAACCGGATTCGGGCACTCGTGGATCTGCAGGATATAGTAGAGCTTGTCTTCTTCAAAGTAGCGGGCCAGCGGGAAAAGTCTGCAAAGCCCCGGACGGTTTCCGTGAATGCGGCAGAGACCGTCTTTTTCTAAAAACGGACAGGTGCCGGTCTCTTTGGAAAAGTTCAGGTGCGGCAATAAAAGCCCCTTTACCGGAGCAAGAGCGATAAGTTCCCGGCTGTAAAGCAATTCAAAGGACAGGCCTTCTCCGGTACTCAGAAGGTACATATCGTACGGGTCCAAAGTAATAGTATCCTCCGCAAAACGGCAGCAGGATGAGTTGCCGGAACAGCCGTCACAGCCCAGCTTCACCATATCATTTTGGGTATATAATTTTCCGTCGGAAATCTCTTCTAAATTCACTCTGTGTTCCATAATTTGAAAACCTCCAAAAGCAAAGTTTTAGTTGTAGCTAGAAAAATAACAAATAGTAGTAGGTCGGCAGAACGTACCGGATTGTCTTTAACCAAGGGAAAAATGCGGTTAAATCCGCAATTACCGGAGTAAAAACAAGGGTACACAGCAGTATCATGGGAAATGCTGCGCAGAGCATAGTGTGATTGCGGATGACTGTGCCTAAAACTGTGTAAAAGAGTAGAAGCATCGCCAGATAACATAGCAGAGCAACCAGCTCCTTGCCCCAGTCGGTTACGGAACCGCTGAGAGCCAGACCGAGAAGACAAGAGATTCCGGCCGGCAGTAAGTAGGTAATCTGCGCAATCCGAGGGTAGAGCACTCGTTTCGTACCGTATAATTTTGCATACAGGCCGTTCTTTTCGTCCTGGTAGGCGGTGAGCAGAGCCAAAAAGCCGCACAGGAGTAAAAAGAGGGAGGCAAGTCCGCGAAACAGAGGTGTTGTGGCGGAGGCAATGCCTGCCTGACCGGTGGAAAAGGTATCCGTACCGGACACAAATTGAATATCAAACCGGAAGGTAGAATTGTTCGCTAATTGAGAGCGATAGTGTTCCTCTACATCTTCTTCCGTAACCGGAGGAAGGGAAAATTCCTCTGCCTCTTGTTCCGTAAACGGAAGATGACCGGCCTTGGTTAAACTTTCCTGCAGTAGGGAAAGGGAATATTCTTCAAACAAATTGGCATAGACCAGTTCGTTTAAAATCCCGGTACAGGTGGTGTTTTCGGAAACATAAACCGTAATCAGATTCTTTAGGTGACTGTGATCCAGCTCTTCTCCAAGTTCTTTTTGAAAGAAATAACCGCATTCCAGCCGATTGCTTTGCACCTGTTTGATTAAGTCATCTTCCGAAGAAACCATGGAAAAGGTAAACAGGGAATCGGTTCCGTTTATCAGTTTTTCACAGACGGTTTCGGCTAAGCTATCCTCCGTAGAAAGACAAAGTCCTACCGGGATGCGGGAATCCTTCGCAGTATCAAAACTGCGGGAAAGCAGAAACAGACAAAGAGGGAATAAAAGCAGTAACAAAAGAAACGGTATGTTCTTTAAAATACGCTTTTGTTGCAGTTTAAGAAAAATGCTTAACTTCATGAACGTACCTCCTTTCTACGGAACAAGGAAAGAAGAACGAGTAATCCGAAGAGCAGTACGGCATGACAAAGCGGAAACAGAATGTCCCAAAGTCCCGGTGTCCCGCCTACCGTTTTGCGTAGTGCTGTCAGACAAGCGCTAAGCGGCAGAACTGCGGAAATCTGTGAAAAGTTCTTCGGTAAAAAGGCGTACGGAAGGAAGCCTCCCGCAACCAGTATCATAAGCAGCCCGAGGAACGTTAAAAGCAAAAGTCCCCGGCCTGCGTTTTTTGCAAAGGAATAAATCAGCTGTGTAAAAACGGAAAAGCAAAGTGCCGTAGTAAGTAAAAGTAGGGCGGTGCTTCCGTTTAAAGTAAAGTCCAGCAGAAGTTTGGTTGCAATTCCGCCCAGAAGGAAGGTGAAAACAAGATAAAACAGGAACAACGGAAGGAATAAAGACAGCTCCATGGAAAGAGCGCCCATTCCGTTTCTGCGCAATTGTTCGGAAAAGGTTTTCGGGGCCGGTGTGCCGAGAAAGCTGCCCATACCGGAGCCGAAGAACAGCAAAAGGCAAACAAATAAAGTACAGCCGTAGTATTCGAGAAAGGAAAGCTCACCGGTTGCGGTGACGGATTTTACGGAAAAGGCTGCTTCTCTGGAAAGGGCATACTTTAAGTTTTCGGTATTGATATCGTAAAAGATATCGGAGAGGTGTTCTTTGAGATTGTATTCATAATAAAGCTCGGAACTGGCGTAAATGCCTGCCTGAGCGGAGCCTAAGGTGAGAGCCCCCGCTTCGGCAAATTTTCCGATAAGTAGAGAAGGAAATGAGTCACCACCCGGAAGGTAAAGCTTTGCCGGAATGTTGGTGGAATCTAAGATTCCTTCGAACATATTTTGCGGGAAAACCAGTGCGGCGCAAACGGTTCCGGATTTCAGGGCATCCATAGCTTCGGTTTCGTTCATTTTCACGAAGGAAAAGTTGCCGGCTGCCTCCGATTCCGTAATCATCGGAAGAATGAGGTCCAAATAGGCTTCGGAATCATGGTTGACCAAAGCCACCGGAGAGAGAACGGTATCGGTATTTTTCAGATGCATTCTTTGGGCAAAAAAGACAGCCATACCCGCAAGGAAAAGAGGAATGATTGCACCTGCAATAATCCTCGGAACTGCCCGCAGAGCTCTTTTCAGTTGTAGGAAAAAGAGAACAGACATGGGAGTTCCTCCTTGTAAGTATGGCTGTGAAAGGTTATTTAAATGATATCTCTTAGTTGAGTGCGTTCATTACTTTGGAAAGTAACGGATCTTCTTCGATGTTAATGAGAATTTCTTCGCCCAGGGCGGTGAAATCCTCTTCACTCATACGGAAAATATTACGCTCCGTAGAGGACGGGGTCGGAATGTCACATTTTGTAGTGTCAACATATACATCACCGGAAAGAGAGAGGGAAAGCTCGTCTCCCATGTTCAAATCGATATGGTCATAATCGAAGGTGTATTTCTGACCCTTAACAACATCCTTATATTCGCCTTCGCCGGACAGCTTTAATTCGGTGACACCGTTTAATTTTACACTGAAGTCAAAGGAAACTTCGTTATCATCGGCATAATCCTGTGCAAAGATAATTTCTGCGGTCTGTCCCTGGGCGGTTACGGAAAATACCACATCCGTATCCGTTAACGGGTTGTCTTTGCCGGCAAAGGTAGCTGTCATAACAAGGCTTTCCGCACCGGTCTTGATACTGCTTTCCGCACAACAGATATAGTTGTCTTTGGTTACACCGACATAAACTACAATATCACCGATGACATCGGCAAGCTGCTGAATGGTCAGCTTTACGTTTAACATATCAAGCTCTTCCTGTTCGGTACCGCCCATTGCACTTGTGAGACCGGCAGAGGTATCGTTTGCGTACTGCAACAGGGAAGTGATAAGTGTGGAATATGCATGCTTCGGAACCGTTACCGTGTAAGCTTTTTTGTAGGAAACATCGGAAGAGAAGCTGACGGACTTTTTGTCTGCTTCTTCTACCAGAATAGCATCGCAAAAATCTTCATAAGAAGATACAAGACTGCCTAAGTCTGCCAAAGAAGACGGTGAAGCAAAGGACTGCATCAGCTGGGAGAACATATCCTCCGGAACCTCGATTCCGTACATGGTAAACATCTGACCGATCATGGAATCAGAGGAAAGGTCATCCTTTAAAGTGGAAAAATCTACGGTTAAGCTGCCGTCAATTAACTGCGGAGCCGTAAGATATAATTTGCTGCCCTGAAGCTGACCGCCTAAGGAAAGATATTTGGTACCTCCGTAGGTGATGTCCATGGTTCCGGCGCTTTTACGGTTCATAAGGTCGGAAGCGGAATCAATGCGAATGCCCAGACCGGACAAAACGCCGACATATTCACTGATATCTTTTCCGGAAAGCTCCTGAAGCGTAACGGAAAAGCCGGTAGAGTATGCTTTATTATCGCTCATGTGAGAATTGATTTCGGAAATTCCGAGAATCGATTCGGACGGATTGTTTGTGACAAAGGTCTTTTCATAGGCTTCTTCCAGTGCCTCACGCGGCGTCTTTTGGGAGCAACCCATGCATCCGAAAAGCAGTGTAAAGACGGTTAAGACGGCAATCAGACGATATGCCTTGTGTGATTTGGTGTTACGTGTTTGGTTCATTTTCCCATTCCTCCTATATTAGAACTGTTGTATCAGTAAATGCATGTCCTGTGTATCCGGTGCCGGGTGTAAAATGCCGTCCTTTAAAATATATAAAGTATTGCATAATGAAAACTCGGCTTCCTCATGGGTGGTAAACAGAACAATTCCTCCGTTTTTTGCGAAAGAAAGCAACTGCTCGTGAATTACTTCCTTGCACGGTAAATCCAAAGCGGCGGACGGTTCATCCAAAATCAGAATTTTAGGACTGTTTTGGAGAACGGACGCAATGCTGACACGTTTTTTTAACCCCTCCGATAGTTTTGCTACCGGTACCCGCAGGTAGTCGGTTAACCCCATTTGCAGATATAAAGATTCCGGTGAAGCAGCGGGATTCCGGAGCCACAGTCTCAGATTGTCCCGGACGGAAAGCTCGGGAAGCAACGGATTTAACTGCGGAACATAGCCGATGATATCGGCAGGAACACTTTTCTTCGTAAACAGCGGTGCACCTTCAAAGGAAACCGTGCCGCCGGCAGGACGTCTGACACCCGCAAGAACGGATAAAAGGGTAGATTTACCGCATCCGTTTTTGCCTATAATGCCGATAAAGTCTCCTTTCTTGGCTGTGAAGGAAACATCGCGAAGGACTTCTTTTTTTCGATAAGAAAATGAAATGTGTTCTGCGCAATACATAGGCATCGTCCTTTCCGGCAGAGTCTGCTGCCGTAATCTTAATCTACGTATTAAAAGTATACTATGGAATGCATAAAAATGCAATCATTATGCACCGAATACCTTAATGTCTTCGGATTCGTTTAAAATGAAGCAGCCGTAGAAGCCTTGCTCCTCAAGCTTGCCGAACAGCTTTCCTAACTTCTTCGGACGCTCGTAAAGAACGACTTCGTACTCGGTACGGAGTTCGTCTGCCTTTGTAAGAGCCGGGAGAATATCGGTGGTGTCGTAAATTACGGCAACCCGCTTTTTATCGTCCGGAATCTGATAATTTGCAGCAGTTAAGATGCTTGCAATACGCTCGAAGCCGATGGAGAAGCCTACTGCCGGAACGGACTCGTTTAAGAACTTTCCAATCAGATTGTCGTAGCGGCCGCCGCCTGCGATGGAACTGCCGAAATCCAGAGACTCGATTTCGAAAATGGTACCGGTGTAGTAGCCCTGACCGCGAACCAGAGACTTGTCGTAAACGATGGAGAAGGAATCTCCCGCAAGCTTGGTAACGGTGTCGATGATATAACGTAAGCTCTCTACCGGAGCCTTGTCTTCACAGTACTTTTCTGCCTCGTCCAAGGTGAACGGGGAGATGCTCATAAGATCGGTGAACTTCTTTACGGTATCTGCAGCAAAGCCTTTTTCAATCAACTCTGCGGCAACACCTTCCGCACCGATTTTGTCCATCTTATCAAATACGATGCATACACTGTCTGCATCTTCCGGGGTAAAGCCTGCGGCATAAATTAAACTCTTTAAGACGCGACGGTCGTTAATCTTTACTTTGAAGTTCTTGATGCCTACATTCAAAAGAGCCTTTGCGGTGGTGCTGATGAGCTCGATTTCGCAGTTGACGGAATCAGAACCTAAAATATCGATGTCGCACTGTACAAACTGGCGCAGACGGCCTTTCTGCGGACGCTCCGCACGGAATACCTGGTCAATCTGGATGCACTTGAACGGACTCGGAAGATCCGCTCTGTGGCAGGCATAGTAACGGGATAACGGTAAGGTCAGGTCATAGCGAAGACCTAAGTCGGAAAGCTCCTTCGGGTTTCCTGTTTCCAGTGCCTTTTCTAACTTTTCGCCGCGCTTTAATACCTTAAACAGAAGGTTGAGGTTCTCGCCGCCTTCGCTCTTATCCAGATTTTCGATGTCCTCCAAAATCGGGGTGGTAATACGCTCAAAGCCGCAGGAACGGTAGGTCTCTAAAATCTTGCCCTGCAAATAGTCGCGGAGTTTTGTCTCCTTCGGTAAATAGTCGTTGGTTCCTTTTACGGATGTAATTTTCATAGGTGCCTCCTTTATAGAATTTACAATTCGTGCGAGTGCGCATTATACGGAGTTTTCTTTATTGTACGGCTTTGTCCGTACAATAAAGAAAAGGACCGCGCACCACGCGCGGCCCTTGCTTTATACTTGCATAAAATTAAGCAATAGAATTTACGGCCTTTGTGATACGGGAAACCTTTCTTGCAGCCGTATTCTTATGGTATACACCCTTAGCAGCAGCCTTGTCGATAGCGACAACAGCTTCCTTAAGAGCAGCAGAAGCAGCAGCCTTATCGCTAGCAGCAACAGCAGCCTCTACCTTCTTTACCAAAGTCTTAATCTTAGACTTAATCATCTTGTTTCTGAGAGTCTTGGTCTCGATAACTAAAATTCTCTTCTTTGCGGACTTAATGTTTGCCATGTGAAAACACCTCCTATGTTTTGGATTCGATGGACGTCCTGCATGTGGACTCCGATTCGCATGATCTTGCTGCCGCGAAGCCGGACACGGACGTTTCGACGGAAGCATACCCCTATATATTAGTATATTCGGTGGATTCTGTCAATACATAATTTTAAAAAAATTACAGAAAATACATTGGGAATAGTGTGGACGGGAAATTCATAGAATAAAAGGAGGCAATGGGATGCAGACAGGCGGACGTACGGATTTGGCGGTGGAGCTACGGGAAGACTTTTCAGAGGATGATGAGCGTATCAAAGGTGTTACGATAAAGGAAGAACATTTGAAACATCGGAAGGTGCATGTGTCCACGGTCCGGATTACCGATGCCTCGGGAGCTGCAGCTATGGGAAGACCTATCGGAACCTATATAACGGTAGAAGCGAAGGGACTGACCGAAGGAGAAGAACGCTTGCGGCGATTCGTGGCTGAAACGCTGGCGGAGCAGTTGTTACAGCTGATGGGAGAAAGAAACGATAAGGCAAAGGAAGTTCTGGTTGTAGGATTGGGAAACAGGGAGGCTACACCGGATGCTTTGGGTCCTGTGGCGATAGATGACCTGGTGGTGACCAGACATTTGATTTTACAGCTGGGAGAGGAGTTTCGAAAGAAGTATCACTTGACTTCCTTTTGTGCTCTGGCGGCGGGAGTGCTTGCCCAAACAGGAATGGAAAGTGGCGAAATTATAAAGAGTGTAGTGGAAGAATTGCATCCGGACATTGTGATTGCCATTGATGCATTGGCATCCCGCAGTACGGAACGTCTCGGAACTACGGTACAGATTACGGATACGGGAATCTATCCGGGAGCCGGTATCGGAAACAACCGCCAGGCTTTAAATAAAGAAACTCTGGGGGTGCCGGTGATTGCGGTGGGTGTGCCTACAGTGGTGGATGCCGCAACGATTTTGCGGGAGCGCATGGGAAAGTATCTTAGGAAGAAAGGTATGCCGGAAGCGGAATGTGAAGAGATTTTGAAGGAAGCGGAAGAGAACAACGGACAGGTTCTGTTTGTGACGCCGAAGGGCATCGACGAGCTGGTGCGCCGGGCGGGAGAGACGGTTGCCGAAGCAATTAATCTTTGTTTTTGCAAGGAATTATTATAGGGAAACGCTGAATCAATCAGTGATTTCTTAGTACAGACACGATACGGTAAGAATGGGGGAGCAGTTATGCCAGGAAAAGGAAGTTTGCATCGGATGTTCGCAAAGCATCGGGCAGCAAGATATGCAGGAAAAACAAAAAATCCCGGAGATGAAAAAAAGCGAAGAAGAATTTGTGCATGGTTATTGTTGCTTGTGGGGCTGGGAGTGCTGTATTTTAAGGAGTTGCCCTTGGTGGAGTTTCCGAAGGCGGGATATGTGATGTTAAAAGGATTTGCGGAAAGGGAAAGCATCGCGACGATTGAAAATGAACCTCTTCCGGTGAAGTACGCCGGCGCAACCGGAACCTATTTGCAAATACGTCACGCGGAAGGAGATGTACCGGAATATATTCCGCCGGAAGTAGAGGCAGTCCCGGTTTCGGTAAAGGAAATATTGGAGGAGCGATTCGGGGCTTTGGAGGAGGTATCATTTCAAAGCTTTCTTTCCAATTATTATATCGAAGATGTTTCTACGAAGGCAACAGAGGATGTTTTTCAGGCAGAAAAGCTGGCTGCATATGAGTTCGGGATGGAGAAAAAGGAAGAACCCCAGATTTTGATTTTTCATACCCACGGTTCGGAGGGCTATGCGGACAGCCGGTCCGGGGTAACGGATGATACGGTAATCGGTGCGGGAGAGGTGTTGGCAACGGAGCTTCGGGAAAAATACGGTTATAACGTTATCCATGAGACTACGGTGTTTGACCGGAAGGCAGACGGAACGGATGACAGAAACAATGCCTATAACAATGCGTTGCCGGTGGTTACAAAAATACTGGAGGAATATCCTTCGATTGAGGTGGTGATCGATTTACATAGAGACAGCGGGGATGCCAGAACCTCTGTAATTAACGGTGTAAGCACGGCAAAGGTAATGCTGTTTAACGGGTTGTGTAGAACGAAGGATGGTCCCATTACATACTATTCTAATCCGAATTTGGAGGGAAATCTGGCCTTCAGTCTGCATTTGCAGATTACCGGGAACGAGTTATATCCGGGCTTAATGCATCGGATTTACTTAAAGAGTTATCGTTACAATATGCATTTGAAAGAGAAGTATTTGTTGGTAGAGTTGGGGACCCACAAAAATACGGTAGCGGAGGCAAAAGCAGCTATGACTCCTTTTGCGGAGACGATTGCGACGGTACTTTCAGGGGAATACTAGGGGGAGATGCGATAAAAAGGCAGTGTATATCGGAGTAAAAAGATTGCATAGAGAAGAGTCTTATGGTAAAATAGACAGGTACGAAGTACAGTTGATGAGAAGGAGGATATACAATGAACAAAGTAACGGATAGTGTATATTATGTGGGAGTGAATGACCATACCATAGATTTGTTTGAGGGAATGTATGATGTTCCGAACGGTGTGGCATATAATTCTTATGTTGTAATGGATAAAGAAATCTCGGTGTTTGACACGGTGGATGCAGCTTATACGGAAGAGTGGCTTGCGAATGTGGCCGAGGTGTTAGGCGAAAGACAGCCGGCGTATTTGATTGTACAGCATATGGAGCCGGATCATTCCGCAAGCATTGAAACGTTTGTACAGAAATATCCGAATGTAAAGGTAGTAGGTAATGCAAAGACTTTTGTTATGATGCATCAGTTTTTTAATACGGATTTTACGAAAAATCAGGTTGTGGTTGCAGATCAGGATACGCTCTGCACCGGTGACCATACGTTTACTTTTGTGTTTGCACCGATGGTGCACTGGCCGGAGGTTATGGTGACCTACGACAGCAAGGACAAGCTGCTGTTTTCTGCAGATGGATTCGGTAAATTCGGTGCTTTGGACGTAGAAGAGGATTGGGCTTGCGAAGCACGTCGTTATTATTTCGGTATCGTAGGAAAATACGGTGCACAGGTGCAGACTTTATTAAAGAAAGCGAAGGGACTGGAAATAGAGAAGATATTACCGCTGCACGGTCCGATTTTGACGGAGAATCTGGGATATTATCTGGGACTTTATGATACTTGGTCCTCTTATAGTGTAGAGTCCGAGGGAGTTGTGATTGCTTATGCGTCTATCTACGGAAATACGAAAAAGGCGGCGGAGCTTCTGGCGGAAGAGTTGAAAAAGAATAACTGTCCGAGAGTGGTATTGACTGACTTGGCACGCTCCGATTGGGCGGAAAATGTAGAAGATGCGTTCCGTTACGGGAAATTGGTATTGGCGGCACCTACCTATAACGGTGGGATTTACCCGGTAATGCGTGAGTTTATTGATAAGCTTATTGAACGCGGATACTGCAAGCGTACAATCGCTTTTATGGAAAACGGAACCTGGGCTCCGGTAACGGCGAAGCAGATGAAGGAGAAGTTTGCAAACAGTAAGGAAATCACTTTTGCGGAGACCGTGGTGACCATGAAGTCTGCGGTAAAGGACGATACGCTGGAAATGATTAAGAAGCTGGCAGCAGAGCTGTGTTAGGAAGCAATTGAAACAGAAGAGCGGTTGTTTTGGGATGGAACTCAAAACAACCGCCTTTGTTTTGTATAGAAGTATTTAAGCACGTATGTCAAATCGGAAACGTTTCATCGGAACAGCGTCGCCGTCTGCCATAAAATCTGTAACAATGTCCGGTTCCTTTTCCCGGTGCATGACCGAAGCGTTTAGGGAATAACCTTTCTTTTGCAATGCCTCGGTGAGGGAAGGAAGCTGTTCGGATACTAAGTGTTCTGTATCGGTTTCGTTTAAATAAAACTTTGCCGTAACATTTTGTTGCAGTAAGGATAGGTGGATGTCGGTCGGACCGAGGGCATCCATATCCAGATGAAGCAGGATACTGACCTCTTTGTTTTGCGCGGAGAGGTCTTTTTTCTTTGTATAGACGTAAAGCTCCCCGTGAGTCAGCTGCTCGGTCAGCTTTAACGGAAGCTGTACATACGGAAAAATCTGATTCAGCGTGTTCATAAACTGAATGTTTTCCTGCATATTCGAGGCAGTATCCGCAACGGTTTTTAAGGCGGAAGCTACCGTGTCCTCCGAGACTGCCTCGGAAAATACCGCAAGGTCTCTTTGGAGACGGGCGTAAAATTCCTCTACGGCCTTTTCTTTTGTCAGGTCTTCCGGTGTCATGACAAAACGGCTTAGTATGGTTTTGCCGAGCAAGTCCGAAAGGACCGGTTCTTCTTTCAATAATGCGGTAATTCTTTCTGCATGTCCGTCTGCCGATGAGGTAGAAAGTGCGGAAAATAATTGATTTGCCGTAAGGGAACCGTCGGTCAGTCCGTTCTTTATCACGGAGTATTCCGGTGAATCGGCCGGCAAAGAGGAAAGGGCCTTTTCCACCGCCTGATACTGTGACTCCGGAAGCAGTTGTTTTATCGGAATGTGTTCATCGGAACGAGAAGCAGCATTCGGTTTGGCAGTGTCCGGGAGACTTTCAAGGTAAGAACCGGAAACAGTAGCTTCGGTATTCGGTAAAGAAGCTGAACCCGCTTCCGGAAGGATGCCTGCAGAGGTATCGGAAGTGGTCGGTAGTGCGGTCTCCGAGACGGTTGCGGCGTTTGCGGATTTCAGGGTGCTGTCTGTTTGTACGTTGGAAGTAATGTCACCGGATGCGGTGATAGTTACGGCTTCACCAAAAAACTGAGTCAGAATACGTTCTGTAAAGGAGGCCGGGATTTCTCCGTAGGAGAAGGCCTCCGACAGTGCGGAGGTTAAGGTAGTTGCCTGACCTAACAGGCGGTGTTCGAAATTGCGGTAAGCCTGTAACCCGGCGGCATTTTCTTTGGAAACCGGCAGGTTGTGTTTCATCAGAGCCGTCAAAGTAGAAAGCTCTACATCTTTATTGGAAGCAGAGTATTGCATCATCTTCTGAATCATTTCTTTGCTTGCAGGAAGTCCCGCGTCCAAAAGAGAGCGTACGATATCGGCTGCGTGAGCGGATTTTGGAAAGCCCGAGGCTTCCAACGCCTTATCGATGGCAGCTTCCGCAAAGGAAGTGTCACCGTCGGACAGAAGCTTTAAGGTAATCAGAACGTCATTGGTTTCCTGAACGAAAAACTCGGCTTTTTGTCCGATGGATAATTCCATGGCGGTGCTTAATTTTGCGTGAAGGGTTTTACCGTCTTCTAAGCGGATGGTGACTTCGTTGCTGCGTAAATCGGTTACCTCACCTTTGACTACTTCGCCTTTTGTCAATTGTATCGTATGCTTACCCGAGGCGAAGCCGGAGACACGTTTGGAACCGGAAGCTCCGGCCGGTTGTGTGCTTTGCGGTAATCCGAAGATATTATGAAACAGTCCCATGACGGAAACCTCCTTTCCCATTGTTATGAAATACGTTGCCTTTTGTTTAAGTATAGCTTTTTTTTATCGGAAAGGCAAGGAATTTCTGATGATGGGTTCGGTTGACAACCGGGGGCTTTGCATGGTACGATATTTGCGGATGAAATAGTGGTCTGAAGGATGCTTTAGGAGGTGCGGTAATGGGAAATGAGACGCTGTTACAATCGGAGAAAAACGGACTGCCGGAAGGCTCCTTGAAGCAGGTTTCCTTTGTTACCGCATTGATAGAATATGAGGAGACCGATTCTACCAACCGGGTGGCAAAGGAGCTTGCAGCAAAGGGCGGGGAGGAAGGAACTTTGGTGCTGGCCAATCGTCAGAGTGGTGGAAAAGGCCGTCTGGGACGAAGCTTTTTTTCTCCTGAGGGCGGAATTTATATGAGTATGATTCTGCGTCCGACGCTCCCTGTGGAACGTGCACTTTTGATTACTACTTGTGCTGCGGTGGCGGTAGCACGGGCAATCGAACGGGTATGCAATGTGACGGCGGGGATAAAATGGGTCAATGACATCTTTGTGAACGGAAAAAAAGTTTGCGGAATTCTGGCGGAAGCAGGTCTGAATCCGCGCTGTGATATTCCGGACTATGTGGTCCTCGGTATCGGAATCAACGTAAAGAAGCAGTCGGTACCGGAAGAATTAAAAGATATAGTGGGATGTCTGGAGGATACCGGACAAATGGTGTTAAAAGAGGATTTAATTGCAGCTGTGTGGGAAGAATTTGAGGAATTGTACCGTAATCTTTCTACAGCAGTCTTTATGGAGGAATACAAGGAACGATCCGTTCTTTTAGGACGGGAAGTGACGGTTTTGGCGGCCGGAGGAGACTATCGGGCGGTTGTGACGGATATTGATAAAGATGGTCATTTGATTATCCGACGGAATGGAAGGGAAGAAATTCTTTCCAGTGGAGAGGTCAGTGTCCGATTGTAAGAAAAAGAGGAGAATTGGTTTGGAAAAGTCACGGGAAGAATTAGAAATTACAAAAAGTGCAAATTGCCAAACAAGAAAAACTAAGAAAAATAGCGGGGATACTATTGTAGAATTAACCATGGCAGCACTACATACTGCGGTGTTTTGCATCTTGGCACCCCATACCTTGTATTTGCCCTTTAGTCCGGTGGGAATTACATTGGGAAGCTTCCTTTTATATCTGACCGGATTGTTACTGGGTTCGAAGCTCGGTTGTGTCAGTGTTTTTTTGTACTTGTGTATGGGCTTTGTGGGACTTCCGGTGTTTTCGGGCTATACGGCAGGAGCCGGAGTGCTGTTGGGGCCGACCGGCGGTTTCTTATTGGGATATTTGCCTTGTGTGGCAATTACCGGATATATTATGAAAGAAACGCCGGGAGGAAAAAAGGGAGTTTTACGCTTCCTTTTGGCAATGCTTGCGGGAACGGGTGCACTTTATTTGTTCGGAACCCTTTGGTTCATTTTGGTGTATACGAAGGGAAGTTCCTTACGGGAGGCACTTATAACGTGCGTACTTCCGTTTTTGCCGGTGGATGCGGTGAAAATCGGTTTGGCAGCGACCTTATATAAGCCGTTTTTGCGGTTAAAGTATAGGCATGTCGGAATGAGGTGACATGAACAGATTGTACATAGAGAACAAAGTGGTAGCATAGAAAAGCTTATTTTATATGAACGGAGAGAAAGCATATGAGACTCAGTGAAGTGTATCAGCAGAAAAAGACAGTACTTTCCTTTGAGATTTTTCCGCCGAAGCGGGATACGACATTAACGAGCATTGACGAGACACTGGAGGTGCTTTGCGGTTTGAAACCGGATTATATCAGTGTTACCTTCGGTGCGGGCGGTTCCGCTACCAATAGTCTGACGGTGGGATTGGCAAAGAAAATAAAAAAGGAATACGGCATCGAACCGGTGGTACATCTGACTTGTATTAATTATACAAAGGATGAAATTCTGGCCTTTGCAGACGAATTGGCGGAGGCGGACATCGAGAATGTGCTGGCACTTCGAGGCGATAAAAACCCGGACATTCCGCCGAAGGAAGAGTTCTTTTATGCGTCGGAACTGGTAGCCTTTTTAAGGGAGCAGCGCAGTAATCTTTGTGTGGCCGGAGCCTGTTATCCGGAGGGGCATACCGAGGCTGTTGACAAGGTGACGGATTTACATAATTTGAAGAAAAAGACGGAAGCAGGGGCGGAGTTTTTGATTTCCCAGCTCTTCTTCGATAATGAGTTGTATTATAAATTTAAAGAGAATATGCGGATTGCGGACATTAAGGCACCGGTTTCTGCGGGAATCATGCCGGTGATTAACCGGGCCCAGATTGAGCGGATGGTGACCCTTTGCGGAGCTTCCCTTCCGGAGAAATTTAAGCGGATTTTACAAAAGTACGAATTTGATAAGGATGCGTTGTTTGATGCGGGAATGATTTATGCGGTAAACCAGATTGTGGATTTGGTGGCTCACGATGCGGAAGGAATTCATGTATACACCATGAATAATCCGGTGGTGGCAAAGCGTATTTGCGACAGCATTAAGAATTTGATTTAGGCGGTGAGTGTGATGACAAAGAAGGAATTCAGAGAGTTGGCGGAAAGTCGTCTTATGTTTTTGGACGGAGCCACCGGCAGCAATTTACAAAAGGCAGGTATGCCGACCGGCGTATGTCCGGAGCAGTGGATTATGGAGCATCCGGAAAGCTTGATTCATTTGCAGAAGAGCTATTTGCATCGCGGAACAGACATTATTTATGCACCGACTTTTTCCGCGAACCGGATAAAGCTTGCGGAATACGGTTTGGAAGACCGTATCGAAGAATTGAACCGTGAGCTTGTGGGACTGAGTAAGCGTGCCGTGGGCGAGTATATGGTGGAAAAACGCAATGCGGAGTTTATTCCGTTTATTGCCGGAGATGTCACCATGACCGGAAAGCTTTTGCAGCCTTTGGGACCGCTGACTTTTGAAGAAGCGGTAGAGGTATATAAGGAGCAGATGCATATTTTGGTACAAGCCGGCGTGGATTTGTTTGTGATTGAAACGATGATGAGTTTACAGGAGACCCGTGCGGCATTGATTGCGGCGGGAGAAATCTGCGATTTACCGGTAATGGTGACCATGACCTTTGACGAGACGGCACATACCCTTTACGGCACGGAACCGGAGACGGCAATGCTTGTGCTTCAGGGGTTGGGAGCGGATGCGGTAGGTATAAACTGCGGTGCCGGTCCGGAGAAGTGTTTGGAAATCGTACAAAGAATGAAAGCGGTAGCCAATGTGCCGGTGATTGCAAAGCCGAATGCGGGAATGCCGAAGCTTGTGAACGGGGAGACGGTGTATGACCAGACACCGGAGACCTTTGCAAAAGAGATGAAGCTGTTGGTGGAGGCCGGTGCCGGAATTTTGGGCGGTTGCTGCGGAACCACACCGGACCATATCGCATATTTATATGATACCTTGGGAAAGGCATATCCGCCGCATATTTCGACGGAGCAGGTACGGGCGTTGACCAACGAGCGTCGTGCGGTGTATGTGGATTTGGACGGTTCCTTTCTGGCGGTGGGAGAACGGATCAACCCTACTGGTAAGAAGAAGTTCCAGGAAACGTTGCGTGCCGGGGATACATCCATGGCAGTGGATTTCGCAAGAGAACAGGAAGAAAACGGTGCGGCGATTCTGGATGTGAATGTAGGTATGGGCGGCATTGATGAGAAGGAAATGATGTGCCGTATCATTGAAGAGGTATGTCAGGCAACGAATTTGCCGTTGTCTATTGATACCAGTGATGCGGATGTCATGGAAGCAGCACTTCGTATGTATCCGGGACGAGCGCTGGTAAATTCCGTGTCCCTAGAGGAAGGCAGAGCGGAGAGATTGTTCCCGCTGGTAAAGAAGTACGGTGCCATGGTGGTTGTATTGCCTCTCGGCAGTAACGGATTGCCGAAGGATGCTGCAGAGCGTAGGGAAAATTTGCGTACTTTGGTAGAGAAGGCGGCAGAATACGGGATTCCGAAGGAGTCCATTGTGGCGGATGGTCTGGTTATGACCGTAGGCGCGGAGCCGCAGGCGGCATTGGATGCGCTTGATACCATAAAATATTGTAAAGATGATTTGGGCGTAGCAACCACCTGCGGTCTGTCCAATATTTCTTACGGATTGCCGGAGCGCGGCTATGTCAATACAGCCTTTTTGATGATGGCAATTTCAAACGGACTTACCATGGCGATTGTGAATCCGAATCAGGATTTACTGATGAATCTGGTGTATGCGGCAGATGTACTCCGGGCGAAGGAGGATTCCGCAAAACGTTACATTGAACGTGCGGAGTGGATTGCCAAAAAGAGAGAAGAAGAGTCAGCAAAGGCTACTGCTATGCAGACAACAAGAACAGCAGCGGTGACGGCGGACGCCGGAAAGGCAGGATTGCCAAAAACGGAGTCCGGGGCGGCTTCCGGCAAGGAGACTCTTCTGATGCAAGCGGTATTGCGGGGCGAGAAAAAAGCGATTGTTTCCCTGACGGAGCAGGCATTAAAAGAAGGAAAAGAAGCATCGGAAATATTAGAAGAGGAATTGATTCCGGCTATTACAGAGGCAGGAAACCGTTTTGAACAGAAGAAATATTTCCTGCCGCAGTTAATCGGCGCGGCGGAAGCAATGAAGGCCGCAGTGGAAGTTTTGGAGCCGCAGTTGCAAAAGGACGGAGACACGACTTCCGCAGGTACGGTGTTGATTGCGACAGTAGAAGGAGATATCCACGATATCGGAAAAAATCTTGTGACATTGATGTTAAAGAATCACGGATTTACGGTTTTGGATTTGGGCAAAGATATCTCCGCGGAAATGATTGTAGCGGAGGCAAAGCGTATTGATGCGGATGTAATTGCACTTTCGGCATTGATGACCACCACCATGCGTTCCATGGCGGATGTAATAGAACTTTGTAAAAAAGAAGGGGTACGTGCCAAGGTCATGATCGGCGGTGCGGTGACCACGGAAGAATATGCAAAAGAAATCGGAGCGGACGGTTATGCAAAGGATGCACAGGGAGCGGTGGTTCTTGCAAAACGTCTGGCAGGAGGACAGTAAGATGACAAAACGAATGAGAGGAAATGCCCTATTATTACTGGCAGCATTTATCTGGGGCCTTTCCTTTGTGGCGCAAAGCGAGGGTATGAAATACATCGGCCCTTTTGCTTTTATCGGTATCCGGTCTATGCTGGCGGGTGTTTCTCTGGCGGTATTTTTAGGAATCCGGGCAGTGGTGACCTCAGGAAAGAAGCGAAAGATAGCGGTTTGCGGAAAGGCGACGGAGGATACCGGAAATGTTTCTGAGGATATGAAGGGAACTGAGCCGACAGGGAAGAAAACGTTGTTTCTCGGCGGAGCATGTTGCGGTATTATATTGTTTGCCGCAACCATGCTGCAGCAAATCGGGATTTTACATAACAACGAGCCGGGGAAGGCGGGATTTATTACCGCGCTATATTTAATATTGGTGCCGCTTGCGGGCATCTTTTTCCGAAAGAAAATCGGAGCAAAAGTATGGATTGCGGTGGTTCTGGCGGTATGCGGCATGTATTTGCTCTGCATTACGGAAGGTTTTCGTATTGCAGTCGGGGATTTGTATCTTTTGGGATGTGCCTTTGTGTTTACCCTGCATATTTTGGTCATTGACTATTTTTCTCCGAAGGTAGATGGGGTAGCCATGTCCTGCATTCAGTTTTTGTTATGCGGAGTTTTGGGGATGACCGGTATGTTTTTGACGGAAACCGTGGAACTTTCCCATGTGTTGGAGGCTTGGCTTCCGCTGGTATTCTCCGGTGTATTTTCCGGCGGTGTGGCCTATACTCTTCAGATTGTGGCTCAAAAGGATACGGAACCGGCAATTGCGTCGCTTCTTATGAGTCTGGAATCGGTATTTGCGGTGTTCGGCGAGTGGTTGATTCTGGGGCAACTGTTATCGGCCAGAGAGTTCGGCGGGTGCGTCCTGATGTTTGCGGGAATTCTTTTGACACAGTTACCGGAGAAACAGACAAAGAAGCTGTCGAAGAATTAAAGTTGTGTATTTGAAAGTTTTGTGCTATCATAAAGGCAGAATAAAATAAACTGGCACGAGGGTTCAGAAGAATGTCTTGGATATGATTCGGAGCAGAACCGTGCGGAAAAGAGGGAGCATGTATTCGGTTGGTTTAAAAAAAGTGGTAGAAAAGATGCAGCTTGAAAATTGTACACCGGAGATTGATATCAGTCATATATTGATTAAGCATCCGGATGTGAATCGCCCTGCGTTGCAGTTGGCCGGCTTTTTTGATTATTTTGATGCGGAGCGCGTACAGATTATCGGAAATGTAGAGCACGCTTATATGGAAAAGATGGAGAAGGATCACGGCATCAGTATTATGGAAAAGCTGATGAGTTTTAAGGTGCCGTGTATTGTGTTCTGTCGAAATATCGAAGTGCCGGAGGAGATGCGTAAAATCGCAATCGAAGCAGGGGTTCCGTTATTTCGTTCACCGGCGTCCACCTCTTCCTTCTGTGCGGAGCTGATTCGTTGGTTAAAAGTAGAACTGGCACCGCGGATTTCCATTCACGGCGTATTGGTAGACGTATACGGTGAAGGTATCCTTATTATGGGTGAAAGCGGTATCGGTAAGAGTGAAGCTGCGTTGGAATTAATCAAGCGCGGCCATCGTTTGGTTTCCGATGACGTAGTAGAGATTAAGAAGGTCAGCGATGAGACTTTAATCGGTACGGCACCGGATATTACAAGACATTTCATCGAGCTTCGCGGTATCGGTATTATTGATGTAAAGACTTTATTTGGTGTAGAAAGTGTAAAGAATACCCAGTCCATCGACCTTGTAATCAAGCTTGAAGAGTGGAATCGTGATAAGGAATATGACCGTTTCGGTCTGGAGGAGGAGTATACGGAGTTTCTTGGAAATAAAGTAGTATGTCATTCCATTCCGATTCGACCGGGCCGTAACCTTGCGATTATCTGCGAGGCGGCTGCGGTAAATTACCGTCAGAAGAAGATGGGCTATAATGCGGCGCAGGAGCTTTATAATCGTGTCACCAATAATTTAATGAAGAAGAATGACTAAGGATAGGAGAATAGAGATGGAACAGTTTGTATTCGGAATCGATATAGGAGGAACCTCCGTAAAATGTGGCTTGTTTACGATGGATGGTACGGTAAAGGATAAATGGGAAATCCCGACGGACCGTACCGACGGCGGAAAGAATGTGCCGCAGGATATTGCAAACGCAATCAACGGAAAGTGTGCAGAGCTTAACATTGCAAAGGAGCAGGTGGTAGGCGTAGGTCTTGGTGTACCGGGACCGGTAAAGGAAAACGGTTATGTAGACCATTGTCCGAATCTGGCATGGCGTGATATTAATGTAAATGAAGTAATGACAGAGCTTCTTGGTGTACCGGCAGTAGCGGCAAACGATGCAAATGTAGCAGCCCTCGGTGAAATGTGGAAGGGCGGCGGTGTCGGCGTAAAGAATCTGGTGCTTGTGACCTTAGGTACCGGTGTCGGTGGCGGCATTATTGTAGAGGGCAAGATTGTAGCCGGAGCCTTCGGTGCCGGCGGTGAGTTAGGTCACATGGTAATGAATCCGCAGGAGACTGTACAGTGCGGTTGCGGCGGTTACGGACATTTGGAGCAGTATGCATCCGCTACCGGTATTGTACGTATGGCAAAGAAGCGTCTTTCCGAGAGGTCGGATGCTTCCGTGCTTCGCGGTATCGAGCCGCTTACCGCAAAGGATATTTTTGATGCGGCAAAGGCAGAGGATGCGGTTGCGGTAGAGCTGGTAGAAGAGCTTGGCGAGGTTCTGGGAAGAGCCCTTTCTCATGTAGCTGCGGTAACCGACCCGGAGGCATTTGTTATCGGCGGTGGTGTATCCCGTGCGGGTGAGATTTTGACAAAGACCGTAGAGCGTCATTATAACCATGGTATTATGAAGGCATTGCAGGGAAAGGAGTTCCGCCTTGCAACCTTAGGAAACGATGCCGGTATTTACGGTTCCGCAAAGTTGATTTTAGACCGTTTGGAAAAATAAAGGGGGAAATGCTTTGGAAGCTTTTTACGAAGAACTCTGTAAATTGATAACAGAAGAGGGAAGTGTTCTGCGCGAGGAGCCGATGAAGAATCATACAACATTTCGTGTAGGAGGACCGGCGGAATACTTTGTTACGGTAACGACAACAGCGATGTTACAGGCGGTGATAAAGCTTTGTAACCGTGCTGAGATAGCTTGGTTTGTTTTGGGGAACGGCAGTAATCTGCTTGTTTCCGATGCCGGTGTACGAGGCGTGGTCTTGCGCCTTGCGGGAGAATTTACGCAATGTGAAATCAAAGAGAATGTTCACGACGGAACTGCGGACGCGATGGCAGGAGGAGGAATGTTACTTTCCGCCTTTGCCATGCAGCTTGCAAAGAAGGGCTTTTCCGGATTTGAGTTTGCGGCCGGGATTCCGGGCAGCGTGGGCGGTGCAGTGATGATGAATGCAGGAGCCTACGGCGGAGAAATCAAAGATTGTATTGTACGGGCCGAGGTGGTGACCGAAGACGGAGAGTGCAGGATGTTTTCTGCGGAAGAGCTTCAGTTGTCGTACCGTCACAGTGTTTTGACGGAGATGAAAGGAATCGTAACAAAAGCATGGTTTTCGTTCCCAATCGGCTCCAAGCTGTACATCTTGTCCAATATCGAGATGTTAAGTCGGAAGAGAAAAGAGAAGCAGCCGCTGGAGTATCCGAGTGCGGGTTCTACCTTTAAGCGTCCGGAAGGGAATTTTGCCGGAAAGCTGATTATGGAAGCGGGGCTTGCCGGAAAGCAAATCGGCGGAGCTGCGGTTTCGGAGAAGCATTGCGGTTTTGTAATTAACAAAGAGAATGCGACGGCAGCGGATATTTATGCGTTGATGCAACATGTGATAAAAACAGTGGAAGAGACCAGTGGAATTCGGTTAGAGCCGGAGGTGAAGCTGCTGGGTGACTTTTCGGCGTAGCTGCTGCGGAGGATGTTATGTCGTTTTCAATGGATGTAAAAGAAGAACTTTTTGGGGTGAATGTTGCGGCCAGACATTGTAAAATTGCCGAACTTTCGGCCCTTGTGGTTCAGTGTGGGAAAATATATGTTGACAAAAGTGGACACTTTCATATAAAATTACAAACGGAAAGCGGATATGTGGCCCGTAAATGTAATATACTGTTCCGAAGATTGTGTGGGATACCGTTATTTGTGTCGGTTCGCACTTCGAAAGGTAAGCAGTCTTACGCCCAATATGTAATTGATATATGCGGGGATGAGAATGTACGGAAAACAGTTGAGCTGTTAAAGTTGAAAATATCCGGAAAAGACGGTACGCTGAAGGCGGACGGCATGGTGTGGATGCAGGCCTGTTGTAAGCGTGCGTTTTTGCGCGGTACTTTTTTAGCAGCCGGCTCTATCAGTAATCCTCAGAAGTCCTATCATTTTGAGATTTGTGAAACGGATCAAAGCAGGGCGGAGCAGTTGATGGAGTTGATGCATTCCTTTGCTGTGGATGCTAAGACGATTTTACGGAAAAGCTATTATGTAGTATATATCAAAGAGGGAGAGCAGGTTTCCGAGATGTTAAGTATTCTGGAAGCTCACCGGGCGTTAATGGAGTTTGAGAATATCCGCATTGTGAAGGATGTGCGTAATTCCGTAAATCGCAAGTTTAATTGTGAGATGGCGAATCTGAGCAAGACTGTGAATGCAGCCAGAAAGCAGTATGAGGATATTGTTTATATCAGAGATTCGGTGGGGTTGCATGAGTTATCCGAGGGATTGGAGGAAATTGCGCAGTTACGATTGGATTATCCGGAAGCATCGTTAGTGGAATTGGGGGAAATGCTGAGTCCGAGACTCGGCAAATCGGGAGTGAATCACCGTTTGAAAAAAATCAGCGAATATGCAGAAAGTTTGCGAGGCAAATAGAAGGAGGATTTGAAATGATTTCAAAGAGTATTACAATCAGTATCCCGTCCGGTTTGGAGGCAAGACCGGTGGCACTTTTGGTACAGGTGGCAAGTCGCTTCGAAAGTAAGATTACCATCGAAAGCGGTGACAAGACCGTAAATGCCAAGAGTATTATGGGTATGATGACGCTGGGACTTGCGGCGGGAGAAAAAGTAACGGTGAATGCAGACGGTGCGGATGAAGAAAGTGCGGTTGCTGAAATCGAAAAGTATCTGAGCGCTGAGAACTAGGAAGACGCCGTAAAGATGCATTTGTGTGTCTTTACGGCTTTTCATTTTACGAAAGGAGCAGGTATGGAGTTTACGCATCTTCATGTACATACAGAGTACAGTCTTTTGGACGGTTCTTCAAAAATTAAAGAGATTGTGGCAAGAGCAAAAGAACTGGGAATGGACAGTCTTGCAATTACCGATCACGGTGTTATGTACGGCGTGATTGATTTTTACCGTGCCTGCAAAGCGCAGGGAATCCGTCCTGTTTTAGGGTGTGAAATTTATGTGGCACCGGGCTCCCGTTTTCAGAAGGAAGGCGGCGATTCCGAGGAACGCTATTATCATCTGGTACTTCTCGCAGAGAATAATACCGGCTATGCAAATTTGATGAAGATTGTATCCAAGGGATTTACCGAAGGATATTATTATAAACCAAGGGTGGATTTGGAAGTATTACGGGAGTATCACGAGGGAATTATTGCCCTTTCCGCATGTCTTGCGGGAGAGGTGGCGACCTACTTAAAGAAAGGTTTTTATGAGGAAGGAAAGGCGGCGGCACTTCGCCTTTTGGACATTTTCGGAGAAGGAAATTTCTTTTTGGAAATGCAGGATCACGGTATCCCGGAGCAACGGACCGTGAATCAGGCACTGCTTCGCATGAGTGCGGAAACGAGAATTCCGTTGGTGGCCACAAACGATGTGCATTATACTCTGGCAGAGGATGAGCAGGCCCATGATATTCTTCTGTGTATCCAGACGCAGAAAAAGGTATCGGATACAGACCGTATGCGTTATGACGGAGGCCAGTATTATTTGAAGTCCCCGGAAGAGATGGCGGAGCTTTTTCCGTATGCGAAAGAGGCATTACAGCGTACTAAGGAGATTGCGGACCGTTGTGAGGTAGAGATTGTATTCGGTGAGTATAAATTGCCTCATTATGAGGTGCCGGAGGGCTATGATGCCTGGACCTATCTGCAGGCCCTTTGTGCCGAAGGTATGAAAAAACGTTATCCGGTTGTGACGAAGGAGTTACAGGAACGTTTGGATTACGAGCTCGGAGTCATTCACCGGATGGGGTTTGATGATTATTATCTCATTGTGTGGGATTTCATTAAATACGCTAAGGACCATGATATTATGGTGGGTCCGGGACGAGGCAGCGGTGCGGCAAGTATTGCGGCCTATGCTCTCGGAATTACGGATATCGACCCGATACGTTACCAGCTTCTGTTTGAGCGTTTCTTAAATCCGGAGCGAGTATCCATGCCGGATTTTGATATTGACTTCTGCTTCGAACGAAGACAGGAAGTTATCGATTATGTGGTGGAAAAGTACGGTAAAGAGAAGGTGGTACAGATTGTTACCTTCGGTACCATGGCGGCCAGAGGCGTTATCCGTGATGTGGGACGTGCTTTGGATTATCCGTACGCCCAGTGTGACCAGGTAGCAAAGATGATTCCGATGGAGTTGGGCATTACCATTGAGAAGGCCCTGCAGACCAACGCAGAGCTTCGTACTCTTTGCGAAACAGATGAAAAGATACAGTATTTGATTGATATGTCTAAGCGTCTGGAGGGATTGCCGCGTCATACGTCCATGCATGCGGCGGGCGTAGTCATTTCCAATGCACCGGCGGACGATTATGTACCGTTGTCCAGAGGCTCTGACGAAGCGATTACCACTCAGTTTACCATGACTACTCTGGAGGAACTGGGTCTGTTAAAGATGGACTTTTTGGGACTCAGAACACTTACGGTTATTCAGGATGCAGAAAAGTTGGTCAATAAAAAACGACCGAGAGAACAGTGGTTGGATATGAATACCATTGACTACGACGATCCGAATATCTACGAGATGATCGGAAACGGAAAATCGGAGGGTGTGTTCCAGTTGGAAAGCACTGGAATGAAAAACTTTATGAAGGAATTGAAGCCGGAGAATCTGGAAGATGTTATTGCAGGTATCTCCCTCTATCGTCCGGGGCCGATGGACTTTATTCCGAAGTATATTAAGGGAAAGCAGAATCCGGATAGTATCGTATATGATTGCCCTGAGCTTGTACCGATTTTAAAGACAACCCACGGCTGTATCGTATATCAGGAGCAGGTTATGCAGATTGTGCGTGAGCTGGCAGGATACAGCTACGGACGAAGCGATTTGGTGCGTCGTGCCATGGCAAAGAAAAAGGCCGATGTGATGGCAAAGGAACGGCAGAATTTCGTATACGGTAACGAAGCGGAAGGGGTAAAGGGCTGTGTGAAAAACGGCATCCCGGAAGCTGTCGGTAATAAGATTTTTGATGAGATGACGGATTTTGCGAAGTATGCATTTAACAAAGCTCATGCAGCCTGTTATGCGGTGGTATCCTATCGTACCGCATACCTGAAATACTATCATCCGGTAGAGTTTATGGCGGCACTTATGACGTCTATTATGGACCAGACCGCGAAGGTATCCCAGTATATTCTCACCTGTCGTCAGATGGGAATCGCAATTCTTCCGCCGGATGTCAATCACGGTGAAGAGCGGTTTACTACGGAAGGAAATGCAATCCGTTTTGCCCTGGCGGCCATTAAGGGAATCGGTAAGCCGGTAATTCGTGATATTGTGGCAGAAAGAGAGGCAAACGGACCGTTTACCACGCTGAAGGACTTTATCGACCGGTTATCCGGAACCGGTGTAAACAAGCGGGCTTTGGAAAGCTTTATTAAGGCCGGAGCGTTTGATTGTCTCAAGGGAAACCGTCGGCAGTTGATGTTAAGTTATGCAACTATTGTGGACAGCATTGCATCGGATAAGAAGAAAAATTTGTCTGGACAGATGAGTTTGTTTGATCTTGCGGCACCGGAGGAAAAGGAAGAGTTTGAAGTTCGGCTTCCGGATGTGCCGGAGTTTGAAAAGAGTGAGCTTCTGGCATTTGAAAAGGAAACACTGGGAATTTATCTGAGCGGGCATCCTTTGGATGAGTATCAGGAAATGTTAAACAAAAACGTAACCAAAATGTCGGCGGATTTTGTGGCAGAAGAGGATAGTGAGGATGCGGGGCCGAAGGTAGAGGACGGAGATACCGAGATTATCGGAGGCATCATTACCGCTATTACCAGAAAGACTACACGAAGCAATTCCATGATGGCCTTTGTAACGCTGGAGGATGTGCTGGGAACCGTAGAGGTTATTGTTTTTCCGAAAGATTATGAGAAGTATAAACAAGAGCTCTTTGAGGACAATAAAATATTAATCAGAGGACGCGTGGCAGTGGAAGAAGAACGGGCGGCAAGGCTTATATGCAGTGACATCATTCCGTTTGCCGCTATGCCGCGTGAAGTATGGGTACGTTATCCTAACAAGGAAGAATTCCTGAAAAGAGAGAAAGAATTGTATGAAATTCTGGATTCATTTGACGGAAGGGATGAGACTGTGGTATACTGTGTGGCGGAAAAGGCTATCAAACGATTGCCGAAAAAACATTCAACCCAGGTGTGTGAGGCGTTAATTTCCCGTCTGGAGGCAACTTTTGGACAAGATTCTGTAAAAGTTGTGGAAAAAACCCTTGAAAAAAGGGGATAAACGCTGTACAATACAATAAATGCATGTTATTAAGCACGGAGGAATACAAAATGGCAACAAAGAAGGCAGATGTGAACAAGACGGTAGAGAAGAATGCCGGTGACCATATTAAGACGATTGCGGTATTAACCAGCGGTGGCGACGCACCGGGTATGAATGCCGTAATTCGTTCGGTTGTTAGAACCGCTCTTGCAAACGGCAAGAAGGTAAAGGGTATCCGCAGAGGTTATGCAGGTCTTTTGGATGAGGATATCATTGATATGGATGCAAAGAGTGTAGCGGATATTATCCAGCGAGGCGGTACGATTTTATATACGGCACGGTGCGCGGAGTTTACTACGCCGGAGGGACAAGATAAGGGTGCTGCTATTTGTAAGAAGCATGGTATCGATGCAGTGGTAGTTATCGGTGGCGACGGTTCTTTCCAGGGTGCAAGGAAGCTTGCTGCACGTGGAATTAATACCATCGGTGTTCCGGGCACCATTGACCTTGATATTGCTTGTACCGATTATACCATCGGTTTTGATACTGCAATCAATACCGCAATGGAAGCAATTGATAAGGTGCGTGATACCTCTACTTCCCATGAGAGATGTAGTATTATTGAGGTAATGGGTCGTCATGCCGGTTATATCGCATTGTGGTGTGGTATCGCTAACGGTGCAGAGGATATTCTTCTTCCGGAGCGTTATGAAGAGAATTACGAGCAGAAGATTATTGAGAATATCAAAGAAAAGAAGATGTTAGGTAAGAAACATCACATTATCATCAATGCAGAAGGTGTCGGCGATTCTTACGAAATGGCAAAGCGTATTGAGCGCGCTACTGAGATGGAGACGAGAGCTACGATTGTAGGTCATATCCAGCGTGGTGGTAGCCCGACCTGTAGAGACCGTGTTTACGCATCTATGATGGGTGCTAAGGCGGTAGAGCTTCTTTGCGAAGGCAAGAATAACCGTGTAGTTGCTTATAAGAATGGCGGTTTGATTGATTACGATATTGAGGAAGCACTTGCAATGAAGAAGGATTTGGATGAGGATATGGTAATTATGTCCAAGAAATTATCCAGAAAGTAATTGAATAACAGCAACGAAAATAAAGAAGGCCGGCAGATAAATGCCGGCCTTTTAGTATTATTAAATTTACAGAATGTGATAAATGTATTTGCTGATAACTATACGGCCACGTCTACATTGGCACCCAGCAGGGCATCCAAATCGGCAGCCTTTTTGTTTTTATCATAGTCGGAATCTCCGTATTTAATCAAAGTACGTGTGGTGCCTCCGGCAACATAGGAACGTCCGCATTCCGGACAGATGGCTGTTTTTAAAGAAACGGTCGCGGATATAAGCTCGTTCCCCGGCTTGTTACCTTCCCGCTTTGCGTTGGCAACATGTTCCTTCTCATGGGACATGACAACGCCTGCGGAGGCTTCCGGGGCAATGTGTCCCGGTGCTTTAAAGGAAACATTTCCTTCGTCGGAACCATCTACGTATTTTCTTTCTTTGCAGGTCTGGCATTCTCCCTTAGATTCAGTTTTGCCGGTGCGCTTCTGTTCGTTTGCTTTTTCTGAGGAAAAAGGAGAAACGGAGGAAGTCTCGGAGGCTGCAGTGTTTGAAGGAACGGAAAGGGAAGGATAAGTGACAGCGGTACCTGCATAGGACGTAGGAACCGTTGGTTTCATGGAAAGAAACATATGTCATCCTCCTTTCTGTATAAGGGAAGGAGTGCAAATTACCAACGCTTCTTGGTGGCAGAATAAGCACTTGTCTTTCCTTGTTGACGTTCTCTTTGTTTTGCCATAAGATAACTGGACAGATAAGCGTTCGGTTCAACAAACTTACAGCCGTAGTTGTAAGTTCCCTTTTCTTCGTTGTAATCCCGGCGTACAATCGTAGCGGAAAGTACTAAAGTTTTGCGGTCCGTAAGTGGGATTGCTAAACGGATGGTACGGGAAATCTCGTACTCTTCCTTGCTTACAAAACCGAAGCCGCTTTCACTGATATCACGAACCAATACATTAAAGGCCTGAGGACCGCTGCTTTGGAACACGGTAATGGCCATGGTTTCGCCTACATATACGCGGAAAGAACCACGGCGGTTGTAAGGCTTTGCCTCGCCGTCCAATTCAACTTTGTAGTAAGTATTTCCTTTGATTTTAACGAGCGGAAGGGAAACGGAATGCCATGCATATACCACCTGATCCTGCAAATATAAAAGGTCAATGGTACAGGAATCTCCGAAGCCCACAGTGCGTCCGTCTACCAAAATCGGCTGGAGCAGAATATAATCGGAATGTACCTCCAAAACGGTGGTGGCCAAATCCTTTGACTTCAATCCTACGGTAACTACCAGAGTTACCGGATGCTGTTCATCTAAATCCAAAATTGTCATATGTAAAAGCCCCTTGAACAAAATATAGCAAAAAATGTTAGTATCTGTCACAATAATTATACTACAGGAGTTTTATGGTTGCAAGCAAAAAAAGTGATAATGCGATTTTTTGTTGTACGAATTAGGTAATTTATGCTATACTTTTCAGAGAAGGAGGGTGAAATGGTATGATTTTTCCGAGGTGGATACAAAAAGGAGATAAAATCGGTGTGACGGCCTGTTCGGGTGGGAAAACCTCACCGGTAGATTTGATACGGTTGGACAATGCGTCCGGTCAATTTAAAAAGCGCGGGTATCTGGTGGAAGAGACGTCTGATGTGAGAACGGAGGAGAAAGGGAGAAGTGCGCCGGCAAAGGTTCGGGCGGAGGAACTTCATTCTTTGGTAATGAATCCCGAGGTGTCCTGGGTGATTCAGGCTTGTGGCGGCGATTATTTGGCAGAAATGCTTTCTTATACGGATTTTGAACTGATAAAGAAACATCCGAAGTGGTATCAGGGGTATTCAGACCCGACGGGGCTTTTGTTCACGATTACAACCAATTGTGACATGGCGACGGTGTACGCCGGAAATTACGGTGATTTCGGAATGGCGGATTGGCATCGGTGTCTGGAAGAGAATGTGTCGATTTTAGAGGGAAAAGAGCTTGTACAGAAGAGCTTTACAAACTATAAAAACGGCTTTGCGGAACGAATTACCGGGGATGAGGATTACCAAGAGGATACGCCGGTTAAATGGGAATGTGCGCAGGATTATGCAGAGTTGTCCGGGCGGCTTTTGGGCGGTTGTCTTGATGTATTGTTGGATTTGGTCGGGACACGTTTCGATAAAACAGTAGAATTTTGTGAGCGTTATAAGGAAGACGGTATTTTGTGGTATCTGGAGAGCTTTGCGTTAAGTTCCGAGCGGTTGACCTGCGGACTTTGGCATTTGAAGGAGGCAGGCTGGTTCCGCCATGCAAAAGGCTTTGTGTTCGGTCGTCCGACTTTTTTTTCTTCGGATTATGAGATAAGCTACAGGGAGGCGGTGGAATCTGTATTGGGAGAGTTTGGGCTTCCGATTGTATTTGAGGCAGATGTGGGGCATAAGGCTCCGCGTATGACTATGATTAACGGAGCAAAGGCTAAAATTACCGTTTCGGACGGAAAGGGAGAGGTTGTGCTGACAAAGTAGTGATTTACAGAAAAACTGCTTGTCATTTTGTACGGGAAACGTTATACTGTAAATAGATAAAAGTGTAGCAATATACGTGGTATAAGATAAAGGAGGTTATCATGGAAGAAAAGAGAAAAAATAAGCGTCTTAAGATTGCATTGGAGTTGAGTGTGTCCTCTTTGTTTAAGCAGGATAATGTGCGGGTGGATGTAAAGGAAGCCCCGATTATTGTTACAGATATTTCAAAGGGCGGCATCCGGTTCGAATGCGACAGTGTTTTGCCGATCGGATATTATTTTAATGCGAAGCTTGAGATGGGTTCCAAGGAGTCGGTGTTATACACGGTTGTTAAGATTATCCGCAGTGCCGAAGGTGAGGAAGGCAGAATTGTTTACGGATGTGAGTTCGTAGGTCTTGCTCCGGTTTTGGGATATATCTTTGATGAGTACGAAGAAAAGATGAAAGAGTAACGCTTAAAAACGAATAGAGAAAAGATAAGAAGCAGGTCATTTGACCTGCTTCTTGGTGTTTCAGGATTATGAATTATAACTTCGTAACGTTTGCAGCCTGCGGACCCTTCTCACCGGTCACTACTTCAAACTCTACCTTGTCGCCTTCGTCAAGGACCTTAAATCCGTCCATGTTTAATGCGGAATAATGTACGAATACATCGGTTCCGTTCTCATCGGAAATAAAGCCAAACCCCTTTTTTGCGTTGAACCACTTTACTGTGCCGTTCATCCTATGTTCCTCCGAAACTAAAATAATAAATGAGCCGTATCAAACAGCCTAAATTTAAGATAGCATAAATTTATAAAATTGTCAATGATACCATGGATTTTTATGGATTTTTTGTGACCGATGTGGTAAGATAATCAAAAAGGATAAAGGAGAATAGTCAGTAATGAGTCATGTGATTAAAAATACAGAAACTTTGAAAAAAATGTCGGCCTACGAGATTGTGTCGGAGGAGAATTTGGCGGATGTTTCGGGCTTAGGCATCGTTCTTCGGCATAAGAAATCAGGTGCGCGAATTGCGGTGATTTCCTGTGAAGATAATAATAAGGTGTTTTCCGTGGGATTTCGTACCCCGCCAGAGGATTCTACCGGTGTTGCTCATATTTTGGAGCATTCCGTGCTTTGCGGTTCGGAGCGTTTCCCGGTTAAGGATCCGTTTGTAGAGTTGGTAAAGGGTTCTTTGAATACGTTTTTAAACGCGATGACCTATCCGGATAAGACCATTTATCCGGTGGCAAGCTGTAATGACAAGGATTTTGCAAATTTAATGGAAGTGTACATGGATGCGGTATTTTTCCCGAACATCCATCATGAGAAGAATATTTTCCTGCAGGAGGGCTGGCACTACGAGTTGGAGAGTGCCGAGGCGGACCTTTCCTATAACGGAGTGGTATACAGTGAGATGAAGGGTGCCTTTTCCAGTCCGGATGAGGTGCTGTTCTCCGAACTTCAGCAGAATTTATTCCCGGATACGGCATACGGCGTGGAGTCCGGCGGTGATCCGGACCATATTCCGGAGCTTAGCTATGAGCAGTTTTTGGAGTTCCATAAGCGCTATTATCATCCGGTGAACAGCTATATTTATTTGTACGGTGATATGGACGTGGCAGAACGCTTGGAGTGGATGGATAAAGAGTATCTGAGCCGGTTTGAGAAGATTGATTTGGATTCTTCGTTAAAGCTTCAGGAGTCTTTCGGAGAGAAAAAGACGGTGGAGAGCTTCTATTCGGTGAATAACAGTGAAGAAGCAAAAGACGCTACGTATTTTGCTTACGGTGTGACCTTTACGGGAGAGAAGGATGTGGTAAAGGAAACGGCGGTTTCTTTGCTTTGTTCCGCGTTGATTAATAAGCCGGGTACTCCGTTAAGACTGGCCCTTACAGAGGCCGGTATCGGTGAGGATTGTGCCGCTGACTTTACGGATGTAGTGGCTCAGCCGTTCTTGGCCGTTATTGCAAAGAATGCGGCAGAGGACAGAGGAGAAGACTTTTTACGCATTGTAACGGAAACCTTGGAGAAGTGTGTCGAGGACGGTGTACCGAAAAAATCTCTGTACGCTGCCTTAAACAGTATGGAGTTTTCCTTGAGAGAGGGGGATTCCGGAAATTATCCGAAGGGCTTGCGTTACGGTCAGATGATGCTGGGGACCTGGCTGTATGATGATAATCAGGTATTTGATAACCTGTGCTGGTCACCGGTGTTTGATAAGCTTCGCGAACTGATTGAGACGGATTACTTTGAACGGTTAATCAAAGAGGAGCTGCTTGATAATCAGCATGCGGTATTTTTGAAATTGAAACCGAAAGTAGGCCTGCTTGCAGAAAAAGAGGCGGCACTGGGCAAAGAGCTGGCAGATTATAAGGCATCTTTATCCGAAGCGGAAGTAGAGGCACTGGTAGCACAGACAAAGGCGTTGAAGCAGTATCAGAGCGAGCCGTCAAAGCCGGAAGATTTGGCGAAGATTCCGCAACTTACCAGAGAAGATATTAAGAAGGAAGCAGATCCGTTTGTAAATGAAGTAAAGGAAATCGAAGGTATTACCACACTTCATCAGAATTTATTTACCGCGGGAATCGCTTATGTAAAGCTTTTGTTTGACATGAAGAAGGTGTCCGCGGAGTTATTGCCGTATGTGGGAATCTTAGCGGATTTATTCGGTCGTATGGATACCGAAAAGCATAGTTATCTGGATTTGAATAACGAAATCAGTATCAATACCGGCGGCCTTTCCGTCAGTACATTGATTTCTTCCAAGTACGACGATTTGAATGAGTATCGTGTATTCTTTGTGGCGGAAGGCAAGACCTTGTACGGTAAGATTCCGGAGTTGTTTGCCTATATGAAGGAGCTGCTTACGGAAACTGTATATGACAATCCTGCCCGTCTTCGCGAGATTTTGTTGGAACGTAAGAGCGGACTGGAGAGCCGTTATACCGATATGGCCCAAGGAGCAGCAATAAAGCGTGCCACCTCGTATTTTTCCGAGGTGGGTGTTGCCATGGAACTTCTGGACGGCATTATGTATTATGAGTTTATTTCAGAGATGCTCGACCACTACGATGAGAGAAAGAATGAGCTGGTACAGAAGCTGAAAGAAGCATATGAATGCATCTTTGCAAAGGATGTGATGATGCTCAGTCTAACCGCTGATGCGGAAGGCTTTGCACTGGTAAAAGAACAGTGTGCAGCTTTGTTTGCGGCATTTGCGCCGGAGGCAAAGGGAAGCAGACTTACGCTTGTGCCGGAAAAGAAGAATGAGGGTCTTATTACCCCGGGCCAGGTGCAGTATGTATGCTGTGCAGGAAACTTCAGAGATGCAGGCTTAGAGTATACCGGTGCTTACGAGGTACTTCGTACGGCCATGAGCTATGGTTATCTTTGGAATCAGGTCAGAGTGTTGGGCGGTGCTTACGGAGCTTCTTTGATTGCAATGGAGAACGGAAGAATGGCATTTTGCTCCTGGAGAGACCCGCATCTTTCCAGAACGATGCAGGTATATGCGGATGCAGTGGATTACATTGCGAAGTTTGAGGCGGACGAGGCCGAGATGACCAAGTATGTCATCGGTACCATGAGTAATGTGGATATGCCGCGGAATCCGCGTATGGAAGGCGAGAGAGGGCTTACCGCATATCTGACCGGACGTACCTTTGCGTCCGTGCAGAAGCACAGAGACGAGATTTTAAATATCACAGTAGAGGATGTACGTGCGCTGGCAGAAGGTGTAAAAGCAATGCTTTCCCAGAACTGCTGTTGTACGGTAGGCTCCGAAAAGAAGGTACGTGAGGATGCGTCCCACTTTATGACGGTACGTGATTTGTTAAAGTAAGAGAAAAGCAGTCGCAATGGCTGCAAGGAGAATCGATATGGCACAGAATAATGAAAAGAACAAAAAGGCAGGAAAGGGAGAGCGAGGATTCTGTTCCGGATTTGTCGCATTAATCGGCAGACCGAATGTGGGAAAGTCCACACTGATGAATCATCTGATTAAGCAGAAGATTGCGATTACCTCCAACAAGCCTCAGACCACCCGTACCCGGATTCAGACGGTATATACCGATGACAGAGGCCAGATTATTTTCCTGGATACCCCGGGTATTCATAAGGCGAAAAATAAACTGGGCGAATATATGGTCAATGTGGCGGAAGGAACTTTGTCCGAGGTAGATGTGATTCTTTGGCTGGTGGAGCCGACGGACTATATCGGCGCGGGAGAGCAGCACATTTTAGAGGTGCTTGCCCGGACCAAGACGCCGGTGGTGCTGGTTATCAATAAGATGGACACGGTGGATAAGGAGACTCTTCTCAAGGCAGAGGAGACCTATAAGGATGTGTATCCGTTTGCCGGAGTGATTATGACCAGTGCCCTGCGCAGCCGAAATGTGGATAAGTTGCAGTCCCTTCTGTTTTCATTGCTCCCGGAGGGGCCGATGTATTATGATGAGGATACGGTGACGGACCAGCCGGAGCGGCAGATTGCAGCGGAAATCGTGCGGGAAAAGGCGCTGCGCCTCTTGGATGATGAGATTCCGCACGGTATCGCAGTGGCGATAGAGCGGATGAAGGAACGTCCGGATGGGCATCTGGTGGATATCGATGCCACGATTATTTGCGAGAGGGATTCCCATAAGGGTATCATTATCGGAAAGCAGGGGGCGATGTTAAAGCGTATCGGTACCGAGGCGAGAAAAGAAATTGAGCTTTTGTTTGAGTATAAAGTAAACTTAAAGCTTTGGGTAAAGGTAAAGAAGGATTGGCGCGATAGTGATTTCCTTTTGAAAAATTACGGATATGTAGAGCGTTCGGAAGACGAATAAGCAGTGTCAAGCCCTGAATTTTTTCCAGTGCATAGGATTATCGTATCAGTGTATTTTTTTGTGTTTCGGAGATGCTATCTTTGTAGCTATAGAATACGGGGGTACGGCGATGGAAGAAGAGTATTGGGAAAAATTCAGAACAACCGGAAGCGTGACGGACTACTTGTCTTATCGCGATGCGGTGGAACAAAGGAACAAAGAGGAACAGAAGGTACAGGGAGAGTCCTATGGCAGAGAGCATTACGGTGACAGGAATGATTCTGTCGGCACAACCGAATAAAGAGTATGACCGGCGCCTTGTGCTTTTGACAAAAGAACGAGGAAAAATTTCTGTGTTTGCAAACGGAGTGCGTCGCCCTACGGCGATGCTTTCCGGGTGCAGCCAGCCCTTTGTGTTCGGAAAGTTTACCCTGTATGAAGGTAGAGATTCCTATACATTGCAGGCTGTAGAGCCGGAGAATTTTTTTGCGGAGTTGCGGACGGATTTGGAAGCGGTCTATTACGGCGTTTATTTCTGTGAATTTGCTGAAACAGTAACGAGAGAAGGGCTCCCCGCTAAGGAGGAGCTGAAGGTGCTGTACCGTTCTTTGGGGGCACTTTTAAAGAAGTCCATCGGGGCAGAGCTGGTGCGTTCCATCTTTGAACTGAAAATGTTGTCCGTAGGAGGTATCTCGCCGCAGGTATATGAATGTGTGAAGTGCAGAAAGAAAGAGGACCTGTTTTGGTTTTCAGCAAGAAGCGGCGGGTGCATTTGTAAAAGTTGTGCGGATAAGCTGTGGGAAGAGGATGTACATGAGGTGGGACAGAAGGAAGGACTTATCGTAGGAGAACGATATCTTCCGGTGTCCGGTTCCACCCTTTATACCATGCAATATATATTGGCGACACCGATAGAGAGCCTGTATACCTTTACGGTAACGGAGGATGTGCGTGGCCAGTTAAAAAAGATACTGAAGGAATTTACAGACCTGCATATCGGGCGGAAGTTTAAGAGTCTGGAGATGCTGGAGCTGTTGTAACATAAGGGGAAAGGAGAAAAGAAATGTCAAGAACCATGCAATTTAAAATGGAGCGTCCCGGCCTGGTGGAAGTGGGACAGGAGGTAGAAATCAGGGAGTCTACCCTACCGAATGCGATCTTTTATTATGTAATCGAGCCGGCGGTGGCCATGTCCGGAAATATTCCGTTCCGTGAACGTCTTACGAAGCTAAATGGTGTGGTAAAGGATGTGGAAGAGAACAGTAAAGGATTCTATGTAACGGTAGAATTTGAGGAGTAGTAAAGAAGTAGACGTAATGAACTTGACCTGCAAGGGATGTTCAGTGGTTTTGAGCGTAGCCCACTCTTGCGAGTGGAAGGTATATTAGACTGAAAAAGTTGATAGGAGCAGATTTATTTTTGATTTCCCGAAGGGGCGCGCTTTTAACGAAGTCGAAATCGCCTCTTAGAAAAGACTGGGCGCGAGGTCGCTCCCGAGCGTCCTAGTCGTTCTTAGAGGAAGTTTGACGGAGTGTTGCGCTCTAAAAAATGAATCTGCTCCTATCAACTTTTTCTTGCAAAAAAGGCCCCCACTCGCAAGAGTGGGGGGCTCTACTACCGGATTCTTTCCGGGAAACCAATCTTTTTCTGTACCTTACGGAGCGTCTTGTTCGCTACGTAATTCGCACGCTCGCCGTTGTTCTTGATAATGCTGTCGATGTATGCCTTATCCTTGGAAAGCTCTGCGACACGGTCCTGAAGCGGCTTTAATACGTCTACAACGGACTCGCCTACTGCTAACTTAAAGTCACCGTAACCTTTGCCTGCAAATTCCTTTTCCACCTCTTCGATGGACTTGCCGGTGGTAGCGCGATAAATGTCGATTAAGTTGCTGATGCCCGGCTTTTCCGCAGCGTAGCGGATTTCGTTTTCGGAGTCGGTCACCGCACGCTTAAACTTGCGGATAATGGTGTCCGGATCGTCCATGAGGTAAATACTTGCGTTTAAGTTCTCGTCGGACTTGGACATTTTCTTGGTCGGATCCTGCAGGCTCATAATCTTTGCGCCTACCTTACCGAGATATGCTTCCGGAATCTTAAACACGTCGCCGTAGATACCGTTGAAACGCTGTGCGATATCACGGGTCAGTTCTAAGTGCTGCATCTGGTCGATACCCACCGGAACCACGTCTGCCTGGAACAGTAAGATGTCCGCAGCCATAAGTACCGGGTAAGTGAAGAGACCTGCATTGATGTTATCCGCGTGCTTTGCGGACTTATCCTTAAACTGGGTCATACGCTGTAATTCACCCATGTAGGTATAACAATTTAAAATCCAAGCCAGTTCCGCATGTCCGGAAACGTGGGACTGATAGTAAATGCAGTTCTTTTCCGGGTCGAGACCTGCTGCAATATAAAGGGTCAAAAGGGCGCGGGCACGCTGACGAAGCTCTGCCGGATTCTGACGCACGGTGATGGAGTGTTCGTCTACTACGCAGTAGTAGCACTCATAGTCTTCGTTTAAAGAAACCCAGTTCTTTAACGCACCGAGATAGTTTCCGAGGGTTAAGTTGCCGGTTGCCTGCATTCCGCTGAATAAAATTTTCTTTTCGTCTGCCATAGTTACTCCTCTTCCGCAAAAAAATAAAGCAGATAACGGGAATCGAACCCGCCTCCTCAGCTTGGGAAGCTGATATTCTACCGATGAACTATATCTGCTTGGTACATTTATCTTACCATTCGCAATCTGTCTTGTCAATAAGCCAAACGTATTAGATATTTTTTTGATTGACAGGGATAGAATAAAAAAACGAAAAAAAGCGGTAGAACGTGTCGAAATAGCGGTTTTTTCTATTGAATTTGACGCGGATATATGTATAATATAATATGTCACGGTATTGTGCTAAACTGAAGTGTTAAACGGAAGGCGAGGCCAATGTTTTAAGGAGGATAAAATGGAACGGAAAAAGGTAATTGAGTTTCGTAATATTGCGAAGAGCTTTGATAAGCAGATTACGTTGAAGGGTATCAATCTGGATATCTATGAGAATGAGTTTGTAACGTTGTTGGGACCGAGCGGATGCGGAAAAACCACATTGCTTCGTATTCTCGGCGGCTTTTTGGAGGCTGACGAGGGTAGCGTTATTTTTAACGGAGAGGAAATCAGCCATAAGCCTCCGTATGAAAGAGAATTGAATACAGTGTTCCAGAAGTATGCCTTATTTCCGCATTTAAATGTATATGAAAATATCGCATTCGGTCTGAAGCTTAAGAAGATGAGTAAGGACGTTATCGACCAGAAGGTAATGAAGATGTTAAAGCTCATCGGCTTGGAAGGCTTTGAGAAGAAGAACACCACCTTATTATCCGGCGGACAGCAGCAGCGTGTTGCCATTGCGAGAGCGCTGGTAAATGAGCCGAAGGTGCTTCTTTTGGATGAACCCCTTGCCGCTCTTGACTTAAAGCTTCGTAAGGAGATGCAGTACGAGTTAAAGCGTATCCAGCAGGAGGTCGGTATTACCTTTATTTTCGTTACCCATGACCAGGAAGAAGCTCTGACTATGTCCGATAAGATTGTGGTTATGAACGGCGGCGAGATTCAGCAGGTAGGTACTCCGGAGGAGATTTACAACGAGCCTGCAAACCGTTTTGTAGCAAACTTCATCGGTGAGAGTAATATTTTACCGGGTGTGATGTTGGATGATTACAAGGTTCGTTTTGATGATAAGACCTTTGATTGTGTGGATTTCGGCTTTAAGAAGAATGAAGAGGTAGAAGTCGTAATTCGTCCGGAGGATATCGACATTGTTGCCGTGGATCAGGGTAAGATGACCGGTGAGGTATTGAGTGTCCTGTTTAAGGGAGTACATTACGAGATTATCGTAGAGACAGTACCGGGTACCAGCGTGACGGTAGATATGCAGGTGATCCGGAATAACGAAGTGACCGGTGCCGGCGGAAAAGAAAAAATCAATGCAAGTAACTTTTATGTGGACTTAGAGGATGTGGAAAAGCTGGACGATAAGGAAATTATCGCACGTTCCAACGCTATGGCATGGAATCCGGAAAATGATGAGTATATTTCCATTGCAAGTATCGAGTACGACATTAAGCCGGAGCTGGGAAGCTATCCGGTGGTGTTCTCCACAGCAAACGGAACAGCGGTAGAGCGTACGGTATTTGTAGTAAATCAGCCGGTCATCAAGAACGAGAAGGCGAACGAAGCAATCATGGCCTTTAACTTCTCGGCTACGGTGGATGAAATCAAAGAGTCTCAGACGCTGGAAACGGATATTAAGACCTGGGCAAGTGCACAGGGATGGAAGTTAAGCGATGAGAATCAGGCAATCGATATTAGTGTGGATTACGATTTTGACCCGGCAGATGTGAAGGAAGGCGTATATAAGATTACCTTCTGGACTACCGGTCGCGAGTTTAAGATACATACCACAGATTATTCGGAGGTAGGCCAGGAAGTCGGACTGACCTTCTTCCCTGAGGATATTCACGTTATGTCAAGGATGGTATACTAATGAAAAAGTTTGCACAGTTAACGATTCCTTATATTGCATGGGCGGTAATGATGCTGATTTTCCCGGTTCTTCTGATGTTCCTTTATTCCTTTACGGAGCACGGTAACAGCATTATTTCCTTCTCCTTTACGCTGGAGCATTACATTAAGTTCTTCTCCGACTCGGACTTTTTGCTGATTCTTTGGCGTTCCTTCGGAATTGCGGTAAAGACAACGATTATCTGCCTTTTGCTCGGGTATCCGATCGCGTACTTTATTTCCCGCAGCAAGGAAAATATCCAGAACATTCTGGTACTTTGTATTACGGTGCCGACCTGGATTAACATGCTGGTTAGAACCTACGCATGGATCGGTTTACTCAGCGACGGCGGTTTATTCCAGCAGATTTTAGGCTTGTTCGGCTTTGATGAAGTCAGCCTTTTGTATACGGAGGGCTCTGTACTGTTAGGTATGGTATACAACTTCCTGCCGTTTATGATTTTACAGATTAATACGTCCCTTTGTAAGATGGACCAGTCACTGTTGAATGCAAGTGCGGATTTGGGCGCAAGACCGCGGGCGACCTTTTTAAAGGTAACCCTTCCTCTTTCCCTGCCGGGTGTAATCAACGGTATTACTCTTGTATTTTTGCCGGCAATCAGTGCATTCTTCATTCCGAAGCTTTTGGGCGGAGGACAGTACTTCTTAATCGGTAACTTAATCGAGAACCAGTTCATTACCGTAGGTGAATGGAACTTCGGTAGTGCCATCTCCATGATTATGGCAGTGGTTATGATGGTTCTTATGATGGCGGTTAAGAAGGTAGAGGTGCGCAATAACGGCGGAAAGGAGGACGAATAATCTTATGAAAAAGGAAAAACGTACCTTTGGAAAAGTATTAATCGGTTTGACCATTGCGTTCTTCTATTTGCCGATTGTATACATGATTATTTTCTCCTTCAATGAGGGTAAGTCTCTGACCAGTTTTTCCGGCTTTTCTTTACGCTGGTATCAGCATATGCTGGAATCCAGAGACATGATGAGTGCGCTGTATACGACTTTTTCCGTGGCGCTTTTGGCAACGCTGATTTCCACAATTGCGGGAACTATTGCGGCCATCGGACTCAGCAAGTCCAAAAAGATTGTACGGGATATCATGGAGCAGGTGAATAACTTCCCGATTATGAACCCGGATATCGTAACCGCTATCGGTTTTATGCTTTTGTTCATTACCTTTAAAGTTGAGCGCGGTTATATTACCATGCTTTTGGCACATATTGCTTTCTGTATTCCGTATGTCATGCTTTCCGTGATGCCGAAGGTTCGCTCCTTGGATCCGAATCTGGCGGATGCGGCAATGGATTTAGGTGCAACCCCGTGGGTGGCACTGACGAAGGTCATTGTGCCGCAGATTACACCGGGCATATTCTCCGGAGCGCTTATTGCATTTACCATGTCGGTAGACGATTTTATTATTTCCTATTTCGTTACCGGCGGTGGTGTAAAGAACCTGAGTATTATGGTTTATACTATGAGCAAACGTGTGAACCCGAGTATTAATGCGGTGTCTACCTTGGTGGTACTCATTATTACGGTGGCACTTGTGATTATTAATGTGGTACCGGCAATTCTTGCAAAGCGCCCGAAGAAGGCAGAGATGAGTAAGAAAAAAGCGGTGGTTCTGGTGCCTGTGGGGATTGCCGTGGCGGCAGCGGTTATTCTTTTGGCTGTATTCGGCCGAAAGCGCCCGGGTTCCGATTTACCGTATGCGGGACAGACCTTGTATATTTACCTTCCGGGCGAGTACATGGGTGAGGAGATTATTCCGACCTTCGAGGAGATGACCGGTGCAACGGTTATCGTGGAAAACTTTGATTCCAACGAGCAGATGTACATTAAGGTAACCAACGGAGAGTCCTATGATATCATTATTCCGAGTGACTATATGATTCAGCGTCTGTTGGAGGAAGGATATCTTCAGAAACTGGACAAGTCCTTACTTACCTGTTGGGATGAGTTAAATCCGGAGGTAATGGGACAACCGTTTGATCCGGAGGATGAATATTGTGTATCCTATTTCTGGGGTACGGTAGGTATCGTGTACGACAAGACGGTGGTAGACGAGGCTGATTTGGAAGAACAGGGCTTCGGTATTTTCTTAAACGAGAAGTATAAGGGCGATATTTACTTATACGATTCCGAGCGAGATTCCTTTATGATGGCCTTAAAGGATTTGGGTTATTCCATGAATACGGAAAGCGAAGCGGAGCTTCAGGAAGCCTATGACTGGCTGGTACAGTGCGTAACCACCATGGAGCCGGAGATTGTTACGGATGAAATCATCGACAACATGGCGCAGGGCAGAAAGGCACTGGGACTTTGCTATTCCGGTGATGCTACCTACATTATGAGTGAAAACGAAAACATGGGCTTTTACATGCCGGAGGAAGGAACCAACCGTTGGTACGATTCCATGGTTATTCCGAAGAATGCGGAGAGCATCGAACTGGCTCACGAGTTCATGAACTATATCAGCAGTTACGATGCTGCTTACGATAACTCCGACTGGGTAGGTTATACCTCCCCGAATGTAGCGGTTGTGGAGGCATTATCCTCCGAAGAGGAAGAGGGAAGCTATGCAGGAATCAATGCCTATATTCCGAGAACCGACCATCCGAATGATGAGGTATTCGTATTTAACGATGAGACCAAGAAGATTATCGGCAATCTTTGGAGTAAGGTAAAAATTGCGGCAAGTAATGCGAATTAAAGAGGATTAAAGTAAGGCTGCACGGCGGAAGCTGTGCAGCCTTTTTGTTATGAGTTGAAAGAATATGATTACTTCGCCAACGGTATGGTGAGCTTGGCTTTGAACAGGTCGCCGTCGATTTCCACGTAGAAGCTGCCACCCTGCAGTTCGGCCAGGCTCTCGGCGATGGAGAGTCCGAGGCCGCTGCCCTCGCCGGAGCGGTCGTCGTTTCCTCGGGAGAAACGGGTCAGGAGCTCCTCCGGCGTTTTTGTAAGAACCGATGCCGAAGTGTTCTTTACGGTAAGCAGTGCAAGTCCGGTATCCTCCGGTAAATCCAAAGAAATAAATACTCTGGTGCCGGAAAGAGCGTATTTACATACGTTGGACAGCATATTCTCGATAATGCGGTGGGTGCAGGCACCGTCCGCAAGAACGTTCACCGGCGTTTCCGGAAGTTCCATACAAAGCGCCAGATTCTGTTCAGTCAAACGTTCTTCGAAATCGCCTACGGCCTGACGCAGAAGTTCTACCGCATTGAAACGAATCGGTTCCAGCTTCATGGTGCCGGAGGCTGCCTTGGAGGCTTCTACCAAGTCATCGATGAGGGCCTTTAATCGCCAGGATTTTTGGGAAAGAATTTCTGCATATCCGGCAATTTCGCCTTCCTGCGGTAATTCGTTTTTGATTAGTTCAATATAGTTAATGATGGATGTGAGCGGTGTTTTGATATCATGGGACACATTAGTAATGAGTTCCGTTTTCATACGCTCACTCTTTGTTTGCTCCTTTACGGCGGAATTCAGTCCGTCACAAATCTGATTGATATTCTCTGATAGGTTCTTGTTGGACGGAAGCATGGAATCTGTAGGAATCCGGATGGAAAGGTTTCCTACGGACATCTGGGCGGTACTTTCGGAAATGCGTGCGCGATCCAACATATTTCTGAGACAAATGATTGCACAAAACAAGGCACCCAGAAGCAAAATTACAAGAGCCGGTATCGGTTGGTCCAAAAGAAAAAGAACAATCGATACAGTAAGCCAGAGAATTCCACCACCCAAGTATAGAAAAGTTTTTCCGAGAGAAGGAAGGTGTTGATAAAATTCCTTTAGGTTGGAACCGATATAGCCAAACAGTTTCTTAAGAGGAAGGAATACAAAACGTCCCAGTAAGGAACTGCTTAAGAAGGTTTTTGCTTTGATTCTACGGATAAGGCTGAAGTATAAAATTCCCGATACAAACAGGAACAAAATCATGCATCCGTGGAAAAAAGGAACCCATTGGCTGTAACTGGAATAGTCGGTTATAAAAGCGGAGAGAGAGGTTTCCCAGTAACGGTTTGAAACGATGTGCCACATGAAAAACGGGAATATAAACCACCCGATTAATGCCAGGAGAATGATTTCGGCAAAAAGACGGTCGTAAAAATGCAGGTGGATACCGTCTTCGGAGCCGCGTCTGCCCGACAATACATTGCATATGATAAATAAAAAGATAGAAAACAATGTGTAAAAGACGGTGGATTGAAGTCCGTTGCCAAAATCGTCTTTGGAAGTGGCAAAATTTTGTGAAAGTGCCGTGAAGTCGTCCTCAACCCAATTCTCCGCTACAAATGCATACAGAAGATAGGTTCCGTTGGGAAACTCCGGAGGTAAAAACTCGGAGGAAGGAACACCGTCGGCTTCGGAAAAACGCTGTGCAAAGTCTTCCGGAGATAGGATTTCTACCCGCATTTCTCCTTCTTCCACTCTGATTTCTCCGCTGTGTCCGGATTTTGATGAGGAAGACGGTAAACTTTCGGAATTAGAAATGGCTTCCAAATGATCCCTGTCGTTTGTATGGGCAGAATCGTCCGAAATATGGTAATTGTAGTCGTAATGAAGGTCCTCGGCCATTTCGGAAAGCGGACGACGCAAAAAATCCATGGACCAAAGAAGGTTGGAACGATTTAAAACATCGGTATTTCCACCACCGGTCATGGTACGGTTATTTGCCGTGTTTAAGATTAAGTAAATATTTTCGTTGATAATTCCGGAGTTGAGAAAGGCTTCCAGACTACCGCTTTTTTCGTTGGCATAGCGTTCAAAATCCGCAGAAGCATAAACTTCGCCTGTTTCGGTATTTTTAACGTAATACTGGTAATTGGTCGGCTCTTCGTTCAGCTTGGCATGGTAGTAATAAAAGGCGGTTTCGCTTGGTTCGTACACATTAAATAAAGCGCTTTCCAAATCCTCGTCGGTGACTTCACCGTTAAGCAGGAGTGCCAGTTCCGAATCAAGATCCACGGTGCTTAACTTGTAACCGTCCTCACGGTAACGTACATAGACAGCGGTTCGTTCCACATATTTGGAAAAAAGCTCGGAGTACTGTTTTGTTTCGTAGACGGTGTCTGCATTTCCGAAAAGAAGTGGTGCACGCAAGGTAAGAAAACCGTAATGCACAGCTACACAACAACAGAAGATAAGTGTAAAGGCCAGTATGATTTTGGTAATTCCCGAATAGATAATACGTTTCATAAGAACTCCTTTCCGCTAGCCCTGCCAGTCTACTTTGTAGCCTAATCCCCAGACTACTTTTAAGTAACGCGGCTCTTTCGGATTAATTTCGATTTTTTCGCGAATATGGCGGATATGTACCGCAACAATATTGTCCGCGCCGTAGGAAGGCTCGTTCCAAACAGCGGAGAATATTTGCTCGGTGGAGAATACCTTGCCTTTGTTTTGTACTAAAAGAAGGAGCATGGCATATTCCGTAGGGGTGAGACGTACCGGTTCTCCGTCTAAGGTTACTTCTTTTGTATCATCGTTTATTTTCAGACCGCCGATGGTATAGCATTGCGCGGTTTGTTCCTCGGGAAGACTTCCGAAGGTGGTGTAACGGCGAAGGGCGGATTTTACCCGGGCTACCAGCTCTAACGGGCGGAACGGTTTGGTAATATAATCATCCGCACCGATGTTAAGTCCCAGAATTTTGTCGGTGTCTTCGGTTTTTGCGCTTAAAAAAAGAATCGGAAAAGCATAGCCTTCCTCGCGAAGCTTTCCGGTAAGACGCAATCCGTCCATTTCCGGCATCATAATATCAAGAATGGCAAGGTGCGGGACCTCTTTATGAACCGCCTCCAGTGCTTCTCTGCCGTTGTAGGCGGCAATTACCTGATACCCTTCTCCGGACAAATAAATGCGGATAGCCTCTACAATTTCCTTATCGTCGTCGCAAACTAAAATCTGGTACATGAAACTCCTCCGTTCCTGCTTGATTTCTCCTCCGAAAGCATCTTTCGATACTATGACTATATTACCACACATAAATGAAAAAATCAGTACTTGATTTCTTAAAGATTTCTTAGGATTCGACAGCTTTTGCTGAGTATCGACAGAGAAAAATTGAGAATTTTTCATATTATTAGGAAGAATTTCTCATTTTTTATAATTGACATGTGGGATTTGTGGTGCTATAGTGGACAAAATGCATCTTTTTACGATGTATTCAAAAAGTCAAGTATGTGTTCGGGGGAACATGGTATGATTTTTGCAAAGGAGAGCACGTTTGCTTTGCGAAAAGAACCTGTTGTTTTATGTTGAGAGGAGTAAAGGGATGAAAAAGAAGAAAGAAAGGAATCGGACCAGAGCACTGAAAAACAATCTGTATGCACTAAAACTGGGCTGGCAGATTGCGCCGGAGCTGGTGATACATATGGCGGTGGCAAGAGTTCTGGGGTATTTTGAATGGCTGTTTTACAGTGCGTTTTTTATGCGGTATGTCATCAATGCCATGGAAACCGAGCAAGAAGTAACGTCGATTTTTATTTTCCTTGGGGTAACAGTGACGGTGTTTGCGTCTATGACACTGTATAACCAATATCTGGAAGGAAAGGTATGGCCCATTGCCACTGCAAAGGTGTACAAGAAGCTGAACCTGCGCCTGTTTGAGAAGTCCACCAATGTGGAACTTTCCTGTTTCGAGGACAGTGAGTTTTATAACAAGTATACTCTGGCAACGGAGGGCGCGGCGGATAAGCTGATTGAGACGATTTCAAATCTCTGGGGTGTGCTGTTCGGAAGTATTGCGGCGGTGTTAGGTTTTTATCTGATGTATGATATCGATCAATGGTCGGTGCTGTTTGTTGTTTTTCCGATTCTCGGTAACTTTGTGTTTAACCGAAAGCTGGGGCAGATTGATTTTAACCGGAATAAGGCTATGGCACCTCATAACCGCAGAACGGCCTATGTGAACCGCGTGATGTATCTGGCAGAATATGCAAAGGAAGTGCGTCTGACCAATGTGTTTTCTTTGATGCGGAGAGATTACAGGGAGGCCATCAAGGGTGTTGTAGATGTAACGAAGAAGTATTCCGCAAAGGCGGTGGTGCTTCATTGGTTTTATGTCCAGTTTACTTTTTCCTTTATTTTTGAGGGCGTGTTGATTTACGGCGCGTACCGTACTTTGGTGAATGATAGTATGAGCCTTGCAAAGCTGGCGGTGTTAACCAGTATGATGGTATCTTGTACCTGGATATTAATCGGGTTTACGGACTATTTGGCGGCAGGCTTTAAGAACGGTTTGTTTGTGGACAATTTGCGGAATTTTTTGGAGTATGAGGAAAAAATTCCGGAGGATTATCCGGGAGACGACCCGGGAGATACCATTCACAGCATTGAGTTCCGTAATGTGTGCTTCTCTTATAAGGATGAGGAGGTTATTCGGAATTTGTCCTTTGAACTGCGGGGCGGAAAAACCTATGCGCTGGTGGGACATAACGGTGCCGGAAAGTCTACCATTATCAAGCTTTTGATGCGTTTTTACGACCCGACCTCCGGTGAGATTTTCTTAAACGGAAGAAATATCAAGGAGTATGAGCTTCAGAGATATCGTGCCTTGTTTGCGGGAGCTTTTCAGGATTATCAGATTTTCTCTATGTCGGTACTGGAAAATGTACTGATGCGAAAGGCAACGCCGGAAGATGAGGCGGAAGCAATCCGTGCATTAAAGCTTGCGGGAGTTTATGAGAAGGTGCAGAGTCTGCCGAAGGGTATTTACACCACTCTTACGAAGGAATTTGCGGAAGACGGTGCGGTATTATCCGGTGGCGAGTACCAGAAAATCGTAGTGGCGAGAGCCTTTGTACAGAAACGTCCGGTGAAGATTTTTGATGAACCGTCGTCGGCCTTGGACCCAATTGCGGAATACAAGTTATTCGAAAGCATTTTAAAGGACGGACAGGACAAGACGATGCTGTTTATTTCCCATCGTTTGTCTTCCGTACAGAATGCGGACTGGGTATTTATGTTGGAAAACGGAACCATTATCGAGCAGGGCTCCCATAAGAAACTGATGGCAAATCACGGGGCTTATGCGGATATGTATGAAAAGCAGGCGGTAAACTATCTGGCAACGGACCGGACCTCCTTGGAGGGAAGCCTCTTTGCTGCGGATAAGGAGGTGGCTGAGTAATGAAAAAAGTATGCAGTAATCTCTGGTTTATGTGGAAATTGTGTTTTAAGACGGCACCGGGCTTTATGCTGTATCATCTGTATGACGGATTCCGGTTGCAGATTATGATTTTTATCGAGCATACCATTTGCATCCAGTATGTATTAAAGTGTGCGGAGTACGGAGAACCGTTTTGGAAGGCACTTTTAGTTGTGGGAGGATTTTTGTTACTTCAGATGCTGGTGGTGATTCCGGACGGATATTATCAGCATGCCATGGTGTACCGGGCAAAGCCGAAGCTTTATAAGGCATTAAAGGAGCAGATGTACGAAAAGGCAGCAGAGCTTGATTTGTCCTGCTATGACAATCCGAAGTATTACAACGAGTTTGTACTGGCGGTGTCGGAGTCGGAGGCTGCCATTGACCGTTTCTTGGCGTTTTTAAACAATACGATGCAGAGTATTACCATCTTAATCAGCACCGGTGTGTTTTTTATCCTGACGGATTCCGTCGGAATTTTATTTGTATCGGTATCCTTTGTGGCATCCTTCTTTTTGGCGAAGAAGCTAAACAAGCTGAACTACGATGTGCGGATGAAGGTGAATCCGTGGGAACGTAAGCGGAATTATGCGAGCCGTGTGTTCTACCTGAACGACTATGCCAAGGAGTTGCGTCTCAATAAGGATGTGGCAAAGATTTTAAAGGAGGATTTTGTAGAGGCTAACGATGCCATTGTGGCGGAGCAGAAGGCAGTAGCAAAGAAACGTATCGGCTTGTCCTTTGCGCGGTTCTATTGTGCGGGAGACTTTATTACGGATGGTTTGTATGTAGCCTATTTGATTTTCCAGGCAGCGGTATTCCATACCATCGACTACAGCAATGCGGTGGTACTGTTTAACCAGACCGGACGTCTTCGTCGCGGTATGCGCGGTATTGCGGAAATCGCACCGGCAGCCAATGAAAACAGCCTGTACATAGAAAAAATCAGAAAGTTCCTTGCCTATGAACCGGAAATGAAGCAGGGGGTAGGTGAAGAGGTCCCGGTAGGAACGGGCGCTTTAGAACTGAAAAACGTGTCCTTCCGTTATACGGAGGAGTCCGAAGAGATTTTACATGACATCAGTCTGAAGGTAGAGCCTGGCGAGCGCGTGGCAATTGTCGGTTATAACGGTGCCGGAAAGACGACGTTAATCAAGCTTTTGATGCGTTTGTATGACCCGAGTGCCGGTACGGTGTCCTATCACGGAAAGGATATTAAAGAGTATGTGCTTTCCGATTACAGAAATCGTGTGGGCGTGGTATTCCAGGACTTTAAGATGTACGGTGCAACCCTTTTGGAAAACGTGGTATTGGAAGATGTGGGCGACGGGGCTGCCGAAGAAGCGGCAGTAACCGAGGCACTTTGTAAGAGTGGGTTCGGAGACCGGATTGAAACCCTGCCGAAGGGGTTGGCTACGGGACTTACCACGGAGTTTGATGAAAAGGGTGTGAACCTCTCCGGCGGGGAGAGCCAGAAGGTGGCCATTGCCAGAGCCTTTTACCGGAATGCGGATATCCTCATTATGGATGAACCGTCCTCGGCACTGGATCCGATTGCGGAGTACAACTTAAACAAGGCCATGCATGAGGCGGCGGAAGGAAAGACCGTATTTTATATTTCCCACCGTTTGTCCACCACCAGGGATGCGGATCGTATCCTGATGCTTGAAAAGGGCCGGATTATTGAGGAAGGTACCCATGAGGAACTGCTGGCTAAAAACGGGCAGTATGCCGAGATGTGGTACGCCCAGGCGGGCAAATATACGGCGTAGTGTGAAAAAAGAGGATAGTCAAGTTTGTAGAATACACCTTACAAACTTGACTATTTTTGTCTATATGATAGAATAAATCTTATAGGAATAATAGATAGAAACAAGACAGTGAGGATAGTTATAATGAAAAAAGGTATGGATTATATCGGTATTGTAGAGCGTGTGGATTTTCCGAATAAGGGCTTTGTGCGTGTGATTCCGGAAAGTGAAGAAAATGCCGCGGATGCGGATATTCGCGTGACTATAAAAGGTGTCATTGAAGGACAGAAGATTAAGTTTCGTTTGACAAAGCTTCATGTGAGCAGTCAGAAAGGGGAAGGGCGTCTTCTGGCGGTTCTGACCCCGGCACCGCAGGAGGTGGAGGCACCTTGTGCCTTGTTCGGTACCTGCGGAGGTTGTGCGTACCAGAGCCTTCCTTACGAGGCGCAGCTTGCCTTAAAAGAAGAGCAGATTCACAGACTGATGGATGCGGTGATTACCGAACCTTACGAGTTTATGCCGATTCGGAGAAGTCCTCAGCCGTTACATTACCGCAACAAGATGGAGTTTTCATTCGGTAACGAATACAAGGACGGACCGCTTTCCTTGGGACTTCACAAAAAGGGCAGTTTCTATGATGTGCTGACTACAGATGCCTGTCAGATTGTCCATGAGGATTACAACTTGATTTTACGGGAAGTGCTGGCCTGTGCAAAGGAGACCGGCCTTGCTCATTTTCATAAAATTACCCATAAGGGGTATTTCCGACATTTAGTGGTGCGTCGTGGGTTAAAGACCGGCGAGATTTTGGTGAACCTTGTGACCAGCTCGGATACAGAGACGTATATCGGGGAACAGGCAGGAATGGCAGAGGCTGGTTGCGCGGACGGAGTCGAAGCAGTTGTGCCGGTAGAAAGAAAGCCGTTTGACGAAGAAGCATTCTTAAAGAACCTTTGTGAGCGTTTGTTGGCGCTTCCGTTAGAAGGAACGATTGCCGGCATCATTCATTGCAGAAACAACAGCCTTGCAGATGTGGTAACCAGCGAAAAGACAACGATTTTGTACGGAAAAGACCATTTTTACGAGGAGCTTTTAGGATTGAAATTCCGCATTACCCCGTTCTCTTTCTTCCAAACAAATTCTCTCGGCGCGGAGGTACTTTACAGTACTGCCCGCGAGTTTATCGGAGAAGTGGACGGAAAGCTGGTATACGATTTGTACAGCGGTACCGGCACCATTGCCCAAATGGTAGCGTCTGTGGCACGAAAGGTCATTGGTGTGGAGATTATTGAAGAGGCTGTAGAGGCGGCAAAGGAAAATGCCGCAGGTAACGGTTTGACCAACTGTGAGTTTATCGCCGGAGATGTGCTGAAAATGCTGGATACCATTGAAGAGCGTCCGGATATGATTATTTTAGACCCGCCGAGAGACGGTATTAATTCGAAAGCATTGGATAAGATTATCAATTACGGTGTGGACCATCTGGTGTACATTTCCTGTAAGCCGACCAGCCTGCAGAGAGATTTGGTGACATTGCAAGAGAGGGGCTATCGTGTGGTAAAGGTATGTCCGGTGGATGAATTCCCGATGACGGCCCACGTGGAGTGCGTGACACTGCTCCAAAGGAAAAATACCTGAAACTCCTTGAATTTAGGCACTTTGAGCGACATATACTCTTCTCCCAAAGTGACCGAAAAGAGAAGAAAAAGGCAATTTCCAACGGAGTAAACGTCCAAGTGGTTGTGAGGGTGTAGTTCGGAAACACAAAAATCTGTCGTTCATATTTCATCAAAAATAACTAACAATTCAATAAAGTAAAAAAGTGGTCTGAGCCGCTTATTTTCAAGTGATTTTGGAAATAAGCGGCTCTTTTGCGTTCTCGGATAAATGTGCGAGAATGAGTGATTTTAATGGAGGTAATTGATTTTATGAAGAAAAAAGAAGAATTGTGTTCTTTTCCACAACAAGATAATAGTGCTATGGCGGAAACAGATATTAGAATGGTTCCCATAGCGGAATTACAGGACTTTGAGGGGCATCCCTTTAAGGTAGAAAACGATATGGCACTTTTTGAACTAATGCAGAGCATTGAAAAAGAAGGCGTGATTGTCCCGGCTCTGGCAAGACCCAAAACTGGTGGCGGTTATGAACTGATTGCAGGTCACAGAAGAAAGGCTGCGTGTAAATGGGCAGGGCTTGAGGTGATGCCTGTGGTAATTCGTGATTTGGATGATAATCAGGCAGTGATTGCTATGGTGGATAGCAATCTGCAACGGGAGCATTTAAAACCCAGCGAGAAAGCATTTGCTTATAAGATGAAGCTGGAGGCAATGAAGAGGCAGGGAGCAAGAACGGATTTGACTTTTTGCCAAGTTGGCGAAAAGTTGGAGAACCCTACATTACAAACACATTCATTGACCAGTGGACATGATGCCGATGGAAAATGGACCGTGTTACAAGATAAAAGCGTTGAGGATGCAATTATTAGAAGCAACCAAGCATTGGCAATGCAGACAGGGGAAAGCCAAAGGCAAATATCACGTTATATCCGCCTTACCAACCTTATCCCCAAGCTTCTTGATATGGTAGATGAAGGAAAAATTGCTTTTACCATAGCCGTAGAGCTTTCCTATCTGACAGAGGAAGAACAGTACGAGCTTTATGAGGTTATGAACATGGAGCAGTGTACGCCGTCCTTGTCACAGGCAAACCGCATGAAGCGTATGAGTCAGTCGGGAGAGTTAGATATGGATGGGATGTTTCTGATATTAGAGCAGGAAAAGCCAAACCAGAGGGAGCAGATTAAGCTCCGTGCAGATACTTTAGCGAAGTATTTTCCGGAGGATTATACGCCGAAGCAAAAGACGGATTTGATTGAGCGTCTTGTGAAGGAATGGTATGAGAAGCAGGAGCTTGAAAAAATACAAAACCAAGGCAACAGCCGGGGCAGAGCAAGATAGGGAGGTAGTGACAATGAGCAAAGAATTATCTTTATATGAAGCTATGGGCGGAACTTATACAGAGGTAAATGGTGTTCTTTATCCGAATATTAGTGTTGAAATCAAGGAGTTGGATACGGATTCAGCTATATCATCGACTGATATCGGGAAGTACGGTCATCTGTGGATTTCTTATCTAAAAGAAAATCATCCTGACAGGTATCGCCACCATCTTAGAATGAATCAGCTTCATATTAAGGCAAAAGAAGTAAATGAAGAGGCTTATGAGATGCTGGATATGGTTGTAGAGAAGTATCTGACAAAGCATAAGCCGAAGGATACACATTCCACGATGGAGATGTGGAAATTAAGAGAGCAGGCAAAGCAGCTTGCGGAGGAGGTTATTTATGGAGAGATTGTTTACAAGTATCACTAATGCAGGACAGACTGCGACGCAGAACAAAAATTATGTGCAGACCGGTTGTTATGCCGGAGAAAGAGAGGATTATATGAGAGAGAATTATTTTATGAATGAAACAACTATGGCACCTGTTAAGATTGCACTGGATCATGGCTGGAGTTCTATTAAGGGCGAGCATACCTTTATGGAGACTTCCGTGGTTCCAGTGGATTATGAACCCCTTACCAAGAACGGACTTTTGGAGTATAAGGGTAAAAAGTATATCGTGGGACAGGGCAGACTTGGAAAGCAGGCAACCAAGACGGAGAATGAGAACTATTTTCTGCTGACCCTTGCAGGTATTGCCAAGGAATTGCAGTATCAGGGAAAGGCAGGAGCAGAGCATGTGGAATTATATGCAGGCGTGCCTCTTACTTTGTTTGGTGCGGAGCGTAAGGAGTTCCGTGATTATCTGTGGCACAAGGAGCGAGTTTCCTTTACCTTTGAGGGAGTACACTACTCCTTCTTTATGGATAAGGTAAAGATTTATGCCCAGTGCTATGCTGCCATTGCTAACCGTATGGGAGATATGGACAGACTTCGTTGTGTGGATTTGGGTTCCTGGACCTTGGATGTATTAAGTGTCCGTGACAGAATTCCTATGGATAAGGATGCTTACACCTATGAACTTGGGTTGATTACCACCATTGAGCGTATCAAAAAGGATGCCCTTCCGAAGTTAAAGTGTGAAATTCCTGAGGATGACATTATTGATGTTATCCGTGGAAAGCAGCCCAATGTAAATGCTGATTTTGTTCCTTTTATCGAGAAAGGGTTACAGCAGTATGCGGACGAGGTGGAAGCGAAGCTTCGGGAGATTAAGGTGGATTTACTGCATGAGAATATCGTGTATGTGGGCGGTGGTGCCTGTGTGATGAAGCGTTTTGGCAGAACGCAGGGCAGAAACATCCAGTATGTTACGGATGTGAAAGCCAATGCCATCGGCTACCGTTATCTTGCAGAAAATCTGGGATAGGAGGCTCTTATGGGAAATGCAATATCCTTTCGGTTGAATCCGAAATGTGAAAGTGACAGAAAAATCCTTGCTTGGCTGGAGGAAAAATCCAGCCAGCCGGGATATCTGAATCAGACAGAGCTTATCAAACAGGCATTGCTTTCTGCTATGGAGAACGAGCAAAGGGGAATTCGGGAAAAGGAAACTACGGAATGGATGAACAAAGCGATTCATAGTGTGGCAGAGGAATTTACAAAGGTGGTGCAGGAATCTTCACAGAATGTGGCGAACAATATGTTTGCCGGAGTCCTTGGTGCAATGGCACAGCAGATGAATATGGGTGCTGTCCCTGTGTCTCAGATACAAATGCCGGGAGCAGTATCAAATGGTATGGCAATTACCGTGCCGAAGGTAAAGCAGAATGCGATGCCAACTGTTGTAGCAGCTAATGAGCCGGAGACAACAATTCTTGACAATGAGCTGGCAACAGATGATTCCAATGGGATGGATAATGCCACAAAAAGTATGCTGGGAAGTCTGTTCGATATGGATGATGAGTAAGAAAAAAGAATATCACAGTATGGCGGACTGTCTTACAAAAAGGTGTGATGTAATACACAAACACTGAATTTGTAAGACTGTCTTTTTTCTTGGGGAAAACCGTCAGACGAAATTCTTACGAAGCCAGCCAAGCTTTTGGAGCAAAAAGCAGTTCGATTGAGGACTGCTTTTTGTCGTCCATAAGGCGGAAGAAGCTGGGGCTTGGGGATGTCAAATCCCCAACAAGTTCCTGCCCGTGTATATACAGGGCGGAACTTGCTCTACCTTATGCGACGTATCCGGAGCTCATGCCGACTTCGGTCGGCACGCATCAGCGGAGAAAGAATTTCTTGGGGATAGTGATGCGCATGCTTGGGTGAGATTTCTGATGGGAAATGTAATTAGCAGATTTTCTGTAAGACAGGTGTATGACACATTTCTATATAATCGGCGAGCGAATTATAACGAGCCGCAACCGACTTCTGAAAGATATATCCACGAGCTATGCGAGTGTATCCGTGAACGACCATAGGGGAGTGAGCGTAGACCGGAGGGAGGAGCGAAAGCGACGGCGAAAAGCCTCTGCCGTATCCGGCAGTTTAATATTTCGCTAGAAGTAACAATTACAATTTTATGTTTTGTAGGCGTGAGGGAGTAGTGGTGTACTGCTTCTTTTTTTGTGTACACAATGAGCCAAGTGCAGATTTGCGCTTGCACAAGAATCTGCATTTGACGAATGTGCATCATCGAGCCGACAGGCGAGATGGGCCGGAATGGAGGATTTTATGAGAAATACAGATAAAAAGAAAGAGAATATGGTTCTGATGTCCATGCGTATATCAGCAGAAGATAAGGAGCTGATTGAGGAAAAGGCAAGAAAGACCGGGCTTAGCACCTCGGAATATATCAGACGATGTGCATTGGGGAGAAAACTTCCCTGTTATGGAGATACCAGTCTGTTGAAGGAGTATTCTATGCAACTTGGCAAGATTGGTTCCAATCTCAATCAGATAGCAAAGCACTTGAATGGCGGTGGAGATTTTTACAGCATTTATTATGAGGTAAAGGAAACCATAAGGGAGTTGTTGGATTTGAAATTTAAGATTCTTCCGGCGTTGGAAGATGTTGCCTGTGGAAAGAAACGCAGACGTAAAAGTAGAGAGGATGGTGAAGGTTAATGGCGATTTTGAAGCATATTTCGGTAAAAAACAGATTTTATTCATCGGCGGTGGAGTATCTCACCTGCCAGTTTGATGAATATACCAACAAGCTTGTTCTGGATGAAAAGGGCAGAATACAGGAGCGTGAGAATTATCTGATTGCAGGAGTAAACTGTGATGTGGATAGTTTTGGAGCAGAATGTATAGAGGTAAATCGTCTGTATGGTAAGAATAATTCCGTAAAGGATGTGAAGGCTCACCATTATATCATCAGTTTTGAACCAAATGATCCGATTACCATGGAGCAGGCATTGGAATTTGGCAAGCAGTGGCTGGATGTATTTGCACCGGGGCATCAGGCGGTGGTAGCGGTTCATCCCGATGGTCACAATGGCAGTCAGAATATGCACGTTCATATGGTAATCAATTCCGTCAGAAAATATGCAGGAAAGCAAAGCAGGTGGCATGACAAGCCTTGTGAGTGGAAGCAGGGCTGTAAGCATAAAAGCACTGGGAAGATGATGTTCCACGCAAAAAAGTGGGTAATGGAGAAGTGCATCCGTCTGGGATTGGGGCAGGTGGATTTGCTCGCCAAGAAGCATACGGACAACTACTGGGTGGAAAAGCGTCTGATGAATCAGAATGCCAAGGATGGTGTGGGTGTTACTTCCAACAGAGAGCTGATTCGGGATACCATTGATAAGCTGTTGCCTTTTATGGATAGCTTTGAACAGTTGGTAGAATGTCTGCAATTTATGTATAACTGGAAGATTCGTGTTACGGATAAAACAGTGACATTTTCCACGCCGGATATGAAGAAGGGTATTCGAGGGAATAAGTTGGGAGAAGGTTATGGCAAAGCAGAGCTTGTGGAGAGAATTGCAAAGGTTGTGGCAGAGCGTAATGCAGAAAAAGAAGCCCGCCGGATTGCAGAGGAGAAAGCTAAAGCAAAAGCAGAAGCACTTGCCAGAGAAGAAGCTGCCCGAAAGGAACAGCAGTTGCAGGAGGAACGGAAGCAGAGAGAACTTCTTTTACGAAAAAGAATGTTGGGATTTAGCAGAAATAGTATTCAGCAGGATTACTGTAATAAAGAGCTTGCACGGGAGGACTGGAATAAAGATTATGTGGATTATCTGCAATCACAGTTTATAAATGTAAATGATGTAGCCAAATTTACGGAAGAAGAACTTACCGCACCAATTTTGACCAGAGATGAATTTGAACGACAGCAGGCAGTAGAACTTTATCGGGAAAAGGCTCACAAAGCGGGAGTACTTTGGGATAAGGCTTTAAGTGAAATTTCCAGTGTGAACCATAAGTGGAAATGGGAATATATGGATTATCTAGAAGACATTAAGTACAAGAATATTTCAGATGTAACTTTAGGTGATGCAAAGGAAGAGATTCTGTCTTATGAGGAATTTGCTGAATTAAAGGATACAGAAGGAGAGCAGCGAGTACAAGCTATTGAAATGATTGGCGTTTCAGGGGATGTAATGGATGAGGTACAGGATGTTGTAATATCAGAGAAAGTGGATTCTGAGATTATTGAAATGGAAGAAGCTGTATCGGAAAAAGTGGTGGATATTCCGGAAAAAATTGATTATACCAAGCTGTCAATAGAAGAACGTGCAGCACTTCTTCCGGTTCCTACGGATGACTATGAGGCAGAGTATGATGCGTACTGTCAACGTATGGGATATACAGCAGAAAAGATGAAGAGTATCCACTATAAAATGGTTGTTTATGATGAATTTAGAGAAGAGTATGATTGTCGTAAACAACTTTACGGTGTTGAGGAGGTCAGCGTTGCAGAGAGAGGCAAAGGGGCGAGATAAATACTCTTTTGCCTATAAGTAATTATGAATCTAAAATATAATGTAGCTGTTAACGTATATGACCGTTAACAGCTACATGACCATGAAAGGTATATGTTGAAAATGTTTCCACCGTTGCCTCTCGAGTTATAATTTGGAAAATAAGGCTGTTGGTAGATTCCTATTTTTGAATCTTTTCAGAAATAGTGTCAACAATTTTTTTTATTAAGTCTTTAGAAGGTTGGTCTAATTCCATATAAGTTTCTATTAAGCTTTTTATGAATTTATCATTTCCACTAGAGATGGCTGAAAGATAAGATGTAAGTTTATCATTTTTAGCTACATGGGGATTGCCTTCTCCAGTACGTAACCAATCTTCATTAATCATAAATTCTCGACAAATTCCCTTTATTATATTTTCACGAGGTCTTGAATTATCATTATTTAATAATTTCCAAATATATTGTGGCGTTACATCTAATTTTTTCCCTATCTCTGTTTGTGTCAAACCGCTGTCCTCAAATACTACTCGTATCCTGCTTAAAATATTATCCATTATTATCACCTCCAATGAAATTGTACTATATGGTTTAAAAAAAAGCAAGCTATATTAAACTTAGTAGAAAAAACTGTTGCAAAACAAAATAAACTGTGTTAATATTTGATAAAACCCAGATTAAAAGGAGGTGAAGATATGCAAGACTTTGAGTTTCTTGGTTATAGAACTGAAGAAGAATTTCTCGAAGACATTGTAGGGTGTGACGAAAACTACACATTAGATGACTTTTTTGATTCATATGACCCTGAATAGAACAAGACGGTGAGCGAGAGAAAAGTTCTCGCTCACCGGTTAAGATTAAGCATATTAAAAGATTTAAAAAAGTTATCGAAGGATTTAAATAAAATAGAGCTATATGGCACTGAAAGTCTGACTGGTAGCGCAAAATGAATAACGATTAAGAAAGGAAAAAAATGAATAAAAAAGATTACGAAAAAACTAGTGATTATAAGAAAAGTATAGAGATTTCAAGAGGTTTTGTGAGAGATGTCTTAGATGGGAATATAAATAAATTAAAAGATTTTGATTTTACTGATTCAACAACATATGTTGGAGATATTATCGATCCAGATATGTACCTTATCACACAAGCTATATATATTATTCTTTGGGGCGATTTATATGATTTGACTTTTAAAAAAATGGGTTCGTGGAATTGGAATAACGAATATGCTTTTAGAGGTGACACCATGAATTCCTTCGGCTCTCTATTTGGTAAGGAAGATAAGAAAAAGGATAGAAGTTTTGCTTTTCGAGCCAAGTTTTACAATGCAGATCAAGATCCACGTTTATGGGCAAAGATAAAGAAATTTTCTAAATCTTATCATTGTATAGGAAATTTCATTGTTATTCCTAATAGGGGAACTCTGAGAAACGGTATTAATGGAGCAAGAGCCGGATATTACAATAGAGAAGAGTGCGAAGGAATGAGGGATTATTTTGATTGGTTCTTGATAGCGATTGCAAATTACCAAAACAAAGTAAAGAGAGGAGATATTCATTTAAGTAGATTTGAGATGCAGCTTCAAATGAATCCGGAATATAATCCGGCATTTTTATCTATCAAAGAATGGGAAGAACGTTTTTTCTTAAAACCATATTTTAAAGATGGTGAACCAATCGTACTGTTTAAAAAACCATTAGAAGAGAGATTAAAGGTGACAGACCCTAATGGTACGGATCCAGAGATTGCCTATTATGAAGCAGATGAGTACCTTGAACTTTTAGAAGACTTTCTGGATAAATCAGAAGAGGTTATAGAATATAGAACTAATAAAATTATTGAGGTTTTAAAGGAAAAGTTGTAAAGAAGCTTTGTATATAAAAGGTTATAGGTGAGAAGAAAGAACTACACTGTCAGTGTTAGTATTTCACTATTTGCATACAACGACTCAAGGATACATCGAGTATAATAGAAGGAGGAGCCATAGATGGATGTAAAGCACATAGGAAGAAATATAGCAAAATTAAGAGTTTCTCGAGGATTATCCCAAGGGGACCTGGGAAGGGAAATTGGCTTAACCGCTAGCGCAATATCAAATATTGAAAATGCTATAAGTTATCCTTCTGTTGATACATTAATAAGATTCGCCAGTTACTTTTCGGTAACAATGGATTGGTTGGTAACAGATACAGATGTCAAACAATTAGAAGATCTTCACCTTAAATCAAAGTTGCTTACCACGGAAATGTTTTTAAAATCAGGTAAGTCCCAAAAAGGTTTATATGAAATAGACAATAAAAAATATTTCTTTGAAGAAAGACAGAATGAAATTACCTATAAGGTATCAGAAGTTGATAAATGATATTGCGTAAAACAAGGAGGCAGATTAGGGAATGAAGAGCTTACAAAAAGAAAAATTAAGAAAGATCATTATGAAAAATGCCAGATTATTTCAAATGACAGTAAAGGATAAAAAAGAAGGATATCTTATGAAGGAGAATTTTCATCTATTTACATTAATAGAAAATGAAATATTTAGTTGGGAGTTACAAATCGCAATTGACACTGCGATAGATGGGCGAATTCATTCAATGATGTTCCTGCACCCAGTTGTAATTACAACGGCAACAAAGCCAGCATATATTGAGTTTGCGAATGCAGCAAATCTATATTTGGCATCTGCGATGGGAAGGTTCTGGGTAAATGATGATAATGATTATTGCTATGAATGTTACCTCCCGGAATTTCTGCTGGAATATGAGAAGGAGTTGGAGAACCAGTTATTTGATAAGCCTTTTGCTCATTTTAGAGATTGTTTATCACCGCTTATGAAAATGAAAGATGAGGAATGGGACTCGGAAAAGGCAATAAAATACCTTAATGAGTTAAGGGAAAAGGGGTATGTTGACAATCAAGAATATAATCTTTGGTAGCTTACAAAGGAGGAAAAAAATGAATACTGGCATAAAGATAGAAACAGAACGTTTACTGCTCGCTCCTGGTAGTAATGCCAGGGATGATGCACCCTTTATACATATGCTTCGCAATGAGGGGGATTTTTGTGACTTTTGTGGTGTTGAGTTTAGCGAAAAGTACTTGGCAGAATTTAATAACTATTTTGAACGCACAGGACATGAAGAGTGTATTTATTCAATATTTCCTAAGGGAACTAATGAGTTTATTGGTTATGTTGGATTTCACCGTGAACATAATTCTGACTATGAAATTGAATTTTACATCTCGAAGTCGCAGAGGAGAAGGGGATATTGTGAGGAGGCTTGCAAAGCGGTAATAGAGTTGATTTTTTCAGAAGGATTATTGGTTGATGATAATGTGCTTAGTGTACAAAAACTTTATGCAACAACGCTTGCTGAAAATATAGCCGTTATAAATCTTCTTTCGAAGTTGGGATTTAAGAGAGATATACCTAAGGATGGCCCTGTTCTTGTTATGGAAGGATTTGTAGATGAGGAAAATGACGAGTTTTTCGGATACTGTGTGTCAAAATTTGTAATGGAGAAGGGGAATGAAAAAGTGTGGGATGCAATTGAAAAGCGAAGCAAAGCTAATTAATTACTATATTAGAAGGTTAAGTTGGAGGAAAAATTTTATGATAGACACATTGGATAAAAAAATATATTTTCCGAGATCTTTCAACGAGCAGATGGCTTGGATTGATGAAGAAGTTGAGCATATTATCAAATATGATGATAAATACAATATTAAAAAGGATATACAAGAAAAAGGTATAGATGCATACGGTCAGAGAGGTTATACGCATGCAATTAATCGTCTATTTGAAATTATAAAAACTGATCCTAAAAACAAGGCTCTTTTGCAAGAAGTATGTAAAGCAGAAAAGGAACTTATAGCTTTTCTTTATGATGAACCGGGGGCACTGTCTGAAAAGCAGATATATGAATATTGGAATGCCTATTTACAATCATATATTGCGGAATTGGAAACACATCCGATGCATTATGTTTTGATAAAGGAACTTGATGTGAGACAAGATGAAGAAGAGAGAAGTGATGAATTTCTTGGAATTTATGATAGTCTGGCAAGACTAGAGGATGCTTATGTGATTGCAGTACAAAAATTAGAGGAACAACATAAGAATATGACTGGTTTGCTGGGCGATAAGGTTGACTATATTGTAAAGCATGAAAAGGTAATGATAAATGCTTTTGACGAGTTTACGGGGCGGTGGCATTATAATGTGAAACCGGAGCAGTTGTTTTGGCGAGAAAATGTTGATACAGAAAATTTTAAGATGATAGAGTGTGTGTTCGATAATCCATATATGTACATGGTTAAACTTGATAAGATAAAAAGGTCTTTATCAGGATATGTTTATGATGATGCATTACCAAGATACGGAAGAAAAAACGAAGAAACAATAAATGTGCGATTTAATGTAGACTATTCTTATCAAATACTAGAGTTGTTTGACTTCTATTGGGGAGGATGGAATAGTACCCCGACATCCTTGGCAATGGCAGAAATAGCAAAGAAGTGGTATGAGAAGTATGAAGCAGAATTGATGAGAATATCCCACGATACGTTGACATTTAATTGCAGAAAATTATCCGAGCTAGAAGCCAAGGAACTTATGAATGAAGCTATAGAATTATATGCATTAATTATTGATTGTGAGCCGGAAGAGATGTTGGGGCACCTAATGAACAAAGAAACATTTACTTTATGGTGGGATTAAATAAAAAATGTAGAAAACAAAAAAATTAGGAGGTTGGAATGTATGCTGATTTATAAAGAAAAATTGCCGACGGACACTATAGATGTAAGGTATGTCGAATTGCCTTATGACAGTGCAGATGCAGCAAGACAGGCTGTATTGTACGTTGGTTTACAGTATGGTGAGCCTTGTATGTGGTATGATGCCATAGAACATGATTTGCCAACAAACAAATATTTAATATTGGCAGTCGGAACAGGTCACTATTGGGGGAAATATCGTGATGAAGATACATTGACGAGTGATATGCATATAGGTACGGTGTTGCTGGAAGGCGGTTCATTAGTGCTACATTATTTTCTTGTTGAATCCGATAATTTAATTTTAAATCTGCTTTTGTAAGAAAGGGGATGATTAAATGTCGAAACTAGTGAATGGATATATAGCAGAGTTTCTTACGGCAGATGTTAGTGTAGGAAAAGACATAATTGATTATAGTGAGGATTTGGGTAAAAGAGGGCAATTGACAGTATGGGAATCCGAGAATCTACATCCAGGTCAGAAATACATAAGATTCAGACCAGACGATAACAGATCGGAAATGCAGACTTCTTGTGGCGAAATAAGCATTTCAAAGGACAGATTTACTATTTGTACGCAAGGGGGAGCCAATACATATACGTTTAAATTGATAGAGCATATTCAGACTATTGATTTTAGGTTGAGATTACCGGAAAGATTTTGGCATATATGTAATTCTTGTGGGAAAAGGGAAATCTTGTCTAGCAAAGAAGCCTTTGAACAAGGATGGGATTATCCCGGACCAGATGGTATTTATAAAGATGCACCTAATCATGGATTTAGAATGTTTGCCCCCGTAAATGCGGAGATTGTTCTATTATAGATTCATTTTATTGGAAATCGTTAAATGGCAAAGAACAGATTGATATAAATGAGCAATCAATTGTAGAAATGTTCGAGCGAGTGATGAATGAGCCATGGTCCTTGTTAACTTCAGAGAGAGACGAAGATGTTTGAAATATTTTATAATAAAAGAGTAGTTGATGTACTGGAACTAATAAGAAGTGATAATGTGTTATTAAAAAAATATGAGGCACTAGAGGACCAATTGGAGGATGATCCATATCAGGTCGTTTTACCAGAAGCAAATGTTCCTAAAGATATACATATTATGAATTCTATTAGAAACCAGTATCATTATGTTGAATTGTTCGATAATGTCAGAATTCTTTATCGAATATGTGAACATGATTCTTCTGTTGAAATTTATAAGATAGATATTGAAAATTGAAAAACAAAGGAAATTTGATTTGTTTAAAGGAGGATTGTGCCATATGAAAATATATTGCATGAGTGATATTCATGGATGTTTGGCGGAATTTGAGCAGGCTCTGTCGTTAGTGTTGGAATCGCTTGAAAATGATAGTGCTATGCTTTTGTTGCTTGGAGATTATATTCATGGAGGCTCGGATAACAAAGGAGTTTTGGACAAAATAATAAATCTTCAGCAGAGTTATGGTTCGGATAAGGTGGTTGCCCTAATGGGAAATCATGAAGAATTTGTCTTATTAGGAGATTCATCAATCAATCATATGATTAAGTCATTTAATGAGGAGCATTTTGTCGATGATGGGGAGGAAGATAAATATATTCAGTGGATGGAAAATTTGCCAAGATATTATACGGATGGAAATACAATATTTGTACATGCTGGTATTGATGAGGAAGCAGGTGATTTGTGGGAATGGGGAACAGGAGAAGATGTATTTGTGGGAAAATATCCTGCAGAAATCGGTAGAATTGAAGGACTGAATATGAAGGTTGTTGCAGGTCATGTTGGAACGGCAGAAATTGCAGGAAATCCAAGATTTCATGATATTTATTATGATGGAGAAAGTCATTATTACATAGATGGAACAGTGCTTGATAGTGGTGTGATTCCAGTACTTATGGTTGATACTAAAACGGATGAATACTATAGGGTAACAGAAGCTGGAAATTGGCTGATACTTCCGTACGATGAGGAGAATTAGAGGGATTATAAGAAAACAGATGTTTTTGAGTGGATTTTTGTATAAGAAGCGGTGGTTTGCCCCAAATTGTGGGGCGAACCACCGCTCTAGTTTTACAGTTGTGATAGGGAACTTCCCTATTGGAAGCTGGATCAGGGTCTTTTGACCAACCCAAGTAATTGAATAAGCTCTTTATTAACTGTCAGTATAAAGAATATGTTGATTATAGTCAATAGTAAGCTATTTGTTTTTGTTTGAATCCGCAATCCCTTCTAATGTGCCAATGCTCTTGATAAAGTCTTCTTCAACCGGGGAAATGGTGTTTTCTAAGCGGTTCTTATATTTGGTGTATTCGGCATGAGCTTTATCAAGTGCCTGCTTATGGCTGATGTGACCGCTACTGGTAAGAATATCACGGCGGGTCATTTTTAGGTAATCGTCAATGGTTTCCAACCAGTCTTTCATATACATAGGCTCTTGATTAAGAGCGTGTACCTCGGCAATATCAAGGTAGGCGGTAACT